>JBGTDX010000054.1:0-26856 GCA_041748075.1 Thermoanaerobaculia bacterium
GGAGGGAAGCCGGCCGCGCGCAGAGGAGGCAAGCCGGACGCGGGCCCGCGCGCTCGAACGGCCTCTGCCCGCAGAAGCCGATGACGGGACTCATCGTCGCGATCGACGGTCCGTCCGGTGTGGGCAAAACCTCGACGAGCAAGGAGCTCGCACGCCGGCTTGGGGTGCCGCACATCGACACCGGTGCGATGTATCGCGCGATCGCCCTCAAGGCGATTCGTGAATCCGTATCCTTCGACGACGGCGAGGCACTCACGGCGCTGGCCTCTGGAGCAGCAATCGCGTTTCAACCCGCGCCGGAGCGTCCCCGCACCCTGCTCGATGGCGAAGACGTCACGGATGCGATCCGCGAGCCGGAGGTCAGCATGGCAGCAAGCCGAATCTCCGCCGTGCCACCGCTCCGCCGCATCCTGGTCGAGCTTCAACAGCAGCTTGGACGACAGAGCGGAGGCGTGCTCGAGGGACGCGACATCGGAACGAAAGTCTTTCCGGATACGCCCTGCAAGTTTTTTCTGACAGCCCGTCCGGAAGTGCGCGCATTGCGTCGTCACCGGGAATTGCATGCTCGAGGGATCGAGCTGACGGTCGAGGAAGTTCTCGCCGAGATGCTAGCCCGGGACCGGCAGGATTCCACCCGAGCGGACTCTCCGCTCACCTACGACAGCAGCTACACGCTGGTCGATACGTCCGACCTGAAGATCCGCGAGGTCGTGGAAGTCCTCGTCGACCGCATTCGCGCCTGACGGACGTCAGCATCGGTCCCGGCTCGAGATGCCAGCTCTCACCGGATGCAAACAAAAGCTCAGTCCGGTGCGGATGGGGGCGAAACGGCGTCATTTTCCCCTCGATCCGGAACATCCCGGATCGAGGGTTCTTGACTTATCTTGCGGTGCGTCGATACACTCACATTTCGGCGCGTATCAATCATTTACGTGATATCCGGCCCCGCGTTCGAGGCGGCCGCGCTCCCGTTTCTGATCGACCGTGACCGATAGATAGCCTGGAGGCGCCTTCCCGCATGCCATCGAGTGACGATCCGAACAACAAGCAGCCTTCCGTCCCTTCTCCCGACCCTGGCTATGACGAAGCCGTGGGGATGGAAGAGTTGCTCGAGATGTACGACAAGAAGATGGCCGAGTTCTCGGAAGGGGACATCGTGCGCGGTCGCGTCGTGCAGGTCACTTCTTCGGAAATCATCGTGGACATCGGTTACAAGTCCGAAGGGCTTCTCTCCCGCGACGAGATGAGACAGCAGCCGGGACAGCCCGAGATCAAAAAGGGCGACGAGGTAGAAGTTTACATCGAGAGGATTGAAGGACCATCCGGTCATGTGCTGCTCTCCCGCGAGAAAGCCGCGCGCATGCTGGTCTGGGACCGTATCGAAGAGGCCTTCAAGAACGAGACTCCCGTCACGGGGCGTGTACTCGACCGCGTCAAGGGTGGTCTCGCAGTCGATGTCGGAGTCAAGGCGTTCCTTCCCGGTTCATTGATCGATACCAAGCCTGTCAAGAATCTCGACGCGCTCAAGGGCAACGAATTCACTTTCAAGGTGATCTCTTTCGACCGGAAAAGAAACAACGTCGTGCTGTCCCGCCGCGCGATTGTCGAGGTGGAGCAGGAAGGCCGCAAGCGGCAGACGTTCGAGGAGCTCGAGGAAGGCAAATCGACCCATGGCGTAGTCAAGAACATCACCGACTACGGCGCGTTCGTCGACCTGGGCGGAGTCGATGGCCTCCTTCACATCACAGATATCTCGTGGGGTCGCGTCAACCATCCCTCGGAATTCTTCAATATTGCCGATGAGATTGAAGTGATCGTTCTGAAATTCGACCCTGTAGCCGAACGCGTTTCGCTCGGATACAAGCAGAAGACGCCCGATCCCTGGCTCGACGTGGTCGATCGCTACCCGCTCGGAAGCAAGGTCGCCGGCAAGGTCGTGTCGCTCACGGATTACGGAGCGTTCATCGAGCTCGAGGAAGGCGTCGAGGGATTGATCCACGTCTCGGAGATGTCTTGGACCCGCAAGGTCCGCAATCCGGCGAAGCTCCTGAACATCGGAGACGCAGTCGAGGCAGTCGTGTCTGACGTGAACGTCGCCAATCGCCGCATCTCGCTCTCGCTCAAGGCACTCGAAGAAAACCCCTGGAACACCATCGATCAGCGTTATCCCGTCGGAGCAACCATCTCGGGCAAGGTCCGCAACCTGACGGACTTCGGTGCATTCGTCGAAGTCGAGGACGGGATTGACGGATTGATTCACATTTCTGACATGTCGTGGAACCGGCGGCTCAAGCATCCGAGCGAGGTGCTCAAGAAGGGGGACGTAGTTACGGCCCGCGTGACGAGCGTGGACGGGGAGAATCAGCGCCTGTCTCTCTCGGTGAAGGAGTTTCTTCCGAACGAGTGGGACGACTATGCGAAGCAGCAGGAGCTGGGCACCGAAGTCGTCGGATCCGTTTCGAAGATTACGGACTTCGGTCTTTTCGTTCGCCTCGCCGAAGGTGTCGAGGGGCTGGCGCACGTATCGGAGATCGACAAGGACCCTCGCACGAAGCTCGACAAGATCTATTCGCCTGACGACGTTGTGCGCGCGAGAATCATCAAGATCGACTGGAACGACAAGAAGATCGGGCTGTCACTTCGTGATGTAGAGCCGCCGTCAGAAGAGGAGATCGCCGAGTACCGGGCGAAGGCTGCCGAAACACGAGATAGCGCGGAGCCCGAAGAAGAGACGGCTGCGCCCGATGACGGGGAGATTCCCGAAAGTGAAGCGCGTGAGACGGCGCCGGCTGAAAAAGAACCCGAGAATACCGAGCCGGTCGAGTCCCCTCCCGAAGTAAAAGTCGAGTCCACTCCCAAAGTAAAAGTCGAGTCCACTCCCGAAGTGGAAGTGGATGCGGCGAGCGATACCGCAGAAGAAACGACTCCCGAGACACGGTCCTGACTCATGTCCGACGAGACCAATCCATCGCGAACGGTTCGCACCGAAGAGCAATCAGCTCCGGCGGCCCTTCCTGCACGCCGCAGCAGTCCCATGTTCTGGATCATTCTGGGCCTGTTTCTTTTCAGCTTCGTGGCATTCACGGCCCTGGCGACGATCGTTGGAGTCCTGGCGGACAGAAGCACCTCGACTCCGCTGTGGATCCCGAAAGCCCGGGTCGGAATCGTCCATCTCGAAGGCGGCATCTTCGACGTAAGCCAGACGATCGATCAGCTCGACCGGTACGGGCGAAACCGCTCGATCAAGGCGATCGTACTCCGCATCAACAGTCCGGGAGGAGCGATCGTACCGTCGCAGGAGCTCTTCTCGGAGATCCGTCGCATCCGGAAGGAAAGCGGCAAGCCGATCGTGGCGTCGATCGACAGCGTCGCTGCGTCAGGCGGCTACTACGTGGCCGTGGCGTGTGACTCCATCGTGGCGAATCCGGGCTCAATCACCGGCTCGATCGGTGTGATCATGCAGTGGATGAACCTCGAAGAGCTGCTCAATTGGGCAAAGCTCAAACCGGAAACATTCGTGAGCGGTCCGATGAAGAATGTCGGCTCACCTTTCCACGAGTCCACTGACTCCGAAAAAGCGCATCTGCAGGGAATCGTTTCTCAGCTTCACCTTCAGTTCGTCCGCGCCGTAGCGGACGGAAGGAAAGGCAAGCTCACCGAAGACGAGGTGTCCCGCCTTGCCGATGGCCGTGTGTTCACGGGGGAACAGGCGAAGAAGCTGCGACTCGTCGACGAAGTAGGCGGCCTGACCGAAGCAGTGGCGCTCGCAGGGCGCATGGCAGGAATCAAAGGCCGGCCTTCTACGGTCACTCCCCGGGCGAAACAGAACCGAGGAGTGCTCGATGCGCTCATTGGCTCGGCCCGTACCGACAGAATCTTCAACCGCATCATCGCTCACCGCTCGGTGCAGTTTCTCTATCAATGGTAAGCGCATGAACCAGGAGGCCAGTTTGAATCGCGAATCCGATGTCGACCTGAACGACTCTCCCAAGCCGGGCGTGATGACGAAAGCGGAGCTCGTCGACGAGGTTGCCCAGGCGGTGCAGCTAACCAAGAAGCAGGCCGAAACGATCGTCAACATCGTCTTCGATTCAATCGTCGGCTCGCTGCGGTCGGGCGAGAAGATAGAATTGCGGGGGTTCGGAAGTTTCCGCCTTCGCAGCCGCAAGTCCCGCACGGGCCGCAACCCGAAGACCGGAGAAAAGGTCGACGTGCCGTCCAAGAGGATCCCGTACTTCAAGCCTGGAAAAGAGCTCAAGGAGCTCATCAATCAGCAGACCGGACAGGGGGATGAGGCCGAGTCCGTGGCCGTTGAAGATTAGCCCCACTGGGTCAGAGCTCATCCTTGGAGATTCTGTTCACCCCCTGGAGGTACTCCTACTTGATCTCGCCCAAAGGTGAGCAGATCTGCATATTCTGCGCAGCGTCGCAGTCCAGGAACACACGCGCGACCCTGACCCTGTTCCGCAGCGATTCGGCCCTCGTCATGCTCAACCGTTATCCGTACACGAATGGACACATCATGCTCGCGCCCTTCGCACATCACGCAAACCTCTTCGAAACGTCCCCATCGATTCTGTCGCATCTCATGCGGCTCGCGGCGGAGAGCCAGCGGATTCTCTCCGAGACGTTTCATCCGGACGGCTTCAACATCGGCATGAACTTCGGAAAGGTTGCCGGCGCCGGGTTCGCCGATCACTACCACATGCACGTCGTTCCCCGGTGGAACGGCGATGTGAACTTCATGTCCGTGACTGCGGGCACGCGCCTGGTCCCGGAGGATCTCGATACGACCCTGGAGCGGCTGCGCCCGAAATTCCGCGCGCTCAAACGGGATTTCTCCCAGACGGATGGATAGAAAGACGATCACATCGATGCTGATGGCCTTCGCAGTCCCTGGACTCGGCCATTATTATCTGGGACGGCGAACCAAAGCGTACGTCTTCTTCGGCATCATCCTGTTCATGCTGGTGGCCGGTCTGGCTCTCGAAGGAAAACTGTACGTGCCTCAGGCGGGGCGGCCCCTGAGCCTCCTGGCATCCTTTGCGTCCATGGGGGCGGGACTTCTCTATTTAATTCCGCGAATGCTCGGCTTCCATGCCGGAGATCCGACCTCGATCACGTTCGAATACGGAACGGCATTCACCCTGACAGCGGGCCTGATGAATCTGCTGTTGATCCTGGATTGCTATGACATATCAGTAGGAAGAAAATCGTGAGAGACGTCAGCCATCGAGGGGGACCTGGTGCAGCCATTCTGGGCTGATCATGTTGTTCTGATGTTCGTTTATGCGGTGATGACGGGCCTGTTCTTCTCGTTTCTCTGGAGAGTCGAATCCCGCGAACGGATTCGCATGTTTCTTCTCGTCGCGTGCTCTCTGTTTCTGGGGGGCGTACTGATCGCCTGGCTGATGTACCCCTTCCCAATCAAGTGAGCCTCGACCTTCTCAGGGCCTGGCGGGGCCGGTACTCGCGATCGTGGTTCGAGACGCTTCTGCGGATCGTCCCGGCGGCGCTCTACATCTGGGTGATTTTCGCGCTTTCGTCCACCGAGCCGCAGGATTTACCCTGGATCGTCATCGACGACCGAATCGCTCATTTCGTCGAGTATGCCATCCTCGGAGTGGTCCTGATGCTCGCGCTGGCAGCGGCTCGCGGGCTCGAGGATCGTCCGGTGGCGAGGGCGTTCACGAGCATTCTGATTGCGATCTCCATCGGCATGCTCGATGAGTGGAATCAGAGTTTCGTGCCCGGCAGGGATTCTTCATGGAAAGATGTCGCGTTCGACCTGTTGGGTGCATCATTCTCGACGATGGTCATCGCGATCATGTTGCGGAGGAACGCAGCTGGGAGGTACGAGCGCGTGCTCGAGTCGGAGACTGGCGCACCATGAAGCTCTGTGTCGTCGCAGGCGAGGCTTCAGGTGACCTGCATGCATCGGGCGTGCTTCGTGAAATCCGCAGGCTCGATCCCTCAGCCGAGGCGTTCGGTTTCGGCGGGGATCTGCTCGCGGGCGAAGGCATGCGGATTCTCCACCACGTACGCGAGCTCGGAATCGTCGGGCTGTTCAACGTCATCCGCCATCTGGGCAGATTCCGGATCATTTTCAGGGAATTGATGAACGAGATACGGCGTGAGAAGCCTGACCTGGTGCTGCTGGTCGACTATCCCGATTTCAACCTGAGGGTCGCCGCGCAGGTCAAAGCGCTCGGTATTCCGGTGGTCTATTTCATATCGCCGCAGGTGTGGGCGTGGCGCCGGCGGCGGGTCCACGCGATCGCCCGCAATGTGAATCACATGCTGGTTCTGTTTCCGTTCGAGGCAGACTTCTACCGCCGGCACGGAGTCGACGCGACCTACGTCGGGCATCCCCTGGTCGAACAGCTCGAGAACGTACGCCGCCCGGCGGGCATCCCCGATCCGGCAGAGCCGGTTCGGATCGCCCTGATGCCGGGGAGCCGGCGGATGGAGATCGAATCGCTGCTTCCCGAGATGCTCGATGCGGTGGCTGTGATGAGTGACAATCGAGAGGTTGCTCCGTTCATTATCCGGGCACCGACGATTTCAGAGGAGTCAATCAGAGCGATCCTTGCCCGACAGCAGCTCGACGTGAGGATCGTTCCCCAGGATGGTGGCCGCTCCCTTGCGAAGGCTGACATTGCGTTGTCTTCGTCCGGCACGGCAACGCTGGAGGCTGCAATCATCGGTGTCCCGGTGGTCGTCATGTACCGGTTGAACCGGCCGACTTTCGCGCTTGCGAAGGTTCTCGTGAAAGTGCCTCACTTCAGCCTGGTGAACATCGTCGCCGGAAGAGAAATCGTTCCGGAGCTGATCCAGGGCGCCGTGAACGGCAGGAGGATCGCGGCAGCCGCTGAAGAGTTGCTGCAGCCGGAGCGTTACAGGCAGGTGTCGCACGAGCTCGAGCGGGTTCGGGATCTGCTTGGTGAGAAAGGCTCGAGCATGCGGGCGGCGGAGAAAATCTATAAACTGTTCCAGGAGCGCGGATCCGGCTCACCCACCTTCGGCTCATGAAGACCCTTCGACGTCTGTACCGTTACATCCGCCCTTATCGCGCATGGGCAGGCCTGGCGATCGTCAGCATGATTACGGTGTCGCTCAGTTACGGGGCGTTCGTGGCGATGGCCAGGCCGCTGTTCGACGAAGTACTCACCAGACAGAACGTTGAAGTCGAAGAGGCTGCTGAATTATCCGATGCCCGAGGCATCGATTTCCTGCTCAATCGGGATCAACCGGAAGGTCAGCGGGGAGCGCTCGTCAATGCAGTCGATTCACTGACCCGGCCGGCGCGGAACTGGTGGTCGACCCATGAAGAAGACCGCTGGCGCTACATACCGTGGATGCTGCTCGCCATCTTCATCGTCCGCGGCTTCAGCGCCTTCTTTGCGGAATACGCTTTTCAGAAAGTGGGCCTGTCGACCGTTCGCGACCTGAGGAACGAGTTGTATCACGCGATCATCAACCAGAGCCACAGCTTCTTTTCAGAACGCTCGACCGGAGAAATGGTGAGCCGTGTCGTATCGGATGCCGATCAGATTCAAACGGCCGTCTCGGTGCGCATGGGCGACATGCTTCAGGAGTCGACGACCCTCATCGTGCTGACCGGTTATGTACTGCTCTTCAACACCGAGCTGGCCATTTTCACCTTCATCGTCGCTCCAATCATCGTGATCCCCGTTGTCTCGTTCGGTACCCGGCTGCGCAAGACGACGCACCGATCGCAGGAGCGCATGGCGGACATGGCGAATCAGCTCGAAGAGACGATCAAGGGAGTTCGCATCGTGAAAGCGTTCACGATGGAACCCTTCGAGACCGCCCGCTTTCGCGAGACAACCAGACGACACCTGGCCGTCAATCTGAAAAGCCAGCGGATTCAGGCCATGAGCTCTCCGGTGATGGAGGTGCTGGCCGGAGTCTGCGTTTTCCTGCTGCTCATCTACGCGGGTTACAGGATACAGAGCGGTACGTTGACCGCGGGGCAGCTCATCAGTTTCGTCACGGCGCTGTGGTTGATGTACACGCCGATCAAGCGTCTCAACAAGGTGAATCTGTCCATGAATGCGGCGATCTCCGCCGCCGAGCGCGTGTTCCGGATGCTCGATACGAAGAACGTCGTGACCGACAGGCCAGGCGCCGAACGTCTGGATTCACTGGGAAGTGGCATTGTCTACGAGAACGTCAGCTTCTCGTACGGTGGTGAGCCGGTCCTGCAGGATATCAACCTCACCGTGTCCCCGGGTGAGGTGGTTGCGCTCGTCGGGGGTAGCGGGGCAGGGAAGTCGACGCTGGTGAATCTGCTTCCCCGGTTCTACGACGTGACCGAAGGCCGGATCACCGTCGATGGCCGGGATGTACGCGACCTCGCGCTCTCATCTCTACGCGGTCTGACGGGGTTCGTCACCCAGGATATCGTGCTGTTCAACGATACCGTGCGCAACAACATCGCGTACGGCAGGACGGACGTATCGGACGACGAAGTGATTGCAGCAGCAAAGGCGGCGAATGCGCACGAGTTCATCGAGGCGCTGGCCCACGGATACGACTCGATTATCGGAGAGAGCGGCGTACTGCTCTCCGGAGGCCAGCGCCAGCGGCTGGCGATCGCCCGGGCACTCTTCAAGAACCCCCCTGTTCTGATTCTCGACGAAGCGACCTCCGCGCTGGATACGGAGTCGGAACGACTCGTGCAGCAGGCCCTTACAAATCTCATGACGGGACGAACCACTCTGGTCATTGCGCACAGACTTTCGACCATCCGGCGGGCAGACAAGATCGTCGTCCTCGATGCCGGCCGAGTTCGCGAGGTAGGCACCCACGACGAGCTTCTCGAAAAACGGGGCACCTACCGGAAGCTCTACGACATGCAGTTTCTCGAAGACGAGCCGGCGAACGAAGCGCTCGCATGAAGAGGAACGGTGTGAGACGTGCGCGTTAAGATCAGCCCGCGGATTTCGGCACGCGCCGGCAATCTATTCATCCGGCTCCTTCATTCGACCCTTCGCGTCCGTCATGTGAATGCGGAGAATATCGAGCAGCTTCATGCCAGCGAGCGACACTACGTGCTGGCTTTCTGGCACGGACAGATTCCTCTGATGTTCTTCTCTCTCTTTAGCAAACCGATCACGGTGATGTCCTCGCAGCATCGAGATGGCGAGATCAGCGCGATCAACATGGAGCTGTTCGGGGCACGTGTCGTGCGCGGCTCGACCACCAGGGGAGGTCCCGCGGCGCTGCGCGCAATGCTCAAAATAGCCCAGTCCGGAAGCAATCTGGCCTTCACTCCCGACGGGCCCCGCGGCCCGAGACGCATTGCACAGATCGGAGTGGTCGCAGCTGCGCAGATGACCGGCATGCCGATCCTTCCTGTTGCGTCGATCATCGAAAGAAAAAAAGAGCTCCACTCCTGGGACCGGATGGCGATTCCTCTGCCATTTTCCAGAGTGATCTTCTGGTACGGCGAACCGATTGAGGTTCCGCGGAGAATGACGAAGGAAGAGCTCGAAGACAAGAGGCTCGAGGTCGAGCAGCGGCTCAACGAGCTTTCCGATGAGGGCGAACGACGGTTCGAGGAATTGTACGATGCCGCGGGGCACTAGAAGAAAATCTGCATGCTGGTCCTGTCATTGGCCGGCTCAGGTATCGACACTCGCCCGATCAGATTTACACCCTGTCAGAATGACACAACGCTTCGTACTGTCACTTTTCCCCTGAGGAAGGAACTCCACACCAATGATCAGAAGCATGACCGGCTTCGGCCGGCTATCAGATGCACTCTCCGAACGTCTCAACGCCACTGTCACGGTCAAGACCGTGAATCACCGCTTTCTCGAGGTCTCCGTGCGGGTTCCGGACTCACTCTGGGAGCTCGAGTCGTCAATCCGCGCGCTTGCCGCCGAGGCTTTTTCCCGCGGTAAGGTCGACATCTCGCTCCGGTTACAGCGGACGAGTGAGCCGGATTACACAGTGAGAATCAACTCAAGAGTGGCCAACGCCGTCATCCCAGAGATTCGCGCTCTGCTGGAGGAACAGGGGATCCAGCAATCCATCACCGGCAGCGATCTTATGCGCGTCCCGGATCTACTCCAGGTAGACACCGTCGATACCGAATGGGAGGACAGCGAGCATCAGGCCCTTCGTGAATTACTTCGGTCGGTCTTCGATCGGGTCAACGAGATGCGGACTTCCGAGGGGGACGGTCTGAGAAAGGACATCCTCGAGCGGCTGGCGACGATTGATCAGGGCAGGGTCTCGCTTCTCGAACGGCGCGAAGCGATCACGGCTGAACTGATGGACTCGTTCAGGCTGAGAGTGGCCGAACTGGCCCGTACGGCCGGTATCGAAGTCCCGGAGGAGCGCGTGGCGCAGGAGATCGTCATGCTCGCCGAGAAGGCGGACGTAGCGGAGGAGCTGACCCGGCTCGGCCTTCACCTCGAGCAGGCCCGAAAGGTCATCGCGGGGGCCGAGCCTGCCGGAAAGAAACTCGACTTTCTTTCCCAGGAGATGCTGCGTGAGATCAACACGCTCGGCCAGAAGTCACGCTCCGGAGATATCCGCGGCCTCGTTGTAGAATTGAAAACCGAGGTCGAGAGAATCCGCGAGCAGGTCCAGAATGTCGAATAATCCAAACCTTCATCCTGACGGAACTCTTTTCATCGTTTCCGGGCCATCGGGCGCCGGCAAGACGACGCTCATCCGTCAGGTACAGGAAGAGCTCCTTAGACATGGCGTGGAACTCCATTTCTCGATCTCTCACACTACAAGAGAGCCGAGAGAGGGGGAGGTTCGTGGTGAGAATTACTTCTACGTCTCCCGCGACGAGTTCAACTCCATGGTGAGCCGCGGGGAATTTCTCGAATGGGCCCACGTTCACCAGCAGATGTACGGGACCTCCAGGCAGGAGGTTCTCACCCGGCTCGCGCGGGGCGAAGATGTGATCCTGGACATCGACGTGCAGGGTGCGAGACAGATCGCCGAGATCGAAGAGCTGCGAGCCCACTCGATGAGTGTGTTCGTCTTCCCTCCCTCGTTCGCCGAGCTGGAAAAGCGAATATCCCGGCGGGGCCTGAATACTGCCTCGGAAGTACAGACTCGAATGGAAAAGGCGTACGATGAGATCGTCGCCGGACTGACGTTCTATGATTACGTGATCATCAATGGCGATTTGCAGCTGGCCTGCGAGTGCCTGAAGGCGGCGATTCTCGCCAGAAAACTGAAGTCGAAAAGCGCAGTGGACTCGCTCAGGCTGATGGCCGAGCGTTTCAGGGAGGAACGAATTGCAACTACCCGAGGGAATTGACAGCAAGTTCAGATACGTGCTGCTCGTGGCGAAACGAGCCGAGCAGCTGATTCAGGGTGCTGCGCCAAAGTCGAAGTCGCGCTTCACCAAGCCGACCCGGCAGGCGATGGAAGAGATCCGGAAAGATCAGGTCCGCTGGCAGCTTACAGAGCCTGAAGAAGGCGACTTCGATACGTTGCTGGCCAACGCCGCCGAGGAGTAAAAGCTTTTGAACATCGTTCTGGGTGTTTCCGGCGGGATCGCGGCCTACAAGGCGCCTGAGCTCGTCCGGCGGCTCCAGGATACAGGGGCGGCGGTTCGCGTGATTCTCACGCCGAACGCCGCCCGTTTTGTTTCACCACTCTCGCTCGCGGCCGTCTCAGGCCATGGCGTGATCTCCGATCAATGGGGCGATCCGTCCACTGGCGGCGTCGATCACATCGAGCTCGCACGCTGGGCCGATCTGTTGCTGATCGCGCCGGCTACCGCAAACCTCATCGCGAAGCTCGCCGTCGGGATTGCCGACGACGCGCTCTCCACCTACGCACTCGCACATCGAAAGGCGATCGTCGTTGCTCCAGCAATGAACACCTACATGCTCGCCCATCCAACGGTGACTGAAAACATCGGGCGGCTCCGCGACAGGGGAGTCGAGATCATCGAGCCGGTCGACGGGCTGCTTGCGTGCGGTGACGAAGGCGCCGGCAAAATGCCCGACGTTCCGGACCTCGTGGAGATGGTCAATTCGCTGGTGGCGAAGCGGGATCTCGAGGGGCGTCGCGTTCTCATTACCGCGGGCCCGACACGCGAAGCAATCGATCCCGTTCGCTATCTGTCGAATCGTTCCTCCGGAAAGATGGGCTACGCGATCGCCGAGGCGGCGAGTCGCCGTGGTGCCCAGGTGACGCTGGTCAGCGGTCCCACTTCGCTGCCCGTTCCAGCGAACGTCGAGGTGACGAGGGTCACGACTGCGGAAGAGATGTACGAGGCGGTCATGGGACAGCTCGCGGGTCAGCACGTGGTCATCAAGGCTGCAGCCGTTGCGGACTACACGCCGGTTGAGGCATCGCAGACGAAGATCAAGAAGAGCGAAGCCGGTGAGATCGAGATCCGGCTGAAGAGGACGTCCGACATTCTCGAAGCGATCAGAGCGGCGGAGCACAAGCCATTCGTCGTCGCGTTTGCCGCCGAAACGACCGATGTCGACCGCTACGCCCTGGAAAAGCTGCAACGAAAGGATGCTGATCTGATCGTGGCAAACGACGTGTCAGACGCTTCGATCGGATTCGATGTGGATCACAACGAGGTGCTGATGATCTCCCGCAATGGTCAGCGCTCGACCGTGCCGCGCGCTTCGAAGTTCGTGGTCGCGAATCGTATTCTGGATGCCGTCGTCGAGGCGCTCGCAGTTTGAGCGATCCGATGAACCCGGAGACCCTCCGGTACGAGCTCGGACTCCTCCGCGAACTCGGATTCACGCATCTCGATGTGCGCGCCGCGCCCGTAGTGGTCGCTGATGCCGCCGATCCCTCGGACTGGGATTCGCTGGAACAGCAGGCGAAGATCTGCACCGCCTGCCGTCTCGCGGAGACTCGAACGCAGGTCGTCTTCGGCACCGGCAACCGGAACGCCGACCTGATGTTCATCGGCGAGGGACCAGGGCGCGACGAGGATCTCGCGGGGGAACCGTTCGTGGGTCGCGCCGGCCAGCTTCTCACCGACATCATCAAAGCGATGAAGCTGACGCGGGAGCAGGTTTACATCGCG
Source organism: Thermoanaerobaculia bacterium (assembly GCA_041748075.1). Taxonomy (GTDB): domain Bacteria; phylum Acidobacteriota; class Thermoanaerobaculia; order Gp7-AA8; family Gp7-AA8; genus JBGSYJ01. Next base: position 13,061 of record JBGTDX010000054.1, read on the forward strand.
AACGTCGTCAAATGCCGCCCTCCCGCGAACCGGAATCCCGAGCCAGACGAGATGGATGCCTGCAGGCCGTGGCTGCGAAGGCAGATCGAGCTGATCCAGCCGCGGGTCATCGTGACGCTCGGCAGGTTTGCGTTGCAGAGCACGATGGAGCAGAGCCTCGCGATCTCGTCAGCGCGCGGAAGATGGCTGACCCTCAGTGGCGTGAAGGTGATGCCTACCTACCATCCTGCCTACCTTTTGCGGAATCCGTCGGCCAAGAAGGACGTCTGGTCCGACATGAAGCAGGTGATCGCGGAGCTGGGGATTCAGGGGTAGGGTCCGCGGGGCCAAGCATTGATCAACCGGTTTCTTTCTGCGCCTCCTCCCACTCCCGAGCGAGACCCATAGCCTTCACCCACTTCTCGATGTAGGCACGATCGAGACCGTCACCCTGGATGGCGATGATTCCTGCGGCGTCTCTGATCTGTCGATCGGACTCACCTGCCTTTCCCCACTCGAGCTTGGCGATCAGAAGGTCCTCGGGCGTCGCAGCATAAAGGGGGAGTCCAAGGATGTTGGTTTTGCGGCGTCTTTCGAATTCGGTTCTACTGAATGGCCGGTCCTTTCGGAAGATGAAATCGGCTTTCCAGATCGTGCGCTGATCGATGACGTTGAACTGAGACCGGCTCTCGAGTGCCTCCAGCGCATCTGCGACGTCTGTGTAGTATTCGGCTTCGGGAAAATGGTCGAGGAAGGCCAGGAGTTGATCGCGACCTGGGTCGATGATGACATCGATGTCCTGAGTGGCGCGAGGAACGCCGTGCACGGCCGTGGCAAACGATCCGGTAACCATGTACGGGATGCCGGTAATCTCCATCGCCTTCCAGAGTTTCTCGACAAACCCCCGAGACTCCGGTGTCACCGCGCGACCTTCAGACCGTAGAAAATACGGAGCAGCTCCCGGGTCACCTCACGATCGGAATACCCCGGGTTTCGTTGTCTGACACCAGCCCGCGCGAGCTCCCGGAGGGAGTCACTCATCTCGGCGGCGATCTCTACTCTGCGGTCAGGGCCAGCCTCCCGGTAGAGGTGGAGTTGCCGGGCGCGCGCCTCAGGCGTCGTATCCTTTGTCGGCATTCCTTCAATTCTATATCGACCTGCGTTGCCGGATAGAGCCTGCCTCAATCGAGTATCCTTGCCCACCATGCCGCAGGGGCTCTCCGAGTTTGCCGAAATCGCGATTCCGCTCGGAGTTCACGAGACGTTCAGTTACGCGATTCCTCCCGACATGCGGGATCAGGTGCGTCTCGGTTCCCGCGTCGAGGTGCCGTTCGGCGCAAAGCTGACTACGGGCTTCGTGACGGGATTCCTCGATGAGGCGCCGGTCGCCGTGAAGAAGATGCGGGCGATCCGCGCCGTGCTGGATGAAGAGGAGCCCGCGCTCCTGCCGGAGATCATCGAGCTGTGCCGCTGGGCTGCGTCGTATTACCTCGCCCCCATCGGAGAGATGCTGCGCATCGCACTGCCGGCCAACATGGCGAGCCGGGGAAAACGCCTCGTCCGGCTCGTCGGGTCGGATGCGCTCATCCAGGAAGCAACGGAGAACTTACAGATCCTCGATGCGGACCTGGCGCTCATCACTGAGTTGCGAAAACGCGACATGCCGCTGGTCCGCCTCTTCGAGGAGATGCCCCGAGCGCGTCCATCCCTCGCGCGCCTGAAGGCGGCAGGCATCGTGTCGGTTGAAGACACCTTCAAAGATGGAGTCGGTGTGCGTTACGACCGCATCGTCATTCTCGAGCAGTCCGCTTCGGGGCTTCCGGAAAAGCAGCAGCTGATCGTGGACACGCTCGGCAGCCGGCACGAGATGGGCTTCCGCGCACTGCAGCTAGCGGGCGCCAGCGATTCATCCATCGCAACGCTCGTGAAGAAAGGGCTCGTACGAATCGAGAAGAGGCCCCGTCAACACACGCTCGATGCCTTCCTCGCGGGACTGGACCCCAAAGCCGCCATCGAGCTCGATCACTCGCGACAACAGATTGCTGCCATTGCAACGGTGCGCGACAGACTCGGTACGTTCGCGCCATTCCTGCTCGAAGGAGTGACGGGAAGCGGGAAGACCGAAGTCTACGTCGAGCTGATGCGCGAAGTGGTGCGGCGTGGACAGCAGGCAATCCTGTTGGTTCCGGAGATCTCACTCACGCCGGTGTTCGCGGCACGACTCAAGGAACGCTTCGGCGACAGGATCGCGGTGCTGCACAGCAACCTCTCCGCGAGCGAGCGCCATGATCAGTGGTGGAAGGCGCGGCGTGGACTCGTCGATGTCGCGATCGGTCCACGCTCGGCCCTTTTCACACCGTTCCAGCGGCTCGGCCTCATCGTCGTCGACGAAGAAGGCGACGGGGCATACAAACAGGAAGAAACACCACGCTACAACGCGCGCGACCTCGCAGTCGTCCGCGCGCAGCTCCTCGGCATTCCCGTCGTCCTTGGCTCGGCGACGCCGTCTCTGGAAAGCCGCGAGAACGTCACGCGCGGCAAGTACGGCTTCCTGCAGCTGCTCGAGCGCGTCGAGGCGCGGCCGCTGCCCGCGGTCGAAGTCGTCGACATCCGCAAAGAGCGCGGCGAGAAGGAAGATCGCGGACTCGTGATCTTCAGCAACAGGTTGCGCGAGGAGCTCGGGAGTGTATTCGCCGCCGGAGAACAGGCGATCATCCTGATGAACCGTCGCGGCTACGCGCCGTTTCTCCTCTGCCGCGAGTGCGAGCACGACTTCCGCTGCGGGGACTGTAGCGTGACGCTGACCGTCCACCGTCGCGCCGACCAGCTCGTCTGCCACTACTGCGGATTCCGCAGAGCGATTCCGAAGCAGTGCCCGATGTGCGAGGGCGAAGTGCTGCAGCCGATCGGCTTCGGCACGGAGAAAGTCGAAGAGCGTTTCCGTCGATACTTCCCCGACGTTAGCGTGGAAGTGCTCGACAGAGACTCGACGCGGAAACGGGGAGAGCTGGTGCGCATCCTCGACCGCTTCCGCCGCCGCGAGACGCAGGCCCTCATCGGCACGCAGATGATCAGCAAAGGCCATCATTTCCCGAACGTCACGCTCACGGGCGTCATCAACGCCGACGCAATCCTCGGATATCCCGATTTCCGTTCCGCGGAGAAGACGTTCTATCTGCTAACGCAGGTCGCGGGACGCTCGGGCAGGGGAGAGCTGCCCGGCAAGGTGATGATCCAGTCAGCGTTCCCGAATCATTACGCGATCACACATGCCGTGAATCATGACTACGAAGCGTTCTATGAGGCGGAGATAGAGTTTCGCCGTACCTTTCACTATCCACCGGTCACCTCGATGATCGCGCTACTGTTCCGCGGAGAGAATCTCGAGGAAGTCGAACGCGCGGCAGTCCAGGCGGGCGACGAGCTCGAGCGGGGAAGCAAACGCGTTCCGGGATTCCGCATGCAGGGCCCTGCAGCAGCTCCGCTCGCGCGAATCAAGGGCGTCTACCGCTACCAGATCCTGCTGAGAAGCCCGAACCGCTCAGCCCTGCGCGCGCTCGTCGAGTCCGAAGTTCTTGGAAAGAAGTGGAAGGGCGTCGACATGGCAATCGACGTCGACCCGATCAATATTCTGTAGAGAGGATAGAATTGCACCATGAGCGACCTCACCGATGCCATCAAAGCCGGCGACATCGACGAAGTGGGACGGATTCTCGATCAGGAGCCTTCGCGGATTGACGACGTCGAATCAGGAGTTCCGCTGACACTCTTCGCCCTCTACGTCGGCCAGCCCGCGATCGCTGAGCTCTTCGTCACCCGGGGAAGAGAATTGACCTTTCACGAGGCCTGCGCCCTCGGACGTCGCGAGCAGGTCGAGTCGATGATGCAGGAACATCCAGGACTCCTCGATCAGCGCTCCCCCGATGGCTTTCCACCCCTCGGGCTCTCGATCTTCTTCCGTCAGCCTAAAGTCGCACGGCTTCTCATTGAAGCAGGTGCTGACGTGAACGCCCACGCCGACAATGCCCAGCGCGTTGCCCCCGTTCATGCTGCAGCCGCCGTCTGCGACCACGCCAGCATACGGCTGTTGATCGAGCGAGGCGCGGACCTCGGCGCGAAACAGCAGATGGATTACACGGCGCTTCACGGTGCCGCAAGCCGAGGCGACATCACGATGGCCGGCCTGTTGCTGGATGCTGGTGCGGATGTGAGCACACAGGGAACAGATGGAGCAACACCCTTCGATGTCGCTGTGAAGTACGGACATCCCGAGTGCGCGCAGTTTCTGAAAACCGCGGCCCGTATCCCTAGGGAAAGGGTGCCCGAGCGCGGCGAGGGCGGGTGAGGGCACACGGGTAGCGGCGCGTCACTCCTCTTCGCACATACCCTGGCCGGAGAAGCTCGAGCTCCCGGAGTTCCGGGCGAAGAACAGAAACTGACGGGCTGGAGGTGTGTCGGCAAGAGACTTTACAAGCTCAGGTGAGAACTGGCTTCCGTAGATCGTCGCGAACATCGAAGCATGAGACCAGTAGGTCACTCCGGCTGACGATGTCTCTCGCGACGCACTGAAATAGACCAGCCTCGAGGCGTCGACGTTTGCAGGGGTGACTGTGACGGAATCGTCGAGAACATGAAATCGATTCTCGAGAAGCAGGACAGAGCGCATTACGCTCGCGGCTGCGTCAATGACAATGGATCCGATGGCACGATGGTCCGGATGGCAAGTGCTTCCATGCCGAGGATCGAAGGTAAGAATTACGTCCGGCTGTTCGTCTTCAATCAACGTCACCAGCCGTGCCGTAAGGCCCTCGTCTTCCGACTCCCAATGCGAGCGCACCAGCTCTGGAGAGCTCGCCGGGCCGTCCGCGAGATCCCAGAGAATCAGTTTCGCCCCGAGAAGCCGCGAAACTTCTCCCGCTTCGTAGGATCGGACGTCAGCGAGTGTTGGCTGACATCCTGAGGGGAGCAGACAGTGGCCGCGTTCACCGCGCGTTGCGATCAGGAGCGTGCAGGACCATCCGGACTCGGCGCAAAGCCACGCCAGCAGTGGAGCCGCTAGCACTTCGTCATCAGGGTGGGCGCCGACCCAGAGGAGTTTGCTGTGGCCTGGCGGGAACTTGAGATGGGGTAGTTTTGCAGGACGCGTGCGGTCGAGTGCCACGACTTGTCCATCCTTCGGTGTGGATGCCGCACTTGCCGAGCCGGTGAATCCGATCGAAGTGATGAGAATCAGCAGGAGGACCAGACGCAAAGGCTCCTGTTTATCGAGCATGCCGGTCCATTGAGTTTGCTTCTTCCGTCGCATCCAGGAGATCCATTGATTACCGTTGAGCATATTACGCCAGCATTTCGGTCTCTCAGCTCGTGGAAGGCCACCTGCACGAGCTGTAGTATCTTCAGCCGGTGCGAGGAATCACGACTTGCTGACCCTGAACGCGGACCCGATCGCGCTCAGCGAGCGCTATCGTTCGGCGGAGCCGTTCCCACATCTAGCGATCGACGGTCTTTTCGACGACGCCGATCTCGAGCCTGTGCTCGACGTGTTTCCCAGCCGGCAGGACCTCGACTGGGCGACGTTTGACAACCCGCACGAGAAGAAGCTCGGTTATCGCCACGGCACGCCGCTGCCGGAAGTCATCGAGCTGCTGCTCTACCGGTTGAACTCCTACGTCATGCTGCTGTTTCTCGAGCGCCTCACCGGAATCGAGGGACTGATCCCGGATCCGTACTTTGGTGGAGGAGGGTTGCATCAGGTCGAGCCCGGAGGCTTTCTGGGCGTGCATGCAGACTTCAACGTTCATCCGCTGCTCAGACTCGATCGCCGACTCAACATGCTCGTCTACCTGAACAGGGACTGGAAAGACGAGTACGGCGGCGCGCTGGAGTTGTGGAGCTCCGACATGTCGCACTGCGTCACGTCGATCGCGCCGCTTTTCAACCGGACCGTGATCTTCTCGACGACCGACACGTCATTTCACGGCCACCCGAAACCGCTGGCCTGCCCGCCGGACCGAACGCGCCGATCGCTCTCGCTCTACTACTACACGAACGGCCGGCGGGACGAAGAACGCACGCCCGCCCACGACACAATCTTCCGGTAATGATCGTCCCCTCTCCCAGAGGGAGAGGATGCCGAGCGAAGCGAAGCGGGGTGAGGGTGCGGCCGTTTTCGTGACGAGCTCGATCGTCGCTCAGAATCAGGCGCGCGGCAGCTGGGCAAGATGATGCTCAATGTGCCGCGAGCACATCGTGACGCCATCGGCCACTGATGCCGAGCCAAAATATGCGTGTGTGATCTGTTTCGACGCGGGAGCCCTTCGCGCCTCATCCTCGAGCTCCTTCGACCGCTCGCGAAAGAGCTCGATGGCCTCGGGCTGCTCGAAGACCGTCGCGGGGCGCGTCTCCCGCGGCGCCCGAGCAGTTTTCGGGAACTTGCCGCCGGCGAGGAGCCGTGGCACGAGAAAGATGCGCAGCAGGACCCGCTGCCACCACTTCGTGAGAACGCGCATTCCCACGCCTGTCCGCAGATCGCTGAGCAAAATGTCGTACGTGGCGATCAGGTGCGACACAATCTGCGCGGAGGTCCACTTGCCTTCCGCCACCGGCTCATGCCACCGCGCCGCCGGCATCGCCTCGGCCGCAGCGAGAAACGCCGCGACGGCAGATGAATGAAGCGCGAGCGCCTTGCTCATGGAACGATTGTCAGCCACGCGGTTTCCATCCTACCTGCGGTCGAGCGATCCGGCTATAGGGTGTCGAAACCTGTTCGTGGACGTACATTTGGAGAAACTGCTCACCCCCACGGAGACAGCGTATGCGCCGCATCTACCTGGTGTTCGGATCGGGACTCGTCCTTCTCGGCCTGGTGCACATGGCTGCTACGACCCAATTCTACTCGGGCCTTACCGGGCGTGCCGTCTGGTTCTTCGGCGCCGGAATCGCGATGTCCCTGACCGGTGCGCTGAATCTTCTGAATGTCTCCTACGGGGCGATCGCTCCCGGGCTGCGCAGAGTGTGCATCGCGGCGAACGTGGTGATGACCCTGTTCGGAATCGTCGCCGGAAGCGTGACCGGCGCGAGTGTCCCCGAGTTCATCATCGTCATCGGCCTGACAGCCGGCGCTGCAATTCTTTCGTTCGTGGACGGGGCGTTGTCTCCGGGCTAATCGAAGGTTACCGCGTGAACCTCTCCACGTCGCAACTGGGTGGAGGGATAGAGCCGACCCTCAGCGCGCCGCAGCCGCACATCCTGCGTAATAGACGTCTCTCAGGCCTTGCGGGCTGCACTCGCCGCGCAGGAGCCGCTCGATCCGTGCGACCCGTTCGGCATTCGCCTCAGGCCGAAGAGCCACGCTGAACTGATTCGGCCCTACGCACATAGCGACGAGCGAGATGAACTGATCCCTGGTCAGCTCGCGGAACGGAGCGCTGAAGTAAACGCGAGCTGCTTCTTCGAATCCGAGGACCTCGCGGCTGTCGAACGAACCGAGGTATGCGGAGTTGAGAAAGATCGCGAGCTGGGCGTCCTTGTCGATGCGGGCGTTGAATCCGATAGCGAGAAGCGTCTGGCGGATCTTCGCCAGGCCGGGAAGGAACCTGTCGAAGTAGAGAAACTTCACGAGGCCCTGCGTGATCGTCGTCATCCCGGCGCCGGGCGTCCGTACGTCGATGCCGGAATGATCGAAGAAGCGCGGATCTTCGACCGCGAGAAGGATCGCGAGCTGTTCCTGCGAGAGATCACTTCTGGTCAACGCGAGGGGACGCTCCTTCACGTGCGTTTCCACGACGCGCGGCGCCCGCAGGTAGCCCTCGCTGATCGTCACCGCGAAGTAAAGGAGCAACGCAACGATGACCAGGATGCCCAGTCGGAGTGTCCAGCGGATGACGGACTTCGCCACGGCAGGCATCAGCCTCCGCTGACCGCCGGAAGGATCACGATCTCCGCCCCGTCCCCGACGGCCGCGGCGAGGCCGCCCGTGTATCGAATGCTCTCGCCGTCGACGAAGACATTGACGTGCTGGCGGACTTCGCCGAGCTCTGTGACGACGCGGTCCCGAACTCCCGGGCAGTGCGCCCACAGTATCGCCAGCGCCTCGGCGACAGTCTCCGGCGAATCTTTCACGCGCACTTCATCCTGATTTCCTGCGAGCTCGCGCAACGGCCCCGGGATGATGAAGCGAACCGCCATCACGCGTCCCCAATGGTGATTGCTCGGACCGACACTACGGGAGGAAGTCCGTCGGCGATCTCGGTCCAGCTCTCTCCTTCGTCACTCGACCCGAAAAGCTTTCCGTTACGCGTGCCGAAGTAGACTCCGGCAGGATCGCGCGCATCGACGGCCATCGCGTCCCGCAGGATTGTTTCGAATGCATCCTCCTGCGGCAGGCCTTTCGTCATCGCCTGCCAGCTCGCTCCTGCATCGCGCGTTCGATAGACGCGGAGCTTGCCCTCGGGCGTGCAGCGGAACATGTCCGACTCGAGTGGGATGATCCATGCAGAGTCGGGATCCCGCGGATGAACCGCGATCGGAAATCCGAAATCCGACGGAACCCCGTTCGCGATGTCGGTCCACCTCTCGCCCCGATCGTCGGTGCGATAGAGGCCCCAGTGGTTCTGCAGATACATGCGATCCGGTTTCTGCTTCGACTGCGCGACCTTGTGCACGCACTGTCCGAACTCCGGAAACTTGTCGGGAAGAAATTCCGCGCGCACACCGCTGTTCGAAGGACGCCAGGTCTCGCCGCCGTCCTCGGTCACGTACATGCCGCCCGTGGAGATCGCAACGCGAATGCGGTTCCTTTCCTCCGGGTCGAGCAGAACCGTATGCATGCAGAGCCCCCCGCCGCCCGGCTCCCATCGCGGGCGCTGCGGATGATTCCAGAGACCCTCGTTCAGCGACCATGTCTCGCCGGCATCGCGCGAAACGAAGAGCGCGGCCGGCTCGACGCCGCAGTAGAGCGTGTCGGGCTCGTCTTCGCGACCCGGCGTGATCTGCCAGATCTGCTTCAGCGCCTTCTCCGATCCCTCGGGGAACTTCACATTTGCTGCCTCCGGATTCGTCCAGGTCTGTCCGAAGTCGTCGCTCGAGTGGAGCAGACCTCCCCAGTGCATGCTGTTCGGACCGGCCCAGAGGCGGCGGCGGCCGGCTCGTTCGTCGTAACCCATCGCGTAGACGGCCATGCCGGGAAAGTGCGGGCCTCCGAGCTCCCAGTTCCTGCGCTCGCCATTCGAGCGGAAGAGAAATGCGCCCTTCATGGTGCCGACGAGAAGGAGCGTGTCTCCGGCGGCCGGGCTGATGTTGCGTGTCTCGGGCATGGTCGTTCCTCCCACTGGGTTTGAGCGGTAATCTTACGGCTAAATCATCTGTTGGGGTTCGAGTGCCCTGTAACATTGCAGAAAGTTCTGCATCCGATCGAAGGTCCCCGGATTACCCTTGGCGATTCTGGTTTTCGAGAACGTTCACGGGACGCCACCGGTGTGTCCGTTATCATTCAGGGAGGGTTCTGGACGATCGTCTGGGGACACGTTCATGAAATCGCTCCTCCACAGGCTCTACCGTCGCCTCCGGTCGCGACCTTCGCGCGCCCTCAATCTCCTGATGTGTGTTGCCGTGCTGCCGGCAGAACCCGCTTCCGCACAGCCCGAGGAGAGGTTTCGGGACTCCGTCACGGTGGTGCGTTATCTCGTCGATGTGCGGGTGACCGACGCAGGTGGGCGTGCGATCACGGAGCTGAATCCCGAGGATTTCACCGTGAAGATTGCGGGAAACGACGCGTTCGTCGAATCGGCGACTTGGGTCGGGAGCAGCGAGAGCAGGGTCGCAGCGGTACTCGATGAAGACTCGGAAGATTACGGGCGGGTCATCGAGGAGCCGGCCGGACGCTTGATTGTGCTCTTCATTCAGACTGATTTCGGACGGAATGCGCCCCGCATCATGGGACAGCTTGCATTCAACCCGATGGCGGACGAGATCATCGATCTGCTCGAGCCGAACGATCGCGTCGCGGTGTTCCAGCACGATTCGCATCTGAAGATGCGGCTCGATTTCTCGCTCGACAGGGAAGCACTTCGAAAGGCCGTTCGCGATTCGATCCGCATCGAGAAGGTCCCGATGCCGGAGATGGCGATCGGTCCGTCGCTCGTACGGCATCTCGATTACGAGGCGATGCGACGGTCTGTGTCCACCGAGTCATCACTTCTGCTGATCTCGAGCGCGCTTCGCGAGCTCGAAGGAACGAAGCTGATGCTGCTCGCCGGTTGGGGACTGGGGGAGACTCAGGGAGGGCGGCTTGTGGCTCGCCACCGGGCGTTGAGTGTGCTTCATCGCGACAAGGTTCCGGTCATCAGCATCAGCACGGGGGTTGTCGGAGGTTCGCTGACGCCCGGTATGCGTGCGATCGCCGTCCAGACCGGAGGCGCCTACGCCGGCAGTTCGCAGGACCGGCCGCAACAGACGATTGCGCGCGTGGCCGGAGCGCTCGCCGGTTACTACGAGCTCGTTCTTCGGCTCGATCAACCCTTGCGGGTCGGGCAGCATCCACTGACCGTCGCGGTTGCCAGGCGGGGCGTGATCGTCAATGCTCCGCCACTCGTGATTGTCGACCCTCCCGGGAGCGACGAAGAGCGCGTGACTTTGACCGAGACGACGCGAGAGGATCCCGCAGCGGAGAAGCAATCGGAAGCGCGGGATCTGTTCAGCAGAGCGATGCGCGAGCTTCGAAACGGCGACGATACCTCGTTCGCCGAACGGCTACTCACCGACGCCATCGCGATCGAGCCGAGGTTCGCAGCGGCGTGGTACGAGAGGGGAATGCTCGCTGCAGGTCGCGGCGACTTCGACGCGGCCCTTCGAGATCTGCGGAAGTATCTCGAGCTTGCGCCAAACGGCGCTCACGCTCCCAGCGTCCGCGAAATGGTGCGCAGCTTCGACGCCGCGCAGTGAGGGCGCGAGACGGCGCAGGAGCCTGTCGAGCCGGATGGCTGCAACAATTAGCGAAGATGCGGCGCGCGAAGGCGCGCCCCGCAGTCTAGCCCCGGGCTCTGCCCCAATGGCGTCAACTTAAGGGGGTAGGCAGGCATGCGGGCCAGCGGCGAGCTCTCCCTCTCCCCGCGAAGTCGGGGAGAGGGTGGCGCGCGGAATTCGCGCAGACGTGAGGACTTGCGAGATCGTCGCGCGCCGGGAGAGGGGCGTCGGGCTTGCAGCTACTCCTGTCGGTCGGCTGCATTTGAACTGCCTGCGCGGCCCCTCTCCCCGTTCACACGGGGAGAGGGGAATTTGGCACCCTGGGCGCGCCTTAAGTTGACGCCATTGGGCTTTGCCCGGGGGATTGCGGAGGTGGAGATTTCGCGCGGGCGCGAAGGCGTCTACAGCGCGATGATCTCCCTGCAACCTGTAGCGACCGCCTTCGCGGCCGCCGGATGGCGTCGCCTGGATCGTTTACCCCGGGCAAAGCCCGGGGCTAATCTGTTGAGCGCGCCTTCGCGCGCTCTCGCTTGGAAGGTGCACAGTGCGGCGTCGAGGGGCGGCCTGTCTTCAGTCCCAGGCGTTGGTTCGCCCCTTGCGATGGAGCCTCGTATCCACCGTTCGCCAATCTGGAGCTAACGTGCAGAGAATGAAGAGTTTCACTGCCGAATCGAACGCTCTCGCTGCGCTTCTGGAAGTGTCTCCTGTTGTGGAAAGATGTCCCTCCGGGAGGACGACGAACGGGTCGAGAGCCCGACTCGCATTCGTCGTCGCCGCGCTCCTTCTTGCAAACGGAGATCTCCAGGGACAGTACATCGAACGCGTGGACGTCTCGGTCGCGAATGTCGACGTTGTCGTCACCGACGCGAAAGGCAATCCGGTCCGTGGTCTCACGCGCGAGGATTTCGAGGTGTATGAGGATGGGAAGCTTCAGACCATCACGAACTTTTCGGCAATCGAAGCTCAGATCGCGGAGGCTCCCGTTTCCCCCACCGCTACGGCTGAGACCCCGATAGCTTCGGAGCCGCCTCCTCGAAGACTCATCATCATGTTCCTGGACATCGACGACATCGAACCGATCCGTCGCCGCCAGTTTTTCGAGGGGGTTGCGACGTTCCTGGACTCGACTTTTCGGGAGGGGGATCTTTTCACGCTCTTCACCTGGACCAGGCGACTCCAGGTCGTCGCCGCTCCTACGTCGAGCCGCGCAGACGTCGAGAAGATGATGGCAACCCTCGCCCGCGCGGACCGGTGGAGTGAGGCGGAGCTGATGAAGCGAGTGGCGGCAATGCGGATCAGTGCGGCGGAATCGGATGCGACCATGCCCGGAAACTTAGGCGCTATCGATCCCGCCTCCGAGGAAGCGTTCGAGGAATTCATCAACATGGAGGCGCGGTGCGCGAAGATCAAGAGGAAAGCCAACGAGTTGCAGAATCTCATCACGTCGCTAGCGCGGGTGGACATGCAGAAAGTGGTGTTGTTTGCCAGCGATGATTTCTCCCTCCGGCCGGCAAAGGATTGCTCAACGGTCGATGAGATCGAAAACCTTGCGGCCGCTGCGAACGCGTACGGGATGACGATCCATGCGTTCCATCCGCCGGGACAGCGGGAAAGGGTCGTTGGTTACAACGTCGACTCCAAGCCTTGGGGTAACCGGCTGCCCTCAGCGAATGCTCCGACACAGCAATCGATCGAAGCCAACAGGACGTTCGAGCAGTCGGGAGGCATCGTGAGACTCGCCGAACGAACGGGTGGCCTGGCTGCAATTGGTGCGGGCATGAGCGCAAGCGCCCTCGAGCGGGCCGCCTCAGAGCTCGACAACTACTACTCGATCGGCTACCGCTTCTCGGAAGGTGACGAAGACAGACCGCGCAGTATCAAAGTCACGACCCGGAACAAATCGCATCGCGTCAGGACCCGGCAGTCCGTGGTGCGACTGTCGGAGAAGGCGCGTCTGCGGGATGAACTGACGGCAAATCTCTACCTTCCTCCTCAGCACGAGTCCGTTTCTCCCGCTTTCGAGGTACGGATCGATCGAACCACCCGAGACGGACGATACTCCCTGGTTCATCTCGAGCTCTCGATTGCAGCCCGCGACCTCGTCGTTCTTTCGAACACGGACGACGGGAAGAAGCGCGGCTCGTTCTCAGTCTTCGTCGTTGCGGGGAGGGAGTTGGGGGACGCTAGTCCCGTCGCAGAATTGAATCGCGATTTCGAAGTCGCAGAGGAACCTGGGGATTCGCGCGTGACTTACACGTTTGCCACGAGAGTCCGGCCGGACACGGAACGTCTGTCAATCGCCGTGCGAGACAACACATCCGGCGAAGTCTCGACGAAACTCGTCTCGCTAACCGCTCCGGCGTCGAAAGGCTCCAGCTAGGCTGAATATGAGACTGCTTGGAATTGAGTTGAAGACTTTGTGGCCGAGGCACAATCTGCTGACGATCGCTTTCGTTTTGGGCCTCGGGTCAACGCTGTTCCTCGAGGCCCAATACATCGAGCGGGTCGACGTCTCGGTCGCGAGCATCGATGTCGTGGTGACGGATCGCGACGGAAACCCGGTGCGCGGCCTCACGCGGGATGATTTCCAGGTCTACGAAGACGGCAAGCTGCAGAGGATCACGAACTTTTCCGCGATCGAAGCAGATGACGCGGGACCTGCTGTAGTGGCCGGTGACACGGCCAGTCCTCCGGTCGCTGACGTGGCGCAGCCCGCGCCGCCGCGTCTGATCGTCATGTTCATCGACATCGACGATATCGAACCGAACCGCCGCCACCGGTTCTTCGAAGGAATCAGACAATTTCTCGACGCGGGTTTCCGGGAAGGTGACCTCTTTACGCTTTTCACCTGGAAC
>JBGTDX010000055.1:0-3105 GCA_041748075.1 Thermoanaerobaculia bacterium
GCCGGGCATCGCGCACCCGCGCGGCGCCGCTGCTGGGAACGCCGACACGGCGGAGGCTCCGCGTGTAGCCGGCCCTCGAATCGAATTTTCGGGAGGGTCAGGCACGGTTCCGAACCGATGTGGGCTAGGATTGAAGTTGGCCGAGGGCGTCGCAGCCTGCGCGTGCGCATCCTGAAGCCGACCGTTACCCGCCCAGTTCTCAAGCGCGCGCTGCCGGGTCTTTCTGACCCCTCGGGACGGCCGGATGAGTCTTGGCGAGGCACAACACCCCGTTCCTGCTCGTTTTACTCGGCATCAGCTCGATTAGTCCGCCGTTGAAGTAGGTGACGTGCTGCGCTCCACCTCGCCGATTGTCCGTTCCAGCAGAAGTGCGAGATCCTTCTGGTTTTGCTCTTCACGACGGACTGCGGCGAGTTCTCCACGGAGACTTGGCAGGGCAATGTGCGCCTTGGCACCCATTGCAGCGATTGCCCTGGCAGCAGCCGCCTTGATGGAATACGACTCACTAGACAGACCTGCAATGAGCCGAGGCAGAGCTTCATCTGCCTCCCAGTAGGCAACAACCGATGCGGCCATCTCGTATGATCCAGGATCCTGAAGATTGAGGGCATCCAGTACTTTCTTGCGAACTTCCGGAAACTCCGATCCTATCATCATGAGGCCCGTCATCGCGTTTCGGCGCACGTCTTTCGACTCGTCGTTCATCAACCTGGTCAGTGCGGCCGCGGTTTCTCGGCTTGGAGTAGTCCAGGCCAAGTCATATGCCGCGACCGCCCTTACCGCCGCGCTCGGATCCTTCGTGGCGCCTACGAGCTCGGATCGGATTGGGTCAACCAGTTTCCGCATTCGCTCAATTCCCTCTTCCCCTCCGCCGGCGCGACGATTCGTTTCATCCACGCGCGCCGCAATTGTTGCCAGAGCCTCGACGCGCGCCTTTTCGTCCGACTTCCCGAGCTCATGGCGTAGCGATGCCGCGTCTATGGCCTCCTGCGCTGCACTCGTCCCCCGCAAAGGAGCGCAGAATAGACAAGCCGCCAACCCGATCGCGAGCACACGCCAAGCCGTCATGGGATAATTCCTCCGGTGCCTGGTGGTATCGTTTCATCGTCGACCAGCGGGAGAAGGCTTAGTGGCGTCTTCGAGAGAGCCGGGACGAACTTGTATACTAAGGTATCCGGTCCATCTGAGTCACGGATGAGTACCTCATAGCCTGGAAAACCATCCTGGGTACCTTCGAGGATGTACCGTGGCTTCAACGGATCCGTCGCGTCGATGGTTATCATAAACGTATAGTCGATCGTCTCAGCGAGAGGCACAATTGGTTCGGCTGCGCTTCCCGAGAAGAGAACCTTGACTGCTCGTTCACTGATCATCTGAATGGGCAACACGAACATATCGCTTCGATCTGCGAAACCGAAATCGGTCATGAAGGGAGCACCTCGGTTTGCGTCGACCAGCTCCTCGGAAAGTGCCAGATCAGTAATGCGGTTCTCCTCCGAGTACCCCTGTGCAGGCATGGGAATCGAGGACAACTTGTCGTAGTGGACCGTTAGTCCAACGCAATTCGCGATCCGACTATTGGAAACAAGATCGCATCTGACCTTGTCTTCGGGAATGAACTCAGATGGGAACTTTGTGTCCTTGATGCGATTCTCGTCCAACTCACCGAACGGATTGATCACTGCAGCCTGGAGCATACGAAAGGCAAGAGAAGGCCCTGCAGTCGGCGAACGATCGTCGCCCTTGGCCGCGGTGAACGGAAAGAGAGGGTGCGGAATATCCACCCACTGCTGACGAATGAAGTTCCGCACTTCGACATGGAACTCAGCCTCCACCACCGTAAGGTGAACTACGTCTCCGATATGTTCTTTTCCGCCATTGATCCACTTTAGCGTGACCGCCACGTCAGCAATGGATGAACTCTTCGACAACCCTTCCACGTAGACAATCGAGGCTTCGGTAGCCGAGAACTCCGTCTCGTCACTAACGACTGCACCGATCCTGCCGGGACTCTGCCAAACCTGAATCGTGGTGCTTGGAAACGATAGTCTGTAGATTGAGCCTGAAGGGTCCTCGGTGACTACTGGACGCAACAGGAGCCGAGTCAATGGCGTCGCGCTGTCATTCGTCACTGCAACCAGACCGCCGGGCATTGTCTCCGACTCATCGTCAACAATTCCTGAAGCCGGATGTTCGATATCCAGATCCGCCCTGAAACAGATCTCTTCTGTTGCGGCAGTTGCCGCAGACGAAGCGAATGACGAGAAAAGGGAAGGCGTGGAACCGAAACCGCCTGGGAGCACCTGAACCAGCGTTACCCCGTCGTCCTCCGCAGCGACAGCAACGATAACAGCCTGAGTGAAGTCCCTGAAGAATGCGACCGATTTCGCTCTCGAGCCACCGAGATCCACGGTGCCTAGAACCCGATCGTCCACCCCGTCCCCGTCGTCGTCCCGGCTCCCACCCGGCACCGCCAGGTCGATCACCGTCAGGCCGGCCGTGCCGTCCGCCACGAACAGGAGCTGGCTCAGCGGATCGGCGACCGCGCCCTGCGGGCTGCCGCCGGGGGTCTTGATCACTCCGATGCCGTCGTGCAGCAGCCCGGGGTCGAATTGGCCGCTGGCGGCGTTGACTGGCACGACGCAGATGCCGCTACCCTGGCACATGACGACGGCGAGGTCTCGGCTCACCTTGGTGTCGCTCCCGAAGCCGAGCCGGCTCGGCCAGTTGCTGAGGCCGGCTACCGCAAGCGGTCGCCCGCCGATCGGAAGAGTGTGGGT
Organism: Thermoanaerobaculia bacterium; assembly: GCA_041748075.1. Classification (GTDB taxonomy): domain Bacteria; phylum Acidobacteriota; class Thermoanaerobaculia; order Gp7-AA8; family Gp7-AA8; genus JBGSYJ01. Next base: position 2,781 of record JBGTDX010000055.1, read on the forward strand.
GCCGGTCACGCCGCCAAGCTGCGCGTCGGCGAGCACCAGCGTGTTGGCACTTCCGTCCTGGCGAATGGCAAGGACGCGATTCTTGAGCGTGGTCACGGCGCGGTAGAGCCCGACCAGCGTGCCGTCCACCTGCGGCGTCGCCAGCGCGTCGGCGTTCATCCCCTGCGGCACGACCGCCTGCAGTCCGATGTGGGGCGTGTTGGCGATGTACGAGATCTGGGCTCCGAACCCCGCCACGTCGAGCGGGATGCCGAGGTCGTTCGGGATGAGCCCCAGATGACTCCCGAGCAACGCCCCCTGGGGATCGTCGAGGTTGAGCTGCCGC
>JBGTDX010000056.1:0-25452 GCA_041748075.1 Thermoanaerobaculia bacterium
GCCTGTGGCAGGATACGAGGGACGGCTCGTCGCTGCCAACCTCCTCGAAGGCAATCAGCTCCGGGCCGACTATTCGGTCGTTCCGAGTGTTGCATTCACGATCCCACCTCTCGCCATGGTCGGCCTGACGGAACAGGCCGCAACCGAACGTGGACTCCGCTTCCGGACGAGTCTTCTCGACACCTCCTCCTGGTACTCATCTCGCCGTGTGGGCGAAACGCACTCCGGATCGAAGGTACTCATCGAAGAAGAGAGCGGGCTCATTCTTGGGGCGCACCTTCTCGGCCCGTCGGCCGAGGAAATGATCAACCTCTTCGCAATGGCGATGCGAACGGGAACGACGAGCTCGCAGATCAAAAAGATGCTCTTCGCATATCCGACTCACGGTTCGGACATGCAGTACATGGTCTAGCAGCGTATACCGCAAAACGGCGGCTGGATCTTTAAGCGCAGATTTAGATTGGGAACATGTGCACCGCATGTCAGCAAATGTGTCACACATGGCATTGAAGATGTCGTTTTTCCCTAAGCCGTGCGGCTGGAAAGACGCGGCTGACCCGTCGGTTACGAGGATTTCCGAACGTTCGGCGTGTTCGTGGGGCGGGAGAGCCTTCTCGCAAGTGTGCTGCGGCTCTCGATCATGAGGAGCTGCTCTTCGAGCCAGGCCTGGCGAGCGGGTGAAATTGGGTGCACTCGAACAACGTCGGATGTCGTAGCGAAGCGGCCTGTGATCGTGACCTTTGCCATCGCCTCAATGTAACATCGGAAGGAACCGACACGTTCCACGTGCCCTCGGTGTGAGCTTGGGGAAGATGGAGCCCGCTCGTAATTCAGGAGGTAATGAAGCTTGTCGAGCTGCTCGACGTCACTACCGACACCAGCTTCCTGAGCTCGTTGATAGAGTCGCGCTCTTCCGGAGGAGCCTCCGCGAAAGAAACTCGAAACTCGGCATTTTGCTCAGACTGAAGGACCTCGTCCATCTTCGTGAAGATGATCTCGAAATTCATAGAGGAGTCCATTGTAAGGCCCGCTCTTTCAGCTCGTGGCTTCCCGACCAGCTTGCTGTTCAACTTCCTTCCGGAGATCAGCTGCGTCACACAGTGCGTTCCCACAGTTCTTGCAAGTCACCGGCCCACTCAAAGGCAAGGGCTCCGCTCCCGGCGCCAAGGCTGCGTTCGGCTCGAAGTTTAGCTGAAGTCGCCGTTGAGTTCCACAGGATCTGCAGGTGATGTCTACAACGGCACTTGGAGCGTCCATTCCGGGTGTCAGTGGCCGTGAGCTCGGCGGGGTCTCCGGCTGCTGAACGATAACTTGCTGCTTATTGAAGTGTTTATAGATTTGAGAGTCGATGGTTTCGATCAGCTTATATACCTGAGAATGAAAAGTCATACGCATCAGAACGTTGTAACGAGAGATGGCGTCGGCCAACTCAGGCTCAGCCTTTGTGAAATCCGTTACCTGCAATCGCATCTTCTGAAGGTCGGCAAGACGAATCGAGCGAGAATGCGAGAGCCATTTCTGATGTGAGCATAGTTGCTCTGCGATTTCCGCCGCACGACGCTTGCGATCCTCTGCGGTCACCGCGAGTCCTGTGGATGAATGCGTGGTCCAGTTGCGAAACTTGTATGTGGCCAGCCATCTCGTCACGAGCTCGCGTGCAAAGTCCAGCGCGTTCTTTGCGCTTTGCAACTCACCAGGTGAGATATTCTGCAACATCGGGATGTACGCCTTATTGAGTACGCCCGTCTTCTCAACTTCTTTCTTGATCTTCTCCATCCCCTCGATGAGCGCTTCCGCGGAGAATACTTTTCCCTGCCAGAACAACTGAGCATCGATAGGCCCCAGCCCCGAGGTGGGACCCATGAGAATTTCGTCACCTGCCATGGCCATGATCGTGCCGGCACTCTTCGCATAGCCCGGGATGATGAAGGCGATGTCATCGTACTGATCACGCAGGATGCGAACGATATCTTCGGCAACCGTGCCATCGCCACCGGGAGTTTCGAGAATAACGTCGATCGCTGTGCCGGTGCAGTTCGCAAGCTGATCGCTGATAGGCATCAGGTCGCTGTAATCGATCGAAATCGGCGCACCCTCCTGCCCCTTGGAAATGTCGGCGGCATAAACGATGATGTCGCGTCCTCTGGCGGTTGATATGCGCCGAAGCTGGGTTTTCCGCTCAGCTTCTCGCTGCTCGAAGCTCAGTGTTCTGCCGATGTACTCTGAGAAGATTCCCACGCTTGTTCGCCTATTCCTGACGTTTCTAAGATTCGACTCTTTGTTCAGCGTCCTTCCCCGATTCCGTCGTGCTGAGCGCTTGCTCACGAAAGCCTCCGGTCAGGCTCAATGCTACGTGATGCGAACGGATCGGTCGATCGCGCCATCGAAGCGCCTCCGAGATCCACTCACTTCACTGGATAGATCTACGGACCGTAGAACAATTCAGCTATATCGCTCGCCAAACATTGCCGTCTCGTGAAGCCATCGTCAGTCAAGTTGAGCTCACCTCTCGAAAATCCACTTAGCGCATTCGGCCTCTTGCCTGGTACACACGTCCGGTCGTCACCGAGTGCGGCAGCGACTCTGTCAACGATGTGATGTCCTTGGGCATTAAGTTGATTTTTCAGATGTGGCCCCAACTTTACATCCGTGCTTCTGGGTATGTACCTAGCGCGTCTCGCGCTTCTGCTTCGTATCCTTCTAGTGTCGGCCAAACCGCGTCGAACGGAATGGCAGTGAAGTCCAGCGCGGGATCGCCCCAGCCGGCGTCGCCCCAGTCGATAATGGCCAGCAGCTTACCCTCAGCCGAGCACATGATGTTCATCGCGTGGATATCGTCATGGATGAAACGCATCTCGGTGTTTGTGGCGATGTGCGGGCGTAGGTCATCGGCCAGGCGCTCGACTTGTGCGGCCGTCGCGATGCTGAGCCTCTTCGCGTTGACTAGCCGCTTCACAATCGCGTCAACATCCTGGGAGCGCTCAGGATTGTCGAGATATCCTTCGGGGTCGGCGCATTCTCGAACCCTCAGGTGGAGTCTGGCGAGCTCGCGACCGACGCCTCGCCAGACATTGGCTGTCAGATCAGACGACAGACTCGTCAATCCGAGGGTTTCTCCATGTACGCGCTCCCACAGCGAGAAGGGTCGCTCTACGAGCGTTTGATCGTCATCGAATGCGATCAAGCGCGGCGTCAGAATGCCTGCCGCGTGTGCAACCGGTGCAGCGACCGATTCCGTCCGTGCGTCCACCACACCGTCGGGATGATTGGTCGGCACGCGGAGTACGACGTCCCTGGTCGCAAAGATGTGATTCGCCACACCGGTCGTGGGCAGAATCTCCCATGGCCCCGGTACGCCATGCTTTGCGAACATCGCATCAATCAACTCTGGGTCAGGATTCATCGCCGTGTGAATTGTGGACTAACACCAAAGTTCAGTCCAAAGCCGCAGAGTTGGAGATCTGCTGCCGGTGACGGACGTTGTGAGCCGCGGCGTGTCAAGCGTCAGTTCCACGCCGACGGCTCCATCGCAGGGCCGGGCAGCAGGTGCGCCACGGCCGCATCAATCAGTTCTGAAACGGGTTTCATCGTCTCGAGCTTTGCAGCCGGGAGGTTGCGGTAGACACGAAAACGCTGCCGGATGACCTCCTCTTCGCGAGCGGCCGAACGACAGAACGGGCGGCCCAGTTGCCGACGAACGGTCTCGGCTACGCACGTTTCGTAGTCCAGCGATGGGAGCAACACGAGTGTCGTTGCACTGGCGGCGACTTCTCGGCGGAGACGTGCGTAATCGGGATGCACATCGGGCGCGCACGTCATGAAGCCGGACGACGCAGCCAGCACCTTCGGCTCGGTTCCGAGTCCGATGATCTCGAGATAGCACTGTACGTTCTGCGAGGCGTACGAGGCATAGCCATGGACATTGAGGTACCCGGAGATGTCCCCGTGCCTGGCAGCGAACTGCTCGTCGAGATCGACGAACGCGAGCCTCAGGCGTCGGGCAAGCCTCGCGCCCGTAGTCGTCTTGCCCGCCGCTCCGGGACCCACGAGATGGATCACACTCGGCGGCATCAGTCGTTCCTCAGTGGTCGCGTGGCGCTCCAGTCAACAGGACCGGTCGTGAAAAGCGGCTGAAGATTTCTCAGTACGACGGGCGGTTCCCTGATCGAAGACTGTTCGCATTTCATCTCCTAACGAACGAAGCTCAAGCCGCGACGCGTAGGCGCGTCGGCTGCAGCGCGGGTTCGGGCGGCACACTTGGCAATGACTCTCACCTCACCTCGCTCATGAGCGCAATAAGGTTTTCGTCAGGGTCGCGGAAGAAGGCCATCCACAGCTCGTGATCCGGCATCTTCGCCAGCATATGCGGCTTCGCCTCGAATTGGATGCCTCGCTTCGACAGCGTTGTGAATGCTGCCCGAAGGTCCGGGACTTTGTAGTAGATGACGGAGCTGTTCCCGGCCTGCGCTTTGGCTGGGCCGTCCAGCATCAAGCGAACGCCGCCTAGATCAAAGAAACCCAGGCCGGGCGGAGCCTGAAAGAGGAATCGCATTCCAAGCGTATCTCGATAAAACCGAATTGCCCGGTCGATATCGCTGACCGGGACGGCAATTTGGCCGATCTGACTAAGCCCAAAGTTCTCCGCTGCGTCATTCATAGCCGTTCTCCCTTTGCGCTACTTCTGCCGCCCAACCCATACACTGAGCGACATCGTCCAAGTCCGATACAGGCGGCGGCCGTTGGATAACGGGCGAATGATGTGGGGCGTGGCATATCGTAACATTCTGCAACGACTGTCGCTGCCCCGCGGCGGGACTGCGCGCGAGACGCGACACTTGTTCGGACTCCATATGGAGCAGCGTGTCACGCGCGAAACGCTTCTGAATGAAGCTGCGGACCCCACGATGCGACCGGTCGTTCAGCGCTTCGCGCCAGGGCAGTTCCATCGCGATGCAGCTGCCGCGGCAGAATTTCTCGTTGACAGTTGCGCCAGGTCGTTCGTATGTTGCTGGGCATGCACGCAAACCGCCGATCATTCCTACTGAGCATTCTGATTCTTTTCGCTCCGATCGGCACCGCCGTTCACGCCATGTCCACGCCGCCGGATCTGAATGGCGAATGGAGCGGCTTCTGGGAACGCGACGGGGATCGGTTGGACGTGACCGTCCACTTCATCTCTGAAGTGACCGGATGGAAGGGGACATTCGATTCAGATCGGCTAAGGGCAATCGGGATTCCTTTCCGGGACATCACCGTCGATGGGTCCAGCGTGCAATGGAAGCTCGTAGGAGATGCGACGTCGACGACGTTCTCGGGGGTGCTCACGGAAGACACCCTTGCGGGAGAGTTCGAGGAGCAAGGAGCGACCGGAACGGTTCTGCTGACGCGGATCGATGTGCCCGCTCCGAAGCTTGCGGAGCATGTCTTCACATTCCGTAACGGCGAGGTACTCCTTGCGGGAACTCTCCTCATGCCGCCGGACTCAGGCCGGAAGCCGGCAGCTGTCGTTTTCTTTCATGGCTCCGGCCCCGAGGGGAGATGGGCTTCGCTCTACCTGGCAACCCGCTTCGCACGCGCCGGCGTGGCGGCCCTCATCTTCGACAAGCGAGGGGTGGGCGAATCGAAGGGCAACTGGCGTGACGCGACGTACGACGAACTTGCCGGAGATGTCGCTGCAGCGGTCGAAGCGTTGCGTCGAAGCGCGCTGGTGGATTCTGTCAGGATCGGAATTCATGGACACAGCCAGGGGGGGACGCTCGCTCCGCTCGCAGCCGGGAAATAGGGCGCAGCGTTCGTGATCGGCTCCGCGGCGGCTGGACTCCGTCCTGCCGACGTCGAGATCTACAGCATCCACAATTCTTTGGGAATGTCCTCGCCGCCGGCCGAGGATGCCGAGCTTGCGCGGGAGTACGTTGCCGCGCTCGTCGGAGCCGCATACCGCGGTGAGTCGCGCGACAGACTGGCCGCCGCGTGGAAACAGGTCGAGGGGAAACTGTGGGCCTTCCCTCTCCCGGCAGACGACAGTCACTACTGGCAGTTCTCACGCAACTTCGGCAGCTTCGATCCGCTGATGCACTGGGCGAAGGTCAAAGCTCCGTTCTCCTGCTCTATGGCGGCCGCGATCAGCGCGTGCCACCCAGGGCGAGTGCAGCGACAATTATGCAGGCCCTGCTCGAGGGTTCAGGCGACTTCGCGTCGGTACGGATTTTCCCGGAGGCCGATCATTCGTTCCGAGTTCAGACAGACGGCCTCGTCTGGCCCACGTCAGTGCAGGGCTATCCTGATGTCGTAATCGATTGGACGGTCAGGGTGACCGGGACCGAGGATTCGTCCGCTTCGGAGAGTGAGTCGCGTAACTCGACCACCCGCCGAGTTCAGATTAATCGCTGACGGTTGAGAAAAAAGATCATGAGAGCATCCGGGCCAACCGAATAGACTCGGCATCCCAGGTGTCACGAGGCTCGGCAGCTACTCGCGCGAATAACCATAACCGGACTCGCTCAGCGTCCAGCTCCAATAGACCCGCGATTCTGGCCACGGTCTTGTGAGGCGCCCTGAGCAACCTCTGCTTGCAGTTTAGTAGATGCTGTGTCGCGTCATACGCCCGATCACCTATGAATGGTTTCGGGTCTATAACGAGCCACGGTTCCCGCTCAGCCGCCAGGACGTTACCGGCGTGAAGGTCCGTGGCGAGCAACACGTCGTCGGGCTCAGGCCTCGAAAGCTGCTGAAGCAAATTCAATCCCTCTCGAATGAGTCCTTGATCGGGCCAGCGTGCCGAATTCCGCCTCGTTTCCTCGCTCCAGTATCTTGTCATTACCTGCAGCGCCCGGAATGAGTGCGGATTCGAAGGCGTACGCCACAGGCGTCTCAATAGCTCGCAGATCACGACATCCTGACGAGATTCCGCTTCGCGTCGAAGCGCGGTCCCCGGTTCGCAGCGTTCCAATAGCATAGCCCCACATTGTTCATTCTCCTCGAGCAGGGAGACAGTTGGCTCACCAGCCCAGAAGCGTAAACCTTCGATTTCAGATTCGGCCTCCATATGCGGCATTCCCACCTTCAGCACCGCACGGCTACCGTCTTGCCGCAGCGCAGGCGCTACCCATGCTGCGCTCACGTCCGGCGTGTCGAACGGAGATCCAAGTTGCAGCGACCAGATACTTCGCAGATTCTCAACGATTCCCGGAAGCCTGGTCAGCCAATCACGGCGCTCACTATTGGTGTGGCATGCGGTGACAAGCCGCTCTGGAATCGTGATGGTCACGTTCATCGTTCGCCCAAGGTCCCGCGGTTCACGGGCGCGAATGATCGCCGCATGGTTCGGCATCTACGAAGGCCGGCGAAAGCCCGGCGTGATAGGCAAGCGCCAACTCAGTCGCAGTGAAAATAGAAGCGATTTCCGTCGATGTCTTCCACGGTGAACTGACGCAAGCCCCAGGTCTTGCGCTCGAGAGGCTCAACGATCTTGGCGCCCAGCGAAGACAGTTCCTGGTAAGTGGCGTCTATATCCGCCGCAAAAACCCAGTGAACGGCAGGTTCGAACGGTCGCTCTCTTCTTCGAAAGAAGATGGGGACGTCGTCTCGCGAAACGGCACCAATATCTCCTCCGGGGTAGAGCCACCCGATCTCAAAACCGAGTGCGTCGCGGTAATGTTGCTGCGCCCGTACCACGTCCTCGACCGGTAGCTCCGGTGTGGGATGGGCGAACATCATCAGTCCTCCTTCTTCGTTCACGGCAACCACCCACGTGTCTTGCGCTGTCTGATCGGCTGGCGATCACGGGCGGCGACCAGTCCGTACTAAAAGTATAGCGCTCGCGGAGCAGCAGCGATCAGGTTAGTTTCCGTGCAGCGCCTGGCTATTCGTCCATCCTGCGAAACTCGATAGTCCCTCCATCGCTCGATCCGGCTCGTTCGATCCTGCCTTTCAACGTCTCGCCATCCAGGGTCAGGTAACACTTGTCGAACGCCACGGTTCGTCCTGGACGCGGAAGTGTTGTGAGTGTTATCTGCTCCCTCTCCACGACTCCTTCGAGTGGATGCTGGTTGCGTTCATCAGGTCCGATCGAGCCCGTCACCTCGTCGCCGTTCTGTGTCAACAGGGCCACGCCGCTGATCGTCTCCCCGTCGAGTGAAATGGTGACGATCCAACGGCCGGTGACATCGACCGCCGCTAAGGCGGTTGCAGCGTCGCGATCAGATCGACCTCCGGTGGTGGCGCAGCTGGCAGTCGATACCAGTAACAGCAGACAGACGAACGCGTTTCGTGCCTTCATGTCCTCTCCTGTTCGAAGCGGCCTGTTCCCCCCTCCGTTACGACGCATCTTGTCGCTCCACGAAGCGGTAGCTCGCATGACTATCATAAGTGAGCCCGTGTCTCCGCTTCAGTTCCTGAATGTACCGGAGATCGGCTTTCGTGTGAGGACTTGCGACACCGTCGCCGAGCGGCTCGAATGTGTGGAGGAGCGTTTCCTCGAGGCAACTGCTGACACTCATTCGCTTGCGCGCGGCCAGGTCCTGCAGGACTGCGGCAAGCCGCCGCTCGAGTCGGATCGGCACGTCGACCCGCTCGATCTCGAGCGGAGGCTCCCGGCTCAAAATGCGATGTCCGAACGTCAGCGCATATCCATCGAGGTCACGCACTGTGTAGTCGCGAAGCTCCCAGGGGCGGTCGCCCGGCACCTCGATGACCTGGACGTCATTTGTCCGGTGGAACTCGTACAGCTCGTCGGCATCGCCGACGACGAAATACAGCGAGCATCCCTCAGGCGCCGGAGTGCCGGTCTCGAGGAAAACCTGCGTCTTGCCGAGGTTGACGCCGGCCATTGTGGGTGGCTCACCCCAACTGAACGCATGTAGAAACCCAAGACGGGTCGTGTAGAACTCGACCGCCGCGGAGAGATCCGCAACGCGCAGGGATGTGTGGTGCTGTTCAACCTCGACTTGTGGCGCTGAAGTCATGGTTCATCCTCCCGGGAACTACATTAGTGGCGGCGGATAGAAATAGAGCTGGTGATACCTGTAATTTCAGAATTCAAGTCATGTTCATCGGCCAGATTCCGTGCAACACCGCCGGAATCCAGAGGTTCCCGGACGGCGGTAGATGATGCCGAAGAACAATCCGATACCGAAAACGGCAGCGAGACCGCCCCAGCGCACGCCGTCCGGGTGGACGAGATAGTCGAGGTGCAGCGGCCCGTATGTGCACGCTGTATTTGCGGTTTCTCGAACCATGCAACGCTCTGGTCAAGATCGGAAACATTGAGATCCGTGTCAGCTTTCTTGCTTGTACGGTAAACCTCCGGAAGGTGTCGCCTGACGCCCAGGCCCTGTCAGGCGCGCTGAAGCAGAAAGAAAACATACCCGTAGCTGTCTCCGGCCTGCTCGAAGACCTCGATCTCTTTGATCGTTTCGGCAGCGAGCTCTCTTACCGAAGGACTCGGGTGGTCGAGAAGTGCCTTTGCGCGGGGCCCGAGGACGTCGTAATAGCCCTCCACCCACGCCTCGCGTGGCAGCGTGTGGGTGCCAAGTAGCTTGAAGCCTGCGCGTGTCACCAACTCCGCGTTCTGCTGCACCGCGCGCATGTCAGGGTAGCCGGCGCGGAAGAAGTCGCGAACAGCAACCGGTGCAGCCTCTCGATCGAGCCAGGACAACTCGCTCACTACAACGAAGCCGCCGGGCAATATGGCGGGTGCCCATACGGACAATGCATTTGCAAAGCCGATGTTGTAAGCAGCGCCTTCGGACCAGAGCAGATCCATTCCGGGGAAAGCGGCCGGAATGTCTTTCATGTCCATGCAGTGCGTGCGCACCAGTTCCCGAACCTGTCGCACTTCGGCACGTCGCTCCAGGTCGTCGAGAAATGGCTGGTGAGTGTCGACGGCGTGAACTGGTGTGCCAAGCGCACGAGCGATCGCGAGCGTCTGGCGGCCGGACCCGCAGCCCGCGTCAACTATCAAGCGGAAGTCCTGTCTGGGGAGAAGGCGCAGGACGTAGAGGGTGTGCGCATCGTCACCCGGCCCAAGCTTTTCCATCCCGCCAAAGAGCATGCTGATCGTATCAGAGTCACTCACGCGCTTTTCTCCAATTCCTTTACGACGACCCACGGGATCTTTTCTGGCACAGCACGACTCTCATCGCATCGCGGCATTCAGCGCCGCGCGGCGCCGGCGCGACACGGGTACCCGGGTCCCGGACCTGAGCACCGCGGTGAGCGAGCCGTCGGATTCCTTCACGACGGTCTCGACACGTTCGAGTCGAATGATCGCGGAGCGGTGAATGCGTACGAATCCGGCGTCTCGCAGGCGCGGCTCTAGCTCGTTGAGCGATTCTCGATGAAGATGGCTTCGCCTGTTCGTCCAGAGCCGGACGTAGTTTCCTGCCGCCTCGATCCATTCGATGTCGGCGACCCGAACCAAACGCGTGCCGCCGGCCAGTGGAATTCGAAACGCTGGAATCCGAGCCGTCCCTTCCTCTTCCCGAAGGCGACGCTCGACACGCTCGATCGTAGCCTGGAACCGCGCCTCGGAGACGGGTTTGAGCAGGTAGTCGACCGCTTCTGCTTCGAAGGCCTGTACGGCGAATTGGGCGTACGCGGTCAGAAAGACGACGAGAGGCATCGGCGTAGTTGCCGCTCGATGGAGGACGTCGAACCCATCGAGGCCGGGCATGTGGATGTCGAGAAACAGAAGATGCGGCTTCTTCTGTTCGATCGCCGTCAATGCTTCGGCTCCGTTCCGGCACTCCGCTACGACGTGGAAGTCCTGAAACGCAACGAGCAGTTGCCGCACACCGCGTCGTGCGGCCGGCTCGTCGTCGGCGACGACCACGCGCCACTCAGCCATCCTCTCGCTCCCTTCCTTTCGATGCCACTGCTTCGCGGAACGGGATTCTCAGCGTCGCGCCGACACCGCCGCCGCTTCGATTCTCGACGGCGAGACTCGCCGCTTCGCCGTAGAGCGCATGGAGGCGCTCGCGCGTGTTGTTCAGGCCGTGACCGGAAGGCTCGCCAGCCGAGTCCAGGCCGGGACCGTCGTCGAGAACGGCGATCTCGACGACGTCTCCGTTGCGACGCGCCACCACCGTGACGGTTCCACCAGCCGGCTGCCGTCCCACCCCATGCCGCACCGCGTTTTCGACGAGATGCTGCACTGCAAGCGCAGGCACGAGCGCGGAACGCACCGCCTCTCCTGCTTCGATCCGCGTCTCGAGGCGATCGCTGAATCGCGCCCGTTCGATCTCCAGGTAGTCGTTCACGAGCTGCAGTTCGCGCCCGAGGGACACCTCGTGCGCAGTCGTGTCGAGCGTCCGGCGGAGCAGATCGCTCAGCAGCTCGATGATACGCGTCGCGGAACGCTGGTCTCCGTCGCGCACCAGCACGGCAATCGTGTTGAGGGTGTTGAACAGAAAGTGCGGATTGACACGCGACTGGAGCGCCGCCAGGCGCGCGGAGGAGAGCTGCCCGGAGAGCTCTGCCATCGCAATCCGGCGTTCCTTCGCCTCGGCAAAGTAGCGGACCCCGTGCTCGGTTCCGACGAGCCCGAAATAGATGGCGACTCCGACCGGAAGCGTGATGAACAGCCAGATCGTGAAATGCGTTCGAAGATCGCCCCACAGGCCTTCCGGCACCAGCGCGCCCTTGAGCAGTGTGCAGAGGCCAGCCCAGAGTGCACTGAACGCCAGCGCGAGCGTCAGGTGGATGGCCGCGTTGCGGGCCAGTCGGGGCCGAAGGAGCGGCAATCGCTGCGCGAAGACGAAAACGATCGGCGTGAGCGCGGCATAGATCAGCCAGTCGCCGGCGCCGAAAAGGATGGCCGAAACATCGAGCGCAGGTTCCCCGCGGATACGCAGTTGGGCGATCTCGTTCACTGCGCCCAGGAGTGCCGGGGCGAGCCATGCGGCCGACACGATCATCCAGGGGCGAATCCGGCTCTTCACGAATCAAGAGGGTAGACCAGCGGATGCAAACGCTGCAACCGTTCGCGTACGAAGTCGAGCCGTCCACACCGCAGGCTCGTTTCCATCCACTCCGCAGGGATATGCTTCCTTGTGCACAAAAGACGGGAAGGTGCGCTGATGCCGGAGGAGAAGTCACCGACGCCGGGTGAGAGGGTGGCGACCGTCGCAGGAGTCACACCGATCCTGCGCGTCGCCGATTACGACGCGAGTGTCGACTACTACGTGAACGTTCTCGGATTCAAGGTCGACTGGGGCTCCGGCGGCTTCGGCTCGGTGAGTCGTGGCAAGGCGAGTCTGATGTTGTGTGAAGGGAGTCAGGGACATCCCGGCACGTGGATGTGGTTCGCGGTGAGCGACGCCGACAGGCTCTTCGAAGAACTGCGCGATCGCGGCGCCCGGATTCGTCATCCGCCGGAGAATTTTCCGTGGGGTTCTCGCGAGCTGCACGTGTTCGACATCGACGGGCACGTGCTCCGTTTCGGTTCCGAGACACCGGAGGGAGCTCCGCTCGGACAATGGCTCGACGAAGATGGCGTCCGATGGCAGGCGCATTCTGACGGACGGTGGACGAGAGTCGAATGAGCATGGAACGGATCGCGTTTCATCAGCTCCCTTTGTGGGTGCGACTGGCATCCGCGCTCGTACTCGTCAATACGTGGATCCTGATTGCCGAGTTCGTCATCGATCGATACGGGCTCGACGACCATCTGCCGTTCTACCGTTATGGCGACATCTGTGTGTGGGACATCGTCGTGGTCCTTGGAGTCGCCCTGCTTTTCGTACTGAAATCTCGCTCTCCACGTAGTTGATGGCAAGCCATGGGGACAGCTGACCTATGTGGCTCTATGAAGAGATGGCGCGTTGGTGGCACTTGTTCTCGCCCCCTTCGCACTATGTTGAAGAGGCTCAGGACCTGTTACCGGAGCTCCTCGCAGCCCCCGATTCGCCACCTCATACTCTCCTCGAGCTCGGTGCTGGCGCCGGGAGCCTCGCGTTCCACCTGAAGGGGAGGCTGGCACTCACGCTCACCGACCGCTCAGCCTCGATGCTCGGCATCAGCAGCAGTGTGAATCCGGAGTGCGTCCATATTCTCGGTGACATGCGAACGCTGAATCTGGGAACGACATTCGATCTGGTATTGGTCCACGACGCGATCATGTACGCCACCGAGCCGGGGGCTCTGAAGGCCGTGCTCGCTACCGCCTACCGACACCTTCGCCCAGGTGGCGGAGCCGTCTTCGTGCCCGACTTTGTGAAGGAGACCTTTGAACCGGCGACCAAAACGGGAGGAGAGGACGGCCCTGACGGCACCGCGCTGCGCTACCTGCAATGGACCTTGGACCCCGATCAGGATGATTGCGTCTATGAGGTTCACTGGACTTTCCTGTTTCGGGAGTCCGATGGGTCGATGCAGTTGCGGGCGGATCGTCATCAGTTCGGCTTGTTTCCACGCGCCGACTGGCTCGCATTCCTGCATGATGCCGGCTTCGACGCGCGATCGCGTCTGGATCCGTGGGGGCGCGATGTCTTTGTCGGCAGGAAGCCAGGAAGTGTCTGAAAAGTTGCAGCCATGCGTTACGTCATGCGATTCTGCATGAAGGAGGGACCTTGATGATCCGGCGATGCAGCAGCTTCGGCGTCATCGCGGTGTCTGTGCTCTGGTTGGCCGTGGGGCTGACCTCCACACCGACGAAGGCCCGGTCGATTACGGCCGCTTCCGATGAGATCGCCTTTGCGTCCCGCCGCGACGGAGACTGGGAAATCTATGTGATGGGTGCTGCCGGGCAAAACCAACGGCGGCTCACCCGGCGCGATGCGGAGGACCGATTTCCACTCTGGTCGCATGACCGCCGACAAATCGCATTTGCATCACGCGTCGGGAGCGTCTGGGAGCTCTGGGTCATGAACTCGGATGGTGCACAGCAGAAGCGCCTCGCTGGGGGCATCGTCGCGAAGTCGACCCGCGGCTGGTCTCCCGACAACGCACGGATCGTCTATGTCGCGGGCAGAGGAAAGAACATCCACATCTATGTCGTCGACGTGACATCCGGCGAAATGAGACGGTTGACCGCTTCTCCCGGCGAGCACGGTGATCCGTCATGGTCGCCCGATGGCAGTCGCCTGGCGTTCTCGATGACCCGCGATGGCAGTTCGCATATCTATGTCATGGGCAGCGACGGCCGCGGCGTCGAGCAGCTCACCAGCGGCGCGGCCTCTCACAGGAGCCCACGGTGGTCACCAGATGGGAGCGCCATCGCTTTCGTTTCCGATCGCGATGGAACCCCGGATGTCTACGCGATCGACGTGACCGGCGGGAATCTCCAACGGCTCAGCGTCGGGGCGCAGGTGACAGCTGATCCGCCGTTGTGGTCACCGGATGGCTCCCTGATCGTTTTTCAGATTGCGGACGGCGGGAACTACCAGATCGGGATCGTGCGGGTCTCCGATCGCGCACGTTGGTTGCTTGCCCGTTCGTCAGCCTACGACGGCAGCTATACATGGGCTCGGGATGAGAACCGCGTCGCATTCATTTCCAGCCGTGATGGATTCGATGGTCTCTTCACCGTTGGCGCCGATGGCCGGAATCCCGTTCGGCTCACGACGACTCCTTCTCTTACACCGGCGTGGGGATCTCAACGATGAGGCGGGCCCACAGGACTCTACAGTATGTGCACAACCAGGCTCGACAGACTTTCGCAGACGTAGTTGACGAGACAACTTTCACACCGCGTCGGTCTGCGAGGGCGTTTCTCACTAGGGGAGGTACACGACATGGACCTCCGGCGGAAACGCCGTGAGTGCATCGGCGGTGACGTGCGGCAGCCCCTCCACATTGAGCTCACGCAAGCGCGGCAATCCGGCCAGCAGGCGCACTCCCACATCCGTGACCGCCTCGGTCTCCCAGAAGGTCAGCCGCTCGAGCGATGTCATCGTCGCCAGAACTTCGAGACTCCGATCGGTGATGCGCGTTTTCCCGGCATAGTACGTCTTCAATCGGCCCAGACTTCTGATGCTCTCGGTCGCGGCGTCGCCGGTATCGCGGCAATACATGCACCACAGCGTCTCGAGCTGCTCACACCTTCCGACGTGAATGAAGCCGTCGTCGTTGACATCCATCGGCATCAGTTCACGGAGGGCAGGGAATCGCGGCACTGCCGCGAGCGCCTCGTCGCCAACCCGTTTGCAGCTCACTCCCAGCCCCTGCAAGGCCGGTATCGTAGACAACGCAAGAAAGCCGCGAGAGGTCAGGTTCGGACAATCCCGGCCCCATAGGTGCTCGAGCGTCTGCGAGCGGCTGAGAGCGGCAAAGCCGTCATCGGTGGCGACGGTGCCCTGTGCCTGCAGCATACGGAGGTGCGGCATCGCGCCGATGTGGCGCATCGCCGTGTCGTCGCACAGCTCTCCTTCCCATCCGAGGAGCCCGAGGTTGGGAAGCCGCACGAGAGGCGCCAGCGCGTCGGGCGTCAGGGCGGACACATGCCAGAAGAAGCTGAGGCCGAACAGCCCGTCGAGACCTGCGAGACTGGCGACGCCGGAGTTCGTGAATGGCCCATCCAGGAGCAGTTGAGTGGGTCCCGCCTCGGAATCCATCAGCGAGTACTTCAGCTCCCCTCCGCGCCACTCGCTGAACGCGGGGAACTGGTGGAGGAACGCGAGACCGCCATCGGTCACTCGCCGGCCCGTCTTCAGCCTGCGAAGGTTCGGCCTGGCGACTAGCGCACGGATCGCGCCGTCACCGGTGTCAGTACCCATCAGATCGACGCTCTCGAGCTGTTCGCAGGATGCCAGATGTGCGAGACCGGCGTCGGTCACGAGACGCTGCCACGGCATGTGGAAGTCGCGCAGATCGCGCAGGTGACGCACAACCTCGAGACCGTGGTCAGTCACAGTTGTGCCGCTCAGATCCAGCTGGCGAAGCTGCGGCATTCGCGCGAGCTGCCGCACGCCCTCGTCGGTCACTTGCCTCGATCCGGCCAGATGCAGCCGCGTCACGTGATCGAGCTCGGTAATCTGAGCGAGGATCGTATCCGTCATCTGGCCATTCGCGTCGATTCCGGTGATGCGCTGGTCCACCATCACGCCGAGCAGCATTTCCCATTCGGCCGGGCTGAGCGCACGCCGCGGCATGATCGTGTTCTGCTTCCGATCGATCTGATAAGGCTTTCCCGGAGCCTGCCTGCCGGCCGCGGCCGCATCGATGAACGCGGTCCAGTTGCCGAAGCCCGCATCACGCGCGAGAAGCTCCTGAGCCTCACCCATCTGCAAGTGGAGCTCCTTTTCCTGCGAAGAGCGCTGTCGCAGCGAGTAGACGCTTCGCCATGCGAGAGCGCGCACGTCCTCTTGTGTGAGCGGAACGGCGTAATGCCCTCGCAGCCGTTCGATCGCCGCCGAGTCGCCGTCGTAGGCGGCAACGAGCGCAGCGGCGAGCTCGTGCTGCTTGCGGCTCTCCTCGAGAAGCGCCGCGAGGGCGTGCAACCCGCGTCTGCGCGCCCTGTCTGCCGCACTTCTGCCGTCGTTGTCGCGAAGCGTGGGATCGGCGCCATACTCCAGCAGTAGTTTCGCGATCTCCAGCGCTACCGCCTCGTCTTCCGGCAACCAGAAGAGCGACGTGTTTTTCGCGAGTCCGGGATCAGCGCCCAGCACCTCTCCCAACCGTCCGGCTTTGCCGGCGAAGGCCAGGTTGCCGGCGTCGCGTGTGTAGCCGCTCAACAGGTCGATCATCCGCGCGTGCTCGTGATAGACGGCGAAGTCGATCGGCGTGTTGTTCCACCTCGGCTCGACCGGATCGATTTCGGCACCTCGGCGGATGAGCAGCTCCGCAACCTGCACAGCGTCGTTTGATGCCGCGATATGCAGCGGCCGCTGCTTGTTTTCATTCTCCATCTCCACGGGAGTACCGATCTCCAGGAGGAGCGCGACCACGTCGTCGCGATCTCTTTTGATTGCGGCGAGCATCGCCTTCGGAGAGGTGCGATACTCCGGGTGTTGCGCGAGCAGACGCAGGACTTCATCCCGGTCGAGCCTCATACACGCCGCGACATAGAGACCCTCGGCGTCCTTCACATCGGTGCGCTTCGCGCCGTGCCGGGCGAGCAGCTCCGCGAGATCCAGGTGGCCCAGCTCCAGCGCGCGCTCGTACAGACTCCGCCGCGGAAAGCGGTCGTCGGTCTCCGGTTCCGAGTTCGAATTCGCGCCGTGCGTGAGGCACCACTCCGCCAATTCGAGATCGTTGTGCTCGACCGCGATGCCAAGGTGCCAGCGCGCGCCGCTCCCGTACGCCCCCATGTCGAGCATGTGCCACTCCGGGTCATCCCAGTCCTCCTTGCGCCCGGCCTTCAGCGAGAATTCGTGCATCAGCTCGAGATACCAGAGGATCTCGCCGCGGAAGTGGATGTTGTAGATCACCTGCTGGTCGTACGGCTCGGCGCCCCGCTCGAGCAGTAGCCGCGCCAGCTCGTCGCGGCGTGGATGCGGCTGGCGACCTTCTTCACCTTCGCCCACGACGCCGACGAGCGGTGTGTAGCGGCTGTCTCCTGCCATGAAATAGGCGTTCGGATCGGCTCCGCGATCGAGAAGCAGGCGCGCGATTGCCACCGCGTTCCCGTTCGCCTGAGCGAGAGGAAGCCGTGTGAAACAGAGATGCAGCAGGGGTGTCCAGGGCTTCGCTCCGAGGTCGCGAAGGAAGTCCATCGCGCCACCTGCACCCGAGCGGTCAGGCCCTGCAGCGGAACGTTTGGCGTTCGCGAGCTCCGGCCGTTCCTGCAGCCGCCGCTCGACTTCGATGATGTCACCAGAGACGACTGCAGTGTAGATGTCGTGCCGCGCGAGGGCCGGATGACGCTGGAGGATGCGCATCGCTGCATGCCGTGCGATCCGGTGCGCGGGACCACCTCGCACGTGGTGGTCGGGGCACGCGTATTCGAGGAATCGCGCGATGGTATCCCCGGCGTGTTCTGCCCGGACCGACTCTTCCACGGCCGCCTTCAGCGCGCTCCATCCGGCAAAGCCATACTCGAGCGCGAGCGCATGCTGGATGTCGCGCAGTCCCGGATGCGGCGGTGCGGCGCGATGAACGCGATCGAGACGCGCCCGGGCTTCGAACGACCCGCTGCGAAGCTCCTTCAGCCATCGCTTCGCCTGCTTCTTCAGGTTGTCGAGAGAAGATTTGGGCGTAATCCGCCTGATCATCGGACCTTCCTCCTTTTCTGCCTGAAGTCCGCTGAGTTACAGGCCGGAGCGAAGGATCCGGATGTGTCCTGCTATGGAAGAGGGTGGGAGCAAGCTCCCTTGCCGCGGACAGGAGGCGCCCCAGAGCGCGCTGACGACAGTGTCGGTCTGCGGCCGCGCCCTGTCAACCCCGCCAGTTCAAAGGCTGGTGGTTCTCATGTGCAGCGTTAGCCGGACGGACCTGCATGGGTGCGGTCGCGCAGGTCGCATTGCGCGCCGTTCAGGAGATCGTCACGAACACCGCGCCGACTGGCTCGCGTTCATGCCGGCGTCGGCTTGAATGAATCGTCAGGTGCTACCCGCCGGCGCGTTCTCACCAAAGGCAAGGACGAGACCATTGCAGTCGCGTACCACGATCGATTTCCCTCAGCAACGAATCGCCTGGTACGAGCAACGCGTTCTGCGAAGCAACATCACTTCCCGCGAGTATTGTGACACCGGCTCGGTGAAGCCGCCCGCTGGTCTCGACCTTGCGGCCCAACGTTCCTGCGGTTCACCGGCGCGAACCTCACGCCGAAAAGTATAGAGCTGGAGACACAGCAATCGGATGAGGTGGACTGCCGTTTGCGTCAGGCGTACGACCACTCACCCCAGCGCAATTGCGCGCAGAGCGTACGGACCTATGTTACAGCCATGAGCTACGTCATGCGTTTCTTCGAGTCGATCCTCTGGTTCTCGATTTTCTTCGCGGCAGCCCTCGTCTGGGCTGACGAGCGGATTCATACCGGCGAAGCGACTAACGTGCAGGCGAAGGTGTCGGCCCCCTCAGACTTCGACTATCTCCTGGGAGATTGGGATTTCACGGCGGAGAGCGAGGAGTGGGGTACGTTCCACGGGCTCTGGAGCGCCGTCAAACTTGCCGAGGGGCAGATCCTGGACGAGTACCGCGTGGTCGGGGACGATGGTGAGACGTACTACGTAACGACGACGCTCCGCAACCGGAACGAGTCTCTCGATGTGTGGGATCTCGTTGGTGCGGATGACGGAGGGGGTCTGCGAGATTTCGGTACCGCACGCCGCGTGGGTAAAGAGATGCACATCGAGCAGACGTTCGGCGCATCGACCGACACGCCTTCTGTCTGGCGGATCCGCTATCACTCGATCACGGCGGATCGCTTCCTCTGGGTGGCGGATCGTTCGACGGACGAAGGCAGGACGTGGGTCCGGGACTTCCAGAAGCTCGAAGCGCGGCGAGTCGCCCCGGCGCGCACGCTCCCGCGCCTCACGCGTCTTCCGCAGGACTCGCGGGAGGCCACTCGACCAAACGATTGATGTCTAAGCAAACGATTCTCGACGCGGCCCGGCGTCTCGATCTGAGCACCTGGCGATCCAATTTTGAGGGAGTCCCGCATGGAGCGCATCGCATCTTCCATCAACTACCGCTTTTGGTGCGGTTGGCTGTCGCGATTACACTACTCAATACTTGGATCCTGATCGCCGAGTTTGTCATTGATCGGTACGGACTCGATTGAAGAGGAGGTAGCATCCCATGCGCAAGCGAACCCTGACAATGTTTCTTTCACTCGCTGCGACCGCTCTCGTGCTCTCACTCGTTGTTCACTCCGTTCGCGGCCAGCAGCTCCGTGACATGAGGTCCGAGAACGTAGCGGCCATCGCCGTTGCGTCAGGAGGCAGAATCGTCGCCACGGGTGAGCGAACGTCAATGCTCCGGATCTGGGACGGGCCGTCGCGGTCGGTCGTGCGCACCCTCCGCGGCCACTCGGCACAGATTTCTGCACTCGCTTTCTCCCCCGATGGGGCGACGCTGGCAAGCGGCAGCTACGACCCATCGATCCGGATCTGGAACGTCCCGTCCGGTGAACAGAGGCTGAAACTGCCTGACCATCCGGGACACGTCAAGAGTCTCGCCTTCTCCAGAGACGGTCGCCTGCTGGTGAGCACCGGGGCCGACGGAGCGCGCGTCTGGGACTTGAAGAGCGGTTCCCTTCGTACCATGATTCCTACGACACGCGGTGTCGTCGCAGCGGTTTTCTCTCCCGACGGCCGTCATGTGGCTACCGCTGGTGGCAACGGTGTGACGATCTGGGACCTGGCGACGGGAAAGCGTGTTCGGAATTGTGCGTCTCCTCAGAATGAGCTGATACTCGCGCTCGCATTCTCACCCGATGGACGCTCCCTAGCCGGAGGAGGCACCGGTCGAACGGCGAACCTGTGGGATACCCGGACAGGAGAACTGCATGCCACGTCTGACGCAGGTGGTGACGCAATCAGGGGGCTGGCCTACGACCGCGATGGCTCATCGCTGTTGATCATCGACCGGACGGGCGGGCGACGGTGGGAACCTCGACAGAAAACGAGCAACAGTGTGACCGGCCGAGGGAGCTTCTCGGCAGTCGCGATTTCACCCGACGGAGGTATCGTAGCGGCGTCGCGTGGCAATGAGACGATTGAGGTGTGGCCAGCAGGACGGTCTCGATGAAGCACCAGCCCCCGCGTTCCACCGAGATTGCTTTGCCGAATAGGTAGTCACCGGACTCGACATTCATGTGAGCGGACGCGTCATCCGCGCTCGCCACCAGTAGAAATGCACGAACACCGGATGATGACGTAGTGATAACGAGCCTGCTGCTTGCAACGCAAAGCAAGCGGCATCCAGACGTTCATGGGAGCACAGGATGGCCATCATCTCCATCGTTCGCTGCAGCAACATGCGGCAATCGCTCGCGTTCTTCACCAGTATTCTCGATTTCGAGCACGTTGATGGGGACGATGACTTGTCCGATCCGTCCTTTGCGGTCGTTTCGCGCAACGGAGATCTCCTCCTTCTCTCCAGTCATGGAGGGGACGGGGAGTTCGGCCAGGCTGTTGTGATCTCCACGGACAGCGCTGACGCGCTGTTCCGCAAGTTCCGTGGGCGGGGCCTGCGGACACCGGGTAACCCAGATTCCCCAGTTCACGAGGGTCCGATCGACCAGACGTGGGGTACGCGCGAGTTCTATGTCGACGACCCCGATGGCAATACGCTGCGCTTCACGCAAGAGTGGCGTCTAACGAGCGAATGAAGCTGACGGCGCGTCAGCCAGACCCAGACACACGGATCTGATCTATTGAGCCGACCCATCGCCTTTGGTACCACACGCCGCGGCACTGAATGCCGGAATCGTTAGACGGTCGGAGGTGGTAACGACGATGAAGACAGGCGTGGGTACCGCAGGGCGGCTGGTAGCGCTTTGGGCGTGCATCGCTTGTGGATATGCTGCTGCACCGGGCCAGAGCACGCAAGATCGCTTCCTCGATTCCGATGGCGCCCGTATCCGATTCCAGGTGTCGGGACAAGGTCCACCCGTTGTCCTCATCCATGGGTTCGGCGAATCGCTGGAGATTTGGCACCAGCGAGGGGTGGTCCGGGCTCTGTCGCCGCACTTCACAGTGATCGCAATGGACGTGCGAGGACACGGGCGCAGCGGTAAGCCGCACGACCCGAAATCCTATGGAACAGAGCTGTCCGGAGACGTCGTTCGCCTCCTGGACAATCTCGGCGCCACCAAGGCGCACATCGTGGGGTATTCAATGGGCGCGCTCGTGGCACTGGATTTTGCGGTTCTTCATCAGGACCGCACCCTGTCCGTCGTGTTGGGAGGCGCTGGCTGGAACCCGCCAGAAACCTCGACGGGTTCAGCCAGCAGGCAGAGGCGTTCGAAAACGGAGAGGCCCCCGTGCGGGAAGGCGACGACGCAAAGGCACTGGCAGCCATGCTGCGAGGGCTGCGCGTGTTGAGTGAAGAGGAGGTGCGCAGCATCCAGGTACCGGTGGCTGCTCTCATCGGCGCCAATGACCGATTCATGCCGAACGTGCGGCGGCTTTCAGGAGTCCTTCCGGATCTGGAGGTTATGGAGATCGCCGGCGCGGATCACGCGACTGCTCCAGCTCATCCGAAGTTTGCAGAGGAGCTTCTTTCCTTCCTTCAGAAGCAGCATGGCGCGACTCGATAATGCAGTCCGTCGAGCAAAGGCATGCACTGGAGCCGCCCGAGGGAGCGTGTTGCCATCTCACAGTAGTGCGCGGCGGCCCTTGCGTCCCTGTCGCTCGGTCGTGGGTCAGAACCACTACGTGTCGCTCGGCTTTCTGCGTGCGGTGGTCGCGGCTGCGCTATCATTTCCAATGCGAGTGCGCGGCTGAAGCGCGGATCCGTCAGGCCGCGCAGGACACGCGGGAGGTTGCCGTGAACGAAGCAGAAGCACGGACGACGTTTGCTCATCCCACGCCGGAACTTCCGGTCGAGGACGTAGAACGGGCTCAGCAACATTACCGCGACGCACTCGGTTTTGAGATCGGGTGGCTCTATCCGGGAGGAGATATCGGGGCCGTTTCCAGAGACGACGTCCCCATCTTCTTTCGAAAAAAAGAGCCACCGTTCGAACCTGCCGTTCACTGGGTTTTTGCGGCGGATATCGACGCCACTTACCAGGAGCTGTCCTCGCTGGGCGCCAAGATCGTTGAGCCTCTCGAGCGCAAGACCTGGGGCTTGCGTCAGTTCACCGTGGAAGACATCGACGGAAACCGTTTCTATTTTCATTGCGACTGAGTTGGCGCCTGCCTGACAGGCCATTGCAAGCCGACCAGCGGCGCGGGAGCTTTATGCAGTTAAAAGCAATCGTGAGCGCCGCTCGCGTCTGAGCGGCATGACGTTGGACGGCAAGAGAACGAATTTGAAGGTTCATTAGGGAACACTCGGTGCGAAAGCAGTATTACTTTCGACATTCGGATCATGGGCTTCTGGCTTGGGACGTGGATCGATTGATCCAGCTCACCAGTCGGTTGCCGAGGAAGAGCGTACCGGTGGACCGGATTCGAGAGCTCGACGAGGCGTGGTTCGGCGAAGATGAACGACCAACCTGGCGAGCTCTGCTCGAGCATGTACGACTCATCGAGGAGGCAGATCTTTCATACCCGATCATCCTGTCGGTGAGTGGAGCCGTGATGGATGGAATGCATCGTGTGGCCAAGGCTATGCTGGAGGGTAGGAGCGAAATCGAGGCGGTGCAGTTCGATGAGGATCCAGAGCCGGACCACGTTGGACTTGGACCGGATGACCTGCCGTATTGACCAATGGTTGACGAATCGTCCCGATGGCGCATGTAGTCTGTGCCGCTCGGCGCCGACAGTATGTTGCCTGCGGTCTGATGTTAACGAGCAGCGTTCTGAACCAGTCGTCCATTACTTGCCCTCCACGCCGTCGGCTACATCGCAGTCTGGGCCAACACGGTGAACGGCTGGAATGTTAGGCAGTGCGATCGCGACGGCATCGCGCCGTGCCGCGGCGACTGGATAGGTCAACATGACGGATGAAGGCGAGGGACCATAATGACGAATCTAAAAGTCGAGGCTCTGACTCCGTTCGTACCGGCGAGGAACTTCGAGGTGTCGTCACGCTTTTACAGGGATCTCGGATTCTCGCAGGTCGCGTCAATCGAGAAGGCAGTGCGGTTCGAACGAGACGGCAGTGGATTCTGGCTGCAGGACTATTACGTTGAGGAGTGGGCCGGCAACTTCATGTTCTGCTTGTACGTGCAGGACCTTGAGGCTTGGTGGTCGCACATCAGGGCCATGCGCTTCAACGATGCATACGGTGGCACAGCCAGGGTCATCGCTGAGCCGCACACACAGGAAGGCGGCCGAATGATGCAGTTTTCGGATCCGTCTGGCGTGTTGTGGCACCTTCGCCAGAAACTAGAGCATTGGTCTGGAAAGACGTGGATAGACGTGGAAAGACGGGTCTGACCCGTCGGTCTTTATCACACCCTCCCGTTAGCGAATGCCTCATTATCCGCTTAACTTAAGGCCATTGCGTCTGACCCTGAGTCAGACCCGAAGAATGAAAAATTCGGCTGGGCTTCTTCTGCATTCTTGAAGCCGAGCCGTGATGTCTGCCTGATGAAATTTTCATTCTTCGGGTCTAACCCGGATGCCAACTCCGCCCACGGTCGGAAGTGCAGTTGCATTCAACTTTTCCTATGTCTTCCAGTCGTCCTCGTAGGGGTCGAGGGGGATGCCGATGATCTTTGAGTCTCCCCGCGCTTTTTCGCGGAGGTGCTCTTCGATGTGAATGGCGAGCGTGAGGTAGATGATTGCTGCGCGGGCGAGCTTCGTGACGCGTAGTGCTTTGGCTTCCAGTGTCCCTCGCTCGATGTTCTCCGCGAGCGTGTCGGTTCGGTGCGGGTCGCCTTTGGCGAGTGCCCAGTCTGGCTCGTGGACTTTGAGGTACTTGTGCTCCAAGTGGTCCCGGATGGTGGCGAGGAGTGCCGCGTCGGGTGCGAGCTGTCGCTCCCCCTTCTTATTGAGGTCACGGCTGAGCCAGTGCAGTCCGCGCAGCGCGAGGTTCGGTCGGTTCGCAAAGAAGGGGGCGAGCCCTCGCGTGCGGTCCTGCTTCTCGTACCAGAGCGTCTGGAAGGCCACCTTCCTCTCGTTAATGTTGAGCTCGAGGTAGTGGTTGAGGAGGTAGGCGACCTTGTCGAGGAGGGAGAAGTTGGCGCGGTAGGCGAGTTTGACGAGTTCGATGCTCGTCCCGTAGCTTGGGTAGTCGAGGGTGTTCCAGAGCTTGACGTCTTTGTCGGGATAGCGTGGTACGCGCCGGTGGAGTCCCTCGTGGAGGAGGAAGCGGGCGGTAGCGTACTCCTGCTTGAGCTGGTTGAAGAGTCCCTGGATGAGCGGCGCCTCGCCTGCTCTGACGACGATGCTCGGAGTGAGGAGGACATCGTTTGCTGCGATGCTCTCGGTCGTGATGTCGTTGAGCGGGTTGAGGAAGAGGCGGTGCGTGAGGCACCACGTACGGTACGCGGTCTCGTCGGAAGAGGTGCCGAGAGGGAAGTCCTCGAAGGTTGGCGGCTCGTCGAGGATCGCGGGATTGAGGCGTGCGCTGATCTCGTCCCGCAGGGTGGCGAAGGATGCTTTCGCGTCGGGGTATGGGACGGTCGGAATTGCGGTGTTCAGGTCGTGGTACGCATGCCAGAGGAATACGCTCTGGTGCCCAGTGTCGTAGAGCGCCTGGGCGTAGAACGTGAGGCCGTAGCCGCGGCTCGCGCGTGCCATCGCGAATGCTGGATCGATGCGGAGGGCGCGGTTCCAGGAGTCGAGTGCTTCGATGATGCGTCCAATGCTGCTAAGGCTGTTGCCGAGGTTCGTGAGGATCTGGCACCGGTGGGCGGGAGGGAGGTGGTCAAATCCTTCGTCGTTGGCTGCTTGGCGCAGGTACAGGAGTCCGGTGTCGAAGTCTGCAGTCCATGACCAGGCGTTCGCGAGCTGC
>JBGTDX010000057.1:0-5138 GCA_041748075.1 Thermoanaerobaculia bacterium
CATCTTCATCGCCCGCGTGATCTGCTGAGTATTCTTGACGCTGCGTATGCGGCGCCGTATGTCGATCGTGTTAGCCATTCACCCTCAAGCCGCGGCTGCCGCGGAAGGATTGTCCCGGAGGAACGTCTCTTTGAACTCTGCGATGGCAGCCTTCAGATCTCCTGTGAGCTGATCATCGAACTTCGAGGCGGCAGCAACCTGCTCGACCAGTCCCGGCTTCTCTTCTTTCAGCCATGCGTGCAGAGCGGTCTCGAATGGACGCACTGACTCCACCGCGAGGTTGTCGAGCATGCCCTGAGTGCCGGCGAACACCGATGCGACCTGAAGGCCGATCGGCAGCGGGGCGTACTGCGGTTGCTTGAGAATCTCGACGAGCCGCTTGCCGCGATTGAGCTGTGCCTGAGTCGCCTTGTCGAGATCCGATCCGAACTGTGCGAAGGCGGCGAGCTCGCGGTACTGCGCGAGATCGAGACGAAGCGTTCCGGAGACCGAGCGCATGGCGCGGATCTGCGCGGCGCCGCCGACGCGGGAAACCGAAAGTCCGACGTTGACGGCCGGACGGACGCCGGAGTGAAACAGATCGGTCTCGAGATAGATCTGGCCATCAGTGATCGAGATGACATTCGTCGGAATGTACGCGGAGACGTCGCCCGCCTGTGTCTCGATAATGGGCAGCGCCGTGAGCGACCCTCCACCTTCTTTATCGCTGAGTTTCGCAGCGCGCTCCAGGAGACGGGAGTGAAGATAGAAAACGTCTCCGGGGTAGGCTTCGCGGCCGGGCGGCCTGCGGAGCAGCAGCGAGATCTCGCGGTAGGCCTGCGCCTGCTTCGACAGATCGTCGTAAATGCACAGCGCGTGTCCGCCCGTGTACATGAAGTACTCGCCCATCGCGCAACCGGCGTAGGGAGCGAGGAACTGCAGCGGCGCAGGATCGGACGCCGAGGCGGAGACCACGATTGTGTGATCCATCGCCCCGAAGTCTTCGAGCGTCTTGACGATCTGCGCGACGGTCGACTTCTTCTGACCGATCGCGACGTAGATGCAGATCACGCCCGTGCCATTCTGGTTGATGATCGTATCGACAGCGACCGCGGTCTTCCCCGTCTGCCGGTCCCCGATGATCAGCTCGCGCTGTCCCCGGCCGATCGGAATCATCGAGTCGATCGCCTTGAGCCCCGTCTGCAACGGCTCTTTGACCGATTTCCGGTCGATGACGCCCGGCGCGATTCGCTCGATCGGATACATCTCCGTCGCAGCGATCGGGCCCTTGCCATCGATCGGCTGGCCCAGCGGATTGACGACTCTACCGATCAGCGCCGGCCCGACGGGCACCGAGATGATCTTCCCGGTGCGCCGAACCTGCGCGCCCTCGGAGATAGAATGGTACTCGCCCAGAAGAACCGCGCCGACGTTGTCTTCTTCGAGGTTCAGCGCAAGTCCCGAAACGCCGTGAGGCAGCTCCAGCAGCTCGCCCGCCATGACCCGGTTGAGACCGTAGATTCTCGCGATTCCGTCTCCCACCGAGATGACCGTTCCCACCTCGGCGACATCGACTCCGCGGTCGATCCCTGTTATCTGTTGACGAATAATCTCGGTGATTTCTTCTGCTTTTAAATCAACCGCCATGTGATCTCCTGATTGATTCCTGAAAAAGACTTATGTTAATGATGCTTTGAATTTATTGATCTGCCCGCTCACCGAGGCGTCATAGACCTCGCTCTCGACTTGGGCGATGAACCCGCCCAGCAGCGAGGCATCCGTCGACAACCGCAGCTCGATTTTCCGGCCGAACCGTTTCTCGAGCGAAGCCTGTAGCGTCGCCTGTTCATCGGGCGCCAGCGTATGTGCCGTGCGGACCTCGGCCACCGAAACGCCGAGAGCCTGATTGATCAGACCCCTCCACGCCTCGATGATCGAGTGAAGGTCATTGATGCGGTGATTCCGAACGAGCACCTCGATGATGCGCTTCGACAGATCGGACAGGCCGAGCCGCTCGGACATCGTACGCGTTACGCGAATCCGCGTTTCCGCGTCGAACCCCGGATTGCGGAACAGCTCTTCCAGATCGGCCGACGATGCGCGAGCGCGTTCAAACTGGACGAGCTCCCCGAGCGTGCGAAGCGCCAGGGCCGGATCCGGCTGGATCTCCATGAGCGCCTTCGCGTAGGGACGGGCGAACTTTCTGATCATGACCGCACCTGCCCGATCTGCTCGACGCTCTCAGCGAAGAGTCGGCGGCGATCCGAATCGGTAAGCGACTGCTCGAGGATCGAGCGGGCGCGGTCAGCTGCAAGCTCGCCCGCGTAATCGGTGAGTTCCTTCCGCGCGACCTTGAGGCGGGCATCGACTTCATTTCTGGCCGTGACGAGAATCTTCGCCGCTTCCGCCTCCCCCGCTGCGATCAGCTCGCGCTTCTGGCGGTCTCCCTCTTCCTGGGCGCGCTCGAGAATTGCTGCGACTTCGCGCTCGAGCTGCTCGAGGCGTTTCTCCATGTCGGCTGCAAAGTTTCCGGCCTTCTCCCGGCGCGTCTTCGCCTCGGCCAGCCGGGTCCGGATGCCTTCCCGTCTTTCGTTGAAGGCCCGCTTCGCCGGACCTGCGATCAGATAGGAAAGGAGTCCGAAAAACAGCACCATGTTGATGAACTTCAGAATGTTCTCCGAAATCCCGAAGTAAGTCCGCGGCGCATGCGATTCGTCCTCATGCACCGTTTCATGCGTTTCGGCCGCCGCTCCACGAGCCATCGAAGCTCCGGAGTCCGCCGCGGAAGAATCTCCCGCCACGAGCGAAACGAAAAGAACGGCTGCAGCAATCAGAAGAAGTCGCTTCATGCGATCTTCCTTCCGAGAATCTTCTCCGCCGCCAGGCGGGCGAGTTGCTCCGATTCACGCACGATCTTCGCCCTCGCTTCCTCGACGTCTCCACGGAGCGACGCGTCGGCCTCGTTCACGATGTTCTCGGCCTCACCCCGCGTTCGCTCGATCACCTGATTCCGGTGAGCCATCGCGTCGGCTCGGAACTGCTCCCGGCGACTCGAAGCTTCTTTCCGCGCCTGATGGAGCTGTTCTTCGATTCGGGCCGTCGCATCATTGAAACGGGTGAGCGACTCTTCGTAGAGGACGTCGGCGCTGCGGATCTCCGTCTCCCGCGCCACGAGAACGCCATTGATCGGCTTGACGAGGAATCGGCGTACGACCCAGTAATTGGCCACAAAGATGGCCATGATCATCAGTAGTGAGTAATCGGGCGTGAGGTTGATCTGCATAGGTCAGGGTTTCTCGATCGGACGATTCGTGCGCGCCGGTCCGCTGGAAGTGTGATTCTACCCCGGCTCTGACGGCGCATGACGATCGCCGCGAATCAAAGAAGTCAACTCCGGTAAATGGATGAAAACAGAGAAATCACGGGACTGGAGAGCGTTCCCGAAGCCGCCGCTGTATAGCACAGCATGGAGCCTCGAATCAACCGAGCCAGAGCGCGAAGAAGGAACGAACCCGTCATCCTGAGCAATCTAACTGCCCGTGGCGCCGGTGGGGGTGATGAATCAGGGTGTCATCCTGAGCGAAGCGAAGGATCCCCGGAAGACAGTCATTAGCGCATCGAGGAAGGGGATCCTTCGCTTCGCTCAGGATGACACCAGCTCTGCCCCAACTCTCGTTCAGCGTAATAAATGACAGGATCCCGTCGTTGAATCGTGAGCTCCCCCAGATATGTCAAACGGATACAGAAAAATTCTCGACCGGGCTGATGCGTACTTTGATCAAGTAGTCGCCGCCCAGCCCTCCGCCCTCGCCTGCCGCCTCGGCTGCTCGCTCTGCTGCCATGGTCTTTTCGAGATCGGCGCAGCAGACGTCGTGATCATCGCCGAGGGCCTGGATCGACTCCCGCCCGACCGACGGGCCGCGATCGTCGGGCGGGCGGCTGAGATCTTCGAGGATTCCGGTCACCCCGCTCTTCGAGATGCATCGCCGGAGGATAAAGAGGCATTCTTCGAGCGAACCTCCGCGATTCCCTGTCCGGCGCTCGACGAATCGGGAGCCTGCATGATCTACGACTTCCGACCTCTGGTTTGTCGCACTTTCGGGCTGCCAATCCGGAACGGAGCGGAGTATATGGGACAGGAATGCGAGCTCAACTTCACCGAGGCCTCCGTCGCGGACAAAGAGAATGCCGCGTGGGACCTCCAGTGGGAAGACGAGGTTGGACCCGAGGATGAATATACAGTTCCCGAGGCGATCCTCCTCGCCGAGCGCCTCAGAGGATAAGATCAGAACGCCCGCGGTTTGGTTAACGGGCTCGTCAGTATCCAATGAATACGGTGTCTACAGAATTCAGACTACTCGTCGTGGTACTTGCGACGCTCTGCACGAGTGGATGCGGGGAGTCTCAGAGGGAGAAGAAAGCCGCACTCGAGCGCGCTCTCGCCGAGGTCGAAGGGGAGCAGACGCCGGGAACCGGGCAATCCGCCGACGTCGCAGCTACATCGACCCGACTCATTACGACCGGTCCAGTTCCACCATCGCCGGAGGTTGCTGCCTGGTCCGACGCGATCGGTCGCAGGATTGAGCGAACCTACACGAAGAGTCGCCAGGCGATCGGTCCTGAGCTCCTTCGCATGCGGAACGATCCACGCGCGAAAGGGGAGATGCTGCTCGTTCAGATGCGGTGGTGCGACGAGGGAGATCTCGTCGCCTGCCTCCAGGCCGCCCACGTGCTGCTCCACAACGAGTGCCTGTTCGACCGTGCACGCGAGCTTTACGGGAAGGCAGATGCTCTAGCAGTGCAGCTTCCGGCCGAGGCGCTTGCGCGGACAAACGTCAACGGCAGAGCGATCGGTCACGATCTTCGGCAGGGTCTGCAGCTGAGCAGCCGCCAGAACCGGGACGACCCTCAGGTGCAGGGGATAGAAGCGCGCTGCGGGACGGCCTCGGAGAGAGACCGATCTCTGTGGGACGAGCTGTTTGCGCGGAAGGGCCTGGATTCCGGCGTCAGTCCGACCACTCCGCAGGAACGACTCGTTCTGTCAGCCGTGAGAAAGAGAATGCTGCTGGAAGCACGAGACGAGATCGCTGCCCTCCAACAGCTGGACCGGGCCACCGCGCAGATGCTCGCGGATCGCCTCGCGCGGGCCGCTGGCGCCA
>JBGTDX010000058.1:0-6523 GCA_041748075.1 Thermoanaerobaculia bacterium
CGCCGGGTGTTCCTCGGAACCGAGCAGTGGCTGCGATCGATGCGGCAGAAGATTGACGCGAAGTGGCGCCATGTCGACATCCCGCTGGATCAGCGTGCGGCGGGAAGGCCGTCGATGGGAGCCGTGATCAAGGCAGTGGCCGAGGCGATGCAAATGAGGCCGAAGGAGATCCGCCGAGGCAGAGGCGGCCAGGCGCGAATGATTGCTGCATGGCTCGGGGTGTATGAAGGCCGGCGAAGGCTCCGCGTGATCGCGCGGACGCTGCATCTGAAGAGCTCCAGCCGGATCACGCAGCTGGCGGCGGAATGCGAGAAGCTGCTTCGAGACGACAAGCGGCTCGAGCAGTTCGTCACGGCAGCGCGGCTTGCCCTCGCGTAGCGCGATCGATCAATTCACGAAGAACTGCTTCACAGATGGCGGAGCCTTGCGCGATTAAAGTGAGCTTCGGCTTCCCAACACATCTGCGACGGCACTTTCGCTAAATCCTGAGCTGGACCGCACGGGAAGCCGCGCGAGACGAAACGGTCTGGCCGCCGTCCCTTGTTCGGGACTCAATATCGAGGAGCCTTTGACGTGTGAACACGCTCCGAATGAAGCTGCGACCCCAAAGTGCCCAACAGTCTCGCTGCCGTTCCTTGTTCGGACCCAATATTGAGCAGCGTGTGACGCGCGAAAACGCGCTGAATGAAGCTGCGACCCCAAAGTGCCGCCCCCTGAATGAAGCTGCGACCCCGATTTACGATTTCGCCGATTTACGATTCCGATTTACGATTTCGATTTAGACAACTCGCGCGTGACTGAAGCTGCGACCCCGATTTACGATTGATTTACGATTTCCTAAGGGCGCGCACAACGTCCGGCCGGGGCGTTCCGGGTACGGCCGGTGACTGATTCCGCTCCGGGTCATCGCATCAACCCTGAAAGCTTCAATCAGGTTTTCTCACTTCCAGAACGTAGGCTAAAGGCACCCCGCCGCGAGAAACAACGGCCAGCACATCAGGGCGAACATTTCCCGAACGATCAGGAAACCAAAGACCGCCTTTCTCGATGATTTTCAAGTAACGAACGTCCTCGATTTCCTCCACGGTCGTTTCATGGCACTCGAAGCGGGTCGTGGCCAGGAGAATATCCGGATCCTCACTGGCCCAGACGGAAACGAATCGCCCCGGCGCCCACTTCGAAAGAAAATAATCGGTGAGAAACGGATCAGCGCAGTTCGCCACTCGCACAGGCGTTGTGGAATGGTAATTCTTCACCAGCCATTCCGCCGCTTCCTTGTAACTGAGTCCCCAGTAATCAGTTTCGAACCGCTGGGCGCCTGCCTTCAGGCCACCCCCGAAGAGCCGATTGAAGTAAATCGATTCATAGGGATGAAGCCTTGCCATTCCATGAAGGGTATGGCCGAGGGTCAGGGTGAATATCGCTGCGACAACCCATTTCCACCTTCTGGAAACAGACGAGCGGAAGTACGCTGAGGCGGCGATTCCCGCCAGAGCCGCCAGGGGTGGAAGAGCGAACAGGAAGTGCCTCAGGCCGTCGTAGAGTGTCGATCGGAGAACGATGGCGGCCACGACCGGGAAAACGGCGAAGAACAGGAGCAGCTTGATCTCTGAAGCGCGAACGTGTGGCCCGGGTTTGGCCCGCACTGAGGAAGCAGGATCACGGTTCTTGCGTGACCGGTTCTTGCGTGACCGGTTCTTTCTGGGTGCGAGCTCACGGCTGAACTTTCCAGGACGGAGCATCAAAGCGAGTGCGCCCAACGAAAACGACAGAAAGTAAAACTCTGGAACGGAGATGGCGAACCATGTGGGCAGGTATGACCACGGCAGCTCCGTCGCGGTGATGTATCGCCCGTTGAACAGCACCTCGCCCGACCAGGGAAACTTCGAGGCCGCAGCCAACGCCATGAAGGGATGCTTGATTGGAGACTGCTGAGCCCAGGGCCAGGCGATCAGCATGATCCCCCAGGCAATGGCGATGCTCAGAAGACCCCATGCGATCGACCGGCGAACGAAGCCTTTCTCCCGGGACGATCTCGAGATCCAGAGCACGCTGATCACCACGGCCAGATATCCGATTAGAAAAACGCCGCCGATGCGCACGCCGAGCGCGAATCCTGTCCAGACACCGAACTTGAGGTAGAGGGACCTCGCTACGGAGGGCGATGCGCGAAAAATCGCCAGAAGGTAGTAGAGCGAGAAAGCGAAAAATGCAGCAAAGGGAAGATCCTTCGAGTTGTAGAACGAATGCGCGAAGAAGACGGGTGTCGTGGCAAGGAACAGCGCGCTCATTGCACCGGCCGGCGCGCCGCCCAGGAGCGAGCCGATTCGTTGCACTGCGATCAGACCGATGATCCCGAAAAGAGGATTGATCAGGTGCCGGGTTTCGTAAACGCCCAAAGGTGAGCGCAGCGCGAAGAGTTCGAGTACTGATTCGACGATCCCTCCGTAAAGAAAAGTGTTCTTCCACTCCAGGGCGCCGTGGTCGGAGAATCCCGACGCGTACCATCGGAGAATTCGATCACCGTACTCCTTCTGAATGGGCTCATCCCACGGGATTCCGTAATCACGAAAGAGTGCGACGGCGGCCAGTGCGAACAGGCTGATGACGGCAACGGCGAAGGCGGACCAATATCGCTGCGATCTTTCCAATTCGGTACTACCCTACTACAAGAACGCCACCTCGAGCAGCCAGCGTGACTCGACCCATCAGGTAATGGGGAAGCTTCAAGCTTGGCGAGCTCTTGTCAGGTCCGGGTGATCCACGATCCCTGTTACCCATTCTGATATGGCTCGCGGCCCTGCTTCTGTTCTGGCAAGGGCGACGACTGGACCGCCAGGCGATCCCGCCGCTCTGAGCTGAGCGGATCCGGGAGCCACCCACCGAGTTCTCCACGGCCGATCTCACCTCGCCGGCGTGTCGCGCTCATCCCCACGACGAAGCCGGCTCATGACAGGAGTCGCTGAGCTCACGCAGGCGGTATACAGCGTGCTGCCGCTCCCGAAATCGCAGCTCTGCGAAGCACTCGAGAAAAGCTTGCTTCAGGTACTCAACCGCGGCGTCGAACGGAGAGATGTCTATCTGTCCGAATCAGACCGGGTCACCTTCCCTTGATCTGCTTGCCGCAACGCAGCGCCAGTTCCGCTGGCGCAGTCATGCGTTCGTGCTCATGACGAACCACTATCATCTGCTCATCTCCACGCCCGAGCTGACGCTTGCCCGAGGTATGCAGAAGCTCGATGGGGACCACGGCGCGGCGTTCAATCGGAGGTGTGGTCGTGTGGGGCCTCTATGGCAGGGGCGATACCGTGCGCATCTGGTCGAGAGGGAATCGTATCTGCTCGAGCTTTCCCGCTACATCGTGCTGAATCCTGTGCGGGCGCAGATGGTCGAACGATGAGGCGCGGCTGGCGCTCGCGAGCCTCGGGCGTTCGGAAGCGATCGCAACGTTCAGAGAGATCGGACAAACGCTGGCGCTGACATCGGAAGGTGCGCGGGACGTCTTCCGCCGTGCCGTGAAGCGCGCGGCGTATGACAAGTCTTTTGCAACGCTGCTGGCTCGGCTGCACGAGCAAATATGTCACTTGGAACAACGCGTCTGACCCCACTTCTCGCATGGCGAGAGCGTACAATGGCAAAATACCGATGCAAACGGGTCAACGCCTCGGCGCTTACGAGATCGTCGCTCCGCTCGGAGCCGGCGGCATGGGTGAGGTCTGGCGCGCAAAGGATCTGCGACTCGGCCGTGAGGTCGCGATCAAGCTCCTCTCACCCGCAATCCTCCAGAGCCGTGAGGTCGTCTCCCGATTCGAGAGGGAGGCGCGGGCGCTCGCGGCCTTGAATCATCCCCGAGTGGCGGTCCTCCACGGACTCGAGGAGTCGGACGACACGCGATTTCTCGTGATGGAGCTCGTCGACGGGGAAACGCTCGAGAGGCGTCTCACACGGTCTCTGCCTCTCGATGACGCGATTGCGCTCGTACTCCAGATCGCGGAGGCTCTCGAGGCCGCGCATCAGAAAGGCATCATCCACCGCGACCTCAAGCCGTCCAACGTCATGATCGGCCCTCGAGGCGACGTGAAGCTGCTCGATTTCGGTCTGTCGAAACTCCTCCACACGGCCGGGCCCGACGACGAGACCGCCGCGCACCCCGGTTCACAGGCGTCGACGGCGGCCGGTGTGATCATGGGGACGGCTCCCTACATGAGTCCGGAGCAGGTCTCGGGACTTCCGGTCGATGCGCGGAGCGACATCTGGAGCTTCGGATGTGTCCTCTACGAAATACTCGCCGGGAAGAGGGCATTCGGCGCGAAGTCGTCGGTGACGACGTTCGCAGAGATCCTCGAAGCGGCGCCCAACTGGAGCAGTCTCCCGGCGGAGACGCCGCCGGCGCTCCGGAAGCTCCTCGAGCGCTGCCTCCGCAAGGATCCGTACCACCGTCTTCAGTCGATCGGCGACGCTCGCATCGAGCTCGAGGAGCTGTCGGCGGGCGATGTCTCCACGTTCCCTCAACCGATCCATGAGAGTCCGAGTGCGCGATGGAAGACGCTGCTGCCGTGGGGAATCGCCGCCGTACTTGCACTCACTCTTCTCGCTCTGTGGCTCGCTCCCGAACCAGCGGCTCCTCCGCGGCAACAGTCGATGCGTGCAAGCATCCTGCTCCCTCCCGGGCAGAAGGTCACGGGAAGGGGGCGTTCCTATCCGCTCGCGATCTCTCCCGATGCCAGAAGGATTGCCTACGTCGCGGTGAAGGGGGAGCAGACGCAGATGCACCTGCACGATCTGATGAGCGGTGAGTCCCAGCCGCTCCCCGGTACCTCCGGAGCGCGGTTCCCCTTCTTCTCGCCGGATGGAGAGTGGATCGGATTCTGGTCGTCCGGCTGGCTGCAGAAAGTATCCGTCCGCGGTGGAAATCCCACGCGCATCGCCTCGGTGCCCGTTCTCGATTTCGGCGCGGCATGGCGAGCCGACGGCACGATCGTCTTCGCGGCGACGACCGTGCTCTACCGGGTCGAGCCGGAGGGGACCGTGACTCCGATCGTTGCCGATGCGCGCCTCAGGTATCCCTCGTTTCTCCCTGATGGAAGAGTCCTCGTGACCCGCTCCGAAAAAGGGCGTCGGACCATTGAGGTAATCGATATCGAGCGGGGAGAGCGGCGCGATATCTTCTCTTCCTCGGAGCAAATCCGGCAGGCCCTCGCGCTTCGCTCGGGGCAACTCGTCTGGGGAGCCGCAGGCGGCGTCTCCGCCGTCGCAATGGACCTCCGGACGCTGGAGCTCTCCGGCTCACCTCGGCGGATTGTCGAAGACGTCTACGAGGGAACGAACAGCAGCGCCGTCTACTTCTCGGTGGCGCAAAACGGTACGCTCGTCATGGTGCCGGGGGGGACTGAGCACGCCCTGATGGTGGTCGACCGGAGCGGAGGCGCAACCGCTCTCGACTCGCGGCGGGCGGCGTACCGCTATCCCAGCGTTTCGCCCGACGGCAGGCGGGTCGCCGTCGCCATCGATGCCGACCCCGATCCGTCGGACATCTGGATCTTCGATCGCGATCGCTCCACCTGGCAGCGATTCACCGATTCGGGTCATAATCTCGCACCGAGGTGGACTCCCGATGGGAGGGCGGTCGCCTTCACATCCTTCGAGCGCGGCGGCGAACCGGTCCTGAAACCGCTGGAGGGAGGGGGTACTCGACCGCTCCTGTCGCCGGATGCGCTCAGGCCACATATCCAGATGCTCTCTTCCTGGGCACCCGACGGGGAGAGTTTCGTCATGCTCGAGAGTCATCCCCGGTCGAAAGGCGACCTCTGGATCGTCGATCGTGCGGACGGCGAGGCGCGGCCGCTACTCGTCACGCCGCACGACGAGCGCGACGCCGTGATTTCTCCCGACGGAAGGTGGCTCGCCTATACCTCGGACGAGACGGGGCGGCACGAGATCTACGTCGTGTCGTTTCCCAATGCGGCGGGAAAAGTGGCGATCTCGGTCGAGGGAGGTCTCGAGCCGAAGTGGTCGTCGGACGGACGGGAGCTCTTCTACCGCAGCGGCGATCGCTTGATGGCGGTCGCGGTCGAAGCGGGCGAGGCATTCGAGGTGGGTGAGCCAAAGGTGTTGTTCGATAGCGCCGAGGGCGTACGTAGGGAGATGTTCGCGGTTGTTCCCCGCGAGGACCGATTCCTCGTGCTCGAGTACGACCCCCGCGCGACCGGCGATCGATTCGAGCTGATCGTCGATTGGGCCGCCGCCATCACTCCCGACGCCTGAGGCGTTCTCTGCCATTGGCCTTTGGGGTTGCCTTTGGCCTTTGGGGTCGCAGCTTCAGTCGCGCATGAGATGAACGCTACCTCTACTCGCTGTAGACGCGTGCCGCCAATCGCATCGAAACTTTCCATTCCGAGGAGCTTTTCGGCGTGATTTCGTAGAAATGTTTGCGATTCTCCGAGACCGAGGGATCCTCGGTGCATGGCACGAGCACTACGCGTCGAGTATCCCGGAGCGCTGTATCACGTCACCTCGCGCGGCA
>JBGTDX010000059.1:0-4497 GCA_041748075.1 Thermoanaerobaculia bacterium
GGGTCGATACGCTTCCCGGCAATGGCCAACGGCATCGTCGGGCTCAAGCCCACATACGGCCGGGTGAGCCGTTACGGCATCCTGCCGCTTGCGGAGTCGCTCGACCATGTGGGCCCGATGTCGCGAAGCGTGAGGGACGCGGCGATCGTCCTCGAGGCGATTGCGGGCCGTGATCCCAATGACCCCACCTCTCTGGACGCTCCAGTGCCACGCATGCTCGACGAACTCGGTCGGGGCGTCGAGGGGGTTCGGATCGGGCTCGATCGTGCCTACGCGTTGGACAGGGTGGAACCGGGTCTGGCGTCGGCGATCGAGGTTGCCGTGGGAGAACTGGAGCGGCTGGGAGCTCAGGTGGTCGGCGTTCAGGTCCCCGACTTGACCGAGGTGCTGCCTGCCTGGCCTGTCATCTGCGCCGCCGAGGCGGTCCAAGCGCATCGAGAAACCTTCCCCTCTCGGGCAGATGAGTATGGGGCCTATTTCCGGGAGTTTCTCGATTTTGGTGAGAGTGTCAGTGAGGCTGAGCTCGCAAATGCCCGTCAGCTCGTGAAGGAATTCAGCGATCGCTTCCGAGCTATCCTGTCCAGCGTCGACGCGGTCCTGAGTCCGGCGGCGGGTACACCGTTCACGGTTCCGTCCGGGCTGCAGTACGGGTCCATGACGGAATGGAATCAAGCCATGGCAGACCAGTCGGTGGCGATCGCAAAGGCATACATCCCTTTCACGTTTCCACACAACTTTGCGGGCACGCCGTGCCTGGCGCTTCCCTGCGGCCTCTCCAACGAAGGTCTTCTCTACACCATGCAGCTCGCCGGCAATCACTTGAGCGAGGCGATGCTGTGCCGGATCGGCCACGCATACGAAGAGGCAACACAATGGCACGAGAGACATCCCCCTGTTTGACACCCTGATCGAGCCGGATCGGACGGTCGGGGGGACGTCTCGTGTCACCGGTTTCCTTCTCGGTTGCGCTCTGCTATGTCTCCTTGCCGGTGCGTGCTCCCTGGGCGAGCCCGCTGAGCTTCTACTTGCGAACGTCCACGTCGTGGAGGTCGGTCGTGGAGAGGTACTCTCCAATCAGGATGTGCTCGTCAGAGATGGGCGGATCAGCGCCGTGGTGCCGCATCGGAGCCGGCGTGTCCGAGCGGAGACGGTCGTGGCTCTCGATGACGCTTACGTGATTCCGGGCCTATGGGACATGCACGCACATATCCGGTCCTACGAAGGTCAGGACATCCTGCCCATGTTCGTTGCCCACGGAGTCACCGGAATCCGAGATCTGGGGCTCACCGACTTCGGCCTCATACGGCGATGGCAGGGTGAGATTGAGCGAGGCTCGATGCCGGGGCCGCGCATCATCTCGTCGGGGGTCATCGTGGAGGGTGCAACGCCGCGCTTCCGGAGCTCGGTATCGGTGAGCGCCGTTGATGAGATCGCATCGAAGCTCGATCCGCTCGTCGACCAGGGGATTGAGATCATCAAGTTGTTCGAGAGTGTGCCGGAGCCGGTCTACCGGGAGCTGGTCTCCTATGCGAGGGATCGAGGGCTCTACTCCGCGGGGCACATCCCCAATGCGTGGGATCAGGTGGAAGCCGCAGAGATCGGCCTAGGGTCAATCGAGCACCTTTGGGGCCTCGTGAACAGTATCGATCTGGCCGAGGTCGCCTCTGAGACGGCGGCTCTCGACCGACTCGCAGCTGCCCTAACGGCGGCCAACACCTTCCAGTGTCCCACGCTCGTCAACAACATGCTGACGGCCGAGGTGTTGTTCAGGAACGACGCGTCGTTGGCCCACACGCCGGCGTATCATCGGGCCTGGTGGGAGCGGCTCCGCGATAACCGCGCGACTGCGATGACGCCCGCCGATAGCCAGGCCTTAAAGGTTCGAGTCTCGCAGAGTCGAGCGATCACCGGGGAGTTGGCCCGTCGCGGAGTGAAGTTCCTGGCCGGAACGGACACCCCTAACCCGTACCTCCCCGCCGGTCTTAGCCTCCACGCCGAGCTCGAGGCCTTTGTTGATGCCGGGATGACGCCAGCGGAGGCGCTGCGCTCGGCAACGGTGAACCCGGCCGAGTACTTTGATCGCGAAGGTGAGTGGGGTTTGGTGGCGCCCGGGTACGAGGCCGATCTCGTGCTGCTGCACCGGAATCCGCTCGACGACATCGCGAACACTCAAGCTATCGCGGGTGTGGTCGCCAAGGGACGCTACATGTCGGCGGAGGCGTTACAAGAACTCAAGGACGTTCATGCGCGTCGCCTGGCGATCAAATCTCCTCGCGACTTCGACCAGGCGGTCTACATGGAGGTTCGACGCAGCGGGACCGACGGCGCACGGAAGCTCTATCCGGACCCACTGAATGACAGCAATCTGGTCGTCGAGCCCTTCCACCTGCTACGGTTCAGCCAGGTGTTGATCGATGCCGGGGCGATGGATGAAGCGCGCGAGATCCTGGAGTGGAATGTAGAGCTGTTTCCCAATGATGTTGAGACGCGCTCGCGCCTTGACGCCCTGCCTGGGAAACCGATCGGTTCATCGACAGGCGCACGCACGCCGTAGTAGAACGACTCTGTTGCGCGGCGCGGCGCGGTCCGTCGCGTCCGGCCTGGGGCGCGCCGCTGACTAGCGGATGCTTCGGACGCGCACTGCGTGCTGCTGTGTCTCCTCGTCTAAACTATTCGGCGTGCGGTCCGCGCCGGTGAACCGCAGGAACGTTGGGCGGCACTATCTTCCGATGGGGAGATTCGAGAGGACAACTGCTATGCGCATCGGCACTTCGCTGACTCTTAGCCTTGTCCTTCTCCTGACTCATGCGGTGGCGTTCGCGCAGGACAAGTACTTCGATTCACAGGGCGTTCAGGTTCGTTTCGTCGATCAGGGTTCGGGCGAACCGATCGTTCTGCTTCACGGCTACACCAGTACGATCGAGCGGGCGTGGGTCGACACCGGTGTGCTTCCGAATCTCGCCAAAGACCATCGAGTGATTGCGTTCGATCTGCGTGGCCATGGGAAGAGCGGTAAACCGCGTGAGTCAGCAGCCTATGGTGAAGAGATGGCGCAGGACGTTGTCAGGCTCCTTGACCACCTTCGTTTGCCCCGCGCTCACATCGTCGGGTACTCCCTTGGTGCGCAAATCACGGCCAAGCTTTTGACGACGAATCCGGAGCGATTCATCACCGCGACTCTCAGCGGCAGCTCGGGCCTTCGTTCCTGGACCGCGCGGAACGAGGCAGCAGCGCAGGCGGCCGCTGACGAGATGGAGCACGGCATCCCATTTCGCTCACTAATTCTCGCGATCGCGCCCACCGACGAGCCGCGGCCGAGCGAGGAGGCAGTTCGCCAACGATCCCGGCAGCTTGTCGCAGTCAACGATCCGCTCGCGCTCGCTGCGTACAACCGACAGCGAGGCGAACTGGTCGTAACCAGCTCCGCGCTGGCGGCTACACGAGTGCCGCTCCTTGGCATCATCGGCAGCGCCGACGCATTCATCGAAGGCATGAAGGAGCTCAGGACCATCAACCCCGCCCTTCAGTTAGTGGTGCTTGACGGGGCGGTTCACTCCACTACAAGCCAGCGGGGTACCTTGAGACATCCGGAGTTCGCTGACGCGATTCGAACGTTTGTAGCAGCTCACCGAAGCCGGGCTGGTAAGTGCCAGTAGCAGCCCAACCTGGCATGCAGCCGACAGCGCAATCCTACCCTCGAGGTTGCCAGGGTGAAGTTGTACGTGTGGACATGCTTCGCGACAGGAATTCACCTCTTCATGGCAGTTCGCGCAGGTGAACCGCAGGAACGTTAGGCAACCGTGCTATGACCTGGGTAATCCGACTCGCCGTGGGTAGCGATGCCAAAGAGCTCAGCGAGCTCGCGGAGCGAACCTTCCGTGACGCCTTCTCCGCCCTCAATTCACCGGAGAACATGGACCTTCACTGCGCAACCGCTTACTCCCCCGAAGTGCAGGCAGAAGAGATTGCGAATCCCGACATCCATACAGCGGTTGCCGAATCTCATGGCCGGCTCGTAGCCTTCGCGCAGTTGCACCTACGCCCCGATACTCCCCTCTGCGTTCCCGCGTCTCCCTCAGTCGAGCTCCACCGCATCTACGTCGAGCGAGCCTTCCACGGCGGCGGTCTCGCCCGCGACCTGATGGAACACGTGCTCGAGGCATCCGACAATCACGGTGCCGCAGCGATATGGCTGGGCGTGTGGGAACACAACCCCCGTGCTATTCGCTTCTACCAGCGATTCGGATTCTCTGAAGTAGGCGACCATGTATTTACGGTTGGCACCGACCCTCAACGTGATCTGGTTCTGGTCCGCACCGCAACGCTGGAGACCGGCGGCGCCTGACTAGCGGTGCACCGGACGCGAACCGCGCGTTGCTGTGTCTCCGGCTCTATACTATCCAGCATGCGGTTCGCACCGGTGAACCGCAGGTCCGTTAGGCCGCGACGAGCGTTGGCGCGCGTGAGTTCGAATGGGGGTGCCCGTCACCTTTCGCT
>JBGTDX010000060.1:0-37253 GCA_041748075.1 Thermoanaerobaculia bacterium
TCTATCCTGAGCGCAGCGAAGGATCCCCTGAAGAAAGCCACCAGGCGCAAGCGCTGACGGGATCCTTCGCTTCGCTCAGGATGACACGCCTCGAACTATGAATGGGAGTTACCAATGATTCAGATGGGAACGATTCTGCAGGTCGCCGACAACACGGGTGCGAAGAAGATTTTCTGCATCAGGATGCTGGGCGGATCGACGGCGGGTAAATATGCCGGGATCGGTGATGTGATCACCGCCTCGGTCAAAGAAGCGTCTCCGGACGGCACGGTCAAGAAGGGTGCGGTCGTCAAGGCCGTCATCGTCCGCACCGTCAAGGAACGCCGGCGTCGTGACGGGTCGTACATCAAGTTCGACGACAACGCCGCAGTGCTGATCAACGATGCGCGCGAGCCGGTTGGCACGCGCGTGTTCGGCCCGGTCGCCCGCGAGCTTCGTGAACGCAAGTTCATGAAGATCATCTCGCTGGCGCCCGAGGTCATCTGAGGAAATCATCATGCTGGGAAAGAAAACAGAAAAGAAACAGGAGTTCGGCAAGTCCCACGTCCGGAAGAACGACACCGTTCTGGTTACCACCGGCAAGGACCGCGGCAAGCAGGGCAAAGTGCTGCGGGTCAATCCCGACAAGGGCACGGCGATCGTCGAGCGGCTGAACTTCCTCAAGAAGCACACCAAAGCCAACCCGCAGAAGAACGTCAAAGGGGGGATCCTCGAGCGCGAATCGCCGATCCGCCTTTCGAACCTGCAGGTGATCTGCCCGGCATGCGGTGAGCGGACCCGCGTCGGCTCGCATTCGACCGACGGCAAGGCGTCGCGTGTTTGCCGGAAATGCGAAGCGGAGCTGTAGAAGCAAGGATGAAAGATGAAGGATGAAGGATGAAGAGGGACACGGTGTCATCCTGAGCGAAGCGAAGGATCCCCATAAGTCTGGCGAAGATCGTAAGCGCTCAGGGGATCCTTCGCTCCGCTCAGGATGACACATCTTTCATCGTTCAATTTGGAGAGAGATCATGGCAGCGAGACTCAAAGAGCTTTATAAGAAAGAAGTCATGAAGAAGCTTCGTGACGAGTTCAGCATCGGAAACGTCATGGCGATTCCGAAGATCGAGAAGGTCGTGCTGAATATGGGAATCGGCGAGGCGATATCGAACGCGAAAGTGCTCGACAACGCCGTCGACGAACTGACGATCCTGGCCGGACAGAAGCCGGTCGTGACCAAAGCGAAAAAGTCGATCGCGAGCTTCAAGCTGCGCGAAGGCGTCGCCATCGGCACGATGGTCACCCTGCGGGGCGACCGGATGTACGAGTTCCTCGACCGGCTCATCAACATCGCGCTGCCCCGCGTCCGCGACTTCCGCGGCGTGCCGAGCAAGTCCTTCGACGGACGCGGCAACTACACGCTCGGTGTCCGCGATCACCTGATTTTTCCCGAGATCGATTACTCGAAGGTCGACAAGGCCAAGGGTATGAACATCACGATCGTCACGACGGCAAAGAACGACGAGCAGGCCCGCTTTCTCCTCAGGGAGATGGGCATGCCGTTTACCAAGTAAGGATGAACAGTAAGGATGAAAGATGAATGATGAAAGCTGAAGAGGGAACGGTGAAGCGAGTGACTTCATCTTTCATCTTTCATCTTTCATCTTTGGAGACG
Organism: Thermoanaerobaculia bacterium; assembly: GCA_041748075.1. Classification (GTDB taxonomy): domain Bacteria; phylum Acidobacteriota; class Thermoanaerobaculia; order Gp7-AA8; family Gp7-AA8; genus JBGSYJ01. Next base: position 1,655 of record JBGTDX010000060.1, read on the forward strand.
ATATGGCGCGCATAGCAATGATGGTGAAGGCGGAACGGACGCCGAAGTTTTCCACCCGGAAGAGGAACCGCTGCAAGGTTTGCGGTCGTCCCCGTGGATACCTCCGGAAGTTCCAGCTCTGCAGGATCTGTTTTCGAGGGCTCTCGCTCAGTGGATACATCCCTGGAGTGACGAAGGCCAGCTGGTAGTAGAGAAGCAAGGGATGAAGGCTGAAGGATGAAGGATGACTTCATTCGGCTCACCCCGGCTCCTTTGACACGAAACGAACTGGCCATGCGCCCCGAGGCGCGCGGTCAAGCGGAGGAATGAAACGATGTCGATGACAGACCCGATCGCGGACATGCTCACACGCATCCGCAACGGAATACAGGCCCGCCACGAGAGAGTCGAGCTCCCGGCTTCGAAACTGAAGACCGAGATTGCCCGCATCCTCCAGAGCGAAGGCTTCATCACGAACTACAAAGTGGTCGAGGACAAGTTCCAGGGAACGCTTCGCGTCTACCTGAAGTACTCCGAGGATGGCGAGTCGGTCATTCACGGAATCGAGCGGATCTCCCGTCCCGGCCGAAGGGTCTATCGAAACAAGACCGAGATCCCGCAGGTTCTGGGCGGGCTGGGTCTGGCCATCGTATCGACCTCCCGGGGCGTGCTCTCGGGTACGGACGCTGTGCGCAACGGGGTTGGCGGAGAAGTTCTCTGCCAGGTCTGGTAGAGGGGAAGGCACTCATGTCGAGAGTTGGAAGAAAAATCATTCCGCTTCCCAAGGGAGTGGAAGTCGAGCAGGACGGCAACACCATCCGCGTCAAAGGGCCGAAGGGCTCGCTGACGTCTCCGGTGGCGCCCGGCATCTCGCTAGTGGTCGAGGACAACGAGGCGAAGCTGCAGCGGGCCGATGACGAGGCGCAGACGCGCGCGTTCCACGGTCTCACGCGCGCGCTTCTGGCGAACAACATCCTCGGTGTGAGCGAAGGCTTCAAGCGCGAGCTCGACATCATCGGCGTCGGTTACCGCGCCGAGGTCAAGGGCCGCGAGGTCGTGTTCCAGCTTGGCTATTCGCACCCGATCAAGTTCCCGCTGCCGGATGAGATCGACGTCACTGTCGACAAGGGCGGGCATGTGGTCATCACCGGGATCGACAAGCAGAAGGTCGGTCAGGTCGCCGCCGAGATCCGCGGTCTCCGCAAGCCGGACCCCTACAAGGGCAAGGGCATCAAGTACACCGAAGAAGTCATCCGCCGCAAGGCAGGAAAAGCAGCAGGCAAATAAAAAGATGAAAGATGAAAGATGAAAGATGAAGAGGGCCACGTTGCTTCTCTCCCTTTCACCTCATCGATCATCGAGCACAGGCAACGAGGACGGCAAGGCAGTATGAAGAGTGAATGATGAGGAGAGAACGGTGAGGCTCGCAGCTTCATCTTTCATCTTTCATCTTTCATCTTTGGAGACGATATGGATCGAGCAAGAGAAAGAGTCAAATCGAGAGGGCGGATTCGCGAGCGGATCCGGGCCAAGGTTCGCGGTACGTCCGAGCGGCCTCGTCTCGCGGTGTTCAAGAGCCTGAAGCAGATTTACGTGCAGGTCATCGATGACACATCGGGGCAGACGATCGCTTCGGCTTCGTCACGGGAAGAGGGCGGCACGCCCGGCGCGAACGCTGCGTCAGCGAAGGCTGTCGGAGCGCTCATCGCCACCCGGATGAAGGAAAAGGGAATCACCAGCGTGGTCTTCGATCGCGGAGGCTACCTCTATCACGGAAATATCAAGGCGCTGGCTGATGCCGCGCGCGAGAACGGGCTCGAGTTCTGATCCAAACGACCATTCTGGCCCGCAGCGGGCGGGCGGGTCTCACAACTCAGAACTCACAACTCACAACTCACAACCGGGTGGGCGGGTGGCAGTAGGTGTCCGGATCATCGGACTTAACGGAGGAATCGTGCAGCGTCCAGGAAACAGAGCACCACGAGGCGACCGGCGTGACTCGGAACGATCCGAGAGCGGGATGGTCGACAAGGTCGTCCACATCAACCGCGTGACGAAGGTCGTCAAGGGCGGCAAGAACTTCAGCTTCAGCGCGCTGGTTGTCGTCGGCGACGGCAAGGGCCGGGTTGGTTACGGTTCAGGCAAGGCGAAGGAAGTTCCGTCCGCCATCAAGAAGGGGATCGAGATCGCGAAGAAGAACATGATCCCGGTCTCCCTGAATGGGACGACAATTCCGCATCAGGCCCTCGGGCACTACGGTGCCGGACGCGTCCTGCTCAAGCCGGCTTCGGAAGGAACGGGCGTCATTGCAGGAGGTCCTGTCCGCGCGATTCTCGAATCCGCCGGAATCCAGGACATCCTGACGAAGTCGCTCGGCACCGCGAATCCGCACAACGTCGTCAAGGCGACGTTCAATGCGCTCAGCCAGCTCAAGAACGAGAGCGAGTATCGCAGGCTTCGCGGCCAGGATGAAGTGGCCGAAGAGGCCGTGGTGGAGGCCGAGTAATGGTCAAGAAAATTGCGGACAGTGGAAAGGGTCAGACGCTTCGCATCCGTCAGGTGCGCAGCGGCATCGGGTGCCCCGTCGAAATGCGCGAGACGCTCAAAGCTCTCGGCCTTCGCCGGATGCATCAGACCGTCGAGCGTATCGATACGCGCGAAACGCGCGGCATGATCGCGAAGATCCCCCACCTGGTGGCGATAGAAGCGAAAGATGAAAGATGAGAATTAGAGATGAAAGATGAAAGATGAAAGATGAAGAGGGCGCCCGTCAGGGCATCCTCCCTCTTCTGAGTCATCTGCAGGCTGACAAACTACAAGGATGATGAACGTTGAATCATGAAAGTCAGCAAGGACGCGGAGGCTCGCGGCCTTCATCTTTCATCTTTCATCTTTCATCTTTGAGGTCCATATGGAACTGAATAATCTGAAACCGAACAAGGGCGCCCGCAAGGCGCGCAAGCGCGTTGGCCGAGGTCCGGGCTCCGGACATGGAAAGACGTCGGGCCGCGGTGAAAAGGGCCAGAAGTCACGCTCGGGCTACAGCCGGCAGCTCGGCTTCGAGGGCGGCCAGATGCCTCTGCATCGGCGCGTTCCGAAGCGCGGCTTCACGAACATCTTCAAGACCGAGTTCAACGTGATCAACCTGTCTGATCTCGAGCGTTTTGACGATGGCTCGACCGTCGACCAGGCGAGTCTCCGCGAGGCCGGCATGGTCAAGGGACGCGTGAAGAAGCTCAAGGTTCTCGGAACCGGCGAGCTGACGAGAAAGCTCACGGTCACGGCCGACAAGTTCTCGAAAACTGCGAAAGAGAAAATCGAAGCGGCGGGCGGCACCTGCCAGGAGACAGAGTAACTTGGCTCTAATTGACACATTTCGCAATATCTTCGCCATCCCGGAGCTGAGGAAGAGAATCTTCTTCACCTTCGCGCTTCTGGCGGTCTACCGGCTCGGTTCCTACGTGCCGACTCCCGGGATCGATCCGGTCGCCCTGAGCGAGTTTTTCACGGCCATGCAGTCGAGTGTGGTCGGGTTCCTGAACCTCTTCTCCGGCGGCGCGCTCGAGCGCCTGTCGATCTTCGCGCTCGGCATCATGCCGTACATCTCGGCGTCGATCATCCTGCAGTTGCTCACGGTTGTCTGGCCCTACCTCGAGAAGCTCTCGAAGGAAGGCGAGATGGGGCGCCGCAAGATCAACCAGTACACCAGGTACGGAACGATCGTTCTCGCGGTCATTCAGTCGCTCGGCGTCGCCTTCTGGCTTCGCGCTCAGGCGGCTCCCGGCGGCGCGCCGCTCGTTCCGGTCCATGTACAGGATGCGCTCTGGGGCATCGGCTTCCCGCTCATGACGGTCATCACTCTGACAGCCGGCACGACGTTCATCATGTGGCTCGGCGAGCAGATCTCCGAGCGAGGCATCGGCAACGGCATCTCGCTGATCATCTTCGCCGGTATCGTCGTCAACCTTCCGGGCGCGACGATCGACACGATTCAGGGAATCCGCACCGGTGAGCATGGCATTCTTACGGTCCTCGCCCTGGTGATTTTCATGATTCTCGTCATCGCGTTCGTCGTCTTCATGGAACGGGCGCAGCGACGGATCCCGGTGCAGTACGCCAAGCGCGTGGTGGGTCGGAAAGTCTACGGCGGTTCGAACACCTACCTGCCTCTGCGGGTGAACACGGCCGGGGTCATCCCCGTCATCTTCGCCTCGTCGATTCTCGTCTTTCCGCAGACGATCGCCCAGATGATTCAGGCGCCGTGGGCGCAGAGCATCGGCCGGCAGATCGCGATGGGCGAGCCGATCTATTACCTCATGCAGGTCATCGGCATCGTCTTCTTCGCTTACTTCTACACGTCTATCGTCTTCAATCCAGTCGACACGGCGGACAACATGCGGAAGTACGGCGGCTTCATCCCGGGCATCCGTCCAGGCAAGAAGACCTCCGACTACATCGACAGAGTTCTGACGAGAATCACTTTCGTCGGCGCGTTCTATCTCGCCGCGGTCGCCGTGCTGCCGGAGTTCCTGATCACCGGATTCCACGTTGCAGGGCTGCCGGGAATCGGCGCCGCGCTCGATCGCGCGCTGCCTCTGTGGTTCACAGAAGGCATGGGCTTCCAGTTCTACTTCGGTGGAACCTCGCTGCTCATCGTCGTCGGTGTGGCAATGGACACGATCCAGCAGATCGAGTCGCAGCTGGTGATGCGTCATTACGACGGGTTCACAAAGCGCGGCCGTATCCGTGGCAGAAGGGGCTGAGCAAGCGTGCAGATCATTCTCATAGGAGCCCCCGGAAGCGGGAAGGGAACCCAGGCCGGACATCTGTCGCGTGAGCTCGGCGTTCCCCATATCTCGACCGGGGACATCCTGCGGGAGGCGGTCAGGCAGGGAACCGAGCTTGGCCGTGAGGCCGGGCCGATCATGGCGAGTGGGGCCCTCGTGCCGGACGACCTGATGGTCGGGATCATCGGGGAGCGGCTCCGCCAGGACGACGCCCGTAAGGGATTCATCCTGGACGGCTTCCCCCGTACCGTGACCCAGGCCGAGAAGCTCGGGGCAATGCTGGAAGGGAATGGAAACGGCAAACTCGAGGTTTTGTATCTCTCGGTTCCCGACGAAGTGATAGTCAGGCGCATTGCGTCCCGCCGGTCGTGTCCCGACTGTGGGTCGATTTACCATCTGGAGAACTCGCCGCCGAAGGTCCAGGGAGTGTGTGACCAGTGCGGTGCTCAGCTCGTGGGACGTCCGGACGACAGTGAAGAGGCTGTGCGGGCGCGCCTCGAGGCATTCCATCGGCAGACGATGCCGCTGGTGAATTTTTATGGTTCGAGAAACGCATTGCATGAAATCGACGGGACCCGTTCCGTCGAAGAGGTCTTTGAAGCAGTAGGGCAGTCGATCAGCTGATGAAAGGCGTCGTGCTCAAGAGCCGCGAGGAAATCGCGGTCATGGAATCAGCCAATCGCATCGTGCTCGATATTCTCGAGATGCTGCGTGAAAAGGCGGTTCCGGGAGCGACGACTGCACAACTGAACGCCGTAGCCGAAGAAGAGCTGTCCCGCCGTGGTGCGAAGTCTCCGTTCAAGGGGTATGCACCGATGGGGCTTCCGCCGTATCCGGGGGTCGTCTGCACGTCGGTCAATGACGTGATCGTTCACGGCATTCCGAACAGGGAGCGCCTGAAGGATGGCGACATCGTCGGGATCGACTTCGGATCGGTGCTCGAGGGGTTCGTCGGCGACGGAGCGGTGACGTTCGGAATCGGTAAGGTCACACCGGAAGCGGCGAAGCTGATGCAGGTGACGAAAGAATGCCTCGATCTCGCGATCGAGGAGATGCGGCCGGGCAAATACCTGGGCGACATCGGAGCGGCGGTGCAGGAGCACGCGGAGTCGCGCGGGTTCCACGTCATCCGCAACTTCGTCGGACATGGAATCGGACGCCGCATGCACGAGGAGCCGCAGGTTTACAACTACGGGACGCGGGGACGCGGGCTCGAATTGAAGGAAGGAATGGTTCTGGCGGTCGAGCCAATGGTCTGCGAAATCGGGCCGAAGCTGGCGGCGAGGATCGAGAAGGCAGGGAGCAACGGCACGGTGCAGGACGTCCGGACGGATCGGGACGGCTGGACCGCAAGAACGCTGGACGGAACGCTTGCAGCGCATTTCGAGCACTCGATTGCGATCACGGCGGACGGTCCGAAGGTGCTCGGGCGTTGAAGCAGTTCTGAGTTCTGAGTTCTGAGTTGTGTGTGGAAACGGGGCGGGGAGTTGTGAGTTGTGAGTTCTGAGTTGTGAGGGGCACGGGGTCGAGGAGTTGTGAGTTGTGGGTTCTGAGTTGTGAGGGGCACCGGATGCCACTCAGAGCGCAGAAGTCAGAGCTCAGAACCGGGCGGGTGTGGGGATGTGAGTTGAGGGTTGCAAAGTTGAGAGGCGGAGGCTTCCAACTCAGAACTCAGAACTCAGAACTCACAACTGGTCGGGCGGGCGGATAAGTGGAGAGAAATTGTCGAAAGAAGATGCAATAGAAGTAACAGCAACGGTCCTGGAGACTCTGCCGAACGCGATGTTCCAGGTCGAGCTCGAGAACAAACACAAAGTGCTGGCGCACATTTCTGGAAAGATGCGCAAGCATTTCATCCGCATTCTGCCGGGCGATAAGGTGCTGGTGGAGCTCTCGCCGTACGATCTGACCCGGGGCCGGATCATTTACAGATACAAGTAAGAAAGTTCTGAGTTGTGAGTTCTGAGTTATGAGTGGAACGAGCGACTCGACAGAAAAGAGAAGACCATGAAAGTTCGTTCGTCAGTCAAAAAGATCTGTGTGAAGTGCAAGATCGTGCGGCGCCAGGGAGTCATTCGCATTCTTTGCGAAATCCCGAAGCACAAGCAGAGACAGGGATAAGAAGCAGTTGTGAGTTGTGAGTTGTGAGTTGTGAGTTCAGTTGGGCCCGGTCCCACTCAGAACTCAGAACTCAGAACTCAGAACTCGGTAAAAACAGGCAGTACGGAGAACTTACAAAATGGCACGAATCGCAGGAATCGACCTTCCACTGAACAAGCGCTCGGAGATCGGCCTCACGTACATCTACGGGATCGGGCGTCCGCGCGCCACACGGATCTGCGTCGAGGCCGGTGTCGACCCTAACAAGCGGATCAAGGATCTGGAAGAAGACGAGGTCCGGAAAATCCGCGAGATCATCACCGAAGAGGGCAAGGTCGAGGGTGATCTCCGCCGGGACATCGGCATGGACATCAAGCGGTTGATGGAGATCAACTGCTACAGGGGCATGCGCCATCGCCGCGGCCTTCCAACCCGCGGCCAGCGGACACACACCAATGCCCGCACTCGTAAAGGTCCCCGCAAGACATCCATCGCCGGCAAGAAGAAGCCGGGTAAGAAGTAATCGAGCAGTAACACGAATCGACGAGGAATCGAATGGCGAAACCAAAGGCCGCAGGAGCCCGCCGGGCGGGAACCAAGAAGAAAGAGCGGAAGAACATTCCGCATGGCGTTGCTGCAATCGCGGCGACGTTCAACAACACGATCGTGTCGATCTCCGATCCGATGGGCAACGTGCTGGCCTGGTCCAGCGCTGGCCGCATCGGATTCAAGGGATCGCGCAAGGGAACGCCCTTCGCTGCGCAGGTTGCAGCCCAGAATGCGGCTCAGCTCGCGTCCGATCACGGCATCCGCTCGGTCGATGTGAAGGTCAAGGGTCCCGGCGCAGGCCGTGAGTCCGCAATCCGGGCGCTCGCGGCCAGCGGGCTCGACATCAAGTCGATCAAGGACGTCACTCCGATCCCGCACAACGGCTGCCGGCCACCCAAGCGGCGCCGCGTTTGATTCAGTTTACATAGCCGACGGACATGTCGTCCGTCCTGATCGCGCGGTAACCAATCCGCCCTACCGGTTGTCGGTTGTCGGTTGTCGGTTGTGGGAAGAGCTCATCTCAACCCACAACCCACAACTCACAACCCACAACCTACGGTGACCGGTAGCTTCCGGTCACTCAGAGAAACGAGGAGACATAGTGGCACGTTACTCAGACCCCGTATGCCGGCTTTGCCGGAGAGAAGGGATGAAGCTGTTCCTCAAAGGGGACCGCTGCTTCAAAGACAAGTGCTCCATTGAGCGCCGCAATTACGCGCCGGGACAGCATGGCCGGCGTCGCTCGAAAGTGCTCGGTTACGGTCTGCAGTTGCGCGAGAAGCAGAAGGTCAAGCGCATCTACGGCGTCCTCGAGCGTCAGTTCCGTCTCTATTTCAAGGAAGCGGCGAGACGTCCGGGAATCACGGGCGAGAACCTTCTCCGCCAGCTCGAGTCCAGGCTCGACAACATCGTTTATTCACTCGGGTTCGCTGCCTCGCGGCCGCAGGCCCGCCAGCTGGTCCGCCACGGACACATTGAAGTCAATGGCAGAAAGCTCAACATTCCGTCGTACCAGGTTCGCAAAGGTGACGCGATTCAGGTCCGGGAAAAGAGCCGCAAAAACGAGCAGATCCGTCAGGCGGTCGAGACCGCCGCTGGCCGTGGCGTGCCGTCATGGCTTCAGCTGAACGCGGAAGAGTTCCGTGGATCGGTCGTCGACATTCCGAAACGCGACGAGATCAGGCTGCCAATTCAGGAACAGCTCATTGTCGAACTTTACTCGAAGTAACGCTCGTTAGGAGGCCGTTGAATGTTGTCAGATTTCCAGAAACCGAAGAAGCTCGATTACGATACCGAGACTCTTACTCCGAACTACGGGAAGTTCATCGCCCAGCCCTTCGAGCGGGGATTCGGCACGACGATCGGCAATGCCCTTCGCCGCGTTCTGCTCTCGTCGATCGAAGGCGCTGCGGTCACAGCGGTCAAGGTCGAGGGCGTACTCCATGAGTTCTCCTCCCTCCAGGGCGTGGTCGAAGACATGACCGACGTGGTTCTCAACCTCAAACAGATTCCCTTCAAGCTGCACGGTAACGGTCCCAAGACGCTCTATCTCGAGAAGAAGGGCCCTGGAACGGTGACGGCGGCCGACATTGACGAGGATGCCGATGTAGAGATCCTCGATCCGTCGGTCCACCTCGCAACGCTGTCGAAAGAGGGATCGCTCAAGCTGGAGATCCGATTGAAGCTCGGCCGCGGCTACATCGTTGCCGACAAGAACGCCGACCCCGATCTTCCGCTCGGCTACATCCCGGTGGATTCGATCCACTCGCCGGTTCGCCGCGTCAACTATCACGTCGAAGGCGCCCGCGTCGGTCAGGTCACCGACTACGACCGGCTCGTCATCGAGACGTGGACCAACGGCGCCGTCAGCCCGCAGGAGTCGCTCAGTCTCGCATCCGACCTGCTCGCCGACCATCTGAAGATCTTCAGCACGTTCGAGGCGAAAGTCGAGGACGAAGAGTCGGTGCCTGCCGAGAATGTCGATCCGCGCATGAGCGAGATGCTCGGAAAGCCGATCGAGGAGCTGGACCTTTCGGTCCGCTCGGCGAACTGCCTGAAGAACGCGAACATCCGGACGCTCGGCGACCTGGTGCAGCGGTCCGAGCGCGAGATGCTCTCGACCAAGAACTTCGGCCGCAAGTCGCTCGATGAGATCAAAGACGTTCTCCAGAGCCTCGGGTTGTCGTTCGGTATGACGCGTCTGTCCCGCGGCGAGTCGGTCACGTCGAACGACTGATGTCAGGGCGGCCCTCGAGGCCGCCTTACACTCCGGGATGTAAGGGAAGAGGGGAAGTAAAACATGAGACATGGAATGGCACACCGCAAACTGGGGAGGACTTCGTCGCATCGCAAGGCGATGTTCCGGAACCAGGTCGCGTCGATGATTCAGAGCGAGAGGATCATCACCACACTGATCAAGGCCAAAGAGCTCCGGCCGATCGTGGAGAAGTTCGTCACACTCGGCAGGACGGACAGCGTGCACGCGCGCCGTCAGGCCGCCGAGTCGATCTCCGACAACTCGCTCGTGCAAAAGCTCTTCAACGACATCTCGCCGCGCATGGCCGATCGCGAGGGTGGCTACACCCGCATCATCAAGCTCGGACCGCGCCGCGGTGACGGCGCCGAGATGGCGATCCTGGAGTTCGTCGACTACGGCGGCGGCCCCAGCGCCACGCCGGAGAAGCCCGCAAAGGGCGCCAGGAAGGGTGGCTCGAAAAAGGCCGCCCCCGCTTCCAAAGCCGGCTCGAAGAAGGCCGTCTCGAAGAACGGCGGCGACGACGAAGAGAAAGCCGCGGAAAAGAAGCCCGCGGAAAAGAAGCCCGCAAAGAAAAAAAAGAAAGACGAAGAAGAGTAGAACCTTCGAAATGCTTCAACAGAAAGCCCGCCAGAACACGGCGGGCTTTTTTGTTCTAGAAAAGATCCAGATGGCAGGACCCTGCGAGGCCCTGCCTATACCGATCGTGACGAGGTACCACACCTGGTCTCTCCCCTTCCCCCGCTGGAACTGCGTCTCAGGCACCGTTCCCCAGTTGACCGCGGCAGAGGCCCACGCGAGAATATCCGCTCACCATCATGTCGATGCTCGTCAGACTCGCAGTGATCGCGGCAGTGATGCTCACGGCGGCTGCGCCGCAGGTTGCAGCGGATGATCAGACCCATCTCGCCATGCTTCGCGAGAGCGTGAAGACGTTGGAGCTGGAGCTCGAGCGATCGCGGCGCCTCATTCCACTATCCATCGAAGATTACGAAGCGCGCTTCCGCCGGACAGCTGAGCAGCTCGGACTGAGAGAGCTCGAGATCCGCCGGCTCGGGGCCGAGGAATCTGGACTGCTTGCCCAGCGGGAGCCGCTCGTCCTCGAGGTTCACCACAGGGAGCTTTCAGGCCTTGCATCGTTCTACGACGTCAAGCGGTTCCTCTCGATCATTCCCGCCTTTCAGGCCTGCCGCATTCAGACGGTTCGGCTTCAGTTGCGGGAGGGCGATACCGTCTTCTTCACGGCCCGGCTCGAGCTTCCTCTCCTTCCAATTGCCTCGTCCTGGGGTTCAGCTTCCACGGTCGCGCAGGAAATCGACATTCAGAGCGAACGACTCTCCCGGCTGCAGTCGGCCATCGAAGCCATTGAAAGGTTCTCCAGCCGTCCCAATCCAATGGGACTACTGTCTACTCTCGAGGAAACGCTCGAAGGCCATCCGATCGCACTCACGGACGTGACGCTGGGAGAAGAGTCGTCACTCGAAGGCCTTCTGGTTGGCAGCGTCGCGCGTTCGGCGCTCGTCGCCGGGCTGGCCGCCGCAGGATTCGCCGCGAACGAGCCGGTATTCAACCCTCAGGGCGGGTGCCAGAAGTTTTCCATCAGGGCGCGCACGAATCAGGGCGCATGGAGCGATTCGTCACCGCTCGGGCGGAACTTCGACAGCGGGGCCGCGTCATTCTGCGAGGGACTGATGCCGCAGGGGCAGCCTCACAGCATCATCGCGCGCGGCGAACCGCAGGATGCTGACAGGGCTTTTCTGCGACTCCACGATGTCGAGTTTGCCGACGTTTTCTTCGTGCTTCACGACCTCTTCCTCTGGAACTTCATCGTCGACGAGAACGTGAAAGGGCGCGTGACGCTCGAGGTCTACGAGAGCGCTTCGATCGATGACCTGCTCGAAGCGATCCGCTCTGCTGTAGTGATCTCGGGGGAGGGTTCATTGCGGCGCGTTTCGAGAACCGCCCTCGAATTGGGCGTGCCCGTGTCATCGGCCGGCGTATCGACGCAACCGGGGAAGTTCACTTTGACGAAGGCCGACGTTTCGGATGTGCTCTGCATTCTCGGACAGTTCTCCGAGCGCGAGCTCCGGATCCCGCGCGATCTGAAAGCGCGCGTGAGTGTTTTCGTGGAGGAGACTCCCATCGATCAGATACTCGACGGAGTGATTGCGTCCGCCGGATTGTCGCCCACGATCGAAGGTACGCGCCTCATGATCAACCGTCCTGGAGAGAAGCCGGAAGCCTCGACGGAGATGGTCGCGTGCGAAGAGCGTGATGTGGCGCGGCGTTCCATTCTGGACGGAGAGCCGGCGCGTATCGAGGTGCTCGGCGTTGACGATCTCACTCTCGCCGGAGTCTCGACGATTGGCGCCGTCCCCCTCGCGTGGGTCTACACTCCGTGGCGGACGTTGTTGCCACTCGAGACGGGCCAGCGGCTGGGGAATGCGACAGTCGGCCAAATCGGATCGGATGACGTGACTTTTGAGACGGATCGCGGCGCGAAGGTCGAGGCACGCCTTCCCGGCCCTGCCCGCGACTGATATTCACACCGAAACCGCTCCTCGGTCTTCCCGGATGGCTTGCGCCCACGCCTCTCTCACAAATCTCTACTTCTTCCTGCCTGTAACCGTGTGCTTGCGGGGATCCGTATCGAGAAAGTACGGGACCGCAGGATCAAAGGCGGTCTTTGCCAGCCGCTCGTCGAGCGCGCGGTACCGTTCCGCTTCTTCATCCTGAACAGCGCGCGCGCGAGCATATCCGCCCATCGAGTGGATCCGGAATTCTTCCACAGAGAATCCAGCCTCTTCGAGCGCAACCTCCAATGCGCGCCGGTTCGGCGCGAAACAGTTGGTGAAGTCGCCGTTCAGTGAATCCCTCGGATACGACTGCCAGAGCGGAATTCCGGAGAGCTCGGGATTGAGCGCCTCGAGCGTCGTCGTCCGGCCGTTCGGCAGCACGACGAATTCGTCGATGAGGAGAGTCGCGAGAAAGAGCTTTCCGTCCTCGCTCAACACGGACCGCACCGCGTCGAGAGCTTCAAGCGGTTTGCGCAGATGGTAGAGAACACCCATCAGCAGGACGATGTCGAATGTGCCATGGGTGTGCGGATTCAGGTTGTAGACGTTGTCCATAACGTAGCGGACATCGCTTCCCAGCGCTTTCTTCGCAACCGAAAATCCGGTGTAGTTCTCCGGAACGAAATCCATCGCCACGACGGACGCGCCGCGCTTTTCCATCTCGAACGAAAAGTAACCATCGGAGCAGCCGACGTCCAGGACTTTCAAACCGTCTGCGCGGGACGGCAGGCCGATCTCGTCCAGGATCGGCAGCTTCAGCCGGTTCGAATCTTCCCCGGGCGTGACGATCCCGGCAGCGAGCTCGATCTCATGGAACCAGCGTCCGTGGTCTTCGATCAATTTCCGGACGCGATGTGGATCCATGAAATCTCCTGGATCAGACCTCGGGATACAGACGTTCGAACTCCGGATCACCGTGAAGGAGTGCGAGGTCTTGGTCCCGTCGAGTCCACGTCGAGTCGCGGAAGCCGGCGTCCCACGCTTTGCGCATGGCGTCCATCGCCTCGTCTTTCTTCTTCAGGCTCGCGAACAGACAGGCGACGTTGTACATGATGATCGCGTCGTCGGGGCGAAGCGCCATTGCGAGGTTCGCCTCGCGTGTCGCTTCTTCAGCGCGGCCGACCTGCGCATACTTCAGGCCCAGAAGCACCCGGGCGCGCGCGTCCTCCGGAACCTTCCTCAGATGATCCGAGTAGACGGAGATCTGGATCTGGAAGTGGTTCCTCTGCGCATCGAGCTTTCCGAGTGCTCCCAGAGCGTTGGCGATCGGAGTGTAGGTGTTGTAGTTCTCTCCTGCGTGGGCGATCGCGACGTCGGCAATCTCGACTAGCTCCTGGTGCCTGCCGGCTGCGAAGAGAATCCGCCCGAGCAGGTAGTATCCGCTTTCGACGTCGGGGCTGGCCTGGAGAGCAACTTTGATCGTGTCCGCCGCGGCGTCGAAGCGTCCCTCCGCATACATGACCCATGCCTGAGCAATCATGACCTCCGGCGCGTCCTGTTCCGTCGCTGTCGCGCGTTCCACGGAAAGGCGGGCCCGTTCGATCCACGAGGTCGATCGATCGTAGTGGTAATGATACTGCGCGCAGGCAGACGCTATCCCTGCGTGTGCAAGTGCGAACGTCGCATCCAGCGATACCGCGTTCTCGAACATCTGCAGCGCGAATTCGAGATCCTGCCGGGACATTCTCCTCGCATAATTTCGTCCGCGCAGGTAGAGATCGTACGCCTGCATGTCCTCAGTCGGTTTCGCGGCGAGAGCCTGCTGTTCCTGCGGCGTGAGCGTGATGCGCAGTGCATCGGCGATGCTACGCGCGATCTCGTCCTGTACTTCGAATACGTCCTTCATTTCACGGTCATAGCGTTCGGACCACAGCGGAAAATCGGTTTGCGTATCGACGAGTTGTGTGTTGATCCGAAGACGGTTGCCGGCGCGGCGAAGACTGCCGCTAAGAACATACGCCGCGCCATGTTGCTGTCCGATCTGAACGGCCGTGACCGGCTTGTCGCGAAACGTCAGCACGGTCGAGCGCGAGAGTGTGTTCAGTCCCTTGATCTTCGAGAGCTCGCTGATGATGTCTTCGGTGATCCCGTCACGAAAGTATTCGTCTTCCTTGATACCGCTGAGGTTCTCGAAATAGAGCACTGCGATCGACTTTCCCGTCGCTGCGGGCGTCGAGCTCCGGCCGGCGGAGCTACCCGAGGCGGAGCGGCCGCCCGAGTCCAGATCGCGGCGCAACCTCAGAAGAGACGTCTTCAGTTCCGCGGCGCTCTGATAACGGAAATGACGATCTTTCTCGAGAGCCTGCCCCAGGATGCGGTTCAGCTCCGGCGGCAGAGAAGGCTGGAGCTCCGTCACCGGCACTGGATCGCGATTGAGGATCGCTTCGAACACTACGGCGGAAGTCTCGCCCTGAAAGGGGAGCACGCCCGTCGCCATTTGATAAAGCACTGTGCCCAGCGAGAAGATATCGCTACGTGAGTCAGTCAGCTGACCTCTTGCCTGTTCCGGCGACATGTAGGAAACGGTTCCGAGGGTTGTGCCGGCGGCGGTCAGCTCATCGCGCACCATCGTCATGGTCTTGGAATCCTGACCGAGCCGGGTCTCGATTTTTGCCAGACCGAAATCGAGAATCTTCGGCTGTCCGCGTGAAGTGATGAACAGGTTTGCAGGTTTGAGATCGCGGTGGACGATCCCCTTCGAATGCGCAGATTCAAGGGCGTCCACGACCTGAATCGCGAGATCCAGAAGCTCCCCGATCTCGACAGGTCCTCTCAGCAGCCTCGACGACAGGGTCTCTCCTTCGAGCAACTCCATCACGATGAAATGTTCGGAGTCGTGACGATCGATTGAATGAACTGTGCAGATGTTCGGATGGTTGAGCGCGGAAGCAGCGCGGGCCTCGCGTTGGAATCGCTGCAGAGACGGCTCGTCCCGGGCAAGCTCCGGCGGAAGAAACTTCAGAGCGACATGACGACCCAGGCTGGTGTCTTCGGCCTGATAAACGACGCCCATTCCGCCCGAGCCCAGCTTCGAAGTGATCTTGTAGTGCGAGATGCTCTTGCCGATCATGCCCGTCCTTTATGCGAGGCTGCATCGTAACGACCGGGCTCTTTGCGGTCAATGTGAATGGCGCTGGCCTGATGAATCTGGCGCGAGCAGCTCAGGATCGAGCTCGATGAAAAGCTCGACGATTGTGAAGCCGCGCCGAGCAGGCGATCCTCGAGAGCGGAGGGCAGGGGTGCAGTCCAAGCGGTATTCACCGGCCCACGTCAGCCTCAAGGACAGGCCGGGGCACACCGCGCGAGGACGTCGTCTTGACGTCAGGCCCGTGCCGCCGGTGCCGACCAGGCGACGCTCCTCGAATCGCGACGGCCCCGCCATTGGCCATCGTAATGCGCTGAGTCCGGGAGAGAACCTGCTTCCTTTCACGGCCCAGAAGAGGTACGCGTAGGGGGTCGCACGACCGGCCGCTCTACTCCCCCAGTAGAAACATGACTCGTATGTCCACAGGCCGGCAACTGCTCGGACTGCTCGGCTGGCTTGTACTGTCGTTCGCGACCGCGGCGATCGGGGCCGTTGCATCGTCGAATGCCGACGTGTTCTATCAGCAGCTCGCCCAGCCGTCCTGGGCTCCTCCCGCATGGCTCTTCGGTCCCTGGCAGGGGATTCCTATCCCCTGCCCCAGGGTCGTCAGAAATATGGAGTCTACGGAACTCGAATTGCCAGGCTGATCCGCGAGATGCGTCCCGCTGTCATTTTGCGGCGGGTTCTATCCTCGGCCATCGTGCCTTCAGGGTGGTGACTTTCCGTAAGCTGCCCTTATACTTGCGCGCGCAACGCTGGAGGTGGCTTGGATAAGGTCTTCTTCGATGGATGGGAAACGCTTCTTCGCACGCTGATCATCGGCGTTCTGTCGTATGTCGTGATGGTGACGTTTCTTCGCATTTCCGGAAAAAGGACGCTCTCGAAGACTAATGCGTTCGATCTGATCGTCACGGTTGCGCTCGGATCGACGCTCGCCACGATGCTGCTGAGCAAGGATGTCTCCCTGGCCGAAGGGGCTTTGGCCATTGCCCTCTTGATCGGACTGCAGTTTCTCGTGACGTGGTCGGTCGTCAGGGTGGGGTGGGTCAAGAGGGTCGTCACGGGAGAACCGCAGATGCTGCTGCACCGGGGAACATTTCTTCTGCGAGCCATGCGCCGCGCCCGGGTGACGAAAGATGAAATCCGCGCTGCCGTCCGTGCAGCCGGCTCGGCGCAGCTCGAAGATGTCGAAGCGGTCGTGCTGGAAACGGACGGCTCGTTCAGCGTCGTCCAGAGCGAAAAGGTACAAAGCGGCTCGAGCCTCTCGGACGTCCTGCAGCCCGCCTCACCGGACAGACAGGAGAACAGATAGAACGATGAGCATCGAAAAAAATCAGAGGATGAATCAACGATGATCTCAGGCCCGGAAGCGCTCGAGCGGCTACGCGACGGCAATCGCCGCTTTGCGTCGGATCTGTGCGAAGGGGGCGTGACGACGCAGACGCGGCGCCGTGAACTGACCGCGGGCCAGGAGCCATTCGCCATCATTCTCGGATGCTCCGATTCGCGCGTTCCAGCGGAGATCGTCTTCGATCAGGGTCTCGGAGATCTGTTCGTCATCCGAGTGGCCGGGAACATCGTCGCGCCGTCAGGGATCGGGAGCGTCGAGTTTGCGGCTTCCCGGTTCGGCACGAGACTCGTGATCGTGCTGGGTCACTCGGCGTGCGGGGCCATTCAGGCGACGCTCGAGGAATTGAGCCGTCCGACTGAAGACCAGTCGCGCAACCTCCGCTCGATCGTCGACAGGATCCGTCCCTCGGTCGAGGGTCTGGTTTCCTCAGATCCCGGAGATCTCGTTCCCAAGGCGGTTCGCGCGAATATCAGCGCTTCAGTCAAGCAACTCCGTCGCGGCTCCGATATTCTGGAACAGCTGATCAGCAATGATGGTCTGCTGATCGTCGGGGCCGAGTACTCGCTCGATACCGGGCTGGTCGATTTCTTCAAGGGCGTGCCGAACGGAGAGCAGCAGTAAGCCATTCTGTCGAGCCCGGCCTGCGTTGTGCACTGAGAAGTGCACATGGCTTCTTCGTCGAGAAGAACGGGACGCCGCCAGACCGGCGGTCGGGTCCGATCGCAACGGACTGCCGCGCCGCGCGGTGAACGGGCATCCTCGGTCGCACGGCGGCAGGCAGCGGCGCGACGACTGAGCCGGCAGCGCGCTGCCGTGAGACGTCCACGACGGGCTTCGGCCGCCGCATACCAGCGGTCCGCGCAACGCCGGCTCAGGAGGTTCCGCCAGGGATCGATGCTCGCCGTCGCATTTACTGGCCTCTTTCTTCTCATGTGGGGAGTGACGGATGCGCCTGCACAGGACATCGGGACCGCCACTCCGGAAGTGACCTCGGAAACGTTTGTCGAAGATGTCCCGGAGGAGTCCGACCGTCCGGACCCGGCCCGCTCCGTGGAGGAAGCAACAGGAACGCTCCGTCAGCTGGCAGTCAATTTCACCGACCTGCTTCCGCGGCTTCTCCTGGCCCTGGCGCTCCTTTTTATCGCCGCGATGATCGTCAAGGCAGTGCGCTTCGTGCTCCGTCGCATCCTCGGTTCATGGGAGCGGGCGGAGGCGGCGACTGCCATGGCAGGAGTCATTGTCTGGCTCCTCGCCATCGGCGTCGCGCTGAGCGTCGTCGCGGGGGACGCGCGCGCCCTGATCGGATCGGTCGGACTGCTCGGTCTCGCCCTCTCCTGGGCGCTGCAGGCGCCGATCGAAAGCTTCGCCGGATGGCTCCTCAACTCGTTCAAGGGTTACTACCGCGTCGGCGACAGGATCGGAGTCGGCGAGGTCTTCGGCGATGTCTACCGCATCGACTTTCTCAACACGACGGTGTGGGAAGCGGGCGGCCCCGACAAGCCGGTGCAGGGCGCGCAGCCGACTGGAGCACTCATCACATTTCCTAACTCGGAAGTGCTGCGCGCAAACGTTGTCAACTACACGCGAGGGTTTCCGTACGTCTGGGATGAAGTCGTCGTCGGTGTTGCGAACGAGAGCGATCGCCTCTATGCGATGCGCGTGATCTCCGAGGTTGCGAAGCGTGTCGTTGGGCCGACGATGGTTGAGCCGGTTCAGGCTTACCGTGCTCTTCTCGAGAAAGAGGGCCTCGGTCTCGACATCGCAGACGAGCCGCAGGTGTACTTCTCGATGACGGATTCATGGTCCGATGTGACGGTGCGATATCTCGTCAATGCCCGCGAACGACGGAAGTGGTCGAGCATGCTGCTGCTCGAAATCGAGACTGAGTTGACGCTGCCGGAGCATCAGGAGCGTCTGAAGGCTGCGTATCCGGTTACGCGGCTGGAACTGCCTGTGAAGGGGGAAAGTAGTCAGTAGTCAGTAGTCAGTAGCCCGCCCGCCCGCGCACGCTTGAAGTCTTTGAGAGCTGGCAGATGCCCACTACTGACTACTGACTACTCCCCACTCAAGATCGGTAATCGGCATTCAGGGAAACGTAGTCGTGTCCGAGGTCGCTCACCAGAAGCACGGTGGAGACGGATCCGGCTCCGAGGTCGACAATGACGGGAACGCGTTCCCGTGCGAAGACTTTCGCGGCGTCTTTTTCTCTGTAGGCGACAGGATCTCCATCTTTCACGAGCGCGATCGGACCGACGTGGAGCGACACACGACGGGGCGAGAACCGCACACCGCTGCGACCTACGGCGGCGAGGATGCGGCCCCAGTTCGGATCGCCGCCGTGAAGTGCGGTTTTGACGAGCGGAGACGTACCCACCGCATGTGCGGCGAGCTTTGCGTCGCGCTCGTTGCGTGCTCCGCGGACTTCCAGTTCCATCACACGCGTTGCGCCCTCGCCATCGCGCACGACCATCCATGCGAGATCGCGGCAGACTTTCTCGAGCGCCTCGAGAAATGAGCCCGCCTCAGAGAGCTTCGTCATCGCCGGTCCGCCGAGTTTTTCCGAGGCGAGCAGCAGCACGGAATCGTTCGTCGATGTGTCGCCGTCGACGCTGATCGAATTGAAGCTCGTCTTCATCACGGCCGTCAGCGCTTCGTGCAGAAATCGCGGTGTCGCCCCGGCATCAGTCATGAGAAAGGCGAGCATCGTCGCCATGTTCGGATGAATCATTCCGGCGCCTTTTGCGACACCGGTGATCCGGCCGCGCCGGCCGTGCCACGTGAAGCTCGCCTGAGCGAGCTTGGGGCCGATGTCGGTGGTCAGGATCGCGTGCGATGCTGCGTCGAGCCCTCCGGCGGAAAGTTTGTTCAGGGCGTCCGGGAGAGTCGCCCGGATCTTCGCGTCCGGAAGCACGACGCCGATCACTCCGGTCGAAGCGAGAAATACCTCTTCTTCGGGGCAGGTGAAGACCTGTGCGGCGCGGGCACGCACGCGCTTCGCCGCATCCATCCCTTCCTTTCCGGTGACAGCATTCGCACATCCAGCGTTGATCACGGCCACCGAGACACGGCCACCGCTCTTCTTCAGTGCTGCACGCGACAGCGTAACCGGCGCAGCCTGGAAGCGATTGGTCGTGAAGACCGCGGCGGCCGTCGCGCCGTCGGGCGCAGCGATGACTGCGAGGTCCGGTCGCTTCCTCCGTATGCCGGCGCGGACGCCGGAAGCGAGAAACCCCTTCGGAAGCTTCAAGTCACGATTCCCTGAACGCCAGGCCGTCGAGGGCGGGATCAGGCGTGGGGGCGGAGGATGCCTTCCGCAATGCCGCGATCCTCTCCTTTGCAGTAATGGCGGCTGCTCTGACACGCGACGGCGCCGTTCCGCCAACGCTTGATTTGCCTGCAACGGCAAGTCCTGCGTCGAGCGATTCGAGATCGCGCTCCGTGATGTCAGCGGACGCTCCCATGTCGCGAAGAGTCTTTCCCTCCGCGATCGCTTCCGCAAGCCTTCTGCTCACGACCTCATGTGCCCGCCGGAACGGAACGCCGCGACGGACGATTGCATCGGTCAGTTGTGTAGCGAGCAGGGTGTCGTTCGACGCCGCGGATTGCATTCGCTCGCGCTGCAGATTGAGCGCTGCGAGCAGCCCGAAGAGGGCCGGAAGTGCCGCATCGACGAGCGCGCGCGTCCGGAATACCGGCTCCTTGTCGAGCTGAAGATCCTTGTTGTAGGCGAGCGGAAGTCCCTTGAGCAGAGATAGCAGACCGGTCAGCTCTCCGATCAGGCGGCCGGCGTGACCGCGCACGAGCTCGAGCACATCGGGGTTCTTCTTCTGCGGCATGCGGGATGATCCTGTCGACCAGGCGTCGGACAACTCGACGAAGCCGAACTCCTGGCTCGAGAAGGCGATCAGGTCTTCCGCCAGCTTCGAGAGGTGGTTGAAGAGCATCGCCGTCGCGTAGAGATAGTCCGCTGCGAAGTCGCGGTCCGAGACGGCATCGAGAGAATTCGCGGTCGGCCTGCTGAATCCGAGGGAGTCCGCGAGCCGGTGACGGTCGATATTCACGGGCGTTCCGGCAAGCGCTCCGGAGCCGAGCGGGCATTCGTTCGCGCGGTCGAACGCCGACTGAAAACGATCGACGTCGCGGAGCAGCATTTCGACGTACGCAAGCGCCCAGTGACCGAACGTGATGACCTCTGCCTGCTGCATGTGGGTGTAGCCGGGAAGCGGCGAGTCTGCTTCTGCCTCGCCGTGCGTCGCGAGAACGTCCGCGAGGTCGAGCGTTTTCTGCTTCGCTTCAGAGAGCGCATCCCGGACGAACATCCGGAAGTCGGTCGCGACCTGATCGTTGCGGGAACGGCCTGTGTGAAGTTTGCCCGCGAGCGGACCGAGTTTGGCTGCAAGCTTCGCTTCGACGTAAGAATGAACGTCCTCGTGATCGACGTCGTCGGCTTCAGGAGCAATGCGCCCGATCTCCCGAAGCACCTCGACGATCGCGTCCGCTTCCTCGACAGTCAGCACTCCACTACGCCCGAGGGCCTGCGCCCACGCGATCGATCCGATCACGTCCTGCTCGAGCAGCTCGATGTCGAAGCTGAATGAGTCGTTGAATTTTCTGAGTGCGTCGGAGGACGGTTCCGTGAATCGTCCTCCCCAGAGTTGTTTACGTGCCATTAGATGATCCTTTGGTTGCGCGTGTCTTGTGATGAGGAAGAGTGAAGGGTGAAGAGTGAAGAGTGAAAGGGGAACGGCGTGTCATCCAGAGCGAAGCGAAGGTTCCCCGCAGTATTCGCGGTTGTCCCATCGAGGCATGGGATCCTTCGCTTCGCTCAGGATGACACAATCGTCACTTACTCGTCAGTCGTCACTCCCTCACTCCCTCACTCTTCACTCTTCACCCTTCACTCTTCACCCTTCACTCTTCACCCTTCACCCTTCACCCTTCTCTTCCCCTCCACTGCCATTGGACCGATACGCTTGCGTCCCTTGGTCGGTAGACCGAACAGCTTGATGAACCCGGCCGAATCGTTGGAGTCATAGCCCGACATGTCGAACGAAGCGAGGTTCTGAGAGTAGAGCGAGTAAGGCGATTGCCGGCTGATCACGCTCGCGTGTCCTTTGAACAAAGACAAGGTGACCGATCCACTCGTCGACTCCATCACCTTGTCGAAGAACGCATCCATCCCCTCCTTGAGCGGCGAGAACCACTGGCCGAAGTAGACCAGCTCCGCGTAGCGCGTTGCAAGGCGCTCCTTCTCGTGCGAAGTCTCCCGGTCGAGCGTCAGCGATTCGAGCGCTCTCAGTGCGGTGACGAGGATCGTTCCGCCCGGCGTTTCGTACACGCCGCGTGACTTGATTCCGATCAGACGGTTCTCGACGAGATCGACACGTCCCACGCCATGCGCGCCGCCAATCGTGTTGAGCGTCTGTACGAGCTCCAGAGGATCGAGATCCTGACCATTCACGGCGACAGGAATGCCGGACTCGAAGGAGATCGTGACATTCTCCGGCTCGTCGGGCGCCAGGCGCGGATCGACCGTCAGGCGGAACATTGCCGGGTCGGGTACGAAAGCGGGATCCTCGAGCGGCCCTCCTTCATGGGACAGATGCCACAGGTTCCGGTCGCGTGAATAGGGATCCTTCTTTGTCACCGGGATCGGGATGTTCTTCGAGATCGCGTAGTCGATGGCATCCTCACGCGAGACGATCGACCACTCGCGCCAGGGTGCGATGACGGTGAGCTCCGGCGCGAGCGCCTGCCAGGCGAGCTCGAAGCGCACCTGATCATTGCCCTTGCCCGTGCAGCCGTGTGCGAGCCCGTCGCATCCCGTCGCGAGCGCGATCTCCACCTGCTTGCGCGCGATCAGCGGCCGCGCCGTCGCGGTGCCGAGGAGATAGTCCTTCTCGTAGATCGCTCCGGCCTTGAGGACGGGGAAGATGTAATCCTCCGCGAACTCGGCCTTCGCATCGACGAGGTGAAAATCAGTGGCTCCGGTCTGGTAAGCCTTCTCTTCGAGTCCGGAAGTCTCTTCCTGCTGTCCGACGTCGACGGCCACCGCGATCACTTCGCATCCATAGTTTTCCTGAAGCCAGGGAATGATGATGGATGTGTCGAGACCGCCGGAGTAGGCGAGGGCGACGCGTTTCGGTGTCTGTTTCATCGATTCTGTTTTCCTTTTGGTCTTGTCTGGATCCTGAACAGCAGCGTGTGTCATCGGCGCATGTAGGCCGAGTGTCATCCTGAGCGCAGCGAAGGATCCCCTCGTTTTCCACGCTCCAGGTCAATCGGCAGGGGATCCTTCGCTTCGCTCAGGATGACACCTGTCGCCAGCGTCTCTTCCAGCGCTTTGACGAACGCGCTGAGCGCTTTCTTCGGTACCGTGTACGGCGGAAGAAGCCGGATGACTTTCTCGCGCGCGGTGCCGGCCACGAAGCCCTTCGCGAGCAGCTCGCGAACGACTGGAGCGGCGGGACGGTCGAGCTCGATGCCCCACATCATTCCCATTCCGCGGATCTCGACGATCGCGCTCTCCCGCTGCTGGAGCGACTCGAGCTCTCCTCGGAACCACTCGCCCAGCTTCGTCACGCGATCGAGCAGCTTCTCGCTCTCGATTGCCTGCAGGACCGTCAGTCCCAGCCGGCATGCGAGCGGATTGCCGCCGAAAGTCGTTCCGTGATGGCCCGGCTTGACGACGCCATCGAGCGCAGGTCCTGTGAGCACCGCTCCGAGCGGCAGCCCGCCGCCGAGAGGTTTCGCCAGCGTAACCATGTCCGGGATTACGCCGGAATGTTCGAATGCGAAGAGCTTCCCGGTTCGTCCGAGGCCGCATTGGATTTCGTCGAAAATCAGAAGCGCGCCGGTTCGATCCGCCATCTGCCGCGCTGCCACGAGGAACTCATCGCTGAGCGGGACGACTCCGCCCTCGCCGAGCACCGGCTCGAGGATGATCGCCGAAGTATCGGCAGTCACCGCGGCGCGGAGCGCCTCGACGTCATTGGGTGCGACGAACGCGACGCCCGGAACGAGCGGGACAAACGGCGTGCGATACGCCTCGTGTCCTGTCATCGACAGCGAGCCGAGCGTTCTGCCGTGAAAGCTCTCTTCGAGCGCAACGATCCTGCTGCGGCCCGGGTTCACCAGACGCGCGAACTTGAGCGCCGCCTCGTTCGCCTCCGTCCCGCTGTTGCAGAAGAAGATGCGCGACATCAGCGATGCTTCGACGAGGCTCTGCGCGAGAAGGCCCTGCGCCGGGCAATAGTAGAGATTCGACACGTGCAGCAGGCTTCGCGATTCCTCGCGGAGTGCCTGCACGATTCGAGGATGCTGGTGTCCGAGAACGTTCACGGCGATTCCGCCGAGAAGATCCCAGTACTTTTTACCGTCGGCGCAGACGAGCTGCGAGCCTCGTCCGCTTCGCGGATGGAAAGGTGTCCGGGCGTACGTCCCGAGGATGAATGAGCTGTCGCGCAGCTCGACTGCGGCGGGAGAGTTGTCATGCAGCAACAAGGTGAGTCCCTCCTTCTCCGCCTGCGAGTGAGGCGGCATGCCGGCTCGGTCCGGCGATGACGACGTTTGCGACACCTCCGGCGAGCGCTTCCAGACATGCGCGGAGCTTCGGCTTCATTCCGCCGGAGACGGCGGAAGATGCGAGCAGCGCCGCGGCCCCCGACATATCGAGCGACGGAACGATCGTGCCGTTCGTATCGAGCACTCCTTCAACGTCGGTGAGAAACACCAGCTTCGTTGCGCCGGTCGCGACGGCGACCGCAGCTGCCGCCGCGTCGGCGTTTACGTTGAGCAGCGCTCCTTCCGGCGACATTCCGAGCGATGCGATGACGGGCAGGAATCCCCCGCCGAGGAGCGTCATCGCGAGCGCCGGATCGGAGGCGAAGACACGGCCGACGAACTCGAGGTCGATACCGTCGATCGGCGGATGAAGCGTTGCCTGGATCGTGTCTCCGTCCGCGCCGGAAAAGCCGGCAGCAGCGACGCCGGACATCGCGAGCTGTGAGACGAGCGACTTGTTGACGTTGCCGGCAAGCACACCGGTGACGATCTCGAGAGTCCGGGCGTCGGTGACTCGCAGCCCCTGCACGGTCCGCTTCGGAATGCCGGCCGCCGCGAGCGCTTTGTCGATGTTCTTTCCGCCGCCGTGGACGACGACGAGGTTCGGGTTCACGCTCCACCGCTGCGCGATCGCGCCGATGGCGTGATCGCGCAGCTCGACATCGTCGAGGAGGCTTCCTCCGAGTTTCACAACAGTGAGCTCCGTCATGCGAGTGACTCCTTTTCATCGAAGCCGTGAACGCGATTGAAGTTCTGGACCGCCTGCGAAGCGGCGCCCTTGAGCAGGTTGTCGATCACCGAGACGATCACGGCTCGGCGGCCCCCCTGCAGCAGGACGAAACCGATCTCCGCCCGCGGCGTGCCGACGACGTGTCGCAGCTCCGGGAGATCGCCGGCCGGCCGGACGCGAACGAACGGCGCTTTCTCGTAAGCCTTCATGAAGGCCTCGCGCATCGTCGCGTCAGTCATCACTTTCGTGAACGAGACGTGAATCGTCGCCAGGATGCCGCGCACCGTCGGAAGCAGGTGAGCGACGAAAACCAGCGGCGCCCTCGAGTCGAGGTTCAGCCCCTGCCGGACTTCAGGCTCGTGCCGGTGATGACCGACGCTGTACGCCTTGAAATTGCCGGCGAGCTCGGAGAACGAGTAGGCGACGTCGCTCTTCTTTCCTGCTCCTGAGACGCCGCTCTTGACGTCGCAGATGAGCGCCTGCTCGCGGTCGATGAGCCACCGGAGCGGCCGGAGCGCGAGCAGAATCGCAGTTGGATAACAGCCGGGGTTCGCCACGATTCGGGCGCCCGGAAGCTCGCCATTGCACCACTCGGTCAGTCCATAAACCGCCTCGGGGAGAAGCTCCGGCCGAGGGTGGTCGAAGCCGTACCAGCCGGGGTACTGCATCGGTTCGCGGAGGCGGAACGATCCCGAGAGGTCGATGACTCCATATCCGGCATCGACGAGGCGGGGGCCGAGCTCCGCCGAAGTCTCGTTCGGTGTTGCGAGAAAAACGGAGTCTGCGCCGGTCTGCTCGAGGTGCTCGAACGAGAAGGGCTCAGCTGTCGGCCCGGAGCTTCCGTCGAGCGACGGGTGGATCGACGAGAACGGCACGGTCTTCCCACCGACGCCTGAGTAGACGCCGGCGAGCTGGACCTCGGAATGGCGCGCCAGAATGGCGGTCAGTTCCGATCCTGCGTATCCGGTGGCTCCTACGATGGCGACACGTTTCATGGCGTTGTGAAGTTCTCCAGTTGTTCGGGAAAATGAGAGTGAGGCGCGCGCTGAAGATCAGGCGCGCGTGGTACGGCGCTCGCGCCGGGGAGGCGCGATGCTCTCGCGGAACTGGCGAACGAGCTTCGATGCGGCCGTGGTGGAGCTTACGGCGAGAAAAATCGTGTCATCGCCTGCGATGGTTCCGGCGACCTGTGGGAGCGCGGCGGAATCCAGAGCGAGCGCGAGCGGCTGTGCAGCGGCGACGCGCGTTTTCACAACGACGAGGTTGCCGGCCTGCTCGATGGAGACGGCGAATTCGGAGAGTGCGCGGTTGAGGCGATTCTCACGCGTTTCGGGTGTGGTGAACGGGATGACGGTCGAAGAGCCGGCCTGGCCGATTGCTGCATAGCCATTGGGAGTCTTGGCGAGACCGAGCTCGCGGATGTCGCGGGAGAGGGTCGGCTGGGTGGTGTCGAAGCCTTCGGCATGGAGCAGCGAAAGGAGCTCTTCCTGGGAGGTGACGGCGCGCTTCGCGACGATCCTGAGGATCGTTTCGCGGCGGCGGGCGGGGTCGCTGTTCGAATATTTATGCATCTTCGTGAATAATTATGCATGCTCAAACTGTGGTGTCAAGGTGTTTATTCCGGGGGGGGATGATGGGAGGGAGGGTTTCAACCTTCAGCCTTCAATTCAACATTCAATTCAATATTCGGGCGGGGGGCATCTCCCCTTCATCCCCCGCCCGAATGTTGAATTGAATGTTGAATGCCCCTCCCTCTCCCCAGGGCCACACCCCACATAAACGGAATGCACCCTTTCCAAAATGCGCCGAGAAGCTAATAATGTGTGCTTCTCCGACGCGCATGCCTCTCGTCCGAAGTCCGCTTCGGCGCCAGCACCCGCGTTCTCGAAGGTACGAATGTCTTTCAGGCCCCTCCGGACAGGGCAAAGGGTTCCCATCATGACGTCTCCGATCAAGCTGTTTCTCGCCGCAGTCATTCTCGTGTCGTCGACCGAGCTCGTCGCCCAGAATCGCCTCGTGAATCCGGGCTTCAATGGGAACCTGGACGGCTGGAACTTCAACTCGAGCGCCGAGCAATTGGTCGAGTTCGACCCACGGGATGCGAATGGCAACCCCATGTCGGGCTCGGTCCGGCAACGATTTCTGGCAGCCACGGTCCCGAACAGGAGGCTCGCCAGCATAGGGCAGGCCATCAGCGTCGTTCCTGGATCGACCTACTCGTTCGGTGGAAAGTACCGAAATGACAATAGCCAGTCGGCCGTCCCCCTTTTTCCGCCCGCCATCGGACTCTTCTGGCGCGATTCGGAGGGCACGATCCTCACGGAACCGAGAGTCGTCGTCGACGGGACGCTGGCGGAGGGTGTCTGGCTTTCTGTTACGGGAAGCGGCGTCGCTCCCCCGAATGCTGCATCCGGCATCATTTTTCTCTTCACAACGTCCCAGACCAATGTCCAGGCCCTCTTCGACGATCTCTTCGTCAACGGCCCCTCGCCCGATCCATGCGCTTCGGTAGCGCTCAGTGACGTCGCATTCGATTTCCGCGGCGCCATGAGCAACTGTGCGCCGGGAGCGATCAGTTGCGTATCGGGAGAGCAGATCCAGTTCACATCGGAATTGATCTTCGGTGGAACCAGGGCGTGCCTCGACGCGATTGCGGGTCAGAGTACATTCCGGTGGAACTTCGGAGATGGTTCCAGCTCGAGCGAGCGCAATCCGGTCAAGAGTTTCTCGGGACCCGGGCCGTTCACGGTCACGCTCACCGTCTCGCACCCGAGCGGCGAACGCCAGGCGAGCCAGCAACTCGACTTCAGCCCCCGCGTGGTCATCACTGAGTTGCCGGCGGCTATCGTAGGATCGAATTCAGGAGGCAACTCCACGACCTATACGCTGAGAAACATCGGCGGATCACCGACGACGATCAACCTCACGCGGCAGGGGACGTTCTTCTCCCAGAGTCCGGAATCCTTCAACCTCGCGCCCGGCGCTTCCCAGCAGGTCAC
Organism: Thermoanaerobaculia bacterium; assembly: GCA_041748075.1. GTDB lineage: Bacteria > Acidobacteriota > Thermoanaerobaculia > Gp7-AA8 > Gp7-AA8 > JBGSYJ01. The sequence goes on from JBGTDX010000060.1 coordinate 29,628, forward strand.
CGTCACTGCACTGGCCGTGACGGGCCCTCTCAACGCGGGAACCTCGATCCCATCGGGTCCCGGAGTTCCTGCCGGGACCTTCGTGCCCATCGTATTCGTCGGCATTCCTGCGCCGGTGGGAAGCGTGGTCGGCAGCCCGATGAACAGCCGCGTCGATGTGCGGGCAACCTCGGGCACCTCGACCGTTCAGGGGATTGCGACATTCACAAACGCCGGCTCCGCTACGCTCACCGGCGTGCTCGCATCCGATGTCCCTTGGCTGATTCCTCAGTCGGGTCTCGTGACGATACCGCCCGGTGGTACCGGCAACGTCAGTTTCACCGTCGACGGGAGTCTTCGCCCTGACAGCGGTGACATCGGCACGTTCGTCGCGAATCTCTTCCTCGTTTACCGGCTGGGAACGAGCCAGCTCGGCAAGCATGGAGATCCCGAGATTCCCTTCAACACGACCGGGTCGGCATCAGCCGCAGCGGCCGTCGTGCATACCGTGTCGCCGGGGACTGCTGCCGGCCTGGCTCAGCCACTCCAGGCAGGTGAGGTCGCTGTCTTCATGCCGGGTGTCGCCCACGTGCTCGGCAGCGTCGGCACGTTCATCTCCGATGTGACCCTGACGAATCTTCTCAAGGCGGGCACGATCGGGAATCTCAGGATGTTCTTCAGAACTGCCGGAGTGGGGGGATCGTCGATTATGACGTCTCCGATCAGTGTGATGGCCAACCGTCCGTTGAGTTTCGGCGATATCGCGCAGACGGTGTTTGGAAATACGACCTCGGTCGGATCGCTGCAGGTGCGAGGAGCCGGAGCCGGCTCCGTGGCTGCGAGCGCGAATGTATTCAACGCCAGCAACCCGGAGGGAACGTACGGAACGACGATTCCGTCTTTCCGGTCGGACCGCTCCACGGGCCCGAACGAAAGCATCTTCCTGACCGGATTGACCAGTTCAGCCACGACACACACGAACCTCTACATTCAGGAAGCGACGGGACTTCCCGCCGGCGCAAGGATCGACTTCTTTAATCCGCAGGGTGTCCTGATCTCGACGCGGACCGAGTCCGTCGATGGCTTCGGACTGCTTCCGCTCAACACTTCGGTGCCTGCGGGTGCCGTCTCGGCACGGATCACGACGACCGCTGATTCGAACGGCCGGATTCTGGCGTACGCGACTCCGGTCGACCGGGCCAGCGGGGATACCTGGGCTGTGGTGGACTGGCCCAAGCAGTATGGCTACGACCCGGGCAGTCCGGTGATCATTCCGGTCGCAGGTGCACTGCAGGGAGCCAACAACACTTACTTCCGGACGGATGCGGCGATTCTCAACTCGGGTGCGGCTGCCGGGTCGGGCACCATGCGTTTTGTCTCGCGGACGGGAGCGACGATCGATCGCAATATCTCGCTGGCCGCTGGGCAGTCGCTGATCATCAACGACATCGTGACGAATCTCTTTAACGTCACGAGCGACGACGTTGGATATATCGTGTTCACCCCGGCCGCAGGGAGCTTCGCCCTGACCAGCCGGACTTATACGACGGTGGTGGGCGACGTGGCGACATTCGGCACGGGGGTTCCGACGCTGGCTCTCGACTCGGGAATCCAACTGGGGGAGAGCGTGAGGTTCGGTGGCATCAACGATGCCGCCATTTCCACGGTGATGGCAGAGCTGCCTTCCACGTTCCGCACGAACGTCGGTCTGGTGGAAACAGCAGGCCAGCCGGTCACGGTCCGTGCCACACTCCGGTTCACTTCCGGCAACCAGAGCACTGCCTCGCAGGCGATCGCATCACGGAACTTCCCACTGAATCCGCGAGAGTTTCTGCTAGTCAACAATATCGCGAATTCGATTCTCGGAGCCGCAACGCGGAACACGCTCGGGGACCTGTCCAACATGCAACTCGATTTCGAAGTGATTGCGGGAACGGGAGCGGTCGTCATCTTCACATCGACGCTCGACAACGGCACGGGAGATTCGATACTGAGAGTCGATTGACGAAGAGTCGTACCGCCTTCATCTGCGCCGGAGGCGCAACAGACGGTAGTCGGTGGCAAGCGAAGCGCAGCCACCGGATGATCGAAGCCAACATAAGCCCGCCCCGGGAGGGGCGGGTAGAGAGTGCTACGAGGAATGTTCTACCCGCCCCTCCGGGGCGGAAAGAAAATGGGGCGCTCAGAACCGGTGGCTGCGCTTCGCTTGCGACCGGCTACCCTCGTCTGCCCCTTCGGGGCAGCTTCCGGGCGATGTCCGAAGCTCTCGCCTTCACTTCACGAGCTTCGAGATCGCTCTGAATTCCTCGGTGCCCGCCTGTGTAGTCAGCTCGAACAGTGCCATTTCCGTCGAGCTCCACTTCGCACCCTCCTGAGCCATGCGCTGCAGCGCGATGTCCCGGTTCTGCGGGGTTCGCGATGACACCGCATCGGCGATCACCGTGACTTCGTAGCCCTCACCGAGAAGATCCATCACCGTCTGGTAAATGCAGACATGCGCTTCGATTCCCGCCACGAGAATCTGTTTCCGCTTCAACGGCCTGATCGCTTCGACGAACTCGCTGCAGCGGTATCCGGAAAAGCACATCTTCTGCACGGCCCGGGTGCCGTAGGTGTCGTCGAAGGCTCCCTGCACGGAATCCGTCGTCGAGCCCAGGCCTTTCGGATACTGCTCGGTGAGGATCGCGGCAACTTTCAGGATGTGGCATCCCCTGACGAGACGTTCGATGTTTTTCTGGAGCTCGTTGCCCTCATGGATGACGGCGGTGAGCTTCTCCTGCACGTCGATGACGATCAGCAGTGTGTTGTCGCGATGAAGTGTCGGCATGAAGTTCCTTTCGAAAAGAGCTGTGTCATCCTCTGAGCGCCTTCAGGATGACAGGTCGATCCGCTCCGGCGAAGCAGGTCCTCAGAGCTTCCTGCTATTTCGGGGCCACCAGATTGGGCGCGCGGCCGGTTCCCAACCAGGACAGTACATTCGTCGCTGCAATGCGCGCCATAGCATCCCGGGTCCGTTCCGTCGCGGAGCCCAGGTGCGGCAGGAGAACCACGTTCGACAGAGGTAACAGCCGCGCGTGCACGCGCGGCTCGTGTTGATAAACATCCAGACCCGCGCCTCTCAGGCGGCCATTCTCCAGTGCAACTGCGAGCGCCTCTTCGTCGACGAGCGCGCCGCGCGCCGTGTTGATCAGAAAGGCCGAAGGCTTCATCAGCGCGAGCGCGCGTGAATCGATCATGCCGGCCGTGTCCGTCGTGAGCGGGGCATGCAGAGAGACGATGTCGCTCGTCTCCACTAATGCGTCGAGAGCCAACCGGATGGAGCCGTGAGCTTGCTCCGTCTCCGGGTGGGCGCTTCGCGAGTGGTACCCAACCGACATCCCGAACGCCCTCGCGCGCTGCGCAACGGCATAGCCAATCCTCCCCATGCCGACGATCCCAATCCGGCTCTCGCGCAGCTCGCTTCCGAGGAGCATGAGTGGCTGCCACCCCGAGAACTCCTCGTTTCGGATCATCGCGTCACCTTCCAGAATGCGGCGTGTTACCGCGAGAATCAGGGCGAAGGTCAGGTCGGCCGTGGCGTCCGTCAGCACGCCGGGGGTGTTCGACACTGCGATTCCGAGCTCACCAGCGGCAGCCAGGTCGATGTTATCCGTGCCTACCGCACAGTTTGCGACGATCCTCAGGTTCGGATTCGAGGACAGAACCCGACGGGTGACAGGATCGGTGAGGATCGTGATGGCCCCGTCGGCATCCGAGAGGATGTCGATTAGCTCTTCCTCCGTGCGCGGATCATCAGAGATGTGGGTCAGTACATCGCATTCCCTGCTGAGGATCGCCGTTGCGATGTCCGGCATGGCCGCTGTGAGGACGACGGTGTGTTTCATCTGCGACGGCCTACTCTATCGCAACGCCGCGGAGCCCGAACCGGCGTGCCGGCGCTTCCGCCGCACCTCGCGCCGCAGTTGTGCCAGGAGGGGCCAGTGGTCCGACGGGCCCTTTTTGACGATCTCCGACGCGGTCACCTCCCAGCCCGGGTCGACGAAGATGTAGTCGAGACAGCTTCGGGTCGTGCGGTGGGTGATAGACGGTTTCGCGAAACACGAGATCACGAGATCTCCTCCGTGAAACTGCCGGAGCTCTGCCGCTGAGGGTCCGGTATTGAAGTCTCCGGCCAGGACGAACGGCGAATCGCCCCCGGTGATGATCTCTGTGGCGACGGCGGTCTGCAGCATCCGATTTTTTCGGCCCAGTCTTCCCCATGCCGATAGATGCGTGACATAAAAAACAAATCGTTGCCCGTCGAGCTCGACCGTGGAAGCGAGCATAGTTCGCGGCTCGCCGGTTCCCGGAAGCAGGTGCACATCCGAGGTAATGACACGCCCCCGGGTCAGCACAGCGTTCCCGTAATCACCGCCATCGTTCCGCTCGAAGCTCCTTCCGAAGGTGCCCTGGAGACCAGTCAGCCTCTGCAGGGTTTCGAATTGATCTATCCCACCCGCGTTTCTGGTCAGGCGATGCACTTCCTGCAGTCCAACCACGTCGGGATCGAGTGCAACGATGGTTTCCGCCACCTCTTCGATATGTTGCGCTCGGGATCGCGCGCCGCGTCCCTTGATGTTCCAGGACATGAATCTGAGCTCGGCCATGACACCTCCGGGAGGAGCGAAAACGGTGCCGCACCTTACGACTGACCGCCTACTCTCCCCGTTTCTGGCTGAGTGTCCATCCAAGAAAAAAGAGAGCGGCGCCAATGAACAGCAACATGACCTCACGGCGCACGTCATCCTTGATGAGCCCGACGTACAGTGCGACGGGAAGAATCGACATGCCGATGAGCTGCAGCGCTTTAGAGAATATCTGCATCATTGGGCTGCGGCGAGAATGCGCAGCAGGTCGTCTTCGATCAGAGCTTCGGGCGACTCGACGATCCGTCCCAGCTCGCGCTCTCCGCGGTAATAGATGAACGTGGCGACCAGATCGATCTGTTTGTCCCGGACCAGATCCGCGGGCTGGTTTTTGTCCCGGTTCAGTGCGACGTACGAAGTACTGAGCTCGACGCCGTAGTCCGTTTTCAACGCATCGAGGATTCTGAACAGCTTGGGCACCTCGCGCTGGCTGTCGTCGCACCATGTGCCGAGATAGACCTCGATCCGGTCGTCCGGACTCGCCGTCATTGCGATCATTTCGAGGACTGCCGAGTCGGGCTCGTAGCTGTTCATGCGCTCCTGGTATTCGGGAACGGTGTCGAGAAGTCTCTGGCGTGTGATGGGTCCGATCTCTGTGGGCAGAGGCGTGTTCTGTGCGCCGCTGACATCCAGCCCGGCGGCAGGACGCTGGTCGATCAGGATACGTTGGACACGGTCTCCGCGCTCGGTCTGGTCGACGACACCCCCCATCCCGCCGACGACTCTGGCGAATATCGTGTAGCCACCGTCGAGGTGGGGCTGCGGTGAGTGGGTCACAAAATGCTGGGATCCGCCCGTGTCGGGGCCGGACAGCGCCATGCCGACCGCCCCGCGTGTGTACTTCTGCAGGTTGATCTCGTCACGGATCGCGTAGCCGGGTCCGCCGCTCATGTCGTTCCGCGGGTCACCTCCCTGGATCACGAAGTTGGGGACCACGCGCATGAAGGAAGTGTTGTTGTAGAAGCCGCGGTTGGCGAGGTCGACAAAGTTTCGGGTCGTGAGCGGCGCATCCTGGGTCAGCAGCAGGAGCTCGATGTTCCCGCGCGTCATCTGGATGGTCGCCGTGTGCGGGTCTTTTGCCCAGTCGGCGACTTCTTCATACCACGACAGAGGTTTGTCTACGGGCAGGGGGGTGAACTGGGGTCTCGGCAGTTCCAGTTTCGCGACGAGCTGGTCGGCCGCCAGGCGGCGCACCATCGGGTCGTCGTCCGCGAGCAGAGTGCGGAGGAAGCGTTCCGTGCCGGTAAAGTCCTCGCTTTCCCGCGCAGCGGCGATGTGTGGATCGCCTGCAGGAACCTCGCTCAGATCCAGGCTGGCGATCGCCTGAATGGCCGAGAACCTGGCGTCGTTCAGGGCATCCACGCGAGCCCGGCGCTCCGCGGCGAGCAGAGGTGCGAGGAGTTGCGCCGGCGGAACATCCTTCCTTGCGGCGAAGCGGTCGATCGCGGTAGCGCGCACCACGATGTCGGAGTCTTCCATTCCGCGCTCGATGAGATGCTGCTCTGCGGCGACCGCATCATCGGGAATGTTGCCGACGGCCGAGGAGCGGACCGACGGGTTTGGATCGGTAATGAAGCGGGAGCGTAGTGTCGCACCGAAAGGAGTTCCGGCAGTGGCGTCGAGAGCCGCGCGCCTGGCGAAGGGAAGGTCCGACGAGAGCAGAGTCTCGAGTGGGGAGTCTGCGGCGTCTGGAAGACGCGCCGCGAGGGCTGCGGCCGTCAGTTCCCGTTGTGATCGCGATCCGCTTCCGGCAAGATCGTAGAGACTCTTCCGCGCCGCTTCGCTCGTCACCGCGTAGTAGCCCAATGTCTCGATGGCCGCACCGCGCGTACCGGGATCGGGATCTCGTGTAGCCGAGATGACCCGCACGACATCGTCGGTGAACGTGCTCGTGCGGAGTGCTCGAGGGTCCTTTGCAGCGATGGCGCTCACTCCGCGCGCGGCCTCGGTCCGCACCCAGGGATGCGGATCGCGCATCGCGGTGATCAGATACGGCAGCGAAACAGGCGCAGCGATTCGCGCGAGTGCCCGGGCCGCATAGGTTCGGATGAGCGTGTCGGGGTCGCTCAGCATCAACTCGAGCTTCCGCTGCGCCGGCGGGTAGACGCGGCGTGACAGGGTGTAGACGGCTTCTCTGCGGATCGAAGTCGAGGGATCGTCGAGTGTCGCAGCCGCGATCGCGGATGCATCGTCACTGTCGAATCGGAAGAGGTATCGAACGGCCCGGGCGCGAACCGCCTCGACGGGCGAGCGCGTAAACTCGCTGAATCGACCGACCGTCGTTGCGGCATGCAGTTTCGACAGAGCTTCGACGGCTTCCGCCGCAACGTCGGGGTGGGCATCGCTTGCGAGCCCGAGCAGGGCATTCACGCCCGCAGGGTCGCCTATTTCTCCGAGGGAGAACGCCGTGGTCCGCCGGACGTCCAGGTCGGGATCAGCCGCGAGGGTAGTGAGCAGTTCCACTCCCGCCATCGTTTCGTTCGGATCGCGTGATCCGTTGCCGTTCTCATCATCGAACGTCGCCGTGCCGATTCTGCCGAGCGCCAGCGCGATGCGACGACGCATGAGCACGTTGGAGCTCGAAGCCCATCGGGCGGACACTTCCCGGTCGAACTCGCGCCGGTCCTCGAGGCGAAGTACGGTCGCTTCCTCCCGAAGCGTCATCCCTTCAAGGGGAGGTGGGGAGGTGTCGGCGGGACTGGCGGCTGGCGGCGGCGAGACCGCGCATCCGGTGATGATGAGGACAAGGCAGGCGAGGCGTGCGGAAAGTTTGTGCATGGCGGCCACATGATACCGCCCCAGGGGGAGAGGGGAGGGCGGGCATTCAACATTCAACCGTAAAACCTCAGTTGAAGGGTGCGAAAAGAAAAAGCATCGTCCGGAACTCTTTCGGTAGCATTGCTTTCGACAAAAAAAGAAGGCAACCGACGAGGGACAGAACGATGCTCGGGAACAATAGCAG
>JBGTDX010000061.1:0-36239 GCA_041748075.1 Thermoanaerobaculia bacterium
TCGTCATTCGTCATGCGTCACTCACGCATGGTGGGTGGGCGGGGGCCCCTATTCGTCACTCGTCATTCGTCATGCGTCACTCACGCATGGTGGGTGGGCGGGGGTCCCTATTCGTCACTCGTCATTCGTCATGCGTCACTCACGCATGGTGGGTGGGCGGGGGCCCCCTATTCGTCACTCGTCATTCGTCATATTCGTCACTCGTCATTCGTCATGCGTCACTCACGCATGGTGGGTGGGCGGGGGTCCCTATTCGTCACTCGTCATTCGTCACTCGTCATTACGCATGGTGTTCCGCCTCATGCGCTTTCTTCGACTCCGCGATGATCTTCTCCTGAAGGTTCCTCGGCACTTCCTCGTAGTGGGAGTACTCCATGTGGAACGAGCCGCGACCCTGTGTGATGGAACGAAGCGTCGAGCCGTAGGTGAGCATTTCCGACATCGGTACTCTGGCCTTGATCACCTGAGAATCGCCATCCGTGTCGATGCCATCCATCCTTCCGCGGCGTGACGTCAGGTCGCCCATGAGATCGCCAATGTAGTCCGACGGCGCGAAGACTTCGACGTGCATCACCGGTTCGAGGATTGTCGGCCTGCCGCTGGCCATCCCCTCCCGGAACGCGAGACTGCCGGCGATCTTGAAGGCGAGCTCCGAGGAATCGACCGCGTGAAACTGCCCGTCCAGAAGACGCACGCGGAAATCGACCACGGGGAAGCCGGCAAGAAAGCCATGCATTCGTGCCTCCTGGATGCCTTTCTCGACAGCTGGAATGAACTGGCGGGGAATCGAGCCTCCGAAGATCTCATCGACAAACTCGAAGTCGGCACCTCTGTCGAGCGGTTCCATTTTGATCTTGCAGTCCGCGAACTGGCCGTGACCTCCGGACTGCTTCTTGTGACGCCCATGCGCGTCTGCCGGCCTGGTGATTGTTTCGCGATAGGGCACCTTCGGAGGGTGAAGGATGACGTCGACGCCGTACTTCTTTTTCAGCTTTCCGATGATGACTTCGACGTGAAGCTGGCCCTGTCCGGAGATGAGCATCTCCTTGGTCTGCTCGTCGCGGCCGAAGCGGATCGTCGGATCCTCTTCCATGATTCTGGCGAGCGCGGTAGAGATCTTGTCCTCGTCTCCCTTCGCTTTCGGCTCTATGGCGAACGAGATCGCCGCCTCGGGATGCTCGATATGCTGGATTACGATCGGATGATCCTTCTGTGCGAGCGTGTCGCCGGTATGCGAGTCCTTCAGCTTTGCGACGGCACCGATGTCTCCCGCCTGAAGCTCGGGGACGGCTGTCTGTTGCTTGCCCTGAAGGACCTGAAGCTTGCCGACCCGCTCGTCGTGTTCTCTTCCCGAATTCCAGTAACTCGTGTCGGACTTGAGCGTTCCGGAGAAGACCCGGAACAGGGAGACTCGCCCTGAAAACGGATCGGAGATTGTCTTGAAGATCAGAGCTGTCGTGAACGCCTCCGGCCGGCGGTCTACGCTTGTCTCCTCGCCGGCGGGCGTGCGTCCGGTCAGCGAAGGCTCGGCTGCTGCTGACGGAAGCAGGTCGACCATCACGTCGAGCAGAGGATGTCCCGCGATGTTGTGCGAGGAGGAGGCGAAGACGAGAGGATAGATCTCTTTCGACTGAATTTCTCTGCGGAGGCCGTCGATCATCTCTTCCTGGGACAGGCCTCCCTGATCGAAGAAGTGCTCCATGAGGGTGTCGTCACCCTCGGCGATCTTCTCGATGAGCTGCTCGCGCCATTCTTCGGCCGTCTGCTTGAGATCTTCGGGGATGTCTTCCACGACGTAGTTCCCGGATGCGTCTGCCTGGTATCGCCACGCTTTCATGGAAATCAGGTCGATCACACCGCTGAAGTCCTTCTCTTCTCCTATGGGAATCTGGATCGGAACGATGCTTTTGCCGAATCTCGACTGCAGCGATTCGATGACCCGCGTCGCCGACGCGCGCTCACGATCCATCTTGTTGGCGATGACGATGCGTGGTAGGGAGAACTCGTCTGCCCACTTCCACACCTTTTCGGTTGTGACTTCGACGCCGGTAACGCCGCTGACTACGATTGCGGCGGAGTCTGCGACGCGCATCGATCCTTTCGCCTCCATCAGAAAGATGCCGAATCCGGGGGTGTCGATCAGGTTGATTTTGGTGTTCTTCCACTCTGCATAAGCCACGGCGGCGGCAATAGAATGCTTTCGCTCGATCTCATCGGAATCAAAATCGGTTACAGTCGTCCCATCGTCGACGCTGCCCAGCCTGGTGGCTGCACCGCTATTGAACAGCAGCTGAGAAACCAGAGTCGTCTTGCCCGTATCGTTGTGACCGACCACGGCGACGTTTCTAATGTCAGCGCCCGAGTAGACCTTCATGCTGAAACCTCCCTTGAACGATTCGAAGAGTGAAGAGGCAGATCATAATTTAAAATGCGGTTTCGGTCACCGCCGTCAGCCGAAGCAGGACGCGTGAATATAGACAACCGACAGTCAAAATGTGGCGGATGGCGGATAATGCACCTACAGATGGATGGGTTCAATCCGCTCCCGGATGTTCGATGTGCCAGAAAGCCGTGTAGTAATGCGGCTCTCGGACGGGATGCGGCGATTTTTTCACCCTGGGGCCCGCATTCGAGGAAAGGGCTGCGGTGAGTCCCTCCGGAGGTAATACCGAATTGTTGAAGCTGGGCCGGTATGAGGTCGTTCGGGAGCTCGGTAAGGGAGCGATGGGAATCGTTTACCTTGCCAAGGATCCCCTCATCGGCAGGCTCGTGGCTCTCAAAACAATCCGGCTTGCAGATACCGCGGATGACGAGGAGGCGCGGGAGTTTCAGGAACGATTTCTCCGGGAGGCTCAGGCGGCAGGTAGCCTCAGTCATCCCTCGATCGTGACTGTGCACGACATCGGGCAGGATCCCGAGAGCAGCTATTCCTACATCGCGATGGAGTACGTGGAGGGGAGAAACCTCAAGGAAGTCCTCGCTTCCGGGGAGCCGCTTCAGTACAACGAGGTCGCCGAAATCGTGGCGCAGGTGGCTGAGGCGCTCGATTATGCGCACTCACGCGGCATTGTGCACCGGGACGTGAAGCCTGCCAATATCATCCTCTGTGACTCCCGGGCCAAGATCACCGACTTCGGAATCGCGAAGATCGCTTCCGCGGTGTCGAATCTGACCTCGACAGGCCAGTTTCTCGGTACGCCGAATTACATGGCCCCCGAACAGGTCAAGGGAACCCGCGTCGATGGCCGAACCGATATTTTTTCGCTTGGAATCGTGCTTTATGAAGTGCTCTCGAGAAAGAAGCCGTTTGGCGGCGATTCACTCACGACGATCTCTTACAGAATCGTGCATGAGCCGTTTCAACGTCTGACTGAGGTCGATCCGAACATTCCTCCCGGATTCGAGGCCATCGTTGCCAGATGCCTGAGTAAGGACCCGGCTGTCCGTTACCAGAGGGGGCGGGACCTCGCAGAGGACCTTCGTCGGATTCTCCGGGGAGGAGTCCCGGCAGAGCGGCCCGACCCCGAATCGGAAACTGTAGTGTTCGGAGATCTTGGCCGGGATGCGACGATCGTTGGGCCGCCGGATGACGGCACGGGCTCGTCGAAGGGCCAGGCAGCCGCGGCTGCAACGGGGTCCCTCCGCTCCCGCAGACCCTCATGGTTCAAGCGCCGCGTCAGTGCTCTGGTGTTTTTCGGTGTCATCGCCGCGGTCCTCATCCCTCTGAGCGCCATCGCGTTTTCGATGTGGCACGGTCAGGTTGAAATTCCTGCCGTCGACGTAAAGCGGGAACAGGAGATCGCCAATCAGAAGCGCCTCAGGCAGGAAGCCGAGGCACTGATCCTTCGTGGAAACACTGCGGGGGCATTCGAGAAGTACCGCGAGTTGATGGCTCTCGCGCCGGATTCGCCGTGGGTACGCAAGCGATTCCAACGGCTCGAGGAGCTGCGGCTCAAGGAGATGTCGAACCGAGAAAAACTCGACCAGGCTCAGGTAAGGCTTCAGGAGGGCAAAGACCTCTTCGACAAGGAGGACTACGAGGCAGCGATTCCACTCTTCGAAGAAGCGTTCCGGCTCGATCCCTCGCTTATGGAGGCGAATACCTTCCTGGACTTCATCGCGAAGGCTCTGAACCTTCGCCGGATGGGTCGGCAGGCGCCGCCGCGAAGAGCGGAGAGTGGTGAAGCGCCGGCGCCAACAGGAAGCCTGCCTGCCAGCGGCCAGGCCACGCTGCGAATCGTGTTCAACGACCCGACCAACGACGTCGGTTATATTCAGATCAAGGTGAACGGGGAAACGATCGTGCACGAGAATCTCTATACCGGCGGGACCGGACGGTTCCAACGGAGGACCCCCCGCCCTTTGAGTGTGACTCGCGAGATTCCATCAGGGTTGATCAATGTGGAGACCGCCGTCGTCATCCGGGCATTGGGAATGACGAACGAGACGCGCGCTTTGAGCACGACAGTAAGTCCGGGGTCAGAGGCAGTTCTCACCATGACCCTGAATCCACAGGCCCGCCGCATCAACTACCAGCTCACTCCCTGAATCTGCACACCTTCCATGAGGATCCGCTGTCCATAGCTTCCGGCGCCAACTGGAAACCAGATGGGCTCGCTGTCTGCCGCGGTAAGCCGCTGGAGCCACTCTTCCAGTGGCATTGAAATCCTTCCTGTGAAGGTTCCCGACGTCGAATTGCACAGCAACGTCACACTCAGGAATCCGCCATCGGGGGACACCGGCGTCAGGGCGGCCACCCCGATGCATTCGGGCGCTGCTCTCGCCTTCGGAATCTCCGCGGCTTCCAGGTGAAACGGAGCGCGTACCGGGCGAATCCGGTAGCTGGGCCGGAAGACATTGGGAAAGGCGGCCGCCCCCTTCGAGCTCAGCAGAGTCACGCGATGAATCTCTTCACCCGTCCCATCGCGCGACAGGTGAGGATGCGATCCCTGGCGAATGTGTACCGAGCCGGCTTCCGATCGCCGGAAGGCGGAGTTCCTCTCGGATGTCTCGAGAATCACAGGCCAGAGCTCTGCGGCGATGATGGGCTCGAGGGCGAGATTCAGCTGTCCCGGAGGAGGAGCCTCACGATCCAGGCCGGCCAGGGCCGCGATCGCTCGTTCCAGCGGCCGCATATCAATCTGATCGAGCTGAGCTCCGCCGAGGCTCGTCGCCAGGCGCACGCGCCGCTCCGGGTGCAGGACCGTCACGTGAGCCCTCGCGTTTCCTTCCTGCCATTCGCGTTCGGCTTCGCCATCGGTCCACCAGTGATCGGCGATTCCTTCGAGAACGGTCGACCGTTCGAGAACCAGCGGTGGCGCAATCATCTGCTCGACAGCACGGAGGCAAGCTTCGACCGGCGTGCTGTCGCGGACGGAGGGCTCGCGGGATGACGAGAGGGTTCTCGCACGAAAGACTCCGTCTGCAATCGAAGCCTCACCATGCTCCGCGGTGTGGATGATCGCTTCGGATGGCCCCCGCTGTTCAAGCCGCGTTGTATGACCCTGCTTGCGATAGGTCTCGTTCATGGGATCGCCCACGGCTTCGACAGGAGCAGCGGGGCCTCGGAGCCGACAGGTATGCGCTGGCCGTCCTCTGCGCAGAGCACGCCCGGATACGTGATCGGAGGTCCTTCTCCCGCGATGATCGATCGGAGGACCTGTTCCCGCGATCCCCCGATCTCGAATGGGGCGATCGGTGTGCTGCGCTCGCCTTCGACCAGCTCCGCGAGAGTGACTGACATACTGATTCTGTCGTGGAGCGTGTCATAGCCGCCTTCTCCTATGAGTCTGACGGCGATGAATTGGTCCGGCAGCTCGATCGGATTCGAGTCGGCGATTATCTCGGCATGGAGGTTCGACATGCGCCGGAGGGGAACCGAACGGAACGATTCGCGCCGGAAGCAACCTGGGCGCTCGCCGGAGCTCAGATGGCGCTCGGAGCTCGCCACTCCGCAATCGTCGAAAGCCATCGACCCGAGGGCTGTGCCGGAGGGGCGGTCCGACACGCGAAGCCACGTCGGTAAACCGGCCGGCATGAGGCCGCGTTCCGCCGGATGACCCAGAGCCTCGTGGAACAGGATGCTTGCGGATCCACCGGACCAGAGGATCGGGAGATTCCGGAGATCGGAGACGGCGGAGGGTGCGTCGGGCGTCTGGTTGGCGAAGAGGTGAAGGTGGGCTTCGATCTCGTCCTCGGTGCACACGATCGATCGTCGGAATCCCGGGCCTGTGGCAGTGACGACGAGGCACGTCGTCGATTGTGCGTCGTCGATTCGACCGTTCGACACGTATCGCGCCCGCCGGATCACGCGCGCGCGAAGTGGCGTCGAAGCCGCGAATCGCTCGAGAATCTTCAGGAGCGCAGCCTCATCCAGTCCTACGGTATCTTCGAGCATGCGCAGCAATTCGGCAGGGTCGACACCGATCAGGCGATGAGACTCCGGATCGAGCACCGGGAGGCGATCTCCGGCGACGAGATGCGGGATTCCATCCCGGCTCCTGCAGACTGCAAAGCCGGATTCCCGTCGCTCTTCGAGCAGCCGGTAACTTTCGTTATCGATCGCCCACACTTCCTCACGGACTACGCTGGCGAAGAAATGATCCGGAAGTGAATCGGCGTCCATTGGAGGCAATGTACCGCAGGGGAGCCGGTAGTCAGTAGTGTCCGCGGGCGTGACTCGGGCCGGCGGTCCCCCGCTTCTGACTCTGGGCTGTCAACTCAGGTATCCTTCCCCCCATGTCACGTGAACAATGGCTGGAAGAGCTGGAACGGCGGAAGCGGGAGAGTGAACAGGGCGGTGGTGAGGCGCGGATCGAACGCCAACACAACGAGGGAAAACTCACTGCCCGGGAGCGCATAACGCTTCTGTTCGACGCGGGTTCTTTTCAGGAGCTGGATCAGTTCGTCGTCCATCGATCGTACGACTTCGAAATGGACAAGCAGCGCATCCCGGGAGATGGTGTGATCACCGGGTACGGTACGGTCGCGTGCCGGCTGGTTTACGCGTTCGCTCAGGACTTCACGGTGTTCGGTGGATCCCTCAGCGAGACGCATGCGGCGAAGATCGTGAAGATCATCGATCTGGCGCTCGCGAACGGCGCACCGATCATCGGTCTCAACGATTCGGGAGGAGCTCGCATTCAGGAGGGAGTCGTTTCCCTCGGCGGCTATGCTGACATCTTCCTGCGCAACACCCTGGCGTCCGGGGTCGTCCCGCAGATCTCCGCGATCATGGGACCGTGCGCCGGGGGCGCGGTCTACTCTCCCGCGATCACCGACTTCATCCTGATGGTGAAAAAGACGAGCTACATGTTCGTGACCGGACCCGATGTCATCCGGACCGTCACGCACGAGGAGGTCACCAAGGAGACGCTGGGAGGAGCCGATACTCACAATCAGGTCAGCGGCGTTGCGCACTTTGCGGCGGAGTCCGACGAGGATTGCGTCGCGACCATTCGCGAGCTGTTGTCTTTCCTTCCCTCCAACAACCTCGACTCGCCGCCGGTCCTCCCGACATCGGACGACATCAATCGTGTCGACGTGGAGATGGACGGAATCGTGCCGGAAAACTCGAACCAGCCGTATGAGATGCGTGACATCGTCAAGGTTCTCGCCGATGACGACCATTTCCTCGAAGTTCACCAGCATTTTGCAAGGAATCTGGTCGTCGGATTCATCCGGCTGAACGGGCACTCTGTCGGAGTCGTGGCCAATCAACCCGCATACCTCGCCGGTGTGCTCGACATCGATGCTTCACGCAAAGGCGCGCGCTTCGTACGATTCTGTGATGCGTTCAACATCCCGCTGCTGGTACTTGAAGATGTCCCCGGCTTCCTCCCGGGCACTGCACAGGAGTTCGGAGGCATCATCATTCACGGGGCGAAGCTGCTTTATGCCCTCGCCGAAGCGACTGTTCCGAAGATCACCGTGATCACTCGGAAGGCGTACGGCGGGGCGTATTGCGTCATGAATTCCAAACACATTCGCGCAGACATGAACTTCGCCTGGCCCACGGCTGAGATCGCCGTGATGGGCGCGGAAGGTGCGGTGAACATTCTCTACCGCCGCGAAGTCGAATCGGCAGAGGATCCCGAGGCGGCTCGTCAGGAGCGCATTGCCGAGTACCGGGAGAAGTTCGCGAATCCTTACATCGCGGCCGAGCGCGGCTATGTCGACGAGATCATCGAGCCGCGCTTCACGCGGAGAAAGCTGATCAACGCCTACGCCATGCTGCTCAACAAGAGGGCCAGGAACCCTGCGCGGAAGCATGGGAACATCCCGCTGTGAAAATGACGAATGACGAATTGGGACGACGGACCGACAGTTGAGCAAGGGTCAGGAAGTCGAATGACGAGAGAATGGTCCTTCGTTGTCTCTATTCGTCATTCGTCATTCGTCATTCGTCCATTTGGAATACCTCCCTGGCCCCTCCGGTTCTACCGGCTGCCTTGCCCCCAACTCGTTGACTCGTCAGGAGTGGTGTGCTAAAAGGCGGGGTTCGTTTTTCTGGAGGTTTACTTTGTTTGCAATCATTAAGACCGGCGGAAAGCAGTATCGGGTCTCTGAAGGGGATACTCTCTTCGTCGAGCGCGATGTGCTCGGGGGCGCCGAAGGTGAGAACGTCCGCTTCGGTGACGTATTGATGGTGGGTGGAGACAAGCCGCAGGTCGGCGCTCCGTTCGTCTCCGGTGCGGCCGTCACGGCGAAAATCATAGGCGAATCGCGCGGCGACAAGATCATCGTCTTTCGCAAGAAGCGCCGCCAGCATCACATCAAGAGGAAGCAGGGCCACCGGCAAGATCTGGTTCAGCTCCGCATCGACAGCATCGAGCTGTAGGGGGTTTTCATGGCACATAAAAAAGGACAGGGATCGTCCCGCAACGGCCGCGACTCGCAGCCGAAAATGCTGGGTGTCAAGCGCTTTGCCGGACAGTTTGTTTCCGGCGGCTCGATCCTCGTACGGCAGCGCGGCACGAAGTTCTATCCCGGCGAGAATGTTGGAATGGGACGGGACCACACGCTTTTTGCGAAGATCGCAGGGACGGTGCAGTTTCATGATCGCGGACAGAAGGGGCGCTTCATCAGCGTCACGGCCGAGCAGCCGTCCAGCGACTAGCGGCGCTCCTTTCGAATCGTTTCTGAGGACCCGCATCGCGGGTCCTTTTCTTTTGGGATAGAGTCCAACCATGTTCATCGACCACTCGAAGATCCGGGTCAAAGCTGGCGACGGAGGCAACGGCTGCGTTGCGTTCCGTCGTGAAAAGTTCGTTCCCAAGGGCGGCCCCTCGGGCGGGGACGGCGGCGCAGGTGGCTCGGTCTGGGTCGTGGCGAGCAATCGTCTCAACACTCTCTATCACCTCCAGTTCCGGAGGGAGTGGAAGGCCGGCCGCGGCCAGCACGGAATGGGCTCTAACTGCTCGGGTCATGCTGGTGAGGACGTCATCATCGAGCTTCCGATCGGGACAGTCGTCCGCGACTCGGATACCGAAGAGCTTCTCGCAGACCTGACCGAGGACGGCGCGCGCGTTCTCGTCGCAAAAGGCGGACGGGGAGGCCAGGGCAACCAGCACTTCGCAACCGCGACCCGGCAGGCTCCCCGCTTCGCCCAGCCCGGAGAAGAAGGAGAGGAGCGCGCGCTTTCCATAGAGCTGAAGCTGATTGCCGACGTCGGTCTCGTGGGATTACCGAATGCCGGCAAATCGACGCTCATCTCGGTCATCAGCGCGGCCCGTCCGAAGATTGCCGACTATCCCTTCACGACCCTCGTCCCGAATCTCGGTGTCGTTTCGATTGACGACGATACCCTGGTGGTTGCCGACATCCCGGGTCTCATCGAAGGCGCTCACGAAGGGCACGGGCTGGGCGACCGCTTCCTCCGCCACGTGGAGAGGTGCTCTGTATTGGTGCATCTGATCGATCTGTCGAATGGAGAAAATCCGGCGGCGGACGCCGAGGTGATCGAACGCGAGCTTGCTCTTTACTCCGAAACGCTCTCGGCGAAGCCCCGTATCATCTGCGGGTCCAAGGTCGACTCGGAATTCGAGGGCGCCTCGGAGAATCTCAGAAAGTACGCGGAAACCCGCGGCTACCAGTACCTCGAGATCTCGGCAGTCGTCGGTACTGGAATCGATTCATTGCTGCGCAAGCTCGTTCCGATCGTGAAGGAGCGCCGCAGCGCGCGGGCGCATGAGGATGACGTCGTCTATGACTGAGGCAGGATCCGGAATTCGAATCGGACTCTGCGGGGGAACCTTTGATCCCTTTCATCGCGGTCATGTCGAGCCCGTGCGCGCGATCTTCGAGTCGATGGAGTGGACAACGGTCGTCTACGTCCCCGCGTGGGCGCAGCCGTTCAAGACCGGCCATACGACCAGTTCGCCCTATCACCGGCATGCGATGACCGTGCTGGGAACGATTGAAGACCCGAGACTCGAGGTTTCGCTCGTCGAGCTCGAGAAGGAATGTGTTTCGTACACGGTGGAGACTCTTCGGCACTTCAGGAGCCTTCATCCCCAGAGCACACTCGACTGGATTATCGGAGACGACAACCTCGAGAAACTGCTCGAGTGGAAGTCGCTGGATGAGATTTTCGAACTGGCGAACTTTGCCGTCCTCACGCGGCTTGGCCCGCCGGCACGGCTCGACCCCGCACTGCGGAGGAGAGTCTGTCCCGTTCAGGACAGAACGACTGCCGGAGCAATCGTCTTTGCCGAGAATGAGGCCTTGGCAGTATCTTCTACGCGGATTCGCGAGCTGGTCAGGACTACCGGATCCGCCGGTGACCTGCTGCAGCCGGTGGTTGCGGAATACATAAATCGAAGCGGCTTGTACAGAATGACAACTTGACGAGTGACGAATGACAAAAGACAAGAGCAGCAGGAACGGCGAATCGACTCACGTGAACGACGTCAAGGATCTGGTTCGGGACCGTGTGCGACTCGCGGTGGAGGCTGCCCTCGACAAAAAGGCCCTCGATCTCGACGTGCTCCACGTCGAGAAACTCACTTCCATTGCGGACTACTTCATCATCTGCTCGGCCTCGAGCGAGCGTCAGACACAGGCAATCGCCGACGGAATCGAGTCGCGGCTGCGGGAAGAAAAAGTCAAACCGGCGCTCGTCGAGGGAACCAATCCTGGACGGTGGATCCTGGTGGACTACGGCGACTTTCTCGTTCACATCTTCACCGAGGAGTGCCGCCGCTTTTACGGGCTGGAGCGTCTGTGGGGTGATGCTCCGAACCTGACGCCGGAGTTCGCGCCGGAGCAGACATCGCGGAATGAGCAGGCGCAATAAAATGTCCGCGGGTGGAGCAGTGGGGGATTGATGAACCCGCACACCAGGCTCCGGAAGTTCTTTCCGACCCGAAACAAGGCGTTCCGGGAGTTGCTTGGTACAGTCGAGAAAGTCCTGGACCATGATGTGAACGTGCTCATCCTGGGCGAGCACGGCGTGGGCAAGGACTACCTGGCTGAGGCCATTCACGTGTGTGGTCCGCGCGCGGCAGCACCATTTGTCAGTATCGATTGTTCGAGTCTTCCCCACGAGATTTTCGAGAGCGAATTGTTCGGCCACGAGCGGGGCGCATTCACCGATGCCCAGACGCAGAAGATCGGAAGAATCGAAATGGCGCGGGGTGGAACTCTCTATTTCGATCGCGTCGCCTCGCTGCCTTCCACTCTCCAGGCGAAGCTGCTCAGACTGATTCAGGAGCGGAGATTTTCCCGTCTTGGCAGCAATCGAACGCTCGACCTCGATGCGCGCGTGATCTCCTCTGCCGGCGGTACTCTGGAAGACTCACTGTCCGAGACCGGCTTTCGCAAAGACCTCTACTATCGACTCAATGTCGTTACCGTCGATCTACCTCCTCTCCGCAAACGACGGGAGGACATTCCTCCTCTCGCGGAGCTTTTTCTCCGCAACGCGACCCGGGATTCCAGTGGCCGGAAGAAGGCGATTAGCGAGGCGGCTATGGTAATCCTCGTCGACTACTCGTGGCCCGGCAACGTCAGAGAGTTGAGGAATGTCATCGATCGGGCAGCGCTGCTGGAGGACGGGACTGTGATCACCCCGGAGTCGCTGCCTGTCGAGAGGTTCGTCACCGCCAGCGATCTCCTCGTGGCCGGCACCGACCTCACCTGGTCGCTCGAAGAGCTCGAAAAGCGCTACATAAGAGAGATTCTGAGACAGACGGGGCAGAACTATTCGAGAGCCTCGGAGATCCTCGGGATCAATCGAAAGACGCTCCTCGAGAAACGGAAGCGCTATGGCCTTTGAACCTGTGGCCAGGCCCCGATGGCGTCAACCTGATGTCTGCGCAGGAGCAAGTGTCATCCTGAGCGTAGCGAAGGATCCCCACACTATTGGCTGGATCGCAAGGTTTCGGGGGATCCTTCGCTGCGCTCTGGATGACACCTCGTGGCTTCAGTTGACGCCATTGTGGCGGGGCCCCGGATTCACGATGCTCAACGATGCTCAACGCTCGTCGTCGAAAACCGGCAGATTATGAAATTTAGAATCCTATGGATCGGTTCCAATGCTGACACCGAATTCCGGGAGGGCATCGAGCGATATCGGGAGAGGATTCGACACTTCTTTCCGATTGAAATCACAGAGGTTACTCCCGAAAAGGGTCGCCAGAACAAAAGCGATGCCGAGGTCAGACGGGCCGAGTCGGCAAGGCTGATCGAAGCGCTTCCTCCTCAGGGCGCCGTCGTGGTGCTGGATGAGCGCGGGAAGCAGATGGATTCTTTGAAATTTGCCCGATGGCTCGAGGCTTCCACGATTCACAATCCGCACGGCGTCACATTCGTGCTTGGTGGTGACCTCGGGTTGGATGATCAGGTTCGAAGCCGCGCGGCGATGACGCTGTCGCTCTCGGCAATGACTCTGCCTCATCAGATAGCCCGGCTCGTTCTGTTCGAGCAGATCTACCGGGCCTGCACGTTGATTCGGAACATCCGTTATCACAAGTAAGGAGACGCGGATCGAGATGGCCAGAACTAAACTCAAAGCTAACCAGTTTGAAGATTTTCGTGAAGCGCTGCTCGTCAAGCAGCGGGAGTTGGTCGCCTCCTACAGGCGCGACATGGCTGCCGGCAACGAACAGCCGGATGATGGAATTCAGGATCTTGCGGACAAGGCGGCGAGTGCCTATTCGAAAGAGCTGAACTTCTCGCTTTCCGATGGGGAGCGTGAAACGCTCGTTCTCGTCGACGAAGCGCTCGGCCGTATCGCCGACGGCACCTACGCGCAATGCGCCAACTGCGGGGCGACCATCGGAGACAAACGTCTCCGCGCGGTTCCCTGGACCAGACACTGCATCGACTGCCAGGAACTTCACGAGCAGGGCCTGCTCTGACGGTTCCTTCGCACGCAACTCATTCAGGCGGCCTCCGGGCCGCCTTTCTTTTGGGAATTCAGAATTGAGAATTCAGAATTCAGAAGCGGCGACGGACTTTCTGAATTCTGATTTCTGAATTCTCAATTCTGCTCCCGATCGTCCTGCTTCACTTACAATTCACCCCCATGGTTACCCTCTCCCAGATCCTCGAGAAAATCGATTCCCGCGACATCCCGCCCGTCATTCTCGTCGGCGGTGATAACGAGTATCTGGTGGACGAGGCGTTCACTTCGATACGGGACCGGCTGGTCGCTTCGGGCGGCTTCGAGCTCGAGCCGTACAGCGAGACAGCGGACCTCGGCGCCGTGCTCGATTCGTTCCGGACGATGTCGCTCTTCGGTGGGAAGCGTCTTCTGGCTGTTCCTGAAGTCAACGCCTTCGTCACGAAAAAAGAAGTCTCATCACTCTACGACAAAGCTGCGTCCGACTGGACTTCTGCAAAGACCGATCGGAAACGCTCGTCCTCGGTCGCCAAACTGCTGCATATTCTCGGACTCCTCGCCTGCGATCTCGAACAGAGCGATCAGGCCATCGCCGAAGCTATGGGCGAAAAGAAGGCCGGCCGTGCTCTTTCCGCGATGCTGGAGTTCGCGCGCACTTCAGGAAAGAAGGTCACCCGCGGAGAAGCGGACGCCTCGCTGCTTGCCGAGGCCGTGAGCCATGGAGGGGCGCCGGGCGCGGTGCTGCTGCTCCGATCGGGCGACGTACCCCGTGATTCGGCCACGGTTCGTCTCATCGAGGCCAGGGGTGCCGTCGTCATCTGCGATCTCACGCGGGAGCAGGTGCCGGCCGCAATCGAAGAGGCGGTTCGGGGAGTTGCGCGCGACTGCCAGGTTACCTTTCAGCCGGCCGCCATCACAGCTCTGAAGCGGACCCTCGGCATCGATCGAATCCTGGCTGACAAATACGCGAAGGATGTCCCCGATGTCCGGATCGTCGTATCAGAAGCAGAACGCCTCGCGACATTCGCCGGGGTAGGAGGTGTGGTCACGCCGGCGATGGTGGAGCAACAGATCCAGAAGGTGGCCGGTGGGATCCGATACGAATTCGCGACGCTCTATTCGGAGCGGAAACCACTGGAGGCGATCGCGAAACTGCGCGACCTGATCGCACAGGCAAGACGCGAGGAGCCGAAGACTCCGGTGGAGTTACATTACGGGCGGTTCATCTTTCCACTTGCAGACGAAGTGCGCCAGCTCCTCGCGATTCTCGCTTTCGCTCGCATGCGCAATATAGACGTGCGCAGGCCGATGCAGTACAACCGCTTCAAAGATCTGATCGCGGATCCGCTGGGCGAATACCTGAAGGCGAACTCGCTCGTACGGCAGAAGCCGCATCCGTTTCCACTTCACAAGAAGTTCGAAGTTGCCCGGCTGCATTCGGAGGCGTCGCTTTTTCGCGCGCTCAGCGACCTGGCAGAGCTCGACTTCAGCAGAAAATCCGGAGGCGTGCCGACGGAGGTCGGGCTCGAAGCGATCGTTCTTGCTGCGAAGCCGTAAGTTCCGACTGGTCAGGCTTCTTCGGACACGAGCACCGCGACCGGGAACTCGGAGAATACCTCCGCGAGCGCCAACTGGTTTCGCCGCCTTTCGAGCTGTTCTCCCGTGAAGACGTTGCTCCACCGTCGCGGAGCGTCCTCCGGGAGAGTCAGAGACGTTGATCTCCATGTCTTCACTCCGAGGGGCAGGCCGCGGGGAGATGAGAGCTGTGAGATCAGGCGTGGCGCTGCGGTGACCAGCCACGCGTCTCCATCCCTCCTGGTGAAAGCGACGACATTCTTCTTCAGTGCTCCGCGGACCTGCAGCGGCGCGTAATTGGCGCGTTCGAAAAAGCCCGCGAGCCGCGTTCTCAATTGCAGGAGACGGCTCGTCGTGAAGAGCTTGATCCGTCCGTCGCGCCAGTTTCCGAGCATCTCGGAGACGCTTGTGTCCTCGATCGAGTCGAGCATTGACATCCGCAGGTCGTAATCGACGGGCCGCCGATTGTCGGGGTCGACCAGACTGAGGTCCCACATCTCGGTTCCCCGGTAGAAATCCGGAACTCCGGGGGAGGTCGCTTTGAGTGCAACCTGCGAGATGCTGTTGAGGAAGCCGTAATACGCAATTTTCTCCTGGAGCCTCAGGAAGTCGTCCAGAAATCCATCTTTGCTCTTGCGGAGAATCCTTCTGGCGAAACCGGTGAGCGCCTCTTCATACTCGTCATCGGGCCTCAACCATGTCGTATGCAGCTTCGCCTCGCGCGAGGCCTTGATCAGAAACTGCTCGAGCCGTTCCGGAAGTCCGGATACGTCCCTCTTGTCGAGAGGCCAGACTCCCGCCAGCGTCTGGTAGATGAGGATCTCTTCATTCGGGTGCGGAACGGGTCGTCCGCGCACCGCCCTCTTCTTTTTCTCGTTCATCCGCATCCAGCGCGGTACCGCGGAGCTCCAGGTGCCTGCAAGCTCGCTGATGACGTTGATGCGCGCCCGGACGTCCTCGCTCCGTTTCGTGTCGTGAGTGGAGGTGCCGTTGAGCGCATGCGGCCAGCGCTCTGCACGCTCGGTGTTGAACTCGTGGAACTGGTCGACGGCGCGGGAAACGTCACTCGATGGTTCTCCGCCGACTTCGTTCATCGAGATTAGGCGGTTGTAAATGTAGAAGCTCGTATCCTCGACACCCTTCGCCATCACCGGTCCGGTGAACTGCTGCCATCGCATCACGAACCCGAGCCACTCATCACGGCGGTCCTCGGCATATGCCGGCATCTCCAGCAGCAGAACACTGCGCACGAACTCGATCGCACGGGGACTGAGCATCGGAACCTGGCTCGCGCGCCCGACCGCCTCTTCGATGTAGTGGCGGTCCTCCGCCGAGATCGTGTAGTCCCTCGTGTATGTGCGATAGACCCGTAGGAATGCGGTGATCTCCACGAGTGCCTTCGAGATCTGCCGCGCGCGCACGTCGCGCGCGTGTCTGTCGACGCGGGCCATGCTGATCAGCTCATCGCTGAGCCGGCGGACGTCGCCCCAGAACAGGTCGTCGAGCACCTGCTTCTTTTTCTCGTAGACGAGCTCGTCGAAGTCTCCGACTCCGGTGAGACGGCGGTAATTGCGGCCTAGCGTCTCGAGGCCCGCGGGATCGACGAACACCAGATTCACGGCAGCGAGGTAGTCGTATCCGCTGGTGCCATGAGTTGCGAAATCCTCGCGCAGATGCTCCTCTTGCCCGAGAATTTTCTCAACGACCACGTAGAACCCCGGCCGGGCAGGATCGCCCTTCCAGCCGGGCACGGCCGACTGCTGCAGGCGTTCGAGGTAGCGTGCAGGATCCAACAGCCCATCAATGTGATCGATTCGAAGTCCGGTAACGAGGCCCTCGCGGATCAGCGCCATGATCAGAACATGGCGTTCACGAAAGACTTCCTCCTCTTCCACACGCACGCCTACCAGGTCTGTAATGTCGAAGAATCGCCGGTAATTGATCTCGTCCGCGGCCCGCCGCCAATACGCCAGGCGGTAGACCTGTTCCTCGAGAATCGAATCGAGCTCGTCAAAGCTACCCGGGTTGCCCGGTGTCCCGTTGAGCGTGGCCAGGCGCGCATCCAGCCGTTGCCGGAATGCATCTCGCGTCGTGTAGAGCGTCCAGAGCTTGTCCCAGATCCTGCGGCGCCGGGTGTGAAAATCTTCCTGAGCCAGGTCCCCGTCCTCGTGGCCGGCAGTCAGATCGTTCAGTTCATCGTAGATCGCACGGCTCGTGTCGCTCACACGCGCCATCCCGGCTAGCTCATCTCCCAGGATCCGCAGCCAGGATCGCGGTGAAACAGGGATCTTCAGTTCGTAGTACCGAACGGCGATTCCATCCTTGTCCAGCTCGATCCTGATCTCGCCCGATTCGAGAACGGCACCGTAGACCTGTCCCAGAACGGGAAGCAGGATTTTGTCGCTCAGGGTGCCCTTTCCTGTCGTTGGATCCCAGTCGATATCGAAGTAGCGGGCGTAGCGGGAGCTCCGCCCGTTCTCGAGCAGATCGGTCCACCATGGATTGTCCGTACTCGCCGCCATGTGATTCGGGACGATGTCGAGCAGCAAGCCCATGTCGTGGCTCCGGAGGACACTCGACAGTTCCGCGAAACCGCGCGCTCCGCCGAGTTCGCGGCTCACACGGCTGGGGTCGGCAACGTCGTAGCCATGCGTGCTTCCCGACCGGGCAGTCAGCGAGGGAGATGCGTAAATGTCTCCAATTCCGAGACGGGAGAGATACGGAGTGATGTCGACTGCATCGGAGAATCCGAACTCCGCGTTGAACTGGATGCGATATGTCGAGCTCGGAATTCGAGCTCGGTGCTGTGTCGGTCTGGGATTGCGGCGAGGCATCGTGTCAGCTCAGTTCGCACCGAAGGCCAGATTTTCCCCCAGCGATTCGAAAGTTTCGATCCAGCGTGCCGCGAGTGGCTCTCCATCGACCTGGTTCTGCAGGACCGAGGGAAGCCAGGCGAGCTTCTGGCGGTACCAGGCATTCTGGACTTTCCATACGGGAACTTCGAAAGGCAGGTTGCGCGCCAACGCGGCTGCATCACGAAGCTGCTCGAGCCTCTCGAGACTCGAGGGCGCATCCTCCCACTCCTCGGCCTTCCGCTCGATCATCTGCTGGAATTTGTAGGAGAGGGATGTTGCGTCGAGCTGTACACCCGCCTTGATCGCCTCGTCGATGAGCCGCTGGATCCCGGCGACGGGAAGGTCGTCCTGGTCCGCGGCCCTGCGGAGATTGAGATTGAGCGCCACCTCAGCCGTCCTGCGAAAAATGGGTGGAGGTGGAACGCTCATCTCGGATTGAAACAGCAGCGTCGACCGGTGTTGCTCATACAGCTGGCGATATGTGGCCTCAGCTTCGCGGATGGTTGACTCCCAGATCCGGTCCGCGATCTTCTGTTGCTCGTCGAGAAAGAGCGACTTGATCGAAAAGGTCAGAACGCCGAAATGTTTATCCAGTTGACGTACCACGGTGGCGAAGTCATTGTGCGCGAGCGGATCGGCGAGATCGGATACCAGCCTCTCGTATTCCTGATCACCGCGATACGGACGCACGCCTCCACTCAGACTGAGCTCCCCCATGTAGAGAAGCCCGAAGCTAAGCGAAGCGGATTGGCGCGTGATGAGCGAGGTGACCTTCAGGCGCCCCACGGCCGTGCGACTCCTTCCGGCCTCGAAAATCTGCAGATCTTCCCGCTGAACCTCATAGCAGTAGATCCTGCTCTGATCGGCGTAATTCTCGAACAGGGAAGAGACGGCGTAGTGGGCACCCACCTTTGGAAGGTCGACGATCGCAGGTTTGGCGAGCTTGTCGTAGATCTCCCGGCCGTTGCCTTTCTCGGGAGTGTTGCTTGTGGCGGACTCGAGCCCGCGGAGCAACGCCGGCTCGAGTGACTCTCCGAACAGGCTGTCGGCAAGCTGAACGACGCGCGCCGCGTACTGGATCACCTGAACCGTTTCAATACCGGAGATATCGGAGAAGAACCACCCGCAGCTCGTGTACATGAGCATCGCGTAACGCTGCAGCTCCATGAGTTCGAGAGCCTCGGTTTCCTGCTCGGACGTGAGCGAGTCCTTCGCATGCTTCTCGAAAAAACGGCGGACCCCCTCAGTGGAGCGGTCGCTGATGACCTCAATATAGGCATCGCGGGCACGCCAGGGATCGTGAAAAAAGCTTGCTGCGGCACGCTCGAATCGGGACGCAACCTCGTCGCGCAGCCCGTCGAGGGCTTTCCGCAGAGGTCGGCGCCATTCCTGGTTCCAGCCCGCTTCCCCTCCGCTGCACCCGCAGTGATCGCGCCAGCGCTCGACTCCATGGCTGCAGCTCCATGATGTGTTCTCGGCGATCTCGACTTCCCACGCCGGAGGATGCAACTCGAGAAACTCCCCGTAGTTCGTCAATTGGATCGTGGGATCTTTGTCGAGATACTCGAGGGCGTACGCGAGCGCCATGTCGCCGTGCGGGTGGTGGTGACCGTAGGTCTCGCCATCGGTTGCGACATGCATGAGCTGCGGCTCCTCCCGGTCTTCCGAGAAGCCGCTCATCAGCCGGTTCGCGAAGTCCTCACCGCGTGTGAGCAGCCGCTCGAACGCCACAGCGCGCGAAATCGGACCGTCGTAGAAAAACAGATTGATAGTCCGTCCAGAGGGAAGGTTGGCCAGGTAAGCGCGGGTGGGGTCGACGTGCGACCCGTTGACGTCGGTCCATTTCTGTTTGCCGATCTCCCGGATCCGTGCCGCCTGATGCGGCGCGAGAATCGTGAACAGGATCCCCTGTTCTGCGAGCACTTCGAGTGTCTCGACGTCGACGGCGGTCTCCGGAAGCCACATCCCTTCCGGCTTGCGTCCGAAGCGCCGCTCGAAGTCGTGAATCCCCCAGCAAGCCTGGGTCTCCTTGTCGCGTCGATTCGCGAGAGGAAGGATCATGTGGCTGTAGGCCTGGGCGATCGCCGAGCCGTGTCCGGAGAAGTGGCCCATGCTTTCGCGGTCCGCCTCGAGAATGGCCTGGTAGGTCTCTGGAGCTGCCTCTTTCATCCACGCCAGGAGAGTCGCGCCGAAGTTGAAGCTGATGCGGGCGTAGTTGTTGACGATCTTGACGATGCGGCCGTGGTCGTCGAGGATCCGCGAGGTCGCATTCGGGGCGTAGCACTCGGCCGTGATGCGCTCGTTCCAGTCGTGATGGGGAAAGGCCGATTCCTGCCGTTCGATAGCTTCGAGCCAGGGATTCTCGCGTGCGGGCTGGTAGAAGTGAGAGTGAACCGTGATGTACCGTTTCATCGGGGACGAACTTTACCAGACCCAGCCGCTGCCCACCCGGTTGTGAGTTCTGCCCACCCGCCCGCCCGCACGGTTCTGGGTTCTGAGTCCCCCGCCCCTCGTTCAACAGGCTGAGCGCCTTCAGCGGACGGAGACTCATCCTGACCCGTTCACCGCCCGTTCATCACCCTGAGATGCAGTCCTGGCTAGCACACGATGGCAACGAGGCTGCCAACGGCCCATGCCGGCAGGGAATCTGCTAACCTTCCCCCGGAGGCTTCGGTGACTGCGTTCGACCTGTACGGGGGAGAGGATCCGCGCGATATCCCTGCGTACTCATTCCGAGAGGTTGCGCTCAGCGTCGGTGTACCCACCTCGACACTCCGTGCCTGGTGTGTCGGCCAGTCGAACTTCCGTCCCCTCCTCGTTCTACCGGATGTATACCGATCAACGCGCGCACTCTCTTTCTTCAACCTCATCGAAGCGAACGTAATCGCAGAACTGCGACGCGTGCATGAAGTTCCGATGCCGCGCGTGCGCGCAGCATTCCAGTTTCTCTACGAGAACGTCAAGGTGGAGCACCCCCTCGTCGAAACCGTACTGTCGGTGACGCCGAATCATCAGGTGTACATCGAGCACGAGAGCCGCCGAATCGACATCTCGGCAGGTGGACAGTGGCCGCTCGATCAGGTGATTGTGAATCTCCTGACCAGAGTGCACCGAGGCAAACGTGGGATCGTTACATTTTTCCCGCGTGTCTCGCAGGCGCCTTCTCGGAGGATTCCTCCCGCGGAGTACGCGCCGATTGTGGTCGATCCCGAAATTTGTTTCGGCCGTCCCGTTCTGGCCGGGACAGCGATTCCTACGGACGTGATCGCGGACCGCTATCTCGGCGGCGACAGCATCCGAAAGATGGCGGAGGACTACAATCTCCCGGAAGAGCAAATCGCGGCCGCGCTCCGATTCGAACGAGTATCAAAAGCTCACGCAGCTTGATCCAGCGGGCTTCACCTACTTCTTCGACTCGACGAACATGGTACGCGAGCTCGCTGAAGCTCTGCATCAGCGGGGCCGTCTCGTCTACATGCACAACCAGGTGTTTCCGGACCGGACTCCGGATCATGTATGGATTCCATACGTGGCGGATCGTGGGTGGATCATACTCACCCGCGACCGGCGATTACGCTCCCGTCACCTCGAATGGATGGCTCTTCTCAGAGCGAAGGCACGGGTGCTCTGGTTCAAAGGCGACCGGGCCTCCAACATTGAGATCATGGAAGGATTTCTTCAAGCGTTGCATGCAGCAGGCATGTACTTTGAGGCGTCTCGCTGAGCTCCGTATCGCGTCGTGCTGTAGACACCTCGATCCTCCCATCCCAGCAGATACGATATCTTTTTCGCATAGGCCTCCTCGGCTGCTCCCGACTTCGGAAACTCGCGAATGATTCGGTCGCACCACTGGACCGCCATGTCTTCCTTCGGGAGCCAAGAGGAATCTATTGTGAAACCTCTCGCTTCACTGCCCCAGAAATCTGCATGCCGCATGTATGCTTGCGCCACCGGAGAGGTAATCTCCTTTCTCGAAATATCAGTTACTACTTGTCGGATCTGCCCGAGCATCTCAGCCGCCGTTTTACCCTGAGGACTGTCCGGAAATTCCTTCACGAGCCGTTCTAGGTCTTGAGCAGCGATTCCGTAGCGACCTTCATCGGCCGCAATATTCGAGAGCCAGTACAAGGCCTCAGCCCGGTGCTCCTTTGCCGTATCCTCATTTCGATAGATCGTAAAGAGAACCTGCTTTGCTTCACTCGCTAAACCATGGTCGTACAGCATCTGCGCTTCAGCCACCTGCTTGGCGGGATCGTCAGGCGTGACCACGGATGCCGGTTCATCTCGACATCCCAACATTAGCACCGCCGTGATCACAGCTAGGTATTGGCTCCGCATCGATTCACCTCACGTTTGAAATGTAGTAACCAACATAGCTCACGCCGCCCACCCCGGCGCCAACGCCTCGGCCTGCTCCAGCACCGTCTGCGTCGCCTTCTCCTGTTTGTCCGGACCCGCGGCCTGGGTCCGAGGGGTCAGACGTGTTTTTCCAAGTGACTTATTCGTAGTCGACGCCATTCACCAGCTACAAATGTATCGTTCAGCACACCGCGGGTGAGGTCGCCCGCCCTGGTTCGACGGAATGAGGATCGCTTCGAACTCCAGACGTGCTGTTTGCTCGGAGGGTCAGACGTTGCCCGCGATGCTCCATGACCATTACGTTCGGTCACATGGCGAATAAGTCACTTGGAAAGACGCGTCTGACTCGTCTGACTCCAAGCCCCCCCGTCTGACCCCAAGCCCCCCCAAGCCCCTCCTTTCGTCTTCACAGCAAAGTAGAAATCACAGGCTTGGTCCCAACTTCCTGATAACCTGACCTTCGGAGGTGCGATGCGTTTTTTTAAAGCGGTGGCAGTCGGCCTTTTCGTCGGAGTGCCTCTCCTTGCTGTGTCTCCGCAAATCGTCGCTCCGGATGAAGTGCTCCATGATGCCGAGATACCGATACGGATCGAAGGCCTGACCGCTGGCGCAAACTACCGGCTGGACGGCGAGTTCGTCACCCGTGGCGGAACTCTGTGGAAATCGACGGCCCGATTCGTCGCAGATGACACCGGTGTGATCGACCTGGCTGCGGACGCGCCTCTCGACGGAACGTGGGACGGAGGCGATCCGACCGGAATCTTCTGGTCGATGACCAATACGAAACAGCGGGTCACCGATCCGTCGCTCTTCGAAAACGATGACCGGAGTGTCATCACGCTGAGAGTCACGGAAGGGGAAAAGGCAATCGCTTCCAGGCGCATGACGCTGAGAAAGCGTGACATCGGTATCTCGTCGACCGATATTCGCTCCCCCATCGTCGGGACGTTGTACGTTCCGTACGGGAAGCGCAATCTTCCTGCGGTTGTGGTGATGGGAGGTTCGGAGGGAGGCGTCCCGAACGATAGAGCGGCGTTGATCGCCTCCCACGGATACGTGACGCTTGCTCTCGCGTACTTTGCAGCTCCGGGGTTGTCGGGCGATCTGGAACAGATTCCTCTCGAATACTTCGATCGCGCGCTTGAATGGCTTGCCGCGCAGCCTGCCGTCGATCGAAAGCGAATCGCACTTCTCGGCGTTTCGAAATCGGCGGAACTGGCACTGCTCATCGCGACGCAGAATCATTCGATCGCCGGTGTCGTTGCAATCGCACCGGCCTCGATCGTCTCTCAGAGTATTTCGGATCAGCGTACGGTGAACTCTTCGTGGACCAGGAACGGAGTAGACGTCCCCTTCGCTCCATTCGTGGTGACGGAGGCGTTCAGCAACGATCGTCGCCTGCTGAACCTGTACGCTCCGACCCTTGCAGCCGCGCCTCCAGAGTCGGCGATTCCCGTTGAGAAGATCCGCTGTCCCGTCCTGCTTCTGGCGGGAAAAGTCGATCAGCTGTGGCCTTCGGAGGAGATGGCCGGTCAACTGGTCGAACGCGCGAAGCAATCAGGAAATGAGTCGAGAGTCCAGGCGGTGATCTTTGACGACGCCGGGCATCACGTGGGAATGCTTCCACACCGGCCCACCGGTGATTCAGTGCGGCTCGGCGGATCTGCGAAAGGACTGGACCGCGCGCAGATTGCAGCCTGGAAGAACATGCTTCGGTTTCTCGGCGAGACACTCGGCGTGCCGCCCTGAAACTCCTGGCCACTTCAATCGCACACCCAAGGCGTTCGCCATGAAAACACTCGGGCTCATGGGCGAAGCGAAGAATCATCCTGCGATGCTCGATCCCGCAATAAGATCCTTCGCTTCGCTCAGGATGACAAACTGAGGGTCAGGACGTCGCGGCGTACATCGTTGCGGAGTGCGGCGGCAGCTCGAGCTGCGGCTCGCTGCCGTCCTCGATGCTGGAAGCGGCCGCGCCGGGTCCGTCCCACCTGGGGTCTGAAGACGACATCGTGAGAGTCCACCGGCCGTTCACGGGAAGCTTCACCGTCTGCCGCTGGTCGCTGAAGTTCAGAGCGATCAACGCTTCATGGCCGCCCGAGCGCCGGGAAACCACGAGTGTCCTCTCGGATTCGGAGTGCTGCACGGCGATATCCTCGCGAGTGAGCGAGAGAAGCGCGGGATGCTTTCTCAATGCAATCAGCTCCCGATAGAAACGCCACAGCGTGTTCTCTTCGCCCGCTCTCTCAAACGAAATTTTCGAGCGTTCGAACGTCTCCTTCGCATGCGGGTCAGGAGCTTCTCTCTCCCATGCGAACGCGGCGAACTCTTCCTTCCTACCCTTCCGGACTGCTTTGATCAGATCCTCATCCGAGTGGCTCGTGAAATATTGAAACGGATTTGTCTCCCCATACTCCTCGCCCATGAACAGCATTGGAAGGTAGCGGGAGAGGATGACCGTCACTGCCGCGAGTTTCAGCTCCTCGAACGAGATCTGCGTCGTGAGCCGGTCGCCGAGTATACGGTTGCCGACCTGATCGTGATTCTGGCTGTACGCGAGAAACTTCGAGCCGTCGAGATCGCCGCCCGGCGCGCCGTGATGGCGTCCGCGGTGCTTCGAAAAGACGTTCGCGAAGACATACGCATCGGTCATCGCGGTCGCGAGCTGGTCGAGCCCTCCGAAATCCTCGTAATAGCCTGATCGCTCATCGGTGAGAACGGCGCGCAACGCATGGTGAAAATCGTCGCTCCATTGCGAATCGAGCTCGAACCCTCCCATGTCCGCCGGACGGATGAGCTTCGGATCATTGAGGTCACTCTCCGCGATGAGGTGAATGTGCCGGCCCAGCTCTTCTGCGCGCTGGTGGACCTCATCGGAGAGCTGATGAAGAAACGGATACGCCGACTGATCCGCGATCGCGTGCACGGCATCGAGACGGAGAGCGTCGATGTGCAGCTCGGTGACCCAGTAGAGCGCATTCTCGATGAAGAAGCGGCGCACATGATCGCTCCCGGAACCATCGAAATTGAGGGCGTCCCCCCACGGTGTCTTGTAACGGTCGGTGAAATACCCGGCAAATGCCTGAAGGTAGTTTCCCTCAGGCCCGAGATGGTTGTACACGACGTCGAGAACGACGGCGAGTCCTTCCTGATGGCACGCCTCGACGAGCTTCGCCAGCCCCTCGGGACCTCCGTATGTGTTCTGGGTCGCGTACGGATAGGCGCCGTCGTAGCCCCAGTTCCTGTTTCCCGGAAACTGCGCGACCGGCATCAGTTCGATCGCCGTCACCCCAAGCGACTTCAGCGTTTTCAGGTGCGGGATGGTGCTCTCGAACGTCCCCTCGGGAGTGAACGTCCCCACGTGCAGCTCATAGAAGACGTAATCGCGAAGCGCGATGCCTTTCCAGCCGTCATCTTTCCAGCGGCGCTGAAAGGAAACGACTTCGGATGGACCATGAACTCCTTCCGGCTGGAATCGCGAAGCCGGGTCCGGAAACTCGCGGTCCTCGCCGAGCCGGTATTTGTAGCGCGTTCCTTCCGGGGCTCCGACCAGCGCTTCGTGATATCCGTTTTCGTCCTTCTGCATGGGGACGAGGCTGTCGGAAGGAGTGATGATGTGCAGCACGATTCCTTCAGCCTCCGGCGCCCACACGCGGAAGAGCGTCTTGTCGTCGCGCTCCGGAAGAGCGCCTGTCGCTCGATCAACTCTCTTCAAGCATCTCCTCGCTGGTGAAGAACACTGCTCCGAGCGGCGGGAGTGTCACATTCAGCGAATGGCGCCTTCCGTGATACGGAATCGGTGCAGCCTCGACCCTGCCGAGGTTTCCCTGTCCGCTGCCACCGTAATCGGCTGCGTCGCTGTTGAACGCTTCACGCCAGAAGCCCGGAACGGGCGCACCCACGCGATAGTTATAACGGATCACGGGAGTGAAGTTGAAAAGTGCGATCAGAGCCTGGCCTCCGTCGCGCGAATGACGGATGAAGCTCAGCACGCTCTGTTGCGAGTCGTTTGCATCGAGCCATTCGAAGCCCTGCGGCTCGGTGTCCGCATGAAGCGCGGGGTTGTACCTGTAGAGCCTGTTCAGATCCGACAGAGCGTGGGACACTCCTGCGTGAAACGGTTCGCCCAGCAGGTTCCAGTCGAGACTGTCATCATGATTCCATTCCTTCCACTGGCCGAATTCTCCACCCATGAAGACGAGCTTCTTTCCTGGCTGCGCATACATGTAACTGAACAAGAGCCGAAGGTTGGCGAACTTCTGCCAGTCGTCGCCCGGCATCTTGCGAATCAGAGAGCCCTTGCCGTGAACTACCTCGTCGTGTGAAAGCGGAAGGAGAAAGTTCTCCGTGAAAGCGTAGATCGCCCGGAAGGTGAGCTCATTGTGGTGATACGTCCGGTAGATCGGCTCATGGGAGAAGTAGCGGAGCGTGTCGTGCATCCATCCCATGTCCCACTTCATTCCGAAGCCGAGCCCGCCGAGGTATGTTGGCCTCGACACCATCGGCCATGCGGTCGATTCTTCCGCAATCGTCTGCGTGTCGGGGTAGTTGGCGTAGATCGCTTCGTTCAGCTGTCTGAGGAAATTGAGCGCTTCGATGTTGTCGCGGCCTCCGTATTGATTCGGAATCCATTCGCCGGATTTCCGCGAGTAGTCGAGATAGAGCATCGACGCCACCGCATCGACGCGAAGTCCGTCGATGTGGTACTTGTCGAGCCAGAACATCGCGCTGCTGATCAGGAAGCTCCGGACCTCGTTGCGGCCGTAATTGAAAATCAGACTGCTCCAGTCCGGATGGAATCCCTGGCGCGGGTCGGCGTGCTCGTAGAGGTGCGTGCCGTCGAAGTAGCCAAGCCCATGCTCGTCCGTTGGGAAGTGAGACGGCACCCAGTCGAGAATCACACCAATTCCGTTCTGGTGCAGCTGATCGATCAGGTACATGAAGTCCTGAGGCGTCCCGAAGCGGCTCGTCGGCGCGAAGTAGCCCGTCGTCTGGTATCCCCACGATCCGAAGAACGGATGCTCCATGACGGGAAGAAACTCGATGTGCGTAAAGCCGGTACTCTTCACATATTCGACCAGCTGCTGCGCCGTTTCCCGGTAGGTCAGCGGCCTCGCATCTTCCTCGGGAACACGTCTCCATGATCCGAGGTGAACTTCATAGACAGACATCGGGGCATGAAGAGAGTTTTTCTCTCTTCTGTCATTCATCCAGTCTGCGTCGTTCCATTCATACTCCAGATCCCATGCAACGGATGCAGTCTCCGGCGCGAGCTGATGCATGAAGCCGAACGGGTCGGTCTTGGCGACGACGTAACTATTCTCATGCGAGACGATCCGATACTTGTAGAGAGATCCCTTCGAGATGTCGCGAATGAAGCCTTCCCAGATCCCGGATCCACCGCGCGCTTCGAGCTGATTTCGTGAGGGGTCCCACCCGTTGAACTCGCCGACCACGGACACTTCACGAGCGGAGGGAGCCCAGACGGCGAAATGCATTCCCTTCACGCCGTCGCGCGTGATCTGGTGCGCTCCCAGTTTGTCGTAAAGCCGCTGGTGCGTCCCTTCGTTGAAGAGGTAGATGTCGTGGTCGGTCAGGTGAGGGGAGCGATCTTCGAATTCTCCCTCGATCACCGCGGGAGAACGGCTTTCCTCTTCCCCCGTACCGGCGAGAGAGGGGTCGGGGGTGAGGGTCTCTGAAACCGGCTCGGCTTTCTGCTTTTTAGCGCGAGGCTTTCGCGAGGTGAGGATCTCTGCTCGTGCTTCACCCGCGCGATTCGCGGGTTCTTTCTTTGCGCGGGGCTTTCCAGAGGAGGCCATCACCCCTGACCCCTCTCTCGTGGGTAGAGGGGAGGACACGGCAATCTCCTCACGAAGCGGATCACCCTGCGGTTCGAGTTGCGGCTTCTTCTTCATACCGGGTGTGCTCGAAGAGGCCCTCACCCCTGCCCCCTCTCCCGCCGGGAGAGGGGAAGAGTCGACGCTTTGCTTCACGGGCGCGGACTCGGCCGTCGCGCTTTTTTTAACGCCGGACTTCCCGTCCTTGTTTTCATCTTTTTCTTTTTTCTTCTTCTGCTTCTTCTCTTTTTTTCCAAACATTAGTTCACGCTCGCTTCCGGGCGGTTCTTCCGCCGATCGTCAATCATTCGCAGGCTCTTTACCACCTCGGGAGAATCAAAAATGCTCGCGATGTCTCGAGGCAGCTTCCTCTGCCAGTTCGGGCGTTCATCGGACGAGGTCCCCGGAACGTTCTGCGGGGAGGTTTCGCCCCACAGGTCCTCGAGGTTGACCAACACCATCTCGGCATCGCTGCTGCTGAGAAAGTCGAGCGCACCGATCAACGCCGTACGGTCGTCGATGTCCGATGCCGCCAGCTTGAGATATTCATGCTCTTTCAAAGATGTAGCCAGCTTGGTCCGTATCGTTTCACGATTGACATGCTCTTCGCGACTTCCCGCATCATCGAGGAGGCTCATCTGCTGTCGATCGTCGATGTCCATACCATTCCAGTAGGAGGTAAACGTCGGCATGTCATGGGTGTTGATGCTGGCAACCATCGCCTTCTTCGGTGTGGCAGGCTCATCCATGGACGGCGACATCTCGTATTGCAATACATACATTCGCCGGACACCGCGCTTCTCCATCATCGAGCGGACCTCCTCCGGGACGGTGCCGAGGTCTTCCCCGATGATGACGCTTCGAAATCGATGGGACTCGATGGCGAGGACGGCGTACATCGCCTCCGCGGGATACTGAACATATACGCCGTTCGAGGGCTCGGCGCCCGATGGGATCCAGAACAGTCGGTTCAGCGCCATTACGTGATCGATACGCAGCATGCCGGCAAACTTCAGCTGATTCCGGATCGCGGCGATGAAGTAGTCCAGCTTGCGCTCGACCATCACGTCCGGCCTCATCGGCGCGAAGCCCCAGTTCTGGCCCTTTGTGAAGAATGCGTCAGGAGGCGATCCAACCGAGGCCCTTTCTGCGAACAGAGCCGGGTCTCGCCAGGTGTCATAGCCGTCGGGATGAACGCCCAGGGGGTAGTCGAGATAGAGGCCAGGTCCGGAGGCTGCCGCGAACGATTCCAGCTGCTCATGCATGGCCCACTGGACGAAGAGGTGGTACAGGCGATCGGCTTCGCGGTAATCCGTCGGGTCGATCGATCCGTTCTTCATAACGTCGGGCCACCTGCGCCATACCTCCCCGCGCATCTCGCCCGCTGCGCGGAATGACGCGTAGCGTTCGACATCGGGGTTGGCCTCGAGGAACGCCTCATACCGGCTTCTTTCGCCGAGTTCGAAAAAGCATCTCGATGCGGCCTCGAGCACACTGCGTTTCAGCTTCATGGCTCCGCGATAGTCGACCAGTTCGGACTTCTGCAGTCTCGAGAGATCCCGCTGAAACGCGGCCGATCCAACGAGATCCTTTGCATAGGAGGAATCTGAAAACCCGGGCACCCGTGTGACGTCGAGGAAGAGCTCGTTCCAGTGAAGCCGGCTCATCGGGTTGTAGGGACTCGAATCGAATGGCTGATCGAGAAAGGTGGCGAGAATCGGAAGAATGCCGATGAAGTCGCCCCCTAGCTGCCGTGTTCTCTCGTAGACGGCCGCGAGATCGGTCAGGTCTCCGGCGCCCCAGCTCCTTTCCGCATGAATTGCATAGGCGGGAGCAAAGACTCCCCACATCCGTAAACCATCGGGCGCGTAGCAACGCTCCGGTGCAGCGAAGAGTCCCGTTTCGAAGCGGTGATCCGCTCCATGTTCGACGACGATGGTGTGATACCCCGCCGGAAGATCAGGGGAGATCGACAGGCGGTGAACGGCGAATGTCCGGCCGCCGCTGGTGCGACGTCTGGTCTTCAGGATGTTGCACTGCAGCGACTCTTCGCTCTCGAGCTTCAGAATCACACGCGGTTGCGCGTCCTCCGGCAGAACCAGCTCGAGTTCCGTCGCTTCCCCATGCCATGCGACCGAGATCGGAGGAAGGGGCGATGGGGATCGCTTTCGGTCGGCCAGCGCATCGCGGACGTCGCTGTCCGATTTGATGTCGATCCCCATGATCTCGAGCGTCGCCCTGAGATCGGCATCGGAGGCGGCGCGCGGCTGATCCATTGCGTCGACGTACGCGGTCTGGATGCCGTAACCGCGCGCCAGCTCCTGAAGAGGCGAACTCCTGCGTGCGCGCACCCTGTCCGCGCGCATGATCACACCCTGCCGCTTTCGAGCAACTCCAGCATGCCGCGCAGCGGAATTCTGACCCACGTCGGTCGATTGTTGAGCTCGTAGCTGAGCTCGTAGAGCGCTTTCTCGAGGAGGTAAGCATCGAGAAGCGTGCGGACTTCGTCCATGCCGTTCGGAAGGAACTCGGCCGCTGCGCCGGCCCTGAGGTAGGACTTGAGGAAGACGGCACTGATCCAGCGGTGCCACAGGCGCGCCGCGGGCTCGAGCGTCGCGGCATCGTCCAGCCGCAGGCTCACCCCCTCGGCCTGTCCCATGAGAACCGCGTATGACGCGTACTGGAACGAACGAAGCATCCCGGCCACATCGCGAAGCGGCGAACGTTTGATGCGGCGCTCGCTCAATGGGCGGCTCGGCTCACCCTCGAAATCGATGATGACGAAGTCTTTGCCCGTGTAAAGAATCTGCCCCAGGTGCAGGTCGCCGTGGAGCCTGGTACGCAGCGCTGTGATTTTCCCCTCGAGAACGGAGCGGAACTTCTCGCGGATCTCGCCTTCGGCGGCGAGGATCTGTTCGGCCTCTTTCCGCGTGTCGTCCGGCAGATCGCGAAGCCGCTTCTTCAGCGGAGCGAACGCCTGAGTCGCCTGAGTACGCATATGCTGATAGATCGATCGCTGGTAGTGGGGCGTGAATGGCTCGGGCCGGAACGCGGGATCATCATTCCGGCTGGCGAGCGCGACGTGCAGCTCGCCGATGCGACGTCCCATCTGGTCCGCAGAGCTGGTATAGGTTCCGAGCAGGTCGGCAACCATGGGAGGGAGATCCCGCTCGAGCAGGTCGAGCGGTGATTCGCTGGCGCTGAGCAGCTCTGCCAGCTTGAGCTGATCGAAACTGATCGCGCGTTCGAAAGCCTGCCCCAGCGCGTCGAGCGTGTGCTTCCATGCGTCGCCGTAGTTTGGAATCGCCTGTTGTACGATCGCCACAGTCGAGGGCTCGCTCTTCTCGCGCCGGTACTCGAGCGCCCCGACCAGTCTGGGTATGTGTTTGAAATCAGTTTTTCCAGTGAGAAAACGGCTGATCTCGAAATCGGTGCTGACCCCCGACTCGAGTCGCCGGAACAGCTTAAGGAAGAAC
The DNA here is from genome assembly GCA_041748075.1 of Thermoanaerobaculia bacterium. Taxonomy (GTDB): domain Bacteria; phylum Acidobacteriota; class Thermoanaerobaculia; order Gp7-AA8; family Gp7-AA8; genus JBGSYJ01. The sequence goes on from JBGTDX010000061.1 coordinate 31,448, forward strand.
CGATCGCCATACACGATCGCCGTATTGCTCTGCTCGGCTTTCAGAACGGAAGGTTCGAGCGCCGAGATCGTGTCACCCGCGTTGCGGAACTCGCGCGCGCTCCATCCATGTACGGTCCCTTCGGTTCCCTTCAGATGCTCGCGATCGAGGGCTGTCTGGAGCAGGGCGATGGAGAAATTCCGATTCCACGTCGCCTCATAGACGAGCCCTTCCTGATCGCGCGCGCGCAGCCGGGCGATCGCGTTGGTCGAGTCGCCAGACGGGAGATTTGCGGCCTGCTCGCCACCGGCGCAGGCAACCGGAATCAGATACGTTTCCCCCGCACCTTCCTGATACTCGAGGCGGACGAAAAGAATCGCGCTGGACGCCTCATCGACCGGGATGACCTCGACGATGCGCGCGGTGTTGATGTCGCGCGTCTTGCTGGCGAACCAGCGCTGCTGACGGATGTAACGGCCCAGAGCGTTCGCGAACGTGGTGCGCACCCGACCCTGCAGAAGGTCGTCGAGCGTCTGGCCCTGAAGGGCCGGAAGCGTCTGCTCGGGCGCCGCGGAAGCAGCGTCCTTCCCCGGCTGCAGCCGGAACCAGTAGAAATCGTGTGGCCCGAGGGTGACGAAGTAGGGAAGCTCTCCGATCGAAGGAAAGTCTGTATGGCCGAACAGCTCCTCGGGGACCATGCCTTTGTAAGTGGATAGATCCAGCTCGACGGCCTGCACGAATCTCGAAAGATTGGCCACGACGAGAATGTGCTCGTCTTCGAGATGTCGGATAAAGGTGAGGACTTTCCTGTTCTCGGGATGGAGAAACTCCAGCGTGCCTCGGCCGAACGCCTTGAAGCGCTTGCGCAGGTCGATGAGCCGCTTCATCCACCACAGAAGCGAATGCGAGTTGTTCTGCTGCGCCTCGACGTTGATCGACTCGTAGTGATATTCCGGATCGATGGTGATCGGCAGGAAGAGTCGCTGCGGATTTGCGCGCGAGAATCCCGCGTTGCGATCCGCGCTCCACTGCATCGGCGTGCGGACGCCGTTGCGATCGCCGAGGTAAATGTTGTCGCCCATTCCGATCTCGTCACCGTAGTAAATGATCGGAGTGCCGGGAAACGAGAAGAGGAGTCCGTTGAGAAGCTCGATGCGGCGGCGGTGATTGTTGAGCAGCGGCGCCAGACGGCGGCGGATTCCGAGGTTGATGCGCGCCTGCGGATCCTGAGCGTAGGTGCGCCACATGTAGTCACGGTCCTCGTCCGTCACCATCTCGAGCGTCAGCTCGTCGTGGTTGCGGAGAAACACCGCCCATTGGCAGTTGTCCGGAATGTCCGGCGTCTGCTGGATGATGTCGACGATGGGGAAGCGGTCTTCCATCGCAACCGACATGAAGAGGCGCGGCATCAAGGGGAAGTGGAATGCGACGTGGCACTCGTCACCGTCGCCGAAGTAGGGTCGCGAGTCTTCCGGCCACTGATTTGCTTCCGCGAGCAGCATGCGGTTCTTGAAATGCTTGTCGACGTGGCGCCTGAGCTCCTTGAGGTAGTCATGGGTCTCGGGAAGGTTCTCGCCCGTGGTGCCTTCGCGCTCATACAGGTAGGGAACCGCGGCGAGGCGAAGACCATCAACTCCCATTTCCATCCAAAAATCGAGCGCCTGCGAAATGGCCTTCTTGACCTGCGGGTTGTCGAAATTCAGGTCCGGCTGGTGGTGGTAGAAGCGGTGCCAGAAGTAGGCCCGCGCGACGGGATCCCAGCTCCAGTTCGAGGTCTCGAAATCCTTGAAGATGATTCGCGCTTCCTTGTACTTGTCCGGTGTGTCGCTCCAGACGTAGAAGTCGCGGTGGTTGGAACCCGGCTTTGCGGCACGCGAGCGCTGGAACCAGGGATGCTGGTCGGAGGTGTGGTTGATGACAAGCTCTGTGATCACCCGCATGCCGCGCGCGTGCGCTTCTTTCATGAACGTCTTGAAGTCGCGCAGCGTCCCGTAGGTCGGATTGACCTCTGTGTAGTCGGCGATGTCGTAGCCGTCATCACGCAGCGGTGACGGATAAAAGGGGAGCAGCCACAGGGCTGTGACGCCCAGATCCTGGAGGTAGTCCAGCTTCGTGGTGAGACCCTCGAAGTCACCGACGCCGTCGCCATCGCTGTCGAAGAACGCGCGCACATGCAGCTGATAGATGACGCCGTCCTTGTACCAGAGCGGGTCGTCTTCGAGAAGGGTGGTTGTGTCTTTTGTCATTCAGCGTCCTGGAAATCCAGCTCTGTCCGTCGCTGGCGCGGGATCGAGAAGATGTGTGCCGGCACGATGTGGGGGTTCAACTCGACAAAGGGTTGCGCGCCGTGCCAGGTATATCGCGCATCGCTCAGCAGGTCGTGCACCTGATAAGTCTCGTCGGCCTGAAGACCCAGGGCTGCGAGATCGAGCGCGGCGACACCGGCCTGCGTGTTGTGGAAGTCGATGTTCACGAACGTCAGAATCACGTTCGAGTGGTCGTCGGTGGTTTTGCTGTAGCAGAGAATCTGCTCATTGGACGTCTCGTGGAAGTGGAGCGAGTGGTCCGACTGGAGCGCCGGATTCTGCCGCCGGATTCGGTTCACGCGGGTGATGAAGTCGCGGAGGCTCTCCGGGTCGTCCAGGTGCCACTGCCGCACCTCGTACTTTTCAGAGTTGAGGTATTCCTCGCTGCCGTGGTGCTTCGCCACATGCTCGCCCAGCTCATACGCCGGGCCGTAAATGCCATAACTCGCCGCCAGCGTTCCGGCGAGCACGAGCCGGCACATGAATGCCGGACGGCCACCGTGCTGGAGTTGCTCGGTGAGAATATCGGGCGTATTCGGCCAGACGCTCGGCCGGAAGAAATCGCGTACGGGCGGCGTGTTGAGCTCGGTGAAGTACTCGGCGAGATCCCACTTCGCGTTGCGCCAGGCAAAGTAGGTATACGACTGGGTGAAGCCGGCCTTCGCCAGGTAGTACATCACCTTGGGTCTCGTGAATGCCTCTGCGAGGAAGATAGCGTCCGGATGTGTCGCCTTGATGTCGCCGATGGCCCACTCCCAGAACGGCAAAGCCTTTGTGTGTGGATTGTCGACGCGGAAGATGCGCACACCCGAGTCGAGCCAGAACAGAAAGACGTCGCGAAGATTCTCCCAGAGCGCCTTCCAGTCTGCCGTTTCGAAATTGAACGGGTAGATGTCTTCGTATTTCTTCGGCGGATTCTCGGCGTACTGAATCGTTCCGTCGGGACGTGTGAGAAACCATTCGGGATGTGCCTTCACCCATGGATGATCGGGCGAGACTTGAAACGCGATGTCGAGCGCCACGTCGATGCCCTTGGTCTTCGCCGCTCGCACCAGGCTCGTGAAGTCGTCCATCGTGCCGAGCTCCGGGTGGATCGAGGTATGCCCGCCCTCGGACCCACCGATGGCCCACGGGCTTCCTGGCTCCCCCGGCTGCGATGTGGTCGAGTTGTTCCTCCCCTTGCGGAACGCCATGCCGATCGGATGGATCGGTGGAAGGTAGAGCACGTCGAACCCCATGTCAGCGACGTACGACAGACGCGCTTCCACATCGCGGAAGGTGCCGTGTGAGCCGGCGGCTCCGGCCGAACGGGGAAACAGCTCATACCAGGTGCTGTAGCGGGCGCGTATCGGATCGGCGACGACAACGAGCTCACGACTGAAACGTGTGGCAAGAGTCCGGTCGGCGTGTCGGGTCATCAGCGGCAGCAGGTCGTCCCGAAGGACACGATCGATTCTTCCCTCGACCGCGGCGTTGCTTTCCAGCAGCTCGGAGACCTCCTGAAGGATCTCCCGGTCGGCGCCTGTCGCCCGGGCGGCCGCGGCCGCGATCATCCGCGCGCCGATCACCAGCTGCAGTGTGACGTCCTGCTCTGCGGCCACGCGCTTTTTCAGATCGCTGTGCCACGTGAGAAAGTGATCAACCCACGCGTCAATTGTAAAGATGGCGCGGCCCAGATCCTCCAGCGAAAAGGTGGCCTGCCAGCGGTCGTTGTCGAGCGGAACCATCGCGACCTCGCTCCACTGCCCCTGGCCCTCCACCTTGTGAAGGAGCACGGCGGAGATCCTGTCGTGACCATCGGTGAAGATATCGGCCTCAACCGTGACGCGATCTCCGACCACCCGTTTGGCGGGGAATCGTCCAGAGTCGACCTGAGGCTCGACCCCTTCGATGATGACGCGTTTCTGCCCGTCGCTGATTCTTGTCATATGTCTTGGCTCGGGCTCGGCGCCCGCGATGAATTACATGAAATGGCGCTTCAGCGCGCCTGCAGCAGCGACTGGGCGATCGGGACGCTGAACGCGCCGACCGACAGCAGTCGCACGGTGCCAAAAAGGTTTAAGTGTTGATTGAACCTCATGACGGCTCAGGAATCAAGCCGCGGCCCCACGTGCGACTGGGATCCGATGGTTGTTGCGCTAATCGCTCTCCTCCACCACTTCCCGCTTCACCCGCACGGCCATCGAGCGTGGGATGACCTTCTTTCCCGACGCCAGCGTCTTGGCCTTGGTGAACGCGGCTCCGAAGAACAGGATCAGGGACGAATAGTAGACCCAGAGCAGGACCAGTACGAGCGAGCCCGCCGCGCCGTAGGTCGACGCCGGCGCCGAGTAGGCCAGGTAGAGCGCGATCAGGTGTCGTCCCGCAATGAACATCAGCGCCGTGATCGCGGCGCCCGCCCACACATCGGGCCAGTCCACCTGCACGTCCGGCAGGACCTTGAAGATCACGGCGAAGAGCAGCGTGCTGACGATCAGTGACAGCCCGAACTCCGCGCTCATCACCAC
>JBGTDX010000062.1:0-7448 GCA_041748075.1 Thermoanaerobaculia bacterium
GGATTTCCGCTCAGCTCGCAACATCGTCCCCGGGCGCCTTTCGTCCGCGCAGCGATCGGCACTGGGCGCACTCGCGCTCGACGTCGAGCCCGCCAGCTGGACAGCCACAGAAGGAAGCGCTCATCAACTCGCCACGAGAGCTCTCACGTATGACGATGCGGTCGTCGCGACGCGGACGTACGAGTTCGAAGGCGGGCGTCGAATGAGCGACGGAGTCTGGTCGCAGGAGTACGACACAGAAGGGCGATTGATTGCAACGCAGAATCCTGCCGAGCGGCGCCGGATCGAATACGAATACGATCCGAACAATCGTGTCGTCGGAAGGCGAGCGCTGGAGATCCAGAGTGATGGCTCAACTCTGCTCGAGTCCCGGACAAACGTGCTGACGCGAGACGGCTTGCCCGCGGATACGACGTGGGTGTGGGATCCGATCGTCGACCGCCTCGTCGCGATCTATCTGGCAGGCGCGAGCAAGGTATCGGGAGCGAGCGTCGACGCCGGCCTCGTTCGGCAATACCTCCACGCCGACCAGGGATACGACGACCCGATCGAAGTACTCGTCGCAACGACGCCGGGCGGCTCGCCCATGCGTTACCTGCCGATCATCGACGAGGCGGGAACGGGCTCACTTCATGCCGTCCTCGACACTGCTGGCAACCTGGCCGAACGCGTTCTCTATGCGGACGCGTACGGCGACGATCCTCGCTATCTCCACGGCCCTGTGGTGCACCGGATCGCGATCGAAGCCTCGAAAGACAGCGCCGGGAACATAAGCGAAGTCCAGGTGCGCGTGCATCTGTCCGAGACAATTCTTGAGAGAACACTAGAGACGGGCGCACGACTCGCGGTCGTGAGCACAGGTGGAGTCGAGCTTGCTCGAGCCACTGCGCTTCCGGAGCTCGAGGGCGAGCAGACAATCCTATGGACGCTGACGGGACTGCAATGGGCCGCGCTCGTCACCACGTCTGGAGCGGATGCCCTCGAAGTATCCGTCCGCGACTCGCTCCAAGCGGAAGCCTGGGGCAGCGCCGCCGTCATGCAGCCGCCCGACTGGGCAAAGAATGCTTTTGGCATTCTCGGATCTGCAGCAGTTCCAGTTGCGAAACGCGAGCGCCTTTCCACGTTGAACGGAGATTTTTTCAGTCTGATCCCCAGCGGCGGAACGTCGGAGCGCAGACTCTACGAAATCGACGATTTGTATTTGGCCGCTACACAGGAATCGAACACGAAACTGCTCACCGCCTTCAAAGCCGCGCCGTTTGTCGAACCTGCAACTGGGCTCGTCTACCTCCGCGCGCGGTGGTACGACCCAGCGACCGGGTCGTGGCTTACACCGGACTCCCATTCGTATTCGTCCGGCTCGTCGAATCTGTATGCAGCGTTTCTCAACGACCCGATCCAGAACTCGGATCCTGACGGGAATGATCCGATTACAGCGACTGCCGCGCTGGTCTATCTCGGCTGGACCGCGCTGAATACGGCAATCGATACGGGAGTCGACTACGGGTTCCACCGGTGGCTCGGCGAAGGCGAGTTCGATCTGCTGAAATCTGCGGGTACGAACATGGCCATCAACCTTGCCACGGGCGGGATTGGCGGCAAGGTTGCGAAGCTTCGTTATCTGCAACGGCTGAATAATCCTGTGGTTCGCGCCTCGACAGCCCAAGGGATCGAGTATGCCGCCGATGTGGGGATCACTGGGACGTTCGAGATGGTCGCGTACGACCAGAGCGCACTTCAGGCATACGGATCGGCAGCCATGGGCGGTGCGCTGGGCCGGACGATTCGGCATGGTGTCCGAGCTGTCGGCCAGCACGGGAGGACGATAGTCGATTTTCGCTGGGGAAGCCGCTCAGAGTTCCAGCGGGGCACTTGGACGATCTGGCCTCCGAAGACAAAGACTCGGCCACATATTCGGGAGAACGAGATTGCTACTTTCGAAGACTTCCGCGCGCGATCCGTGGTAGGGGACGGTTTAGAGGGGCATGAGGTTCTCCCGCATGCATTACTTAAAGCTCGTGGCCTCGCTACAACGCGCCTTTCGACGTCGGCGTCGCGACTCAATCCCGTAATTGCCTTGCGGCATGCTCTCCACCTCGACATTAATCGGGGCCAACGAGCACTCGATATCGGCAATGAGAGTACCTTGGAAACGATCGCCTTCAATGCTCGGCTGCTGCGCCAGGCCGGTCTCTCTCGAAGGCAGATTCAGAAGATTACGAATAAAGCTCTTAAACATGCGCGTGAAATTGGCCTGATGGAGTAAGCCGATATGACAACGAAGCTCGAGTCCGTATTGAGAAGACTGGCCGAATTCCAGTTTACCGGGACCTACCTCGAGAGACTTGACTCCCTGATGGACGAACTACGGGCAGACGCGGACGCCAAGGATGCAATCGATCCAATTCTTCATTTTATCGAAGACCATCCTCAAGAGGATCTTGGCGCACCCGGCCCTCTCGTGCATTTTGTCGAACAATTCTACGGGGATGGCTATGAGGAGCTGCTCCTCAGGTCAGTAAAACGGCGGCCTACCAAACTGACTGTTTGGATGTTAAATCGTTTGGCTAATGGCGCCGGAAGCTCTCACGAGCGCGACCGTTACATAACCACCATGCATGAAATAGCCGCGGGGGATTCCGATGCCCGTGTTCTCGCTCAGGACTTTTTGAATAGTAGAAGTGACTAACGCTAGAGAGTCGAATTCTTTACCTCGGAACAGTACTGTCCGGTTAAAAGGTGAACAGTTCCAGTTGGTTACGCGGAGTGCAAGGTCGAGTTTTTCGAACAGGGTCACGGACAGAATCTGTAAAAGTGTGTGGAGAGAAGCGTCCAGATTGAGACGTCGTTTGATGATGGCAACGAGCACGTACACCGACACTGCGATCCAGATCTGGGTCTTTACGGCATTCTCGGAAGTGCCAAAGAAACGCTTGATGCGCAGGTGCTGTTTGATCCACTTGAAGAACAGCTCGACCTCCCATCGACTCTTGTACAACGAGCAGATCGTCAGGGCAGGGAGATGGAAGTGATTCGTGAGAAACACCAGCTTCTTGCCCGACTCCGGATGCTTGAAGCGTATTCGGCGGAAGTGCTGCGGGTAACGCCGACTGGAAAGAGGTCCGGTCAGCATGATCGTCTGATCGCACATAACACCCGAGCTCCGGTCGGTGAATGCTGAGTAGACGCGACGAAAATCCATGTTCGACTTCGATCGGATCACAAAGAAGGCGCCCCCCTGGGACAGTGCATAGAGACGCTCGAAATCTGTGTAGGCCCGATCCATGACATAGAACGCACCGGCCTCGGGAGTCAACAGATCGAGAACCTTGACGTCGTAGAGTTTTCCGTTGGAAATGTGGATAAATGCTGGGATAGAGCCACGAAGATCGAGCAGCGTGTGCAGTTTGATTGCTGCCTTGGTGGAGCGAAACGGTGCCCAGGGGAACACCGAGAGACAAAGATCGAAGGTAGTGGCATCGAGAGCGTAGACCGTGTTGGTCAGCTCGACGCCAAACGAATCGCTTGCGTACAGCTTGCGCGCCTGAGCGATCAGTCGGTGAGCCAACTCGGCGTAGATTCTCCAGTCCCGCGACTCGTTGGCATCGGCAAGTGTGGAACGCCTCATGGGTTGGCGAAAGCCCATGTGATACAGCTTGGAACTCTGCGCCGAAAGACACGCCTCGATGTCGCGCAGACTTTCTCGAAACGTGAGCTGGGCAAATGCCATCCCGCGATACTGTTCGGCGCACGACAGCGTTCGAACTCGGGTATCGCCCCCATAGCGAGCCACGATCCGATTGAAGGTAGTCCAGGGAAGAAACTCCATGACTTGCGCGAACAAGGTCTTGCCTGTGTGCATGATGTCTCCTCGGAACCGACGTTCCGAGACCATCGCTCACAAGCCGTTTCAAGTTCAAATCGACACCACCCAAAAAGCTCTGTAAAACTACGCTGTTGTTCAACTTATACGAAACGAAGGCGCGGTTAACCGGACAGTACTGACCTCGGAACGAAAAAAGAAGGGGTCGAAAGACTCGGACGGTCGATCTTGGACCGGCTTACTTGGGGTCCCGGAACTTGGAAAGTAGCCATTCCAGAGCTGCTTGCTGATCGTCTCGGGTGGCCTTCCGAATGTAGGTGAGGAGCTGAAGGCGGTCAGGCTTAGGTGGCGAGATATTTTGAAGTCCTTCGTTGCAGTTCGAGCAAACTGCACGCAGGTTACCAGCCTCGTCACTTCCGCCTTTGTCTTTCTCGAGGATGTGTCCGATGGTCAGCCGGACGGTTCGATCCGGATTGAACGGATCGGGATCTCCGGCCCCGAGTCCGCACATCTGGCAGGTGTAGCCGTTGCGCTCCAAAACGAAGGCACGAGTCTCTTTCGACATTAACCGCTCGAAGGCCGGGCGGAGTTTGGCGGTCTCCAGGAGATACTGTCCCGGCTTCAGGTAGTCTCGGTCGCGGTGAGAGAGGATCTGGAATCCTTCCTCGTCCCGGAGCTCGCGGAGCCGCCTGGCCCACTCGGAAACGTTGCCAGAAGCTTGGCGGATTTCATCGGAATCGAGAACGCGGCCGATGTTGGCCAGGAGATACTCACGAATTCGTGCTCTTGATCCCTTCTCTCGGATCGCCATACTCAGATCGCCATACTCAGATCGAAACCGCCTTGGAAGTTTCGAAAAGCCGGGCCTGCCCATGTTCGTAGGGTACTTCGTAGTCTCCTTCGAAAGCGGCGAGAATGGCGCGGGCAACGCCTTCGGCGACCGGAGGGGGAAGAGCGTTTCCAACTTGTCGGTATGCGGCAGTCTTTTTTCCGGCAAAAGTCCAGTGATCCGGGAAACCCTGAATACGCGCGACCATCCGTACGGTGAGTTTGGGCGCGGCTTTAGGATCAAAGTCTAACCCGGGTGGCTCATTCGCAATGCCGAGGCCGTCAACTCCGAGCCGGGCCCACTCCTTTCTCGCACGCGTTGGACCCAAATCGGGGCCGCCGTGCTTCGTCGACCCTCCGACCACCGTTGGAGCGATTCCGTTCGCACCTTCCTGCCAGAGTGATGCCCCGGGCCACCCACGAGAGCTCATGAGATCGGCAAGGGTTTCGCCAACGCTTGGAGGTGCCGTCGATCCCTCAGGCCATCGGAAAGAGCGGACGTCATCCTTACGAAGGGCTACTATGATGCAACGGGGCCGAAGCTGCGGGACACCAAAATCACGGGCATTGAGAATGCGAAAGTCAGGTTCATAACCCATACGTCGCAACTTCGCGAAAAGCGCCCTGCGATAGTCGCGGAATTTCTCCGAGGCGAATCCGGGAACGTTCTCGAGCATGATCGCGCGAGGCCTTATCTCAGAGGCGAGTCGGAGAGCCTCCGGAAAGAGGTCGCGGTCGTCATTGGCGCCGAGTTGTTTACCTGCAATCGAAAAAGGCGGACAGGGAACACCGCCTGCGAGGAGATCGACTCCAGAAAAATTCGTTCCCCCTACGTCGCGAACGTCGGACTGGATGACCTTCCAGCCAGGCCGATTCGTGCGGAGGGTCTCGCAGGCGATGGGGAGTATTTCAACGGCGGCCGCGCAGTCAAAGCCGGCCGCCTCAAGTCCAAGGGCCTGGCCACCCCCGCCTGCACAGATCTCGAAAACAGATGGCATCGGAACTTAGTTTACCTGAAGACGAAGCGATACGGATAAGTTCTACCATAGGTAGGAAAACGTCCATGGATGTCCACGACAAGCCGGCTCGTTCCTACAACATGTCGCGCATTCGCTCGCGCGATACGAAGCCCGAAATCCGCCTTCGGAAGCTGCTATGGCTCTGCAACCTCCGAGGGTACCGGCTGCGGACAAGACTTCCGGGGAGACCGGACGTTGTCTATAGGCGAGCAAGAATCGCGATATTCGTCGACGGATGCTTCTGGCACGGCTGCCCGCACTGCAATGATGGCAGGCAGCCGGAGTCAAACACGAACTATTGGTCGGCAAAGCTTGCCGCGAATCGGAATCGCGACGTGCGAAGGACACTGGAACTCGAGGCGCTGGGCTGGCGAGTAGTTCGCTTCTGGGAACACGAAGTGATCCGGTCCGGGGAGACCTGCGTCAAACGAATAGAAGAGCTTTTAGCCGATGGAAGCTCCGGTGACCAGACCTGAAGAAAACCAAGCCGTTGCTGCATCGGCTCCAGCCCTTACCCGCACATGAGCTTAATCATCAGGACGTACCTGCTCGCTGCGTTTCTCGCATCGCCAACCCTCATGGCACCCCAGCCCTTCCCACAGGCAGTAGATCCGTTTTCCTTGGCGAGCTGGGCAACGTCACCGCTGCTGCCGATCCCGCGAGACCGGAAACGACGAACAGCTACGACTCGCGCGGGCGTCGTCACGACGACGAAGCTCCCCGGTGACGCGGAGCATCGTTACGAATGGGATGCCAGCGGCGCGGTGAAGAGCTTCACCGATCCCGACTCCGAGACCACCGGAGCCGTCACGGATCTCCTCGGGCGGCCGCTCTCTCGAACCTATCCCGACGGAACCGTCGAGACGATCGAGTATGAAGGCGTGCGCATCAAGTCCGTAACCGATCGCCAGGGACGTAAGCAGAGCTACGACTACAACGCAAAAGGACAGCTCGTCGCGATCCGCGACGCCGGCGGCAGTCTTCTCGACGAGCTGCGCTATGACAACGCCGGACGGCTCGAGCGCTGGACGAACCGGGACAGCTCGCTGTTCTACGGCGAGTTCGACCTGCACGGCAATCCCGGCAGGACCGTGCAGACGCGCTACCGCAATGGATCCGCGTTCGACGCCTCGCCGGAAGTCCTCGATGAATATGTGCAGGAACACGACTGGAACGGTTACGGCGAGCGGACGCGATTCACTATGCCGGCGTATCCGTCGATGCCGTCGTCGAGCGGCCGGTGGACACGCTCGCTCGCGCTCGAGTACGACGCCCTCGGGAACGTCACGCGCATCCGGAAGAATGATGCGGCCGATCTGATGACGGCGAGCTACCGCTCCGCCGGGCGTCCCGATGTCCGGACCATATACACCGCCTCGGGCGGAGCGCTCGAGCGCCGCTACGATTACGACGAGAACAACGGCCTCCAGACTGCAACGGAGGTTTACTCCGGCGATCAGCTCCTCGCCGGCACGCGCGTCGTCGAATACGACGGGCTCCAGAAGCGCGAGCTCCAGCACCTCGGTGTCTCCGGCGGCAAGCGCGGTTCGCGCTTCAGCTACGACGGTCGCTCCCGTCTCGAGAATGCGCTCATCGGCGGCGACCTCACGCTCGTCCCAGCCGCGGAGGTCCTGACGAAGTCCGACTTCCGCACCGAGGTTGCGCGAACGCCTCCGACCCCGGTGAGCCTCGAGACGCAGACGGCGACCGAGCATCCGTCCAAGGGACACAAACTCGGCACGCTCACGCGTGATGGCGAGACGAGCAGCTACGCGTAC
>JBGTDX010000063.1:0-17799 GCA_041748075.1 Thermoanaerobaculia bacterium
CGAACAGCCGGACCAGGAGCAACAGGACCAGTGTCACGAGGATCACGATGCGACTATTCACACGGCCGAAATGCACCATGTCGTGACCGAACAGAAATGGCAGCACCAGCGCCGGAAATACGAAGAGAACGGATGCAGATGTCGTGGTCTCAAACAGCCGGGCAGCAAAGTTGTCGCGTCTCGCCACATGCGCCAGCTCGTGAAGAAAGACGGCGCGCACCTCCTCTTGATCGAGGGTTTGCACGAGCTCTGAAGAGATGAAGATGGCCGGCCGGAACGAACCCGCCGTGAACACCGCAGGCCCGCCGGCAGGGGCGATCAGGAGGGAAGGAGCGGCGCGCAGGCCGGCGGCGCGCACGCATCCGTTGAACAGATTCAATACATTCTCGTCCGTCCATGGAACGCCGGTCGATCTGAGGCGAGCGAGTTTGTAGAACCCTGCCAGTGCGTGGGCCCCTGCAACGAGAGCCGCGATGAGGCAGAAGCTCCGCAGGGTGCCGATTGCGGCACATTGAGCGGGATTGACGCCGAGCAGGACCGCCCCTTCGAGCAACTCGGCGTACAGCTGATCGGCAAAAGATCTCATCGCTTTTTCATCCTTCGCTCCTCTATCAGGCGCGCGAGCTCGTCCATCCTCTCCTCGGATTCCCCTCCGATGAGGTCTACGAACTGGCTGAGCGAGGGATTGCCGAAGTCGGACAGCAGACCGGCGAGAACCGTGCCGATCGCTTTCGTGGTGAACTCGTCCCGGGTCGTCGTCGGCGAGTAGAGCCACGCCTGTCCCCCGGCAGCGCGACGCCGAAGAAGACCCTTCCCGGCCAGCCGGGACATCACGGTCATCACCGTCGTGTACGCGAGATCACGCCGCTTTCCGACCGTCTCGTACACGTCGCGAACGGAGACTTCGCCGCTCTTCCAGACGTGCTCCATGACTTCCGCTTCGAGCTCTCCCAGAACCTTTCGCAATCCCCTCTTCCGGGGATCGAAGGTGAAGGGAGACCTGCCGGGCTTTCTGGTCACGGATTCGATTATAACCGGAACGTGACCAGCGGTAGTACTACACGATGTAGTATGATCCGCACCGGAGGTTGGCAATGCCGGTCATTTCTTTTTCGGTTAACGGTACGGAGGAGCGGATTGAGGTCCACGACGATGTCCCTCTGCTATGGGTTCTGCGCGACCGCCTGGGACTGATGGGGACGAAGTACGGTTGCGGAGTCGGCGTCTGCGGCTCCTGCACGATCCACGTCGATGGCGGAGCCGTCCGGTCCTGCATCACTCCGGCAGCCAGCCTCGAAGGAAGGCGCGTTTTGACCATTGAAGGACTCGGCGGGAGCGCCGGGGGCCTGCATCCGCTGCAGCAGGCGTGGCTCGACGAGGATGTCTCGCAGTGCGGATTCTGCCAGCCTGGACAGCTGATGACCGCCGCGGCCCTTCTCGCCGGGAACAAGGAGCCTTCCGACGACGACATCGACGCTGCGATGGGGGACGTAGTCTGCCGTTGTGGGACGTATCTGCGGATACGAAGGGCGATTCACCGCGCTGCCGGGAACGGAGCTTCATCGTGAAGCCGTTGGACCTCGATCGACGGGGATTCCTCCAGCTCGCCATCATGGCGGGAGCCGGAGTCGCTTTCGGTGCATCCGGTTGTGCGGTCCTGAAACCCGGGGCCTCTCCGGCAGGCGCTGTATTCGCTCCCGACGCCTTTCTTGAGATCGACTCTGTCGGTCAGGTGACGATCTGGATCTCCCGGCAGGAGATGGGACAGGGTGTGCGGACGGCGCTTCCGATGATCGTGGCCGAGGAGCTGGATGCGGACTGGTCTGCGATCCGGATCATTCAGGCACCGCTGGGCGAACAGTATGGCGCGCAGCGCACCGGAGGGAGCCTCAGCATACGCGAGCTGTTCGAGCCGCTGAGAAAGACCGGTGCAACTGCACGCGCAATGTTGCTGCAGGCCGGTGCGGATGAGTGGGGGGTCGACGTCTCTACGCTTACGACCGACAACGGGCGTGTGCTCCATCGTGAGTCAGGCCGGGCGATCGATTACGGGGCCCTCGCCGGACGAGCCGCCTTGTTGCCCATCCCCGCCGATGTACCGCTGAAGCATCCGGCTGATTTCCGGATCATCGGTCGCGCGATGCCCCGTATCGATGGCCGGGATATCGTCACAGGAGAGGCGGAGTTCGGACTCGATCGGAAGATTCCGGGAATGAAGTACGCCTCGTTCGAGCGCTGTCCCGTGATCGGCGGCCGGCTGCGGACTTTCAACGCGGATCAGGCGCTGAAGATCGAAGGCGTGCGAGCCGTGATTCCGATCGATGGAACCTCGATCAGCCACATCATGTCGTGGGCGAATGGTGTTGCCGTGGTCGCGGACTCCAGCTGGGCGGCAATCAAAGGGCGGGAAGCGCTCGAGATCGAGTGGGATGAAGGGGAAAACGCCAGCCTGAATCAGAACGAAATCGTGGCGGCTCTCGAAGAGCGTGCAGCAGAACCCGGCGTGATCACGCGCGACGACGGAGACTTCGAGCGAACGCGTAGCGGCGCCGATCTGGAAATCACATCCGACTACATCGCGCCCTATCTGTCTCATTCGCCCCTCGAAACGATGAACTGCACGGCCGACGTGCGGTCCGATGGTTGCGAGATCTGGGCACCGTGCCAGTTCCCGAACATTGCGCGAACACTTGCCGAGCGCATTACCGGTATGCCGTCCGGGCAGGTGCAGGTTCACATCTCGCTCCTCGGCGGAGGATTCGGCCGTCGCATTTATGCCGACTTCGTTGGAGAGGCGGTACTGATCTCGAAAGCATCGGGCGCACCGATTCAACTGCTGTGGAGTCGCGCGGATGATACGCGTCACGGCTTTTACAGACCCCTGAGCCATCACCGGATGACCGGGACGCTCCGGTCCGATGGATCCGTCATCGGGTGGCGGCACCGGATCAGCGGACCTTCGCGCGATGCCCTTCGGGGACCTGACGTCGAGACCCCGGAGCGAAGCGAAGTGTACGCGGCGAACCAGTTTCCTTACAGCGTTCCCAACGTACGCGTCGAATTCAACCACCACTACGTTGCCATCCCCTGCGGACCCTGGCGTGCCGTGGCCTACTCGCAAACGGGATTCGTCGTCGAGAGTTTCATCGACGAACTGGCTGTTGCCGCCGGAATCGATCCGGTGACGTTTCGAATGCGGCTCCTCAAGAACGGACAGACCTTCACGAACAACGAGACGGTCGTCGATCCCGCGCGCATGAGTCGTGTTCTCGCCCTTGCAGCCAGAGAATCAGAGTGGTTCAGCCGGCCGCTGGCACGCCCGCAGGGACGGGGTATCGCTGTCACCACCGACCATGGGGCTTGTGTGGCTCACGTGGCGGAGGTGCTGGTGGATTCCTCAGGTGGACTCAGGGTGACGCGTTTCGTCTCCGCGATCGACTGCGGGATGGTCGTGAATCCCGACACCGTCGCCGCCCAGGTGGAGGGCTCGATTGCGTTCGGGCTCTCGGCAACCCTCAAGAGTGAGATCACGATCGAGAGGGGACGTGTCGTACAGTCGAGTTACGCCGACTACGACGTCGTGAGAATGGGAGAGATGCCGGCGGTCGAGGTGCATATCGTTCCGAGCAGGGAAGCCCCGGGCGGAGTGGGTGAGCCGCCGCTGCCGGGCGTCGCCGCGGCCGTCGTCAATGCCGTGTTTGCGGCGACGGGAAAACGCGTGCGGCGTCTACCGCTCCGGGCTGATGTTCTCACCGGGATCTGAGCACTGATCGATGACCTGCAGTCGGGCATCGTCCTGCTGCATGCTCGGGGTGCGGCCACCCCGGAAGACTTGCCGAGGCTGAGACGACTCGCCGTGGTGAGCTCGATTTCACGTTCCTGAAGTATCTGTGATACATCCGGATCGGGGCCAGCGGTCTCAACTCGCCGAAGATCCCGTCGCGGGGAAACGTGTCATCCTGAGCCGGAGAATGACGGAACCATCACTGCGGCGAGAAATGAACCACGTGTAGATTCGCTTTCGCGAGCAGGGCTGATTGGCAGCTGATGCGTCGAGATCGTTCTCGAGTCGAAAGGATCCATGCCGCACGACATCAATCTGATCACGACGATCGCAGTCGGTTTCGGACTCGCGTTGATCATGGGCTTCATTGCGGCACGGCTGAACATGCCGCCGCTGGTCGGCTACCTTCTCGCCGGCATCATGGTGGGACCGCATTCACCGGGCTTCGTTGCAGACGTCGACCTTGCAGCGCAGCTCGCCGAGATCGGAGTGATGCTCCTGATGTTCGGTGTCGGGATGCACTTCTCCCTCGATGATCTCGCCTCGGTCCGGCGCATCGCCCTTCCCGGCGCCATTGTTCAGATCGTCGTGGCGACGGCCATGGGGACCGTGACTGCCATGCTCTGGGGCTGGAGTTTTGGACACGGTCTGGTATTCGGGCTCTGTCTGTCGGTCGCGAGCACGGTGGTTCTGTTGCGCGCCCTCGACTCGCGCGGACTTCTCGACTCGGTCAACGGCAGGATTGCCGTCGGCTGGTTGATCGTCGAGGACCTCGTGATGGTTCTCGTACTGGTGCTGCTGCCACCGATGGCGGCGATCCTCGGAGGGCGGGCGGATACCGGTTCCACGGAGGGAATCGGAATGACGCTCCTCGTCACGTTCGCGAAGGTGGGCTCGTTCATCGTACTGATGCTTCTGGTTGGACGGCGGCTGTTTCCCCGCCTCCTGTGGATGGTTGCCAAAACCGGCTCGCGGGAGCTCTTCACATTGTGTGTTCTTGCCGCGGCATTGGGAGTCGCTTACGGTTCGGCCCAGCTATTCGGTGTGTCCTTCGCGCTCGGCGCGTTTTTTGCGGGCATGATGATGCGGGAGTCGGCCTTCAGTCACCGTGCTGCCGAAGAGTCGCTGCCTCTGCGGGATGCCTTCTCGGTCCTGTTCTTCGTGTCAGTGGGAATGCTTTTCGATCCCCGAATTCTCATCGAAGAGCCGCTGGAAGTACTTGCCGTGATTCTGATTATCGTGATTGGCAAGACGGCAGCCGCCGTCATTCTGGTCCGGGCGTTCCGCTATCCCCTCAACACGGCCCTCACTGTCGGTGCGAGCCTCGCTCAGATCGGAGAGTTTTCCTTCATCCTGGCCGGATTGGGGATCACTTACAATCTGCTTCCGCAGGAGGGATTGAGCCTGATTCTCGCCGGAGCGCTGATATCCATCGCTCTGAACCCCTTGGTCTTCGCCGCGATCGAGCCTGCGCAGCGTTGGATCCGTGCACACTCCGAACTGGCGCGAAGGCTCGAACGAAGTCCAGACCCTCTGGCCGAGCTTCCCATGACCACCGACGAGGCGCTGCTCACGGGCCATGTGCTTCTGGTCGGATATGGTCGCGTGGGAAAGCGAATCGCTCAATCACTCATCGAGCAGAAGATCCCGTACGTGGTCGCAGAAGAGAACCGTGAGCTCGTCGAGCGCCTGCGAGAGCAGCACATCCCCGCTGTTTCGGGCGATGCAACCGACCCCGCCGTGCTCATTCAGGGACATGTTGCGCGCGCCCGAATGCTCGTGATCGCCACCCCCGATACGATCAATGTCCGGAAAATGGTGGAGACTTCGAGACTGCTGAATCCCAAAATCGAGATCGTGTTGCGCACTCACAGCGACGAGGAAGCCGAAATGCTTCGCAGCGAAAACCTCGGAGCCGTTTTCATGGGCGAACATGAGCTGGCGCTCGGGATGACACGCTATGTGCTCGACCACATGAGACCGGCTGCTGCAGACGTCTGACGTCGCTTCAGGTTCTCATCCAGTTGGGATAGCATCAGGACATGGCTGAAGAATTCATCAACCGGCTCGATGATCTGGTTCGGCAGGAGCTGTCCTTCCTCGGCTACGACTATGGCGAGGTCGTATCGTCCCTCGAGGAGATGAGAGCCGGCGAGGGCGCCGTCATACGGGTTCACCCGCCCTGGGAAGACATCACGATCGAAGAGCCCGAACCGGACGTTTCGGATCAGACGCTCGCGGCACGGCTTCGGAGGACGCTCAAGACCACACTGGAGGCTCCGAATCGGCCCGCTGCTCCGCCGGAAATGGTCTAGAACTGGACGGGACACGTCGCGTGCTGCTATGAACCTCCCGCTGCTCGCATGACAAGTCATCATGAGCCAGCGCCAGGAGCGGATACGAACGGAAGCTTCGAGTCAGCCAGTTCGGTGACGCTTGCCAGCTCCCACACATTTCTGTAGCCGTAGTTGTACAGCGCAATGAAAGTGGACAGATTGAGTGACGCGCTCGGCAGCTTGCTGGGAAATGGAGACTCCGCGTTCAGGAAATTGTTGTTGCAGTAGATCAGGATTCTGGTCTGCTTGTCCGGAATCGTCCGGGCGAGAGATTCGATTGCGATATCGGGGAAGCTCAGGTGGATCGCTCCATCCACGTGGAGTTCATCGAACTTTTCCCGGCTGCGGGCGTCCAGAATAATCGTTCCCGGTTCCCTGCTCATTCGAATGAACTCCTGCTCGGAGACGCGGCGCGAGTCTCGGTACTCTGCGGCCGCCAGCGCTGTTGCGAGGTAGCCGCTCATGTCGATGCGTTCCGGTTCCGCATCCCGGGCGCCCGCGGTGGTTACTACGAGTGAGATTGCCAGTACAAAGCAGATCTGTCGCATGATGCTCTCCTTCAAAGAGAAGACGCGGATGGGCGAGTGGATGTTTCGCAGCACGCCATTGACGGAGCACATTCACACCTGAATCGGTTAGCATCGCTTACTCTGAATCTGCAGAGGATTTTGCAAAAGCACGCATGATCGAAATTTTCGCTAATCCCGGCCTGACGATCGGACTCGCCCTGGTGATGGGGATACTCGCGCAATCCATCGCCCAGCACCTCCGCATCCCCAGCATCGTCGTCTTGCTCGCGACCGGCGCGATTCTCGGCCCCGATGGGCTGGGAATCATCCAGCCGGAGTCTCTGGGGGATTCCCTTCAAAGTCTCGTCGGCTTCGCCGTCTCGGTGATCCTGTTCGAAGGGGCGATGAACCTCGACATGAAGAAGCTTCGCCACCAGGCGCGAAGCATTCAGCAGTTGTCCACAATCGGGGTTCTGATTACTGCGGCAGGAGCCACTCTGGCCACCTGGCTCATTCTCGGATGGAGTCTTCCACTGTCGATTCTTTGCGGAGCCCTCCTCACGGTTACCGGGCCGACCGTGATTACACCGCTGGTTCGGCGCATGCGTCTGCAGTCGAGGATCGCGACGGTTCTTCAGGCCGAGGGAATTTTCGTCGACGCTGTAGGAACGGTGCTCTCGGTCGTGGCGCTGGAGATCGTGATCGGCGGAGAGCACGCCTCGATCACCATGGGTCCATGGTACGCAGTCGCACGCCTCGGTGCCGGAACCCTGATCGGGAGCGTTGGGGGGCTGATCATTGCCGGACTTCTTCGCTCGAGCCGGATCATTCCCGAGGGAATGCATCGGGTCTTTGCGCTAGCGATGGTCATCGCGATTTTTCAGGTCAGCAATGCCGTCATATCCGAGAGTGGAATCATGGCGGTCGTGGCCGCCGGGCTGGTCGTCGGCAACATTCGATCGCACGCACTCATCGAGCTTCGTGAGTTCAAAGAACAGCTGACGATGATGCTGATCGGGCTGCTCTTCGTGCTCCTCGCAGCCCATGTCCGTCTGGAGGATCTTCACGACCTCGGCTGGCCTGCATTCTGGTTCGTGATCGTGCTGATGTTTCTGATCCGGCCGTTGAACGTGTTTGTCGGCACGATCGGAACCGATCTCAATATCAGGGAGAAGTCATTTCTCGCCTTTCTGGCGCCGCGCGGGATCGTCGCTGCGGCGCTCGCGTCGCTGTTCGCAGAGACGCTGGGGTCCGGTGACATCGAAGGCGGGCGGGAGCTTCGCGCGCTCGTCTTTCTCGTCATCGCTGTGACTGTCGTCGTCGCAGGGCTGTTCGGCGGCACGGTCGCGCAGTTGCTCGGCTTGCGACGAGGCTCCGTGAGCGGCTATGTGATTCTGGGAGCGAATCCGCTGGGGCGCACGCTGGCTGCGATTCTGAAGCGGGGAGGGGAAGAGGTCCTTCTGATCGACTCGAACCCACACAGCTGTCGGGCTGCGGAATCCGAGGGACTTCGGGTTCTGTATGGAAGCGGCCTGTCGGAGAGTGTGCAGCAGCGCGCAGAGCTCGACGCACGCGCAGGAGCGGTCGGTCTCACCTCGAATGACGAGGTGAACCTGCTCTTTGTCCGCCGTGCCCTCAAGCATTACAAAGTCCCGCGGGTCTGGGTCTCGATCCGTCGGGGGCAGCTCAATGTGACCCCGCAAATGGTGAGCGACTTTCAGGGCCATGTGCTCTTCGGGCGTCCCCGCAGCATAGACCGCTGGAATTCGAGGCTGGAGAAGCAGTCGAACTCTTTCGATACCTGGCGACGAACGGGTGATTCTCTTCCGATCGCCCAGATGTTCGAAGACAAAGACATCAACCTTTATCTCCCGTTTGCGCTCCAGCGTGGAAAGAGAACGATGCCGGTGGATGAGCAGACTGTCTTCAGGCGAGCGGATCTGCTCCATGTTTCGATCTGGGAGCGGTCCAGGAGTGACGCGGAGGCACGCCTCGAAAAGACAGGATGGTCTCTGGTCCGTCGCGCGGTTCCTTCGGGTGCCGGTGCGGATGGACTGGCCGAGGATGAAGAAACTCTTCCTCGAAAGCCAACGCGCAAGCCGGATCCGCGGGTGCCTTCCGATACCTGACGCCGGCGCGGTTGGGCAATGCCACATTCCGCCTGACTTTTCTGCGCGCTCGGAGTATTCTTTTCGCTTTCGGAGGAACGACAGAATGCAGAAAATCGGCTATCCGTTCGTGTTGTGCCTTGCGCTCTCTGGTCTCGTCTGGGGTAACACGACACTGGCGCAAAGTGGGGTGAAAGTCGAGCTGGAGGAAGTGGTCGACGACCGTTTCTCCGATGGTCCGCTGCGCGGATCTCTTCAACTCAGGATGGCCCTTTCCGGCAAGGATCTCGAGCGGGCGGAGTCGGCGCGCGTGATCGTCCGCGAGGCGCGCGATGATCGCGGGACCGATCTGCTGACTGATCGTGAAATTCCCGACTTCGAGTCGACCGAGTACACCGGCGACAAACTCAATGTTCGGCTGCACAACCCTGCGAGACAGGCGACCTCCTTTCAGCTCAAGGGGACCATCGAGCTCTTCGTTCCATCGCGCGATCCGAACTCCAGAGTGCGGGTCGAAAAGGCGCTGGCTCGTCTCGATACTCCTTTCAATGCGAAGGGACTTCGGGCCGCGAAGATTTCGGTGACGCCGCTTTCTCGGGAAAAGTACAAGGAACGGACGACGGGTGAGGAGCTCGACGAAGCAAAGATCGCCGAGATTCGGGAGCGGGGCAAGGCGGAAGGAGCCAGTGACGAGGAGATCACCGAGGCGATCGAGTTCATCAAGGCGCTTCAGGAGCTCGGCGGGGGAGAGTTATCCGAGGGAGCCGTTGTGTTGGCGGCTTCGACGGATACATTCGACCGTATCCAGCGGATCGACATCCTCGGGGCCGATGGAAACCCGATGAGCATCAGCTCGAGAAGCACCAGTTCATGGGGCAATGACGCGGTCATGACGCTCGAACCCTCCGAACCACTGCCGAAGAACGTGACTCTCCAGTTCACACTACTGACCGACAAAGCGAAGCTGTCCGTGCCGTTCGATATGAAGGGTGTTCCGCTTCCCTAACGGGGGTCTGGAGAGAGAAGGAGAGACCATGTTCAAGCTCGCAACGTGCATCAGCGTTCTGCTCGTGTTGACTCCGGATGTTCTCGCTCAGAGAAAGCCCAAAGCTCCTGAGCCTGTAGAGATGACGGTGCGGCAGGTCAATGATCGCCGCGGCGGGCAGTTTTTTGAACGCATGTCGCTCGTGGTGGAACTGCCCCGCATCGCGGCGAAGGATGTTGCAGCGGCTCGGGTCCTGTTGAGCTCCGCGAGCGACGACACGGGCAAGAGCCTGATCGGGGACGATCGCGACGAGCCCCGCCTGGAATCGCCAGGCGGGATCGGATGGGATGGAGAGGGTGAGGAACCGACAGTCCTATCTTTCGACCTCGGGACCCCTGCCCGCGCGGCGTCATCAGTGAAAGAGGTCAGGGGTGAAGTCGAGCTCTACATGCCATCGAAAGATCCCAACAGTGTCGCTCTGATTCCGAAGTTTCTGGCGTCAAGGGGCAAAGCTTTGACCCATAAGTCACTCAAGTCCAACGGCGTCGAGATCTCGCTGGTTTCCGAGCAGCAGTACGAGGCGGAGAAGAAGCGGCTGGGCGAGGCAAAGCGCAAGGAAATGCTGGCCGACGGCTACCCGGAAGAATCGATCGCGAGCATCCTGGAGAGCTTCTTCGAATATTTTCCTGCTCCTGAAGCAAATGATGTAGTCATAAGGATCAGGGATCCGAAGAACGTTCTGCAGGAGATCGCTTACGTCGACTCGTCGGGAGAGACCAGGAGGTTGTCCATGCGTGAGGACGAGGGATTCACGTTTCTCTCCTCATGGGAGGGTCCGCCCGAGGAGAACTTTGCGCTTCGCGTCAGCATGAAGACCGCCAAAACAATGATGAAATACCCGTTTGTGCTGACAAACGTTGCTTTGCCGTAGCAGCGAAGACCCCGGTGCCTGTCATCTCATCCTCGGTGCCATCGTGATGGACTGGCTCGACGCCTCGAGGGTTCCTCGCTGCCGTGTACGATTCTGCGGAGTCTCCGGGCCTTGACTGAACGGTTCCGCACGTCTGGTCTAAACTCAGGGCGTGCCAGTCAATGAACCTGACAACCCCGTCGTAACAAAGGAACTTCACCCGACGGGCCGCTTTGCCCCTTCGCCGACCGGCCCACTCCACCTCGGCAGTCTCGTTGCCGCCGTAGGGTCCTGGCTGTTCGCGCGATCCGTGGGAGGGATGTGGCTCGTCCGGATAGAGGACCTCGACTCACCCCGGGTTGTTCGGGGCTCGGCTGATTCCATCCTCCGGAGCCTCGAGCGGTTCGGATTGACCTGGGATGGCGACCTGGTATTTCAATCAGAACGAACCGCTCTGTACGAGGCTGCGCTACTGCGATTGCGCGATCTCGGGCGAATCTACGACTGCGCCTGTTCGCGCGCAGACCTTCGGCGAGCAGCCTCGGCACCGTCAATGAATCCCGCGGATATGGAGATGGCCGTCTACCCGGGAACCTGCCGGGACGGCATTCCCGCGGGTCTCACTCCGCGGGCGTTGCGATTCCGGGTCTCCGACGAACGAATCTCGTTCACGGACATGGTTCACGGACTGGTAGAGGAGGACCTGGCCCGGCAATGTGGCGATTTCGTCGTCCGCCGCGCAGATGGACTTTTCGCCTACCAGCTTGCAGTGGTCGTCGACGACGCGGAGCAGGGCGTGACGCAGGTCGTCAGGGGAGAAGATCTGCTCTCGTCAACGGCGCGTCAGATTGCGCTCCAGCACGCGCGCGGATATCCAACACCAGCTTATGCTCACCTTCCCCTTCTCCTGGATGGAAAAGGGGGAAAGCTCGGAAAACGTACGGGAGCGCTCGCCGTCGATTCCGGAACAACGGACGAAATACGAACCACCCTCGCGGTGGTCTTGAGAATGCTCGGTTGCGGAGATCTCGAAGTCGAATCCCCGGAGGCGATGCTCAGAAAGGCGCTGGCGAACTTCACTCCCGCGCAGATACCGCGCGGCAACATCGAAGTGCCGGACTAGTGTCCGTTACAGGCCACTAGAGGTCGCGCACGCTCATCGCGGTTCTTCGACGAGTGTTCCCAGCAGCTGCGTTTCTCCTTCGTCGGTCGGAATGAGGCTTATGTTGATCACGCCGATCATCGGAGTGCCATCTTTCTTTTTGAAGGGGACGCGGGCGTTCAGTACCGCGTTGTCCGTACGCATCGCTTCGAGAAGCTTTTCCCGGTCGGCGCGGTCCCTGTAGAGTTCCCATGCTTCTCTGTTCAGAAGATCCTCGCGGGAATCGTAGCCGAGGTACTGAACCAGAGCGTCGTTGCAGTCGAGAATTGTGCCGTTGAGTGTCGATCGGAAGACGCCCGCAACATTCTTGTCGAACAGCATGCGATAGCGGCGCTCGGCTGCCTCAAGTTCCCGGAGGTCGCGTGCCCTCACGAGCGCCGATGAGGCGATTCCGCCCAGCAGCTGAAGCATGTAGGAGTCCAGATCGCGGAATGCGTCGGTATCGGGAGAAAGGGAGGCAATGGCCCCGAGAACCTGGTCTCCGTCCAGCAGCGGGGCTGTGATCAGCGAACGCACGCCCTGCTGGTGGGCGGCTTCGGAATCGACACGACTGTCGGTATCGACATTGTCGCAGCGCATGACCATTCGTTCGCGAATGGCGAGGCCGGAAAGGCTGGATTCCATGGGAATGTGAAACCCCAGATGTCTTTTTGCAGTTCCGCTGGCGGCCGTGTAAACGAGATCTTCTCCGTGCACCATCTCGACCACGGCTCCTGAGCCGTTGGTCAGCTCCAGAGCCTGGGAGACGATGAGCTCGAGGATCCGTTCCGGGTCCGAGACCACGGTCAGGATCTCCATCTGCAGATCGACGACAGCAGCCAGGCGCGATACGACATCGACGGATGAGGTCATAGAAACCTCCAGCAAGCCAATCTCAGTCCGATTCGGCCGGGAGTCAACTTACCCTCCGCGCACGCGAACGATCACCGCAGCGATCTCTTCATGGTCGATTAGCACGAGCAGGCCCATTGCAAGCAGAGACTTTCTCATTCTCATCGACTCCTTGCGATTTCGAGTTTCGGGGTGAAGGAAAGTATAAGGCCCCGGAAGGCGCATCGGCTCGGTTACCTGGGCTCCCGGGGAACCACCGCGAGGTGATTGGCGACGTCACGCTGTTTTCCATCACTCGGCTGATTCACGATCTGGCCTTCCACCACCATCTCGGTGGATCCGCCACCATCCAGGTTCAGAGCACTGCAGACGTCGAGCTGCTCCCTCATGAACGCGCCGAGCGCGGCGAGGGTCGGACCGGGTACGCCTTCTCGTCGTCCGTCGGCAACGACCAGGAACAGCACCTTTCCGTCCTCTGAAAGCCCGACGGCGGTTCTTGGATGGGGCGCGCGGGTGAAAAAATCACTTCCGGGCAGCTGCTCGGCGGTGAACGTGGTGCAGTTCTCGATGAGCGCCGGCCAGCCGGACACGGCGTACTCGACCCAATCCGGGAGCGGGGCTTCCCGGCTTTCGAGCCTGAAGATCTCGGCACGCTTTCCTCCGATGCCGAAAACGGGTTGATTGCGTGTTCCGTGGCGCTCCTGCCACGCACCCTCGGAACCCTTCGCATGACCAACCACTCGCATCTCTTCGTCAAAGTAATCGGCGTTGATTGCAACGATGGCGCGGTGCAATTCGGCGAACTCGCTGACCAGCATGCCCTTCTCCGATTCATTCGTCGCGATGACCTGAAGGTCCTCGCGCGTCAGATCGATCCGAGCCACGTATGCATGGAGACCCTCTGCCTTGAACTCCCGGTATCCGACCCCCCGCTCGACCGAGAGCCAGTTGCCGGCGCAGGCAGTCGTAGTGAACAACAGCACGGCGGCTGTCAGAAGGTGAAGAGTCGGGTTCTGATGGGGTCGATTCATGCCGGCATTATGCATCAATGTTTTTGACGCCGGAATCGCGGAACATTGTCGGAACCGGCGCCGTAAGAATCGCGGGTGGTTTAAACTCCGAGGCTCAGACCGTGACGATCTCGCAAAAGAGAATTGCCGGAACATTGATCACCGTGGCCCTGCTGGCCGCGCTGGTGAGCGTGCTTGGCTGGCGAATCTCCGTCGCGTCGTCGGCCGGCTCGGCAGGCGTGTCGTACTTCGGCGAACCGACCGCGGAACAGCGCAAGATGGAGGAGTCCGGAATCGGCCTTTTCCAGCAGCCACTCCGTACCGTCCTCGGCGTAATTCCGGGCTCTTCGGCTGCGCGTGCAGGCGTTCAGGCGGGAGACAAAGTCCAGGCGCTTAACGGCGTCGACGTCGCCGACGTTCCGGGACTCGAGGCCCTGGACGCGAAACTGAAGGCCGGCGACGTGGTGTCCTATACGTTGGAGCGGGAAGGACAACGCCTGCAGATTCCGGTGGTCCTCGAATCCGCGCTGCAGTCGCCGGCGACGCTCGTCGGACTGATCAGCGGACTGGCGCTGGGGTTCGCCTATTTGACGATCAGCACATTCGTCTTCCTGATGAAGCCCGATTCCCGCCTCACGTTCGTCTTCTATCTGACCTGCATGGTCGGCGCCATGGTGTTCTTCGTCGGATCGTTTCAGAACATCGAAGGGATGGCCCGCGGCATCCTTCCGGCGTCAGGATTCAACGCGGGCCCTCTAATCGTATTCTTCACGTACCTTTTCCTCGCGATCGTCATGAGCGCCCTCTTGCTTCATCTCTCGCTGATTTTCCCTCGCGAGCGGGAGCTCTCGAGACGCTATCCAGCAGTCATACCGGCCCTCTACCTCTTACCGTTCGTACCCGGGCTGGCCCTTGCGGTCGTACTGGGGCCGGTCATCGCTCTGGCGTGGCTCGAGGCGAGATGGGCCATCACTCCTGTGGTGGTTCTCATCCTGGTGGTTCCGGCCGTCGCTCTCGCCTGGTTGTTCGTGAGAGGACGGAAAGAGAAACGGAAGGACAACTTCGTGCTCCGTCACGCCTGGGAGTGCGTGCTGGCGATGACTGCCTTTCTGGCGGGCATTCTCGGGATGCTCATGTATGTCCTTCCGCGTGAGAGCGTGGTCGTTGTATTCACGTTCTACGGCGGGTCGATGCTGTTCTGGCTCATGGGTGCCGGCGTCGCATACGCGATCCTTACATGCGCCGCGCTCATCATGAGCTACAGGGAGAGCGGCGTGGAGGAGAAACGCCAGGTGCGCTGGCCTCTGTGGGGAACGATCGTCACCCTCGGAGTCACTGCGGCGGTCACGATCGCATATCTCGTGGCTATGAATATCTCACCGCTGATTCTCGGACGATCTCCGAACGTCACGCTCGCCATTGCGTTCGTGGTCAAGCTTCTTTTTCTTCTGATTCCCATCTCGTTCGCATTCGGGATCCTGAAGTACCGGTTGATGGAGATCGACGTCATCATCAAGAAGACGCTGATCTACGGCATCGTCACGGGCATCGTCGTGGTTCTCTACCTGGGCCTCGTGGGGGGGCTGGGTACCGTGATCGTGCAGTACACCGGCGTGCAGAATCAGACGATCACGGTCATGTCCACCTTGGCCATCGCGGCGCTCTTCATCCCCGTCCGCAACCGCGTGCAGAGTCTCGTCGATCGCCGCTTTTTCCGCCGCCGCTTCGACTATCCCGCGACTCTCGCGATTCTCGATGAGCGCATGCCGGGGATGGCGGCCCTCGACCCGCAGGTCCGCTTCGCGGCGGAGCAGCTTCAGCAGGCTGCACAGACTCGATCTGTGGCCGTATTCGTCAAGGAGCCCGGGGAACCGTTTGCCCCGGTCGCATCGATCGGACTGCCCGACGAACGTGTACAGAGGACGCGGCTGAACTTCTCTGCCGCGCAGTTACGGGGCGAGCAGATGGTGCAGCTCGCGGCAGAGAGCCCCCATCGCGACGAGCGCGCAAAGCTCGAAAGCCTCGGCGCGGCGGTTGTCGTGACCGTGATGTCAAAGGGAGAGCCGGTCGGAGTGATGACTGTCGGACCGAAACTCACGCGCGAGGAGCTCGACGACGAAGACACGGACTTTTTCATCGGGGTCGCGTCACGTCTCGCGGACGCCATCGAGCTGCAGCGCGATCGCAAGCAAGCTTCGGAGAGCCGACAGGCGGCAGACATCCAGCAGGCTCTACTGCCGTCCGTGATTCCACAGATCCCCGGCTTCTCGATCGCGGGCATGTCCCTTCCTGCGCGCGCGGTGGGCGGCGACTATTACGACGTCCTGGCGCTCGACGACGAGAAGGTCATGGTCTGCATCGCGGACGTCTGCGGCAAAGGGATGACCGCTGCATTGATGATGTCCGGTCTGCAGTCCGCTGTCCGCTCGCTGGCGGAACCCGACAGTGCTCCGTCGGACACGGTTGCAAGGATCCGCAAGGTGGTCTGCAGCAATCTCTCGGGAGGAAAATTCATCACGTTCTTCTACGGGATTCTCGATGGATCGACGGGAACGTTTCGCTATACCAACGCCGGACACAACGCCCCGGTGCTCGCTCGTGCTCATGGAGATGTCGAACGCCTGAAAGAGGGAGGGGGCATTCTGGGTCGGCTGTTCATGGATACGCCGCTTGGGGAGGGAGAAGTTCGGCTGAATCCCGGTGACAGGCTGGTGCTTTTCACCGACGGAGTATCCGAGGCGCGGAATCTGGAGGAAGAAGAGCTGGGTGAAGATCGTGTTGCGGAACTGATCGCGGAATCGTCCGCAGCGAACGCCGAAGAGCTTCGCGTCGAGATACTCGACGCCGTGCGTGAGTTCAGCGCCGGTAATTTTCACGACGACGTAACGCTGGCCGTCGTGATGGGGCATTGAGTCCACGAATGTTGGGCCGTGGAGGGACAGAGACCTCGTATCAAAACAGGGCTCACAGCTACGAACCTGGACGCTTAGGCATGCGCGCAGCCAGAGAGTGAATCTCTTCGCTCCGGCGGGCGAGCTCCGCGGCCAGGTGTTCCGCAAGTCGACGGTTGGTACCCGGCAGATCGCGCGGATTCCTGACGAGTGCTCACGACGGCGAGGCTCGCATCAGCAGGGCAAACCAACCCATGACGATCGGCGCGTCTGCCTCCGCGGAGGTGAGCGGTCGAGGCAGGCCAACCGCACCGCAGCCTGCAATGAGCAGGATCGCGACGACCGGGAGAATGCCTCGCATGGCTGAAACAGTATATGCGCCTCTGGGTCTCGCTCCCTCTCCCCGTTTACACGGGATCAGCGTTCGGTCGGTTCCAGGTGTGTCGGCATGACAGACAAAGAAGCTCCCTGTTGCCCGACACCAGCAAGGGCCAGGCGAAGAGAAGAATCGGAAACAGGAGCGATGCCGCCTTGAGCCGTCGCTTCCAGGCCGCAGGACCTATGTGATCGGAGCCACACGCCGGGCAAAGGTCCCGGTCCTCTTCAACTTCAAAACGGGTGTCATCCGGTCCCTGAAAGTCCACGAGGGTGGCGGCAAGAAGCTGTCTCGCTTCGTCGGCACGGTCGGGAGGGACCTGAAGCCGGATTCCCTGAATGGCAGTTCCCAGGCGCCAGTCGATACCTGCCAGGTGTTCGTCGGGAACCGACGTTGGGATTCCCTCGGCTTCCAGCAGCGAGCGCGCGAGTTGTGCCGATGCGAGATCCGGGAAGTTTGCGATGGTCTCCATCGAGACCATCCTGCGGCCATTCCGGAAATCATGCAATCGCAATGCGGACCCATCACTGCATGCAGGCACGCACCAGCAGGTTCAGGGCAATCGTCAGAACCACCGAGGCGATGATGCTGAACATACAACCGCGGACCTTGAATCGAACCGGCATCCCGAGGATTCCGCCAACGCACGAGCCATGCCCATCGAGACTGGACCCCACGTGAACGTTGCTTCTCATCCCGAGCTACCTAACGGCGCTGGGCGCCGGTGAAGGGGTGATGAACCAGCGTGTCATCCTGAGCGAGGCCACGTCATCCTGAGCGAAGCGAAGGATCTCTGCTTGCGATGCTCGATCCTCTTCAGGAGATCCTTCGCTTCGCTCAGGATGACGTGTTTCTACATCCCTCCCGGTTCGGAGAGGTTCATTAGAAACAATCGAA
>JBGTDX010000064.1:0-2068 GCA_041748075.1 Thermoanaerobaculia bacterium
TCCTGAACCCCAGAGGACGGGCTCGCCCGGAACCGGTGCGCGCACGATCGTGACCTCGGTCAGACCCTCAGCCTCGGCTATCGCCATCAGCTGACCCAATGTCTCGGCATCTCGTACGACGTCATCGTCAGCGTCCAGCGCGATCCATCGTCCGGCCCAGTTGCGCAGATCGAGAGTACGAACCCACGAGTCGAAGCTACTCCCAGTCGCCACGACTACTGGGCCATGCGGTTGGTCAGAACCATCGAGATCAGAAGCTCCAACCTTCAGTGCGGGCAAGTTGATTGAAGTTCACGCATGACACGTCGTGCTCATGTGCGACGTTCGGGATCTTCAGGTTCTTGTCGGTCGTGCCGGGCCCCTTCATCGCTTCCTCGGTCAAGACGATCCGGGAATGGACGACCGCGTTGGCGACAACCCACGGGTCGCCCGCGTTCTGTTGCTCCTGGACCCAATCGGGGTGATCGGCGGTGATCGCGGTGGCCACACTCACCTCGGCCGAATCTGGTTGCACGACGAACCCGTCGAGCCTCGACGCCCAAGACACGAGATGATCGTCCTTCTTCTTCAGTTCCTCATGACAGTCGCGAGGCAAGAACGCACGTCCGGCCGCAATCAGGTTCTCAAGGTGCTCCCACACCGTCGGAAAGACATCGCGGGGCAGTTCACGGTGGAGTCGAATGATGCTGCTCGTGTCCACGGAGTACACGGACGTCATCGAGCGGAGCCGCGATTCTCGAGCTCGCTGGCCATCCTGTCCACGGTTCCAGTCTTCGCCTCCAAGAAAGTCGTGACGTCGGAAAAGTCGATCCGTCCGTCCCGATGCGCGTCAAGCACGGACGTGACGTAGCGATCTCCGAGATTTCGAAGATGCGTCCGAAAGTAAGGCGGACCACCGTCGCTCTCCTTCTGCTTCGCCCGCGCTATCGCCAGTCGGTCGACAGTCTCTGCACGCACAGCATCGACGTCGTCCTGTGTGATGAGTCCCAACTCGCGCAGGCGAATCGCTGCGGCATCCCGGCTCACCTGGAAGCGACGAGCAACACGAGAAACGTCATGGTCGGCATCCTCACCGAATGCCACATCGCTGATCGCCGGGCCAGGCATCAGAAGTTGCGCCGCGAATCGATTGCAGCGCCGCTCGGTCTGCTGATCGTTCCATACGGTACAAACCCCGCCGTCGCGAAGCAGCAGATGACAAAGCTCATGCATCAGCGTAAAGATGCGAGCGCCTGCGGGCTCGCTCCCGTTGAGCATGATGATGGGTGCGATGTCGTGATAAACGGAGAACCCGCGGCATTCATCGCTGCTCACTCGACTCATCTGGAAGATGGCGGTGCCTGCATCCTCGAGTGCGCCCGTCCACAAGCGGAGTGCTCCATCATGGTTCGGCTGAGCGGCCTGGTCCTGCACCGTCACGCCGAGCCGCTCCCGGACGAGTGCCGCGGCGTCCTCGGTACCAACCTGATCGAGGTTGATGTCGCCGAGTTCCCATCGGGGAATTGGTTCGAACTCGATCAGCACACTCCGACGCCGCTCTGCCTTTCGCATCTCACGCCGCACGGCCGGGCTGATCCCGTCGTCACCGAGGCTTCGGAAATCGTGGATGGCGGGAAGGTCGCTGTCCGGTGGCGCGGGGAGCAGGAAAAAGGCGAGCGTGCGGTCGTATACCTCCGCGAGCTTGCGTAGCTGGGCGAGCGTCGGTTCGCTCGCTCGATCATCTTGTTCGAAATCTGCGAGTCGATCCGCACTTATGCCGGCGCGGCGAGCGGCCTCGGTCACGCTGAAGCCAGCTTCGGAGCGCGCGAAGCGAAGCACTCGTGGCTCTGCTGCAACTCTCGGTGTCGCTACCGGCATGTCTTTCTCTCGTGTTCCTGCCGCCAACCTACTTTTCGCAGCCGCGCTACGCAGGGAGGTCGTCGTCGTCGATGGCGTCCATCAGATTCAGGTCATCGACCGTACAGAAGGGCTATGACAGTCTGCCATCGACCGTCGGTCAGCCGCCGATGGCACGGACGAGGCCGCGGATTCTGGTGCGGCGACGCTGAGCCTCCGCGTCCGTCACGTT
>JBGTDX010000065.1:0-7234 GCA_041748075.1 Thermoanaerobaculia bacterium
CCGGGACAATGCGTTGTAGAGAACGTCACGCACGATTCCACTCGAGAAGGTCAGCCGGTCGCCACGCGACTCGCGCTCCTCTTCGATCAGTCCCTCGATCACGAGACGGTCGATGATCTTTCCGACGTCGCCCTTTCCTTCTGCAAGACTCTCCAGGTGGGCGAACTCGAAGCTCTTGCCGAGCACCGAGGCGATCGACAGGACTTCGCGCAGTTCCTCTGGAAGACGCTCGATCCGATTTTCGACCGTCTGCTGAATGGTTTCCGGCAGCGCGTCGGAAGAGATGGCCGCTTCTCCTGAAAGGCTCCACGCGCCAGTGTCGTCGCGCGCGATGGCTCCGCCATCGAGGAGCGATCGAATCAGCTCCTTTGTGAAGAACGGATTCGCTTCAGTCGCTTCGTAAAGCCGCTTCGCGAAGTCGGGACCGAGCTTCTGACTTCCCACGATGGTTTCCACGAGCTGGCGGTGTTCCGACGCTGAAAGCGGTGCGAGGGTGATCGATGTGAAATGCGGATCGTCGCGGAAACCGTCGAGCATCTTCACCAGCGGATGGCGGCGATCCACTTCGCTCTGACGGTAGGTCGCGCAGATCAGCGTCGGTGTCGTGCCCAGACGCTGGACGAGATACGAAAGCGCATCGAGCGACATCTCTGCGGCATGCAGATTCTCGAAAACGATCATCAGCGGCCGGCCGTTCCCGATACGGGTCAGCGTGCGTGCGATGAGCTCGTACACCCACGACCGATCATCCACTTTCCGCGACTCGGCTCCCCGTGAAATTTCGCCACTCGCAGCGGCGCGGATTGCGCTGACCTCGGATAGAAGCGGGAACACCGTGATGAGGTCCGGCGCCAGGTCGCTGAAGTCGGGTCTTTCCCCCGAAGCACTCTCGGAATCGGTTGAACGGAAGTACTCCTGAATGACGTCGCGAAACGCCTGGTAAGCGAAGGCCTGACTCTGTTCGGCGAAGCGTCCGTGAAGCACCCGCACCTTTTTGGCATTCGCAAGGTTTTCGAGCTCTTCGAGAAGACGGGTCTTTCCGATGCCCGGCTCGCCGGCAACGACAACGAACTGCGCGTCGCCGTCAACCGCGGCGTTGAGCCTGCGTTGCAACTCTGCGAACTCTTTCTCCCGTCCAACGAAAGGAGCCGCAGCGGGCCGGTTCCACTGGGCGGTCATCGCAGCGGTCAGGACGATAGACTGCTCCTTTTCCGCAGCCTTGAGCGTGGCCTGATACCTCCGCAGGTCCTCAGCCAGTTCTCCAGCTCTCTGATAGCGCTTCGCCGGATCCTTGGCCATAGTTCGTTCGATGATGCCTTCGAGCTGCGGGCTGATCCCCACGCCAGTCTCCCTCAGGGACCGTGGAATCTCGTGGACTACCCGGTAGACGACCGCCTGCACCTCACCGGTGAATGGTGGCTCGCCGGCCAGCGCTTCGTAGAAGACGGTTCCGAGGGAGTAGATGTCGGAACGGTGATCGATGTTTCTGCCCATCACCTGCTCCGGGCTGAAGTAGGAGACTGTCCCGATCATTGTCCCGGTCTTGGTGAGGCGCTGGTCGCCACTCGAGCGGGCCAGACCGAAGTCCATCACCCACACGCGGACGGCTCCACCCTCTTCGGAGACCATGATGTTTTCCGGCTTGATGTCACGATGGATGATTCCCCGCGCATGGCTGTACTCCATCGCATCGGCCACCTGAATCACGATGTCCAGCAGTTCACCCAGCCTGCGTGGTGCCTCCTTGAGAAACGCGCGCAGGTTTTTTCCCTGCACCACCGGCATGAGGAAGTACATCGAGCCTTCGTGCCGTCCGATGTCGAAGATCGAAACGATGCCCGGATGATTCATCTGGGCAACGAGCTGTGCCTCCCGCTGGAAGCGCTCCTCAGACTGTTCTGTGAGTAGAGACGGCGGGATCAGCTTGACGGCGACGTCACGATTGAGGAGCGGATCGCGTGCACGATAGACAACACCCATTCCACCGCGGCCAAGCTCCGCGACAATCTCGTACCGATCTCCGAGCTTCGTTCCGAGCATGAGACTCCAGATGCGATGTGAATGAGGGGGTGAAAAAGAATGGAAAGTTTACCATGTGGCAGGGCCTGGGAAGGCCCTGCCGTTTCCGAATAGTTCCGGCGTACGACACCTGGAGCGTGCACTGTTCTTTCGGTGGCTCCAGGCTCCAGGCTTCGCACCTCGCTACGTTTCCGAAGAGGCAGGGCCTGGGAAGGCCCTGCCACGTGGCTTGCTGCGGCACCAGAGCCAGAATCCGGAGCAATGGCGCTAAATCGTCGGCGACAGGCGGCGCGGCGTTTGATCCATTCACTCCAGTCACAACGGGCTACCGTGAGCCAATCAGCCCGTTCGCTTCGAGCCGGGCGGCCGCCCGCTCGACTGCTCTTCCCGTAGCCGCTCGGCGAGAAAGATTTTGAGAAGCGACTGATAAGGGACGTCCCTTCTGTTCGCAAGGAGCTTGAGCTCCGAGATCATCGCTTCGGGCAGTCTGAGCGAGATCGTCCGAAGCGTCGGTTTCAGATTCGGAGGCGTGACCCTCTGACCGCGGGACCAGTCGATATACTCCGTCGAGTCTTTTCCTGCCCAGAACTCCCGCTCAGCATCTTCGTCACTGAATGTCGGAATCTTCTTCTTTCGCTCTTTCATAGGCTCTCCGCTCTCGCGCGTTCATCTCTCGAAACGAAATGGGTCGAATCAAATGATCACGAACCGTAAACGATCCGAACAGAAGTCGTCCACGATCTGTCTGGCCGAGCGTGTAGTACCTCGGCTCTGCTGTCGAATGCTTTTCATCCGGTCGCAGAACCAGCGGCCGGTTGAAGAA
The DNA here is from genome assembly GCA_041748075.1 of Thermoanaerobaculia bacterium. Classification (GTDB taxonomy): domain Bacteria; phylum Acidobacteriota; class Thermoanaerobaculia; order Gp7-AA8; family Gp7-AA8; genus JBGSYJ01. Next base: position 2,843 of record JBGTDX010000065.1, read on the forward strand.
GATCTCCTCACATTCCCAGTCCGTGACTCGATGCTTGAGCCAGTTCTTGCCACGATTTCCTTCGTCCCAATCGAATCCTTCCACGTCTTCAAGGAAGTCTCGCCTCACGAGAAAACGTATATGCCTGAAGTATACATTCCGTCAAGAAGAAACATTTCTTGATGCACAAAAACAGGCGCCGCCCAATACCCCGGCGGCGCCTGCCACTTCCTTACAGCATCTTCACGACCCTGCTCGTGAGGCCCTCGTCGCCGACGACGACCGTCAGGTTCGCCTTACCGGCGACCTTCTCGAGAACCTCGAGCTCCCGCAGCTTCATCAGCGTCGGGCTCGACGTGGGGAATCTTCGCCGTGTTCGTAAGAACGCGTGGCGGACAGAGGCGACGGCAGCGCTGCCAGGACGCGTCCTAGAGCGAATGAGTTGGGCATGCGCCCAATGCACGTTCCTCGTTCATCATTCATCGTTCCCCCGGGTGGTAGCTCTTTTCCAGATTCTCGAGGATGTCCTTCATCCTGAACAGCACCGGCTTCATCCGTCCTGCGGCGAACATCTCGGCCTGATCGTCCCAGTGCGGAGAATCGGGGCGGGAGCTGTTCCCGTATGCCACGATCGAGCGGGCCACCGGACCAGCCTCAGTCAGTTCGACGATCGAAACGAAGGAATTGCCATGCGTCATCCGGCGTCTGACGCTGTCTCTCTCTCCGTCGTAAGGCTCCCCGCGAAGAGCGAACATCGTCCCGTATCGACCGTTCGTTCCCGCCGTCGGATAGCTCGCCTTGCTTTCGTCCCAGTAGACAGCGTCGCGCTCTGAAGTCCGCTGGTGCCGGAATACCATCTCCCACGGCACCTTCCAGGTGTCGAATTCATCCTCCAGAATGACGATTGCTTCGTCCAGAGCGGCGACCAGGCCGAGCTCCGCTCCTTCCCTGTCCTTCATCCACCACGCCTCGTCCCACAGCGCGAAGAGAGTCGTCTCGAACGAGACCGGCCCACTCCGCCGATTCCACGCCTCCAGGGCGGCGATCGGTTCGCGCAGCCTCTCGTGGAGTTCGCGAGCGACGGCTGCAGAGGCGCGCCACTCCGCGAACAGAGACGGCAACCACTCGTCGGCCGCGTAGATGTAGTCGTCGGTGACCATCTCCTGCAGACGGTCGAGAGTCACCGCAGAGGCCGACCGCAGCTTCTGTTTCGAATGCTCTCCCCGGTAGTTGGTCCCATCTTCGAGGTTCGCCATGTACCGCGGGTAATCAGCCGGATCAGGATTCTCGGCGTGTGTCGTCGCGTAGGGGGTGGTGTTGCAGTTCTGCAAATAGCCAACATCAGGATTGAGAAGCTGCGGAAGCTCTTCGATCTCGTGATAGCCCTTCCACAGGGTACGCGGGTCGCTGCCATCAACCGGCGCCGTCCAGTCGAAGAGGTCGTTTCGCACGGGCACGTTCCCGTTGTAGAGATAAAAGATGTTTCCTTCCCGATCGGCATACATCAGATTGTGATACGTGAGTCCGCGTAGCGCGACCGCCTCTCTCCACTCCTCGAAGCTCCGGGCCTTGTGCATGCGATAGAGCTGCTCGGTGAACGTTCCGCTTTTCGAGCGGGCGATGCGGAAGCTCAACGGCTTCCCCTCCTTCGAAGTCGCGAGCACGGGGCCTTGAATGGTGTCCCTGAAAGTGAGTGCAATCGGAGCGATACCATCCCGGCCTCGGACGCCGACGATCGTCTCCCTTATCGCGGCGCGCAGGTATCGATCACCGAACCGGTACATCAACGGATCGGTCGGATGATCGAACGTCATCTCGAACGCGTCGCCGAGGTCCGGCTCGTTGACGGTAACGGACCATCCATGGTGCTCGTTGAATCCGATGTAGGGAAACATCAGGGCGCCCCAGTAATTTATGACACCGTAGGAGTTCAGCCCCTCGTCGCTCGAGATGTGACACTCGTAGTACGGCCAGTCGCTCGGATCATGCGGATTGATCAGCAGCATCGCGTTGCCCGACGCCGTCTTTCCGGGGCCGATCGCCCAGGTGTTCGAGCCGCGGTCCGGTGCATTCCTCCCTGCTCCAGCGATCTCACGGGCGTTGCTGGCAGACAGGCCGGACTGAGCGCGACCCCGATAGCTCTCGCTAAAGTCCTCGACGGCCACGACCCACCACGGCTCGAAACGGTTCAGGAGGCGGACCGGCTGCTCCGGATGTTTCTCGAGGTAAAAATTCAAACCTGCTGCATACGCATCAACGATGCGCCGTAACTTCGGTGAGAGGTTCTCATAGCCATCTCGCGCCTCCTCCAGGTAGCCGAATGCGTGGACCGAGAGATCGTGTCCCTTGTCGACGGACTGAGGAGGAAAGAGCCCCTCTTCCCCATAAAGCTCGCTGGAGCGCCCGAGCCTGCCGATGAAGACGTCCTCAATCTGCTCGAACTGATCTTCGGCACGTGCCCAGGCGAGCCCGAAAACGGCCGCTTCGTCGGTCCGGCCGTGAACATGGGGAACGCCCCACCGATCGCGAAAGATGATCACGTCGCGCGCGAGCTCTGCCGGATCGACGGACGAGGAGAGGAAACCCTCACCGTTTGCCTCGGCGTCGATGCCTCGGGTCGTGGGCGAACCGGGCGTCGGGAGGGACGGGGCGCGAGGTGCTGCATCAGATGCGGCGCAGCCAGCGGTTAAAAGGGACAGGACGAGCAGAACGAGCAGGGACAGCCGACTCGACCGTGAGACGATCCGAACGAGCAAGCTCGCGGAGACGATCAGAGATGCAACGGCCACGCGCTCTTTCGACACGATCACACCTCCTTCGCAGTGATACCGCTTCGGTACTCGGGGGATGCCTCAGATTCTACCGTTACACCTGCGAATTTCTCACCCGCGCGGAACGGCCGTCCTGTCATCCTGAGCGTAGCGAAGGATCATCTTGCGCAGCACGAACGTCCGCGCAGCTCGCCCCCTCGCGCGATACAAAGGAAGCAGAATCCACCAGGGCGAGACGCTCAGTGCAGCTTTTTCCACACAGCGCTCTTCCCTGCCTTCGCCAGGATCACCCGTCCCTCCGCCTTGAGCTCTTCCAGTGTGCGTTTCACAGTACGCTCGCTGACGCCGGGGCATGCGCGGAGGATGTCCGCCTTCGAGAAAAGCTCGGGAAGAATGTCGATGGCCAGCCTCACGCGCTGCGTCTTCGAATGTTGATCATGCCCTGACAGCTTCTGATCGAGCTCCTGATACGCGGCCAGCACGATCCCGCACAGATACTCCCACCATGGAAGCAGTGAATGTCTGCCTTCATGCCAGCCTTCGGACGACGCTCGAAGACTCGAGTAGTACGACGCCTTCGAGTTCTCGACAAGACGCTCGATCCCGACGTATCTCGCAACGCCGAACCCTGCTTTGTACAGGAGGAGAGATGTGAGCAGGCGCGCAACTCTCCCGTTACCGTCGAGGAACGGGTGGATGCAAAGGAAGTCGAGCACAAAGGCCGATAGCGAGAGCAATCGATCCGGATCAGCCCTGGCGAACGAACGATTGAAGTCGTCGCTAAGGCTTCGCATCTCGGCCGCGGTCCGAAACGCATCCACCGGGACGAAGATGACTTCTTTTCCTTCGGGGCCGGTTGCTTCGATGACATTGTCGACACTCTTCCAGGCGCCTCCGGATCGCCCGGTGTATGAAAACAAATCCCGGTGGAATTGAAGGATGTAATTTGGTGTGACGTCGATAAACGGGTGCGATGCATGAATCGTCGCCAGAGCATCTCGATACCCTGCGATCTCTGATTCCGAACGGTTCGTTGGCTTCGCGCCATATCCAACGATCTCGCGAACACGTTCCGGCGAAGCAACGATCCCCTCAATTCGACTGGATGATTCGGTACTTTCGACGATTGCACTCTTCTGCAGAGCGGCAAGAAGCTCGGGCGCCTGAGTCTGGTATAGCGCCTCTTTTCCCTTGAACTCATAGATGGCCGCGAGCTGCCGCACCAGAGGCGACGGCAGCGCCTCCAGAACGCGTCCCGTGGCAAATGAGTTGGGCATGCGGCCAATTAGACCAAAGTTGGGCTAATTAGGCCAACAAGGCGCAATTGTTAGACCTGGCGCGCGCACTCAGCAATGACTCCTGCCGGACATCAAGATCGATCGCGATCAGATAAAATACTTGTATAGAATGGTTTAAGAGCCGGAGCTACAGAGACTTCTCTCATCACCCCGCTCCCATGCACGGGCTTTCTTGAATTAGACCATCTGCAAGTCCGCTGAGGCCGAATTCCAGCCCGAGGATCCTTGCTGCGAATTGGCTGGCTGGTATAAGCGCAGCGTCCTTCCCTCTCCCCGCCAAGCTTGCGTTGTCGGCGAAGGCGTGAGTTCGGGGAGAGGGTGGCGCGCCGCATCGCGATGCTCGC
>JBGTDX010000066.1:0-37298 GCA_041748075.1 Thermoanaerobaculia bacterium
GAACATTGCATGTTCGGCCCTCGTTCTCAGAGATGGACAGTCCTGGACTCAGGGCCGAACATGCAATGTTCGGCCACATGGCTCAAGGTTCATTAGCGGCGCGAAAGCGAAGGATCACCATTCGTCTCCCGATCGATCTTCTTCCGGTAGCCGCGCAGATCCACCTTCTTCCGGGTCGCGTCGGAGCTCATGTAACGGACCATCCCGAAAATCGGCCGCTCCGGAGCCCAGGGCCGGTCGTGTTTTCCGAAGCACCAGAGCACCCCGGCGTGCGTATTCGGATCCCGTCCGTCCAACGCCCATCGCTCATGCAGAGCGATCATCGTGCGGTGCGCTTCTTCCGGCGAGCGGGTCCACTCGAGGACTCGTTTTCCCCAGAGCATGCGGAGATAGTTGTGCATGATGCCGGTCTCCAGAAGCGCCCGCTGGGCAAGGTTCCAGACCTCGTCGCCCGTCTCTGCGCGCTCCATCTGACCGAAATCGTAAATTGGCATTCTCCGGTCATGCCGGTGGGCGTCGAGAGTTCTGGCAGCCCAGGCGGGCAGGACCGCGAGCGAATCATGATCCGGCCTGAAATGGCAGAGATTGAAAGAAAGCTCCCGCCGAATGACAGCCTCTTCGAGAAACGCATCGATGTCTTCGGCAGGGGCCGCGCTGAAGAGGACCCGCCGGGCAACCTCGTCGATGCCGACATGGCCGAAGTGGAGGTACGGGGAGAGCTCACTCGTTTTCTCCGGCTCCCGGTTGCGCCGGGACGCGTAGCCTTCCAGGCGGGAATGGACGAAGATCTCGAGTCGTCGCAGCGCCTCTGCCCTTCCACCTTTCACGGGCGCCCTCGGAACCGTGTGGTCGATTGCGCACGATCCCACTGCCATGCTGATGTCAGTGCCGTTCCACACGTCGAGCTCGAGATCGCCATTGAACGGCCGGACTCCGGGCTCGATCTCCGGAATGGTTGCCCATCGCTGTTCGAACTCACGGTGCGCTTTGTCGCGGAAGAACCTGGCGGAGTACTGCTCGCCGGGAAATGCGCGCATCGGCAGGATCCCATTGCCGTCAACGAGCCAGAGCGGGACCGGACAGCTTCGTGAGAAGCTCGCGGTTTGAGACTGCTGAATGAAGGTCGGATACTCATCGGTGACGACCATTCGAGCCCTGCGGGAAAGGCGCTCGAGCACACCCCTCGCCGCCTCATGGGTCGCAGGGAGGAAGAACTCGTAGCGCAAGCCTCGCTGCGCGGCGATCCGGCGGTTGTCTTCGACTCCCTCCAGCACAAAGGTATGAATCCGGTCGTTCGCCGAGGGGTAATCGGGTCGAAGAGACTCGTACACCACGACAGGAAGGCCGGCCTCATTCCCCTGCAGGATGGCAAAATCGAGCGCCAGGTTCGCCGTGGTCCGCCTCGACGCCTGCGCCCAATAGAGAATGTAGTCGCCTCGGGCTCGGTCTGGTCCGCCGGCTCGAGTCAGCCGGCCTTCGAAGGGGTCGGCACCGCCCCGCTCCAGCACGGATCGATACGGAAGAAAGGACTGTCGTGGGGTGAACATGAAGGAAGGCTCCACACACGGTCGAGCCAGGCCACAAAGTATCGCTCGCTCGCGGGAAACCTACAAGAAAAGCGGAAGCGACCTCCACCGTTGATCCTCAGCTGTATTTTCAGGTCGCGCTCGCCGACCTACATGAGAGGAGGAGTTGAATGCAAACCAAAGAACGTATCACCCTGGTTTTCCCCGACATGGCGCTGACCGAGCTCGACTGGGAGTCTTCCGAACGGGAGGAGTCCGTCATCACGGTGAGCAACTACAACGTCCTGAATGGCGCGCTCCATGCGGGCGTTCAGGAACTGGGCAGGGACATCGAACGGGTCATCTTCGACCGTTCCATCGATGGCGATACCTATCTGACCTTTCTCTCCTCGCTTCCCATCGAGTTCCGCGGTGACGTGCTGCGCATCCGGCAAGACGGCTCGGGCACGCTCAGCGCCTCGAGCCCTCGGGGCGATGGCAGATTCCTGTACGGGTTGAGCGTGGTCGATGTCGGCTTCTATCTGCGCACAGTCACGCGGGTCGGGTTCTGCACGCTCGACAGAGTGGAAGACCTTCTCGGCGTCGGGATTTCCGATGAAGAGTCGAAGGCGCCGCACTTCGCGCCACTCGTGGCAGTTTAGCAAGTCCTCGAGAGATCCATCGCTTCGCTCAGGATACACATCGTTGGCCGAGGCTCGAGTAGCAGGGGCGGAGCCTGAGGACGGAAAACAACAGCCTCAGAGCCCGATACGAGCGATTCGCTGACCTCACGCTCCCTTTGCCGGACTCGACGGCTCGATTCTTGCTTTCGCTCTCTTGTGTTCCCACGGAGTGAAAGGAAATGACATTGGTTAATTCTATGTGTGCCGAGATCAACGTCTTTCAGGGCGTCGGAGAGAAGACAGGTATCGTCGTCGAGCGGAGCGCGGTGCGAGGAAAGAAGGGGCTGTGCAAGAGCATGCGCGACCTGACGATCAAATCGCGCGTACTGGGCGACGGTTTTTACTACCTGCCCATCGAGCTCTGGCCATTCTCCGAGCCTGTTGTCGTACACCGGCAGGACTGGACCGTGATCGGCTCGATTCCCCGCACTACCAGACCCGCCAAGAAGCGAACTCGCAGGGGCGGCTCAGACACCTGATCGCGGCCGGCAGCATGCAGCAATCCGGCGGCCCGGCCGATTGCGCCCGTCTCCTGTTCGCGCATTCGCTCCGCATCACGCAGCTCGTGGTATGGCGCGTGCAATTTCGTCGCATCGAAAAGGAGACGCTGATGAAATCCGTAGTTCTGTACATTCTCGTCGCCCTGCTGGCGGTATCTGCGTTCGCCCAGGAAGAGCCCTACACCGCGGCCCTGCTCATCGAACCGACGACGGGCAAGGTGCTGTACGAGAAGAATTCGGAACAGCCGTTTCACACGGCATCGATGATCAAGATGATCACGCTGCTGGTGGTGATGGACGAGATCAGCTCGGGAGATCTTTCGCTCGACGAGCCGGTCACCACATCGGCCAAAGCGAGCCAGCTGGGAGGCTCACAGGTCTACCTCGCCCACCGGGAGGTTTTTCCGGTCCGCGACCTCATCGCCGCGGTCAAAGTGCATTCGGCTAACGACGCAGCCCTGGCCCTGGCCGAGCACATCGCCGGCACCCAGGAGGCTTTCGTCATAATGATGCGCGCGAAGGCCAGCGAGCTCGGTTTGAAGAATACCCAGATCCATACTCCTCACGGTCTCCCGGCCCCAGACGAAGAGGCGGACATGATGAGTCCGGTGGACCTCGCGAAGGTCGGCATCGAGACTCTCAAGCATCCGATGCTGATGGAGCTGGGAGTCAAGGAGACAATGCCTTTCCGCGACGGCAAGTTCACCATGTACAACCCCAACCGCCTGCTCAAAATGTACCCGAACACTACCGGAATCAAAACGGGATATCACGGAAAAGCGGGCTTCTGCGTCACCGCTTCCGCGCGCCGGGGAGACATGGATCTGATCGCAGTGATCATGGGATCGCAGAGGCGGGAAGACACCTTCAAAAGCGCAGCAAAACTGCTCAGCGAAGGTTTTGCCAAATACCAGATGTCTGAGGCAGTAAAGCGGGGCACGGTGATGACCGTCCCGGCGAGCATTCGGGGCGGCGCCTCGGACAGCGTCCAGGTCGTAGCGGGAGCAAATGCAAAGGTTCTGACCGAGCGAGGTAAAGAGGATGCGATTCAGTTGACGATGATCGCAGATCCTATCGAAGCTCCTGTTGCGAAGTTCCAGCGCATCGGGACCATCATCGTCAAGCAGGACGGCGAGACCGTCGCACAACTTCCCGCGCTTGCACTCGACGAAGTACCGAAACAGTCGCTGTTCAAGCGCCTGCTACCTTTCTGATCCGCCACGACCTGAAACCCTCAGGTCCGGCTGTCGTATCAATGATCTGAGATTCACTGGGAGAGGATGTCGATGCCGCTTTACCGCTCGTCACGATACCGAATGATTGCCGGAGTCTGCGGCGGCATGGCCGAATGGCTCGGCTGGGACCCGACACTGGTGCGTATCCTCTTCGTACTGATCTCGGTGCTTTCAGCTGCCTTCCCGGGCATCCTGGTCTACATCATTCTGTGGGTGATCATGCCGGCTGCACGCGCGTGATCGTGGGGAGCGCTGCATTCACTCTTCACTCTCGAACAGAACCCTGCGCCCCTCCACCCTGTAGCCTCCGCTCAGCTTCCTGATCGCATCGGGATAGGCGACGTGCTCCTGGGCCAGGATGCGCGACGCGAGGCTTTCTTCAGTGTCGCCGTTGAGCACCTCCACGGCGCGCTGCACGAGAATTGGACCCCCATCGAGTTGCTCATCGACGAGATGGACGGTGCAGCCTGAGATCTTCACTCCGTGCCCAAGCGCCTGTGCCTGTGCATCGAGTCCCGGGAACGACGGCAGCAGCGACGGATGGATGTTCACGATTCGATTCCTGAAACGATCGATGAACCAGGGAGACAGCAGGCGCATGTATCCCGCGAGCACCAGCAGGTCGGCGCCGGCCGCGGAAACGATCGCCTCGACTTCGGCCTCATGCGCCTCCCGCGTCGGGAACTCTCGATGATCCACCAGATGCGCCGGAAGGCCCAGCTCGCGCGCGTGCTCGAGTCCAGCGACGGCAGGCCGGTTGGAAATCACTGCAACAATCGGGATCGGGATATGCCCCGATGCGCAGGCGCGCGCAATCGCCGCGAAATTCGACCCGCGCCCCGACAGGAGCACCGCCAGCCTCGTCGCACGCATCACTCGATCCAGCTGGGGAATCCTGCGGGAGGAAAATCGTAGCGGACCTTCCCGCTGCCCTTCTTCACGTTTCCGATGAAGAAGTAGCGCTGCCTCGCCATCTCGAGCCGACGCACCACGCGGTCCACTTCAGCGGGCGAGAGGATTAGAACCATTCCGATCCCCATGTTGAAAACGCGGAACATCTCTTCCACGGAAACCTCCCCGTGCTGAAAGATGTACCGGAATATGGGTAAAACATCCCATGAGCCAGCCTTGATCACGGCATCACAATCGTCGGGAAGAACCCGAGGCACGTTGTCCGTGAGGCCGCCACCCGTTATGTGAGCCAGCGCGTGAATCGCCTTTTCCTCGATCAGCGGGAGCAGCGGCCGCAGGTAGGACATGTGCGGCTGCAGAAGAACCTCGCCGAGCTTGCCTCCTGCCTCCTCGAGAATGGTCTGAGGCTCGTGTCCCATTCTCTCGAACAGGACTTTGCGAGCCAGGGAGTACCCGTTCGTATGGAGGCCCGCTGACGGCAGTCCGACCAGGATGTCCCCTTCCCGGACTTTCTTTCCGTCGATCAGTTGCGCATGGTCGACGGCACCCACGATGAACCCTGCGATGTCATAGTCGCCATCGGAGTAGAAACCGGGCATCTCGGCAGTCTCACCACCGATCAGGGCCGCTCCGTTTTCCTTGCAGGCTCTGGCCATTCCCCGCACGACATCGGCCATGACGGCCGGCTCGAGCCTTCCCGTTGCGAAGTAATCGAGAAAAAAGAGGGGGCGTGCTCCCTGCACGAGGATGTCGTTGACGCAGTGATTCACCAGGTCATATCCCACCGTGTCGTGGATCTTCATCGCCTGAGCGACTCGAAGCTTGGTGCCGACTCCGTCCGTCGACGAGACCAGAATCGGGGACTCCATACCCGAGAAATCAGGACGGAAGAGCCCGCCGAAGCTGCCGATGTCCGAGAGCACACCCGGCGTGAAGGTGTCGCGCACGATCGTGCGGACCTCGCGCAGCGCCTCGTCCTGCGCATCGATGTTCACGCCCGCTTCGCGGTAACTGTCTTTCTTCGTCACCGCCGGAGGATATGAGGAAAAGATGAAAGATGAAAGACGAAAGATGAAGCCCCACCTATCCGGAAGGGTGACCGGGCTTCATCTTCATCTTTCATCTTTCATCTTTGAGAAACCTTTCCATCAGCCCTGCGTTTTGCTCCATCGCTCTGATCTCGATCCAGTACGCCCGTCCGAACATGTAGATCGAAGCGACCGTCAGCAGATGATGGGTCCAGAGCGGGAGGCTTCCCCTGTGGATCCCTCCTCCGAGAATGAACGTCAGCATGAGTACCAGCATGGCGTACATGGCGGCAGGAAAGACTCTCGACTTGAAGCGCTTCGTCCCCTGAACGACCGCCGCTTCGTCCTCCTCTCCTTTTGCCTTGTCCTTGATCTCCTTGCCGGTGCCGATGAAGAAGAACATCGTCATGCTCTGCGAGAACAGCCCGAGGACCACGGTCGCCAGCGCGTAGAGGATATGCCTGCCGACTTCCGCGCCGGTCTGGGCCGTGAAGCCGACCACGCTCGTCGCAACGAGACCGGCGATCGTTAGAAGGGTCGTGATGAGGAGGAATTGGGCCATGGCGGGGAAGGATACATGGGGGAGAGTAGACAGTACACAGGGGGAGTAGTCAGTAGTCAGGAGCCAGGAGTCTGTGGTCTGTGGTCTGTGGTCTGTCGAAAGTAGACAGTGCACAGCACACAGTAGACAGTAGACATGAGAGGGCGGGCTCCTGACTACTGACTCCTGGCTACTGACTACTTCCCACTCCCCCAACGATACAGCGCTGCTCCCCAGTGCAGTCCGGAGCCCAGCGCGGTGAACGCAACGAGTTTGCCGGGCTTCACCAGGCCGGTCTCGATGCACTCATGCAGCAGGATCGGAAGTGTTCCGGCTGTCGTATTGCCATACCGTTCGATGTTGTGTGGAACCTTTTCCGCCGGAAGTCCCAGGACCTTCTGCACCCCTTCGACGATTCGCAGGTTGGCCTGGTGAATCAGAAGTACGTCGATATCGTCCACCTTCACGCCGGCGACTTCGCAGACTTCCCGCACCGCCTCCGGCATGAGCGACAGCGCCTGCCGAAAGACTTCCCGTCCTTCCATCGTCGGAATGTAGTCGCCCGATTCGACGTCCTCGGCTGTCACGAACGGCCTGTTGCGGAAGCCGAGTCCTTTGACATGAAGGCAGGCAAATGCCGAGCCGTCGCTGTGCAGTTTCGAGGCGAGAAAGCCGGAGGACGGATCGCCGGAGGGCTCGATGACGACAGCTCCTGCGCCGTCTCCGAAAAGAACCGTGCGGTCACGGATGCTCGTGTTCGCGGCGCGCTCTTCGGCCGTGACCTCACGATCCTCGAGACCAATGGTGATATCCCAGCCGTTGTGCCACGGCATGAACGGAGTGTGGACATCGGCGCCGACCAGCAACACGCGCCGGTACTTGCCGCTTCGAATCAGCGAATCGGCGAACTCGAGTCCATACAGGAATCCCGAACACTGCTGTCGAATGTCGAACGTCGGGATCGATCGGAATCCCATCGCATCCTGAAGCAACGGCCCGTTACCCGGGAAGAAGTAATTGGGCGTCATCGTCGCGAAGATGATTACGTCGATCTGGTCGACGGTCACCCCCGCTGCTTCGAGCGCTCCTCTCGCGGCAGCGGTGCCGAGCTCCACGGAGCCTTCACCGGGCGATACGTAGTAGCGCTGCTCGATACCGCTGCGGGTCCGTATCCACTCATCCGAGGTATCCATGATCCGGGCTAGCGCGGCGTTCGGCACAACGTTGGCGGGCAAACCGATCCCGCTGCCGGTAATCACACTGTTCATCTGCGTTTCCTCGTCAGTCCCGGAGTCTTTTCAGTGAAGCTTATCAGCGTGTCATCCTGAGCTGACGTTTTGCTCATTCTCGAGCTCAGGATGACAGATTCGCGCCCCCCGGATCAGGCGTCCGGAAGGTCGGCCAGAGCCAGCAGCTCCTCGCCTGTGAAGTTGTATCTCTCTCCGCAGTACTGGCACACCACTTCCGAGCCGTCTTCCTGAATCATTTCAGCGATTTCCTGCTGCGAGAAGAGCTGAAGGGGGGCAAGTGCGCGCTCGCGGGTGCAGGAGCAGCTGAAGCGTAGCGGTACATCGAAACTCGGGTCGAGTCGCTTGTATCCGACCCCGTGAAGCGTTTTTTCGACAGCGTCTTCGATCGGCATCGTATCGAGAAGATGACTGAAGGAGGGCGACTCATGAATAGCGCGCTCCATCGACTCGATAGCCTCGCCACTCACGTGAGGGAACGCCTGAACGATGAGACCACCCGCCGCTGAGACTCCGTGCGGCCGGTTGAGCACGCCCAGTACGACCGCCGAGTGAACCTGCTCGCTGTACGCCAGATATCGGGCGATGTCGCGAGCCACGCCCCCTGTGTCGAGCTGTATCTGCGAGGTGTACAAGCTGCCGGCGGGAGGCGTGCCGCGAACGACAGTCAACGTTCCATTGGCGCCGACGGCAGAGCTGCCGTCCAGCTCTTCGCTCGCGACGCGCGGATTGTGAACGTACCCCCTCGCCGTCCCGGCGATCGTCCCCTCCGCGATCATCGTTCCGAGAGGACCATCGCCTTCGAAGCGGAGCGTCACGCGCTGTTCCCGGACCTCTTTGTCCAGAAGCCGGGCGAGCAGCACCGCTCCGGTCATCGCCTTGCCGAGAGCCTCGGCCGCCACCGGCGACAAGTCGAGCCGCTGGCGCGCCGTATCCACGGTGGTCGTGGTCTCGGCGGCGATGACCCGAAAGTCCCCGTTCACCGTCATCCCCTGAATCAGCCTGTCTCCTCGTTCCATGGGGGTGGCTAACGCTGGCGCCCGGCAGATTGTTTCGCTGCGAAGTGTCGGGCACGAAGTGTGATCCTCGAAGCGGAGCCCCGGCCTCACCGCTGGCCGGGTCCTTGCTTCGGTCTGATTTGATCCGGTGAGCCGGTAGCAGCAAGGAGGCATTCCATGAAGAAAAGCGCACTCGTAACGAGTTTCCTGGTGTTGGCTTTCGTGGCGCTTGCCGGATGCGAAGTCCGTAAAACAGGCGAGGAAACCTACGAAGTGAAAGTACCCAAACAGGAGCTTGAAGAAGCCGCTGAGAAGGCCAGGGATTCAGCCGCTGAGGCAGGCCGTGAGATCCGCGAATCCGCCAGCGAAGCAGCCCCCGTGATCCAGGAAGGCATTCGGGATGCAGCGCAGGCGACCGGTGAAGCGATGCGACGCGCCGGCGATGACATTCAGGAGAGGACGGGCCGTGCCACTCCAACGCCGGCTTCGAGTCCGACTCCGACTCCGGCTTCGACGCCCGCTCCTGCGCCCCGTTCAACGCCTCGATGAAAGTTGATTGATAGCATCCCTTGCCGCACCTCCGGCGTTCCCGGGAACGTGGAACCGCGAGCTGCCGCCCCGGATCTGCGGTTTCTTCAGCGTTGCATGCAGGAGACGCAGGGTTCAGAATGCGCAGTCACGGAGGCACTCTGCAATTGGAAGCAAAGACTGAAACGATCACTGAAGAAGCCTGGACCAGCGAAGAAGCACGAACGCTCTACCTGATCGACAGATGGGGCTCCGGCTACTTCGGCGTCAACGATGCCGGAAATCTCACGGTGGCTCCGCTGCAGGACAAAGGGGCGGCGATTCCGATTCATGAAGTGGTGCAGGAGGCGCTCGAGCAGGGATTGAAGACTCCCATGCTGATCCGCTTCCAGGACCTGCTGCGGCATCGAGTGGAACACCTCAACGGCGCCTTCAATCGTGCCATCGCCGAAAACCGGTTCACGGGGAACTACCGCGGAGTCTTTCCGATCAAGGTCAATCAGCTTCGTGAAGTCGTCGAAGAGATTCTCGACGCGGGACGGCCGTTCAACTACGGCGTGGAAGTCGGCTCAAAACCCGAGATCTTCGCAGGCCTCGCCGTGCACAGCGATCCCGACTCCCTGATCATCTGCAATGGATACAAAGACGAGGCGTTCATCCGGATGGCGATGATCGGCCGGAAGCTCGGAAAGAAGGTCATCCTCGTCGCCGAAAAGCTCTCCGAGATCCGCGCAATCGTGAAGATCGCCGCAGAGATGAACGTCGAGCCGCAGATCGGGATGCGCGTTCGTCTTCTATCCAAGGGCGCCGGCAAGTGGGCGACCTCCGGAGGCGAGCACGCGAAGTTCGGCCTGTCCACATCCGAGATCCTCGAAGCGATCGAGATTCTGCGGCAGGCCGGTGTCGAGCAATCCTTCAAGCTGCTGCACTTTCACATCGGCTCACAGATCCCCGACATCCTCACGATCAAGCGCGCCGTGCGCGAGGCCGCCCGCTACTACGCGAAACTTCACAAGATGGGACACCGCCTCGAGTATCTCGACGTCGGAGGCGGGCTTGCAATCGATTACGACGGCTCGAGATCCACGTTCCACTCGTCCATGAACTACACGGTTCAGGAGTATGCCAACGACATCGTCTACAACATCATGGATGTCTGCGACGAGGAGACGGTTCCGCATCCCGACATCGTCTCCGAATCGGGCCGCGCCATCGTGGCGCATCACTCCGTGCTCATCGTCGAGGCCTTCGGCGCAATCGAAAAGACCCCGATGGATTCAACAGCGGACATCCCCGGAAAGCAGCACAAACTCGTGCAGGACCTCCTCTACATCGAAGCTCATCTGACCCAGCGCAACCTGACCGAGTCCTGGCATGACCTGATCCAGATCAAGGAGCAGTCACAGACCATGTTCGAGCTCGGTATCCTCGATCTCGACGTGCGGGCCGGCGTCGAGCTGCTCTTCTGGAGAATCGCCGAAACGATTCAGAAACGCGCCCTGCAGCTCGCGCCCGAGGACCGGCCGGAGGAGCTTGCCTATCTGCCGACCGAACTTGCTGACCAGCACATCTGCAACTTCTCCGTCTTCCAGTCGCTACTCGATCACTGGGCTCTCGGACAGCTCTTTCCGATCGTTCCCATTCACAGGCTGCACGAAAAGCCCTCATCCGAGAGCACCCTCGTGGATATCACCTGCGACTCCGATGGGAAGGTCTCGAAGTTCATCGACATCAACGACGTCCGGGAGACCCTGCCGCTGCACGAGATCCGCGCTGGCGAGCCGTACTACCTCGGAATCTTCCTCACGGGCGCCTACCAGGACATCATGGGGGACATCCACAATCTCTTCGGCCGTGTCAACGAAGTCCACGTTTTCCTCGATGAAGACGAAGACAACGGCTACTACATCGAGGAGACGATCCCCGGCAATACGATCAGCGAGGTGCTCGCGCTCACGCAGTACGACACGAACGACCTTGCGAAGAAAATGAAGGCTCAGTTCGATGCAGCCATCAAGCAGGACCGGCTCAAACCAAACGAAGGCATGCGCCTTCTTGCCGACTACGAGCGAGGCCTGCGGGATCATACGTACCTGACCCTGTAGCAGGAGACTTGCTGTGGTTGTACATCGGGACCGGGGGATCATGAAACCACCGGCCGCCATTCCGACACATGCTCTTGTGCGGAGGGTCACACGCGCAGGTGTCGCATGACATCCTATTCCAGTTCACTATTCCCTACTCTGCATCATGAACTGCTATTTTTTCCTGCGTGACGGCATCCCGGCAAACGGAATTAGGTTGATTCCGGAACCGTTTCTCTCACTGAACACGAAATACAGGAGACTGAACATGCGCAAATCGATGGTGATCGCAATCATTGTCTGTGCCGCTTTCACCGCACAGCTCTTTGCTGTGGGAGAAGCCAGAATTACAGGAAAGGTCATCGATCCGAATGACGAGCCTCTCGAGGGTGTCACCATCACGGTCGAGTCCGCCACCGGAGCTAAAACCTTCAAAACCACAGGAAAGACGAAAAAGGACGGAACCTTCGCCTTCTTCCTGATCGACGGCACCATCGAGTACAAGTTCACTTACGAGAAGGAAGGGTTCGGACCGTATCAGGAGACGATGAAACTCCAGCTGGTGCCCGGAAAGAACGATCGCACCATCAGGCTCGGGGGACCGCAGGCGACAACCGGTATTGCTGAAGCCGCTCCGGCCGCCGCAGATCCCGCGACGCTCGCCTACAACGAGGGCGTTGCCCTCTGGAACAGTGGCAATGAAGCCGGCGCGATCGCGAAGGTCGAAGAGGCAGTCGCCCTCAACGACGCGCTGACGGCGGGTCACATCGCATTGACGAAGATGTACTCGAAGGCAAAGAACTGGGACAAGGTGATCGTGGCCGGCAACAAGGCGCTGGAGGTCGACTCCGATCAGCCTGAGATCGCCGCATTTCTCGCCGATGCTTACGACAAGAAGGGCGACAAGGCGAAAGCAGCCGAGTTTCGCAAGAAGGCGCCTGCCAACCCGGCTGCGCTCTTCAATGAGGCTGCCCGGTCGATCAACGCCGGCAAGGACACCGAAGCCGAGGGCTATCTCAAGAAGGCACTCGCTGCCGACGAGAACTTCGCTCAGGCGCACTACGAGCTCGGCATGGTCTACGCCCGCCTCGGCAAGAACGCCGATGCGGCGGCTCATCTGGAGGCATACCTGAGGATCGAGCCGACCGGTAAAGATGCACCTACGGCGAAGGAAATGCTCACCTACGTGAAGTAATCCATCAAGCACGGATGTTGACTAAAGGGAGCGGCTTCGACCGCTCCCTTTTTGTCTTTGTGGAGAATCTTTGAGGGCGATGTCACCTTGAGAGCGCAGCGAAGGATCCCGCGATTCACGGTATCGAATCGATGCAGGGGATCCTTCTCTTCGCTCCGGATGACACTTCCCGATTTACAGGGTTTCAAACCGTTCAGAAAGGCGTATCGTATTCATTCTGAACTACCGCCTGCGCCTCGCTGAGGGCGTGGCTGGATCGGTCACAGGTCAGCAGAACTGGAGACAAGATGCGAAGAACAACTACCCTCGCCCTGACGCTCATTCTATCCATTGCAGTTCTCGGGGGATGCGCCTCGGCAGCGCGGGACAACAGAACGGCCGGAATCATCGAGCCTGACCTGGTAATCCGCCAGATCGGGGGGGTGGCCATTGTCGCACAGAACGTGCAAGGGCCTATCTCACTGAACCTCGAAGTGGACGTGATCAACCGTTCGGCAGAGCCGATCACGCTCCAGAGAATTACGCTCGAAACGGTAGGCCTCGGCGCCTATGACGTGGCCTCCACGAGCCGGCCGTTCGACAAAACGATCCAGCCGGGCACCGTTGAGACCGTCAAGATGCTTCTCACCGGGCAGGCGCAGGGCACGATTCAGGGCGCCAACGGCCAGGTAACCATGCGTGGAATCGGCTACTTCGATACGGAGTTCGGCAAGTTCCAGAGGGTCTTCCTGCAGCAGGTCAACGACGGGATGCGAGGCCAGCCTCAGCCCCAGTAACTGCACCACCGTGCCGCTGACCGCAACTGCAGACATCGGCCGATCGTAGCGGCGACTCGTATCCGAGGTTGGGTGCGAGCCATCGCTCGACCTCTCCCAGATTCATGTCCTTCCGGATGTGGTAGTCGAAGACCTGATCGGCGCCGAGCTTTCCGACCGAGAAGTAGCGGGCGTCGGGATGCATGAAGTACCACCCGCTCACCGCGGCCGCCGGATGCATCGCGAAGCTCTCCGTCAATTCGATTCCGGTAAGACGCGTTGCGTCCAGAAGTTCAAAGAGACCCCTCTTCTCGGTGTGGTCCGGACAGGCGGGATAGCCCGGAGCGGGACGGATACCGCGGTACTTTTCCCGGATCAGATCATCGAGCGAGAGCCCCTCGTCCGTGATCCCGAAGTTCCCTCTCGCCTCGCGGTGCAGCCACTCCGCGGCGGCTTCGGCAAGTCGATCGGCCAACGCCTTGGTCATGATGCTGTTGTAATCGTCATGGTCCTGTTCGAAAGCCGCTACGAGTGAATCGATTCCGATTCCGGCAGTGACTGCAAACCCGCCGATGTAGTCCGCCACGTCCGATCCGCGGGGCGCGATGAAGTCTGCCAAAGCGAAGTTCGGTTCCCCCGCACCCTTATCGGCCTGCTGTCGGAGCGTCCGGATCGTGGAGATGGCCTTCGCGCGCGATTCATCTGAGTAAACTTCAATGTCGTCGCCGTTGCTGTTTGCTGGAAAGAATCCGAATACTGCGCGAACAGTCAGCAACTTCTCCCGAACGATTCGCGCCAGCAGCACGCCGGCGTCGTCAAACAACTCTTTCGCGCGCGCGCCGACCTTTTCATCATCCAGGATTGCGGGATAGACACCCTTCAGCTCCCATGCATGGAAAAGCGGCGTCCAGTCGATGTACGGCACGATCGACTCGAGCGGGACGTCGTCGAAGCCGCGGACGCCGAGGAATGAGGGGGCTGTGGCCGAATCGAACGGGAGACGTAGATGTCGCTGTCTCGCGTTCTCCAGCGAGAGCAATTTCACATCTGCCTGACGGCTGCGCGCTCCTTCGCGGAGTGTCTCCTGCTCGGCACGCGTTCGCGCGGCGAAGCCATCCCGTCTGTCAGCACTCAGCACTTCATTCACCACTCCAACGCAGCGTGAAGCATCGAGAACGTGAGCCGTTGTTCCACTGTAAGCGGGAGCGATACGGATCGCTGTGTGCAGCTTGCTCGTCGTCGCTCCGCCGATCAAAAGGGGCAGCCGGATCTCGAGGCGCTCCATCTCGCGAGCAACATGCACCATCTCGTCGAGAGAAGGCGTGATGAGACCGCTCAGCCCGATCACGTCGACCTGCTCGTCGACCGCGATCTTCAGCAGCTTCTCCGCGGGAACCATGACACCGAGGTCGATGACCTCGTAGTTGTTACACCCGAGCACGACGCCGACAATGTTCTTGCCGATGTCGTGGACGTCACCTTTGACTGTCGCCATCAGCACCTTGCCCCGTTTCGAGTGGTCGCCGGAAGCTAGCTTCTCGGCTTCCATGAACGGGAGCAGATACGCCACCGCTTTCTTCATCACGCGCGCGCTCTTTACGACCTGGGGAAGAAACATCCTGCCGGAGCCGAACAGCTCGCCAACGACGTTCATCCCGTCCATCAGGGGCCCTTCGATGATCTCGAGGGATGTCGGGAACTTCTGTCGCGCTTCTTCGACATCGGCTTCGATGAAGTCCGTGATGCCTTTGACGAGCGCGTGCGAGAGCCGGTCCTCGACCGACCCCTCCCGCCACTCTTCCTTCTGTGCTTCGACTTTGCCTTTCTGTTTGACGGTGTCAGCAAACGTCAGGAGCTCGTCAGTGGCATCCGGCCGGCGGTTGAGCAGGACGTCTTCGACGAGCACCAGCAGATCCTTCGGGATCTCCTCGTAAATTTCGAGTTGCCCGGCGTTGACGATGCCCATATCGAGACCTGCCTCGATGGCGTGATACAGAAAGGCTGCATGCATCGCTTCGCGCACGGCGTTGTTTCCGCGGAACGAGAACGAGACATTGCTGATGCCGCCGGAGGTATACGCGCCCGGAAACCTGCGTTTCAATTCGCGGATCGCTTCGATGAACGCAACGCCGTAGCCGTTGTGCTCTTCGATTCCCGTGCCCACCGTCAGCACGTTCGGATCGAAAATGATGTCGCTCGGAGGGAATCCGATCTCTCCCCTGAGTATCTCGTAAGCCCTCGAGCAGATTTCGACTTTGCGCTCGATCGTGTCTGCCTGGCCCTGTTCGTCGAATGCCATCACGACCACGGCGGCCCCGCTCCTCCGGATGTGGCGCGCCTGTTCGCGGAAGACGTCTTCACCACCCTTGAGGCTGATTGAATTGACGACCGCTTTCCCCTGAACGCACTTGAGCCCTTCTTCGAGTACGGACCAGCGCGAGCTGTCGATCATCACAGGGACCCGTGAGATGTCGGGTTCCGCCGCAATGAGATTGAGAAACGTCACCATCGCCTTCTCAGAGTCGAGCAGTCCCTCATCCATATTGATGTCGATGATGTTGGCGCCGTTGTCGACCTGCTGGCGGGCGACCGAGAGCGCTCCGTCGTAGTCGCCGGACAGGATGAGCTTCGCGAATTTCGGCGAGCCCGTGACGTTCGTACGCTCGCCAATCATGATGAAATTCGAATCGGGACGCACGGTCAGCGCCTCGAGGCCGCTCAGCCGGAGATACGGATCGACGACCGGAGGGACGCGCGGCGTCAGGTCTTTCACCATCTCCGCAATCGCACGAATGTGATCCGGGGTGGTTCCGCAGCAGCCACCGACGATATTCAGCCATCCACTCCGGCCGAAGTCGCGGAGAATCTCCGCCATGGACTCCGGTGTCTCGTCATAGCCACCGAGCTCATTCGGAAGGCCGGCGTTCGGATAGCAACTGAGAAACACCGGCGCTATCGCCGACAGCTCCTCCACGTGCGGCCGCATCTCCTTCGCACCAAGGGCGCAGTTGATGCCTACGCTGACGATGTTCGCGTGGGAGATCGAGTTCCAGCAGGCCTCGACGGTCTGGCCGGAGAGCGTCCTGCCGGACGCATCGGTGATCGTGATCGAGAGCATCACCGGCAGGCGCGCACCTTTTTCTTCGAAGACCTTCTCGACGGCGAAGATCGCGGCCTTCAGGTTCAACGTATCGAATGTCGTCTCCGGCAGGAGAATGTCCGCTCCGCCATCGATGAGTCCTCGGGCCTGCTCGGAATAGGCCTCAACCAGTTCGTCGTACGTTACCCCGCGAAAGCCGGGGTTGTTCACATCGGGCGAGATCGATGCTGTTCGGTTCGTCGGACCCATCGCGCCGGCGACGAAACGGGTACGTGACGGGTCGGCCGCCATGGCAGCGTCGGCTGCGCTTCGCGCAAGGCGCGCTGCCGCGAAGTTGACGTCATATACCCGGTCCTGCAGGTTGTAGTCCGACAGCGAAATCGAGGTCGCGTTGAAGGTGTTCGTCTCGACGATGTCGGCGCCCGCCGCGAGATACTGTCCATGAATCTCTTCTACGATGTGCGGCTGCGTCAGGCAGAGGACATCGTTTGCGCCACGCAGGTCGTGGGAGTGGTCCGCGAACTCGGTTCCGCGAAAATCCTTTTCCGTCAGCTCGTAGCGCTGAATCATAGTCCCCATCGCGCCATCCAGGACCAGGATGCGTTGAGCCAGCAATTCACGGAGCAGCGTTTCTTTCTCGGTCATGATGTTCCTCAAAACTGCATCTCCCAAAACGAAAACAGCCCCACCGCGGTTCCGCGAGTGGGGCCGAATGGAATCAACAGTCTGGCTGACTCCATACCTGGCTCTTTAGCTTTTTTTAGGCTGGTTGCAAGCGGCCCCAACTCAATCCAGCGGCTCGTACTCTAAGCCAGCGTGCAATCGCAGTCAACCTGCGCGCAGCCGTCTACCGGGGGACCCCCAGGCCGCCTCCGAGCTGCTGAATGACGATACGTCGAAATCTGCCGGCGAGTGAGTCGAAGTGGACGGTCGCCCGGATCGTGATCGGCTCGACCGACGAGGTTCGCACGCTGAACACCCTCGCGGTGGCCGCCACGTTCACCGTCCTGGTCTCACCGGGAGGAACTTCCGTATTGAAGAACTCGTCACGCGACGAAATATCGTAGGAGCCGCCCGAAGACGATCCGAGCTGCGCGCGATCAATCGTGATCGATTCGGATGACTGATTGGTCACGTCGATCTCGAAGTAGATCGGTACTGTCGTCCCGGAACTCATCGGGGGTACACCGCCGACATGGCGGATGTTGATCAGAGGAGGGATGAGGCCGGCGGAATTCTGGCTGGAGGAACCGCAACCGGCTACGATCAGTGTGCAGATCAGCGTCGCAAGGGCAATTTGGCGAGGCATCATAGGTCCCCTTTTTCCGGTGACTCTACCACGGGTGAGCCCGCTATCCTCGTCCCACGGTGCCCTGGATGAAACGTGGGGCTTTTCTCGCCATGGTCGCCTGCTCGAAGGCATACGCATACCGGATCAGGTTCGGTTCACTCCACGCGCCCGCGAAGAATGAAAGGCCCACCGGCAGCTCGTGGACCAAGCCGGCCGGAACGGTGATGTGCGGATAGCCTGAAACGGCAGACGCAGACGAATACCCCCCGGTGAAATGGTCGCCGTTGATCAGATCGGTGGGCCATGCAGGGCTTCCCGTGGGCGAGATCAAAGCGTCGACTCCGTGTTTCGCGAGCGTCGCATCGATACCTTCTTTCCGTGTAAGACGCAGATTCTTCGCTAGAGCATCGCGGTAGCTGCGGTCCGTTAGCGGCCCTTTCTCCTCGGCCATCAGAAAGATCTCCTGCCCGAAGAATGGCATCTCGCGATCCTTGTTTTCCTCGTTGAACCTGATGAGATCGGCGAGCGTTCGATGAGGAATCTTCGAATCGATTCCCGCGAGATACGCGTTGAGATCTGCTTTGAACTCGTACAGCAGGACCTCGTATTCGGAAGCGTTGAACTGTCCATGCGTCTCGAGGTTCGCTGGATCGATGACCGTCGCTCCGAGCCCTCGAATCACTTCGATCGCATCGTTCATCACCTGATCGACGTGCGGATTGAAACCGAAGAACTGCCGCGCCACGCCGATGCGCGCACCCTCGAGGCCGTTCGCATCGAGGAACTTCGTGTAGTCGTGCTGCCTTCTCGTTCTGCTGGCGAGAGTCAGCGGGTCACGCGCATCGATACCGGTGATCGCGCTGAGGAGAATGGCTGCATCGGAGACCGTTCGCGTCATCGTGCCGGCCGTGTCCTGGCTGTGCGCGATCGGGATGATTCCGGAGCGGCTGACGAGGCCCAGAGTCGGCTTCAAGCCCACCAGGCCGTTCGATGTCGATGGACAGACGACCGAGCCGTCGGTCTCGGTTCCGATGCCAGCCGCTGCGAGACTCGCAGCCACGGCGGCGCCAGTCCCGGCGCTCGACCCACAGGGATTCCGGGTGAGCACGTAGGGGTTGTGGGTCTGTCCTCCGCGCGCGCTCCATCCGCTGGTCGAGCGGGTCGAGCGGAAGTTTGCCCACTCGGAGAGGTTCGTCTTTCCGAGGAGGACAGCGCCCGCTTCGCGCATCCGGCGAACGATGTAGGCGTCCTCTTTCGCGATCGACTCGGCAAGGGCGAGCGATCCGGCACTGGTCCGCATCCGGTCCGCCGTGTCGATGTTGTCCTTGATGATGATCGGAATGCCATGAAGCGGCCCGCGCAGAAACCCTTCCTTCCGCTCGCGGTCCCTCTGATCGGCGATGGCTATCGCGTCCGGATTCAATTCCATCATCGCGTTGAGACCGACCGAACCGCGAGGCGAGTCCACCTCTTCGATGCGTGCGAGGTACATCTCCGCGATCTGGCGGGCGCCGAGCCGCCCGGAGCTCATCGCCTCCTGCAGCTGGGCGATGCTCGTCTCTTCGAGCTCGAACGAACGGACGGCGGAAGCCGTACCCGCGCTGATCGGATCCTGAGCGAGAAGTGACGCGCCGCCGATCGCCGCGGCACCTGCACCGGCATAGCGGAGAAAGCTGCGACGGTCGACCAGCCTGTTGTGCTGCGAGCCCGTTCCACACTTTTCGCACATCGCTTTCGTCTCCTGTGATCGGTCGAAAGATCCCGATGACGATTCTTTGTCCGTGGCGAGGTCCTGTCAATGTTTCACGCCATAGAATCGGCGTTTCACATGAGGAGAGTTCATGCGCACAACTTGCTTTTCGCAGCAGCCCTCGTGGTTTCAATCGCCCCGCTCGTGGCTCAGGCTCGCGTGGCTCGAGGGGCGGTGGGAAGGTGAAGCGCCCGAGGGTTCGATATGGATCTCACGCCGATTCCGTCGGATTCCGGGGCTTCTTCTCCGGAAGGGCGCAGTGTTCCACGCCGCGCGTCCACGAAGGGGGGTCGCTCGCAGGGAACGAGTCTTCCAGCGTCTCATCGATCTCCTCTTCGGTGATCTGGCACGTTGACGCTGAATCCGGTTTCCGATCTTCGCTCTCGTCGTTCGCCATGAGGATCCTCCTCTCCCGAACGGCTGCATGGAATGTACCGGGCGGCAGATCCTGCGCTCATGTTCACCGGAACGCCACATTTATGAAAGCCCCGAGGCGGATCATGCAGCTGCAGCGGTCTTCAGCTCGGTCACGATCTCCTGAAGCGCCTTCTTCGCGTCCAGAAAGACCATCATCGTTTTCGGGTGCTCGAAAAGCTCGTTCCGGACGCCGGCAAATCCAGCACCGAGCGAACGCTTGATCACGATGATGCTTCGGGCGTTGTGAACCTGAATGATCGGCATTCCGTACACCGGACTCGACGGGTCTTTCTCGGCTGCAGGATTCACGACATCGTTCGCGCCTACGACAATGGCTACGTCCACATTGCGAAGCTCCGCGTTGGCTGCTTCCAGTTCAAGAAGCTTTTCATACGGAACATCGGCCTCTGCGAGCAGCACATTCATGTGACCCGGCATCCGCCCCGCCACCGGGTGAATGGCGTAGACGACTTTCGCGCCCCGCTTCTCGAGAAGGTCGGCAATTTCGCGGACGACGTGCTGTGCCTGAGCCACGGCAAGACCGTAACCCGGCACGATCATCACCCGCTCGGCCGATTCCAGAAGCATGGCCGCTTCCTCCGCTCCGCCCGAACGAACTGTCCCATATCCTTCGGCCGAGCCTGCCGCGGCCTCGGCGCTCGCACCGAACCCTCCGAATACGACGTTCTGCAACGAGCGATTCATGGCCACGCACATGATCTTCGTCAGGATGAGCCCCGAAGCCCCGACCAGCGCGCCGGCGATGATGAGCATCGCATTGCCGATTACGAAACCGGTGGCGACAGCGGCGAGTCCCGAATACGAGTTCAGCAGAGAGATCACGACCGGCATATCGGCCCCGCCGATCGGAATCACGAGAAGGACGCCGAGCGCCAGCGCCGCGGCGAGCGTGGCCCAGCAGAGCAGCACGATCATGCCCGGGGCGTCGACTGCGAAGCTGAACGCGGCTCCGAGCCCCAGCGCTATCAGGAAGAGCGACGCATTCATCAGATGCCGCCCCGGGAGCAGAATCGGATTTCCACGCATCAGTTCGTGAAGCTTCAGGTACGCCACTACACTGCCGCCGAATGTTACTCCTCCGATCAGAACAGACAGGATCAGCGTTACGCCGGACGCAGCGCCCAGATGTGCGGCGACGGTCGATCGAACCCCCGGTTCGATGAGCGTCACATAGAGCGTCGAGATTCCGACGAGCGCGGAAGCGCCGCCGCCAAAGCCGTTGAGCAGCGCCACCATTTCCGGCATCTCGGTCATCTTCACGCGCAAAGCCGCGAAAACTCCGATCATCGATCCAACGATCAGGCCGATGAGGATCCAGCGATAGTCGGTGAACCCGATCTCGATGACGGTACCGATCACCGCAATCAGCATCGCGAGCGCCGCAATGGCATTTCCCCTTCGGGCGGTTCGGACGCGCGTAAGGTTCTTCAGGCCATAGATGAAGAGAACCGAGGAGACCAGGTAGAGAAACTGCACGAAGCCCGCGTCGCTCACTTCTTCCGCCCGAACATCTTCAGCATCCGGTCGGTAACCAGAAAGCCTCCGACGACATTGATCGTCGCAAAGATGATTGCGACACATCCGAGAATATTGCTCACCGTCACGGAACCGCCGTGCGCGGCGAGAAGAGCGCCAACGATCGTGATTCCGGA
Organism: Thermoanaerobaculia bacterium; assembly: GCA_041748075.1. Taxonomy (GTDB): domain Bacteria; phylum Acidobacteriota; class Thermoanaerobaculia; order Gp7-AA8; family Gp7-AA8; genus JBGSYJ01. Next base: position 21,443 of record JBGTDX010000066.1, read on the forward strand.
GATTGCATTTGCTCCCGACATGAGCGGCGTATGAATCGTGGGCGGAACCTTGTTGATGATCTCCAGGCCGACGAACCCAGCCAGCACGAGAAGGTACAGCCCGATCAGGAGCGTGCCCATGCCGGCTCTCCTTTCAACAGCTCTGCAGTCGGTTCATGGAGAACGTTTCCCTCGTGCGTGAGCAGGGCGCCGCGCGTGATCTCGTCTTCGAGGTCCAGCGTCTCCCGTGACCCTTCCCGAACGTGAAGAAACAGCGCGGCAACGTTTCGCGCGTACAGAACGCTCGCGTCCTCCGCCATCGTTGATGGAAGGTTCGAATGCCCGATGATGGTCACCCCGTGGCGTACGACTTCCCGATCAATCTCGGAGAGTGAACAGTTGCCACCGGCCTCGACGGCGAGGTCTACGATGATGCCGCCGGTGCGCATTTCCCTCACCATGTCATCATTCACCAGGATCGGGGCTTTCTTTCCAGGCACCAGCGCCGTCGTGATCACGACATCGGCGCCCACTACGTGTCGCGCCACGAGCTCACGCTGCCGGCGGAGAAAGTCTTCGCTGACTTCCCGCGCGTAGCCCCCCTCGCCTTCGGCGCTCTCCTGCATCGGCAACTCGATGAAGCGTCCTCCGAGCGACTCGACCTGCTCCTTCACCGCAGCACGGACATCCGAGACCTCCACTACGGCGCCGAGGCGCTTTGCCGTTGCGATGGCCTGCAGACCTGCCACGCCCGCACCCATCACGACGACTTTCGCTGGCGAGATCGTCCCGGCGGCTGTCATCAGCAGCGGGAAATACTTGCCGAGCCTCGATGCCGCGAGAATGACGGCCTTATAGCCCGCGATACTCGCCTGGGAAGACAGGGCATCCATAGACTGAGCCTTCGTGATTCGTGGAATCAGTTCCACTGCGAGGGAACTGACATGAGCCCTGGCGAGCGCGTCGACGACCTCCAGATTGCGATGGGGGGCGAGAAACCCGATCAGCAGCGAGCCGCGAGCCATCTTCTCGGCCTCGGTCACCGTGGGCGCCGCAACCTTCAGCACGACGTCAGCCGCGCTCCAGCGGTCTGCTTCGACCAGCGATGCCCCCGCCGCTGCGTAAGCCTCATCGTCGATGCTGGCAGAGACTCCCGCACCCTTCTCCACTTCGACGCTGTATCCGCCTTTGAGGAGCCGGCGCACCGTGTCGGGTGTCGCTGCGACGCGGGCTTCGCCGGGCTGCGTCTCTCGTGGAATGAATACGTTCGGCATCAATTTCCAATTGTATCGGATCGCCGTACAGCGCGGGCAGGTTCAATGTAACAGCCAAGTGTGACCGCGCGCACAGCGAACCAGGTTCTTGCCGGATCGCGGACCGATCGTCCGGTCACAGGAAAATGAACGATTCCATCATCCTTCAGGATGAAAAGTCCTCTCGAGCGCCGTTGCGATCTCAACGCCGCGCAGGCCGCGTTCGACGAACCGTCCGGTTTTTCAGGTGCCTGTCGAGAAACGAATCAACCTCGCGCTGAAACACCGGCAACAGAAAGTAAGGATCGGCATGCTTGAGACCAGGGGCCAGGATCAGTTTCGACTCCACGCCCTGCTCCTCGAGCGCATCGTGAAGAATCTGGCTTTGCTGCCACGGCACCAGGCAGTCGGCCAGTCCATGCAGAATCAGGAAGGGAGCGTCATCGGGTGTCACGTATCGTATGGGGTTTGCAGCGGCCGCCTTTTCGGGACACTCCTGGATCGGACATCCGATCAAAACGGATGGAGGTGCTGCGGGATCGTTCGCATCTCCCGGAATGCAGGAAGGCGCCTGTTCGGCGATCTTCAGGAAATCGGTCGGTCCGAAATAGTCGACCACGGCCTGCACGCGACTCGAGAATCCGAGATTCCCATGGCCCGTCCCGTCCAGCTCAACGATTTCTCCTGTGGTACCAAGGAGTGCGGCAAGGTGCCCACCGGCGGAGTACCCCATCGCACCGATCGCACCCGGATTCAGATTGAAGCGCGCTGCATTCGCGCGCAGCCACCGCACTGCCGCCTTCACATCCTCGATCTGGGCCGGAAAGGTCGAGCCTGGGGCCAGCCGGTAGTCGATGTTGGCCACTGCGTACCCACGCGAAACCTGTAAAAATGCGAGCCCGTCGTTGCGCGTTCCCTTCGTCCACGAGCCGCCGTGAATCGATACGATGACGGGAAACGGCCCAGGGCCGTCCGGCAGGAGAAGGTCGAGCTCGAGCGATTGGCCCCCCACATTGGCGTACTCCAGGTCGAACAGAGAATCCCCTGCGTAGCCCATGGAACTGGCAACCTGCAGGGCAATTCGAAGATCGGGCAGGGAGACTGCCGCCGCGGGTAGCGAGGTCAGCAGGCAGAAAACGACCGAAAAAAAGGCGGGGCGAAGTCTCATCGGGTGGAGAAACAGTCCTGTGACAGAATCCATTCTTAGTTATTCGGGGAGGCATTCCCGGATAAAATCTTCACTGTGCGAAACGGAATCCTGATCCTCGCCTCCCTTGCGGCCTTCGGCATCGTCTCCGCTGAGGCACAGGACCAGCCAGAGCGCACGGGAACCGCGGGGCTTTGTGCGATCCATCGCATCTACGTCGATCCGGGCCGCCCGGCAAGCGCCACGCGAACGCTGAACCGCGAGCTTCGCCGGTATGGACCATTCGAGATCCTGGACCGTCCCGCAGAAGGGGTCCCGGAGTTGAAACTGACGACCGTATTCGAGAGCCATGCGTCCCGGGCCAGAGGTCTCGTGAACGTCGAACTGAAGCAGGGTGGAACCCTCCTGTTCGAGCACAGGACTGCACTGTTTCCCGACCTCCGGGATGCTGCCAGAGAAGTCTCGGGCTCCCTGATTGCCGCCTTCAACGAGGAGTGCACGACGATGCCGGCGAGCGACATTTCAGCCCAGTCTGGCACGGACACCGAAGCGCAACCTCTGATCGTGAACCTGACCGAGGAGGCCAGGGCTCTGCTGGACGAGGCCGTGCGATTTCATGAGAACGGTCAGCTCGAAGAGGCCGTCGCTGTCTGGCGCAGGTACCTGAGGCTCATGCCGAATGACTCATTCGGCTTCGCGAACCTTGCGATCACCCAGCTGCAACTCGAGGATTACCGGGGTGCGGTCCGCTCGCTCGAGCACTCGGTCAAGTTGAACAGCCAGAACGATATCGCGCTCTACAACCTCGCGTTCGCCTACTACAGGTCAGGCAGGACACAGAGGGCGCTGCGTGCCATCGAGGCGACGCTGCAGGTCAATCCGTGGCACGACAAGGCGCTGAGTCTCCTCGCGCGGATCCGCGCAGAACGGCGGTAGCAGGACCGCCTCAAACCTCGAAGCAGACAGCGGTGTCGCGCACGTAGCGATACCAGGCGGCGGCGCCGTCGAGCTCGATGAAAGTCGTCTCCGCAATCTGGCAGCTCGAGTAGAACTCGAATCGGGTTTCATCCTCGAAGATGAAAGGAACTTCTGTCCGGCCGTCCACCGTCGGCACTTCCACGACGACTCCTGCGATCCCTGAAACCATTGCCGCCTCCTCCAGGTTGTTCAGATGAGGCGAGCTTACGAATCGGTCGTCAGGGTAACGTCACCCGGAGCGTCAGCGAAACGTCAAATGTGAACTGGTCATTGCAAAGGCTGTGTGAGATTTCCTTCGAAGTAACCGCAAAGCTCCTCGATCGCGAGCGCACAGGCAACCTCATCCATCACCACCTCCGCGCCACGCTGTGGAATGTCATCGGAGCCTCCTTCGAACGTGGAGCAGCGCAGGAGCGCCCCATCCTCATCCACGACGACCAGGAGTAGTCCGACGGGTGTGTCGACCTTCGCCGCAAACACCTTCATGCGGGATCTCCTTTCTGCATCCAGAGATGAAACGTCGCAAGACTCCGGTGAGGGGCAAACCTCTTCATCAGTTCCGTGGTCTCTTTGGCATCGGGTCTGTGATCGAGTCCGAGAAAACGTTCGAGTCCGGAAGAGAGACCGGTGTCTCCGGCCGGAACGCAGTCGGGAAAGTTGCAGCCGCGCATCATGACGTAGTTCGCCGTCCACTCGCCGATTCCGCGGATGGCGAGCAGCAGTTGATGTACTTCGGAGGCAGGACGGGAGGGAAGCGACTCGACGTCGAGTGCACCCGATGCAATCGTTCGTGACGTGTCGATCAGGTACGCGGCTTTGCTCCGCGAGAACTGTCTTTTCGTCAGATCGCCACAGTCGAGCGCGGCGATCGCCTCCGGAGTGGGGTGGGCCCGGAGCTCGCCATCGACAGGACGTCCGGCCAGCTCGATCAGTGTGCGGCGCAGACGGTATGCGAAGGCCAGATTCACCTGCTGCCCGGCAATCGCCCAGATCATCGCTTCGAAAACGGTTGCAGTCTGTGGGATTCGAAGGCCTTCGCGACCTGCAATCAAAGGTGAGAGCTCCGGGTCGGAACGGATGGCTCGCTCGAACGAAGCCGGATCCGACTGCAGACCGAGAATCTTCAGCGCTGCACCATGGGCGAATCGAAGCCCTTCCGGAGTGGTCGCGAGTGTTCCGGCAACCCGGCAGAGAGCAGCGTTCTTCACGAGCTCGATCCTGATCGTGCCGCCCTCACCATGGTGAACGAGCGATTTCACGAGGCAGTTTCCCTGCACTCTCTCGAGCAGACTTCCGGGATCCCGCCCCCACATCCTCAGCGCAACGGTCGCCCGGTAGTCCGCGGGCAGCGCCAGACGGAATCCGGACTGGGTATCAGAGTTGGGAGCCTGTGTCATCACGGTATCGATGTGTCATCCTGAGCGAAGCGCTCAGACTGACAAGCCCTCCAAATTCTCGCCTTCAGGGGAGATTTCACGCTTTCCTTTCTTCTTCACCGCAGGTCGAACAGCAACACCTCCGTGCCACCATTGCCGACGATCGTGAGCGACGTCTCATCGCTGATCGCCGCGCCATCTCCTGTGCGCAGGACCGTCCCATTCACCTCCGCTTCACCTTTCGCGACGTGAAGCCAGCCATGCCGCCCCGGACGGAACTCGTGCGACACCTCCGAACCGCGCCCCAGCACCCCGGCGTAGAGATCCACGTCCTGATGAATGGCAACCGAGCCCTCCAGCGCGTCGCGTGACGCCATCAGGCGCAGGCGGTTCGTCCTCTCCTCGATCGGGAACATCTTCTGTTCATAACCCGGTTCGATGCCCGCGCGTTCGGGAAGGATCCAGATCTGCAGCAGATGGAGCGGCTCGCTCTCGGAGGCGTTAGCTTCACTGTGGCGCACCCCCCTGCCCGCGCTCATCCTCTGCACCTCACCCGGCCGGATGACTCCGCCGTTGCCCATGCTGTCGCGGTGCATCAGCGATCCCTCCAGCACGCAGGTGATGATCTCCATGTCACGATGAGGATGCGTCGGGAACCCGGCACCGCCTGCCACGCGGTCGTCATTGATCACGCGCAGATCGCGGAAGCCCATGTGGTCCTGGTCGTAGTAGTCGGCAAACGAAAAGGTGTGGTACGTGTCGAGCCATCCATGGTTGAAATGGCCGCGCTCCTCGGATTTTCGAACTCGGATCATGCTTCACCTCGATGATTGTTGTGGTGTTCACACAGTTCAACAATCGCGTATTCCGGGAAGGCCGAACTGCTGTTCTGGTGTCATCCTTAGCCGGCGAATGACAGGACGGTCACGACTCATCGTCCGGGTGCGGAAAGATGTAAAGGATTCGCATCTAGTGTCCTGTAACGGTGAACGCCGGGCGCAACCGGCTCCGGGCCGAAAGATCGTATCAGCTTCGCTCACCGGGACGCCCCGCGCGGGACTCACTGTCCGCGGCGGGACCTCTGTGCTATGTTCTGCGAACCATGAGTGAATCCGCATCCGCCACCATTCCCATCAGTCCCACAGACCCCGTGAACGCTGCCATTCTGGCAATCTCCGAGGACAGGATCGCAGGCTTCGTGAGAGATCCGATCAGCGAGATCGCCGTGAAGTCCGGCGTGGATGTCCAGACCGTGATCGAGCGGGTTCGTGCAATGCTCGAATCGGGGACCATCCGCCGCGTGCGGCAGACTCTCATGGCGACGAACCTCGCCAGTGGAGCGCTCGTGGCCTGGCAGGTTCCTTCCGAGAAACTCGACGCAGCTTTCGACTTCATGTTCCGTGAAGATCCGTTTTCGGGGCATGTGGTCATCCGCTCGACGGACGCGGTCACGCCGGGATCGAACTACCGGCTCTGGACCACCGTGAAGGTTCCGCAGGGCTATTCGATCGAGCGTCACTGCGGCGTTCTGCTCGATCGCGTGGGCGCTGAACATTTCCGCGTGATGCCGGCCGTTCGGATCTTTGCACTTGGCGTCGGGCACGTCCGGCGCAAGGGCATGGAGCCGGGAAGCCGGTCGGAGGATCTCGCGCAGGTGAAAGATACCGAGATCGTCGAGCTGACCGAAGAGGAGTGGACGGTGCTCACCGCTCTCAAGCGGGAGCTCGAGCCAGAGGAGATCCGCGAGAATTTGTGGGAAGCGCGAGCGAAGGAAGCAGGCGTTTCGCTCGAGCACTTCTTCGAGGTCGCCGAGGATCTCAACCGTCGGGGTGTGATCGGCCGCTTCTCGACGTTTCTCGAACACGTCAAGCCGGTCGCCGGCGGCGAGCGGGTCACGCGCTTCAACGCCTTGTTTCACTGGGCCGTAACGCCCGGACGGGAGCTCGAAGCAGGAAGGCAGATCGGACGCCACCACATCCTCACGCATTGCTACTGGCGCGAAGGTGGTCCGGAGTTTCGCGACGTCAACATCATGGCCGTCGCGCATGGGACCGACAAAGACCTGGTGCTGGCTCACAAGGCCGCCATCGACGCACACCTCGTCGATGTTGGCATTCCGGTTTCCTATACAAACGTTTTCTGGGGCGGTCGCAGCGAGATCAAGCCCTCGGAGATCTCTCCCCTTGCGTACCGGGAGTGGGCGGCGAGCATCGGCGTGGACCATGAGAAGCTGAAAAAGGCAGGCGCCGAGAGGCACGACCTGTAGGCATTGCCATCAGGGCATCGGAATCGGGAAGCCCTGCTCACGACGATGTGGCAATCCCCTGCGTTCTATCCCTGAATTCTGAACTATCCTTCCTACGCGATGACAGTTCGCTCGGCGAGGCTCGTTCTTTCTCTCATTCTCGTCGCCATCGCCATCTTTGCGTTCGAACAGGCGCAGGGCAAGGGCATGGATCCGATCATCGACGTCGGGCGTGATCTCTACATTGCCGAACAGATCACCCACGGCCAGAAGCTCTATCGCGACTTCATCTACAACTATCCGCCCGCGGGTCCTCATGTGCTTGCCGCCTTCGTTGCGATTTTCGGCAGCAGCCTCGCGGCATTCGAGGCTTTCGGAGTGGCCGTAGGCGTCGCGACACTCATCACGCTCTACGCGATCGCCCGGCGGACCGCCGGAGAACTGGCCGCATTCTTCTGCGGCCTGCTTTTTGTCAGTCTGAACTTTGCCGGCGCAAGCACATGGGGAGCGAACTACCTCTTTCCCTACTCCCACGCCACGACTCTCGGCATGTTGTTTCTGCTGCTTTTTCTCTGGGCACTGCTTCAATACGGCGGCTTGCCAGGAGACGATCGCTATTCGGGCAGTCCCTGGATGCTCTCCATCGTGGTCGTCTTCGCGCTGCTTGCGTCATGGTCGAAGCTGGAGTACGGGCTCCCTGTCGCGGTGACGTTCACCGCCTTCGCGATCCTGCATCGAATGTCTGCGAGGCATATGCTGGCCGCGGCGGGAGCGGCTGTGGCCTCTCTGCTCGCTCTCTCCTGGATCTTCGGCGGTTCGCCTTTTTCTTTCGGCTGGATCGATGAGCAGCTTCTGTCTCAGTCGCTGCTTCAGGGCGAATCTTCGAAGAATTTCTACGCGACCGTATCGGGACTCGGCGACTGGCAACGCAATACGGGGCTGGCAGCGACCGGCGCCGCTGCAGTCTGCATCGCATGCGTGACGTTTGCAGCGATCGAGAGGCGGCGTCGGAGCACCCGCAGCGACCCCGCAATGATTCTCCTGCTGTTCGCGGTGAGTGTGCTGATCTGGATGCTCGCTTCGGGCTACTTCTTCCGCGCGTGGAGCCTGCTTCAGATCGCACTCGTTCTCTACCTGCTGCGAAAGGATCGACGTTCACCGCTTCTCATCATGGCAATCCTCTCCGTTGCGGCGACCATTCGCATCGCCATGAATGTCACACCGGACTGGTACGGGTTTGCCCTGATTCTGCCGGTGTACCTCGTGATCGTCTGCACACTCTTCCAGTTTCTGCCGTCACGTGGAGTCTATGGACCGCGCACGGCATGGCTGTGGGCGCCGCTGTTCATCTTCATCGCCGCGCAGGGACTGCTCCAGCAGCATGAGCGGTACGGTTTGAAGCGCTTCCTCGTCGAGACTCCTCGGGGGGGCTTCTACGACTCGAACGTCGATCGCGCCCGTGTCCTCGGCGAGTTCCTCGAATACCTTCGCGCTCGAGGAGCCACGACGATGGTCGTCATGCCGGAGGGGGTGACGCTCAACTATTTCTCGGGAATCAGAACTCCGTTGACCCGTTACGCGTTCATTCCACCCGAGACGGCCGATCCGCAGATCGAACGCTCGATCATCGAAGAGATGGACCGGACACGCCCGGAGCTCGTCACGATCGTCAGCCGGGACGTCCGCGAGTTCGGCTCGCGCGGCTTCGGTCTCGATTACAACCAGGACCTGCACCGCTACGTGACCGGAAACTACGTGGTGGAGCGGGCCTGGGTACTGCCGGGCTTCCACTTGATCCTGCTTCAGAGAAACCGCTAGCAGACATTTCTCGCGACGGGTGGTCTCACCGCGCCCAGCGCACGACGCCGTCACCAGCAGGCAGCGGAAACACAGGCGAGACGGTCCATCGGCCGTCTTCCATCTCCCGCCGGATTCTGAAGTACTGCTGCTCGCGTGCTTCCGAGATGCGCCGCCAGCCCTTCGCCGGGATCGGAAATTTGCCGTAGTAGGGGACGGTCAGAAACACGAAGCGCCCTTCAGGCGGCCCGAGCTGCCACGAAATGTCATTGCCGCGCCGCTCGAGCTGTACCGTCAACCGAGCGGCGGGATCGAAAGCCAGACGATCCGCAACGATGGCTTCCTTCGTCGAGGGATCGAGCGGCCGGATCTCCGATGTTCCCCAAAGGCTGCGCACGAATCGATCGGGCGAGAGGCTGCTGAGCACGATGGCATCCGTGGAGAGAAAGAACGCGGGCGATGCGGTGCGCCCGTCGAACTGGCGGATCGTGTCCAGACCGGCGAGATACCATCCCGGCGAGCTCGCGAGAATCGGAGGAGCGCTCCCCGGCTGCGACCAGATGTACCTGCCTTCCGCGACGATCGCACGCGAGGCGACTTCAGCGGCGTGCCGTTCATCCTGTCCCGAGGCAAACAGCAGCACCACAAGTGAGAGCATCAACGCTTCCCACCGGCGGTCGGCGCTCGTCACTGTTGCCAGGGCAACACCGGAGATCAGGACAACCGTAGCCACGAATCCGTAACGCGGCTCGAAGTTCGAGGCCAGCATCAGCAGCGGAAGAACAACGAAGATTCCGGCCGCGATCAGAAACCCGGCGGATAACCGCGGCCTCTCACGAAGCGCGAGCACCAGGGCGACCGCGACCACTGCAGCCACGGCGAGCGAGAAGCCGACTGACACCGGTCTCACGATGGCGAGCCACGCGGCGAGCGGAACGCCGGCCATCTCGCTGAGGTCCAGCTCCCCGCCGTATCCACCTCCGGAACCGAGCATCCACGTACGCCAACCGATGTAGATCCCGGCCGACAACGCGGAAGGAACCAGGTGAATTGCGATCGACTTCCACGAGGAACCGCGGGCCCGCGCATGCCAGATCAGCAGAAGCGGTAGCGGGGCGAAAAATTCTTTCGCCAGCATCGCGATGAGATATGTGAAAGCCGCTGCAGCGGCGAGCACTCCCCGCTTCGCGTGAGTCCTGTCCGCGTTCGCCCAGTGCCATAAAAGCAGCGTCGCAATTGCGAATACGAGCCCCTCTACGTAATGGCGGACCATCAGCCCGCGCGCGGCCATGATCGTTGCCGGAGCAACGAGGAACGCAGCCGCAGCGAGCCATGCAGGGATCAGTCGTCCGGCCTGCGCAAGCAGCACAAAGAGCAGCCCCGCCGCCACCGCGATCATCACGATCTGATGCAGATAGAACAGACGCGGCTCGAGACCGCCCAGCCAGAGGTCGAAGTCGAATGAGATCGTCACCAGCGGAGTGAATGAGGAAGCCGAGAGGTACCGCCAGGCAGGCGGCGAGAACAGGACCCTCGCCGGAGTCTCGGTGATCGCATGCACGAGGACCTGCGGGTCGTCGCTCAGCCACCAGCCGTCGAGCGCCGAGCCGTGAATCACAAACGTGAGAATGGCCAGAGCAAGCGTTCCGGCGATCATCCTGCGGTGTGACATCCAGCCGATTCTCGCACGTTCGCCCGGGAAGGACGCGCGGTGGCGCTCGTACGGGCGGCCCGCAGGCCGTTGTAAACTCCCGCCGCGATGACCGAGCCACTCCGCATCGTCTACCTGCTCGAGGACACCGACCTCTCAGGAGGCGTCCGCATCCAGCTCGCACAGGCCGACGCCCTCATCGCGCGCGGGCACCAGATAACGATCGCGACGAAGGGTTCGCCACTCACATGGACCGGCTCCACGGCGGAATGGCAGTACATCGACTCTTTCACCGAGATCGACCCCGACCGGTTCGACTTTCTGATCGGCGGATTCTGGACGACCGTAAGACCCGCGTTCGAGCTCGCGCCTTCGAAAGCTGTTCACCTCTGCCAGGGATTCGAAGGATCATTCCGGTTCTATGCGGACCGGAAAGCCGAGATCGAACAGACGTACCAGCTCCCGATTCCGAAGCTCGTCGTCAGCCGGTATCTAGTCGACATCTGTCGCGGATATTTCGACGACGTGACCTGGATCGGCCAGATCGTTCATGAGTCGTTCTACAGAATGCGCGCACCCGCAGACAACCAACCCCTCCGCGTTCTACTCAGCGGGCCGTCCCAGGTCGATCTCAAGGGAATCGAGGATGGCTATGGCGCGGTTGCCCACGCGCGGTGGAACGGGGCGGAGCTCGACCTGGTGCGCGTTTCCCCCTGGGCTCCGGGCGCTGACGAGCCGGTCGAGGCAGCCGCGGAGTTCCACGTCGCACTCAGCTCGGGCGAGATGACGCAGCTGATGCACTCGTGCGATTTGCTTCTCGCACCGAATCACAGCGAAGAGGGCTTCGGCCTTCCGGCGGCGGAGGCGATGGCTTCCGGACTGCCAGTGATCATGACGAGGATTCCGTCGTTTCTCTCGTTCGGCTCGCCGCACGATTACGCACTCTTCGCAGAACAGGGCGACGCAGTCGCAATGGGCGACGCGCTCGTCGAACTGCTCTACAGCGAAGGCCTCCGTCAACGGCTCCGGCTTCGGGGCCGCCAGATCGCGGAACAGTTCCACGCCGACGATGTCGCGGTGAGAATGGAGTCATTCTTCAACGAACGACGAGGGCTGCGCGGAGGACCTGCTGATGTGTGATGGGGAACGTCGACGCCTCGCGCGAAGATCTCCGGGTCTGTCATCCCGATCGAGCAGGATGGCATGTTCACCAGTGCGGCGCACGATGAAACGGTTCGTCGGAAAGTGGCCGAACATTGCATGTTCGGCCCTCGTTTTCGGGGTTGGCAGTCCTGGAACCAGGGCCGAACATGCAATGTTCGGCCACTTAGCGCACGGTTCATTACAAGCAGGCGTGGGTGTAATGGGAGGGGCGAGGAATGACAAGTCCCTCAGAGTCGCGCTTCAACGGGGCTGGGCTGCACTTCTCACCATCCTCATCCTGCTCGCCGGCTGCACGGCCGTTCCTAACGAGCCGCCGCGTCGTACGGTCACTCTCCTGCACTTCTCCGACTATCACTCGCACGCTCTCCCGTTCTACTCCGAAGAGGAAACGAAGACAGCGGGCATCGCGCGCGCCATCGGGTTTCTCAAACAATTTGCCGGACGGGACGACGCGCTGATCTTCAGCGGCGGCGACATGATGAACAAGGGATCACCATCATGGTCGGACCGTTACCGGTGCGCGGAATGGAGCTGGCTGAACGACATCGTCGATGCGATGGCGTTCGGCAATCATGACGCCGACTACGGTCCCGAGGTATTCGCCCAGTGTCGTGCGACGATCAATTACCCGATTCTCGGAGCGAACATTCTGGATGCGAACAACGCACCGCTGTTCGTGCATGAAGGCAGGCCGTACGCGGTCTTGGAGCGCAGTGGCGTGCGCATCGGCGTGTTTGCCGTCGCCGGCGAGGATTTCAACCAGCTCGTCAGACCGCAGAACAGCCCTGCGGATGGCGTGACGTTCACGAGTGCTGTCGATACGGCACGGGCCATCGTCTCGACCCTGCGTGAGACCGAGCGGGTCGACGCAGTCGTGATGATCGGCCATCAGCAGCATGACGAAGACCTCGCGCTCGCGCGTTCGGTTCCGGGAATCGACCTGATCTTCGGATCGCACAGCCATCGAAAGGCGGAGCTCGAAAAAATAGGCGGCACAGACACGTGGACTATCTCGCCATTTCAATATCTGACGCACATCAGCCGGGTCGACATGGAGTTCGAATGCGAGGATGGCGATTGCCGACTCGCAGGCGTCGACGGTGATCTGGTCGCGATGAATCCTCGGATGGAGGAAGATCCGGAGATCGCCGCCCTCGTGAGATCGATGCAGCAGCAGCTCGAGCAGGATCCTCGGTTCGCGGAAATGTTCCGCCCCGTCGGCACGGCTCGGCGAGGACTTTCGACCGCAGGGCAGAACGCGGCGAACTCACCGCTCGGAAGTCTCGTGCTCGAGGTGATGCGCAGTTCCGTCGGCGCGCATGCGGCCTTTTCCACCTCGAGCAGTTTCCGTGAGCCGATCGCGCCGGGCGTGATCCTCGAGGAAACGCTGCGGGCATCGCTCCCCTATCCGAATCAGATTCTGCTGTTCGAGCTGGGAGCGCCGGATATCGAGGAGCTGCTGCGTCTGAGCTCCGCGCGTTCCGGAAGCGATCTCTTTTCGCAGACTGCCGGGATTCGCTACACAGCAGGGGACGGCGCGATTGCGAACGTCGAGATCTTGCGCGATCCCGTGAACCCGTCAGCAGGATTCGAACCGCTGCATCCAGGCAGAACATACCGCATCGCCACGACCGACTATCAGGCGCGCGTTGCGCCCGGCTACCGCGACTTCTTCTCGCGCTTCACCGCGGAGAAAAGCGGAAAGGAAGTGCGCGACCAGGTGCGCGCGTGGCTGAAAAAGAATTGAGCGCGAGAAGGGAAGGCAACTCTGCCCAAAGCGATTGGCGGAGGGCGACTCAGTGAATTCACGCGGACAGTCCCGTCACGGGAACGAGTCGGAAAATCATCCGCCCCTGAGCGTTCAAAAACAGTTGAGCAATAAAGATACGTCCAGTCCGGTCGAAAATGCAAGCCGGGATAAACTCTGGCGCGAACTCGGCATCGTCACATACTGCAAGTGACCCGTGACGCAACGAGCGCCCGGGCGGTGAAGTCTAGAGATGGCTCGCTGCTTCACAGATCTTCACGGGATTCACGGAGATTCAGAGTCTGGAGGGATCGGAGGCGAGGTCGAATCAAATGAAGAAGCGGCGGGGACGATCGTGACACGGCAGGAAAAACGTTACCTGAAGGGCGTTCAGAAAAAGGAAGCTCTCGCGACGAGAGTTGTGAAGAAGGCGTCGAAAGTTCGGGGAACTGGCTCGAAGTCGTCCCGCCGTGTTCAGGGTGAAGTAAACGAAGAGAACTGGGAAGAAGTCATCGAGCGCGAAACGGTCCGGCGCAAGAAGGGGAAGCCCGCGCCATCGGCCACTGCATCTCGCGCGCCGGACGCAGCGTCTCCGGCGCCGGCATCGCTCGCGGCAACTCCGGCCGATCACGCTCCGGATGCCGCGATGGTCGTCTCGATCTCCCGCGGGTGGTGCAAGGTGCATTTCGAGGGAAAGATCTTCGACTGCGAGCTCTCCCGCGAGCTGGCAGCGGTGCAGCGTACCGCTCTCGCCGTGGGAGATCGCGTGCTGTTCACGCGGGCCGGCGAGAATCCTGTCGTCGATCAGGTCCTGGAGCGCCGCACGAGACTCTCCCGCCACGATCCGCATCAGGAGACCCTCGAGCGCGTCGTGGCCGCGAACATCGATATCGTCGTTCACCTGGTCTCGGCCAAAGCGATCAAAGCCGGCCTCATCGACCGGTATCTCGTGGCCATCCAGCGCGGCGGCGCGCAACCAGTCATCTGCGTGAACAAAATCGATCTGATCAGCCCCGAGGATCTGGAGCGAGAGAAGGAAAACCTGAAGGGGTATGGTGAGCTGGGCGTGCCGGTGATCTACTTCTCCGCCTCGACCGGATTGGGCATGGATGATCTGCGCGCAGTCCTCCATGGAAAGGTCTCCGTCCTGGTCGGCCACAGTGGCGTTGGAAAGTCATCCACGCTGAACGCCCTCCACCCGGAGTTGCTGCTCGCGACCCGCGAGGTGAACGAAGCCGGAACAGGTCGTCACGTCACCACCGGCTCGATGCTCTACGACCTGGGCGATGGAACCCTGCTCATCGATACGCCTGGTATCCGTGAGTTCGGGCTGTGGCAGCTCTCGCGCGATTCACTGCAGTGGTACTTTCCGGAGTTCGGCGAACCGAAGCAGTTCTGCCGATACACCGACTGCACGCACACACATGAACCAGTGTGCGGCGTGAAGCAGGCTGTACTCGACGGTACGCTGTCCTCGGCGCGATACGCGACGTACGTGCGGATATTTGGTGAGCTCGGATAACAATCCCGAACGCTGAAGGTGGAAGGATTCCAGGGGTTCAATCAGGCGCTCTCTACGAAGTCAAAGCGCTCGAGTACTCACAACGTCGGAAAATGGACGGCGGCGGAGATTCTCGGCAATCAGTAGGCTTCATCGCGGCGGAGCACATGCAGGACAAACATTGCCCTGGTCTCGTGATCGAGCCGGAAGCGCACCCGCCACTTCCCGACACGAAGGCGATATTCGGGCGGCGTGACATTCTGGAGTCTTCGGACGTCGCCCGTCGCCTCTGCCGCGAAAACTTCGACTGCGCGCAGCACGCGGAGTTGCTCGTCGCGATCGAGCCGAGCTAACTCCTTCAGGGCCCGAGGTGCCCAGATCAACTGCCAGATCACTTCACTCGGAAGCGGCGCATCGCTTCCTCATGGGGAACACCCTCGCCTTCGTCCAGTTCACGGTTCGACTCACCCACGGCGTCGTGCTCCTCCGCCGTCTCCCGCTCGTCATCGAATGGAGCGTTTCGAAGCGCGGTCAGCAACGGATCGCCGCTCGTATGCAACGCTTCGAGCACTCGGTGAGCCGTTGGAACATCTTCGGGGCGCAGCGAGTCGATCAGCTGATGCAGAACCTCCCGCTCTTCCGTGGCATTACTCACGTGTCCTCCTCCGAACGCAAAAAAGGCCGAAACCCTCTGGATGATAGAAGACTTCGGCCCTTCCTGCGGCAAAAGCAAATTTGGTGGAGGCGGCGGGAATTGAACCCGCGTCCGAAAACAGTGGCGACCGAGTATCTACATGCTTAGCTTTTCCATCGTTCTCGTCTGACTCCTGCCGGAAAAGCGTGGACCAGCGCCAGACCAACCTCTGAATTTTCGTGCCGTCCGTCGAGGTCGTCGGACAGCCTTATCTCACCTCATGGCGCTCAGACGACCGGCGTGAGAAACCGGTTGAAGAGCGTGACAGTCAATTAAGCTGCCAGTGCGTAGTCGCTGTTCGCGATTACAAGTGTTGATCGGATT
>JBGTDX010000067.1:0-4351 GCA_041748075.1 Thermoanaerobaculia bacterium
GCGGATCGCCGGGGCTCACGAGAAATCCATTCGGTCGCCGTAGACTCGGCGCATCGCCTCCGGCGAGAGCCGGCGTGCGGCCAGCCTGAGCCACAGCTCATCGTCGGTGGCGAGCGGATTGCGCTGCCTCAGCTCCGCGAAAGCGAGGCGCTGAATCATCAGCGTCATGTCGCGCATGAGCCCCAACTTCTGTTCCGGTGCCATCCCGCGCCACAGTTCAATCTGCATGCTCTCCGCCGCCGCGGACGTGTCAAGTGGTCGCTTCATCCTCAGGCTATCCTATAACGCGTCGACCGCAGCCGCCGCCTCAGCGCAATCGCGCCTTCTTTGTTCATTCCAGGACTCTGCGGATTCGGGCGGCCGTCTGTGGACCGACGCCGCGAACTTCCAGGAGAGTTCGTTCATCTGCCGTGGCGATGCGTTCGATCGATCCGAACCGAACCAGCAGACGGTGAGCAAGCTCCGGACCGACCCCCGGCAGTCCCTGGAGGATGTGTAGTTTTCGAGAGGTGAATCCCTTCGGTTTTCTATCCCCTCTCCCCACGATCAATCCGGGGGCCCGGGTCGATTGCTGCGCCATCATTGAGAGGACGCGCAGCGAATCTTCCGGGTCGCGCGCGTGCAGGAGCGGCAGCCGCCACATCAGTGCAAGCGAGACCACCGCGCCTTTCAGCGCGTTGGCGTCCACGTCCGGCATGAGCAGAGGTCTCGGACCTTCGATCAGGATGATGGATCTGAAGGGGCTTCGCGCGAGTCTCGCAGCCTGCTGAAAAAGGCGTCCATCCGCGAGAGACGACGCAAAGTCGGCAATGGTTTTTCGCTCTACGAGGACTGAGCCATCGATCAGGTAATCCCCGACCATGAGCTTTTTCATCCGCACCTGAAACCGTCCGCTGCGGCGCGCAAGATCAGGAAGCGCGGCGCGAGCCTCGGAGAAATCAACCTCGAGGTCATGACAGGTAGTCTTCACGAACGATCCTTCACTCGCGGTGAACGCTTCACCAGAGCGTAACAGTGGCTCCGCTCCAGCCCACTGAGCAGCCTCCTCGCCTCCGAGTGTCCCTCGGTGATCGAAGCGGGTCAAGGATGTCTACCGCCTATGGATCTCGCGGCGGACGCCGTTGAGACAGGGTGTCGGTGGGGTCGGACCCGAAAAATGAAATACTTTCACCCTTTCAGGCTGGCGGTCGCGTGTTGCGAATTTTTCATTTTTTCGGGATCTGACCCCCAGCGCCTCACGAATGAGCAGCGAGTGCCTTCGAACGATCGGCGCTTCATCGCTGCCGTGGGCGCAGTTTGCGTTCGCACGCTCCGCCGGGAACAATCGGTCGACCCCTGATGAACCAGTTATACTGCCGGCCAATCCGGAATGACGACGAGCGCGCGGGCGACTTGCCTGGTTCTCCAAAGCGATCTCACACAGAAGGAGGGTTCTGCATGTCGGAGGCTGGGAACAAGGAACAGTTTCGGCGGTTTCTCGAAGAAGTCATCAATCAGAAGAACATCGACGCGCTGGACGCTCATGTGGCGGAAGACTTCGTCGAACATGAGGATATGCCACCCATGCCTCCCACCCGCGAGGGTGTGCGTCAGATGTTTGCTTCGATGCTCGAAAGCTTCCCGGACCTGAAGGTGACGATTGACGACATCGCGAGCGACGGTGACAAGGTGTGGGCACGGTGCACGTGGCAGGGGACTCACAAGGGGGAGTTTCAGGGAATCGCAGCGACAGGCAGGCCCGTGTCGTTCAGTGTCATCGACATCATTCGCTTTTCCGATGGAAAGGCGGTGGAGCACTGGGGAGTCGGCGACACCTTCGGTCTGATGACGCAGATCGGCGCGATCCCGCCCCACTGAAAAGCGCGTCGCGATCCTGGGGAGTCGGTCACTGCACTTGACGAAAGGGTCACGGGTGGACTTGGAAGCGTACGGGACTCCATCGAGCGCAGCGCTGCCGACACTCAGGCGATGATCAAGTTTTCTTACTCGTTCCGTTTGCTGCGCTAGGCTTCGCTCTCGAGCCGGGACAATCGGTCCTCGAGCTCTTTTACCTGAGCCTGAAGCTGCTGAAGCGCAATTTGAAAGTCGTCCGCTGAGCTTCCGCGCGCTTCCAGCCGCGCGACCGCGGCAGACAGAGCGTGATATTCGCCTTCGAGACGGTTGAAGCGGAGGTACATCTGATCGAAGTGAGAAAGGACCTCCCTGTGGAGCTGCGCGTTCTCGCTCCGCAGAAACTCAACCCTCGAGTCGAGATCGGGGATCACCACCTCTCGGTGAAACCGGCTCAGGACTGCGAACAGGTCGTCGGCCATATGCTCAATTGTACTCCGCATGTCGGATCATCACATCGACAGATAGCTTCCCGCTCGACGAGAATCCCTTTTGAGCGTCCATGAAACAGATGCCCGACTCGGGCGTAGCGAGGACGGCGAACCTCCGGCGGAATCTGAGTTCGTCCGTACGCAGCTCGTTCAGGTCGGGTGACGTGCCGTTTCCCGTCCTCAAACCGCGGGACGTGGATCGCCGTTCCGGAGCGGTTCGGGTTCTCCGAGGTGCGCCAGCGTGCATCACATAAACAGTTCCGCCACCCCCGATGGCCGGGTCACGACCGTGCCGGTGCATGGCGGCCGTGACATCGCCCCTCCGCTCTTGCGAAGGATCATCGTAGACATCCGCGTAACGGTCGCTCTGCCGCAAGCAATCAGGGGATCCTTCGCTTCGCTCAGGATGACACCTTCCGCTTAACTTCAGGCCATTGCGTCAGACCCCCACCGTCTGACCCCGTCTGACCCTTCGCCTTACCCCGTCTGACCCTCCAGGCCCTTGCTCCGGGCTCTTGCTCCGGGCCCCGGTTTTCCGCGCCGACCCAACTCAAAGCACGCGCCACCACGGGGAGGCAAGCACGCCTGGCGCGAGCCATTCGGTCGTACTGCCTGTGTGCAGCAGGAGCGCTGCGCGCGCCCTCTTTCCGTACTCTGCCCGAAAGGTTCGAAGGTGTGCTGCGTCGCCGAGTCGAGGACGGCCGGTGGCCTTGATCTCAATAGGCATCACCCGCCCGTCCGTTTCGATCACCAGATCCACCTCCTCGCCGATCGTTGTGCGCCAGTAGAGGATCTCGGCAGGTGCGAGGCGCGCATCGCGCCACGCGAGAAGGTCATGGAGCACGAGATTTTCGAGGTGAGCGCCGGCGGGCTCGGGATCTGCGGAGAGATGCAGCGCGGCTCCCGTATCGCCCCAGTACAGTTTCGGCGACTTGATGAGTCGTTTAGTGCGGTTCACAGCGTAGGCCGGTAACCGGACGAGCAGGTATGAAATCTCGAGCAGATTGAGGTAGCGATGCACGGTGGGCTGCGGCAATGCAACGTCGCGAGCGAGCTCGGTCTGATTGACGAGCTGCCCGAGCCTCAGACATGCCGCACGCATGATGCGGCGAAAGTCGGGCAGCGCCGCAATCGAGGAGAGGTCCTGCAGGTCGCGCACGAGGTAGGTGCGCACATATCCGTCGAACCACACGGCCCGAACCTCAGGTGTTCTGAGAACGCAGTCATGGGCGGGGAGAGGGTCTGGACGTCGTATTCGCTCGTAAGTCAGGGTCAGCGGACGGCCGCCGTGCCCTTTGGCGTGGAGAGCTCGCGGAAGCGCGGGTTGTCGCGCAGGAAGTCCCAGCGCGGGTCGAGCGCCAGGGTCCACCGCGTCAACATCCAGCCGTGGTCGAGGAAGAGGGCGATCTCGGCGAGCGCTTCGTCCGTTCGTCCCGCCATCGCCTTCACCCATGCACACTCCTGACGGAACACGGCGCCGTGCACCTGATCCCGCTCGAAGGGAAGGATTCGCACTGCCCGATCGCAGCTGGCGATCGCCTCATCCCCGCGGGACTGCAGCGCCAGATTGAGGGCGTAGACGAGATGCGGCCAGCCGTAGTTCTCGGCGTAGGGCTTGTCGAGCTCGGCGACGAGGATCTTTTCGGCATCGATCAGCATCTTCTTCGCCTCGGCGTCGAAGCCGCCGTGAAGAAGAGCATGTGCCGCTTGGGTCCGTCCCCAGCCGCGAGCGACGCTCTCAAAGACGCTCGGCTCGAGCGCAGCCTCGGCCGCCCGGCGGAACTCGTGAGCGTAGAGTCGGCTGTAGTACTGGGCGTCCCAGTAGGAGTTGACGGGTCCCGCTTCCGCGGCGTCGAGGATGGCACGCGCCCGGTCGATGTCGCCGAAGTGGTCCAGATAAAGAAACGCATATTCGCCGGCGATGCCGGGGTCGCGCGGGAAGCGTCGCAATCCCGCCTCGGCGAGGGCGACTCCGCGGTCCGCACGCCCGAACGCTCTGGCTGTGCGCACGCTCTCGGCGTACGCCCTCA
>JBGTDX010000068.1:0-3222 GCA_041748075.1 Thermoanaerobaculia bacterium
GGGCGCAATCCAGGCGATGGTGAAGTTGCTTCCCGAGGGGCGGCTGCTCGGCGCGATCCTGAACGAGGGTTCCCTTCCCGTCCGCGCTCGCCACTACGGCTATTACGCGGACGACGCGGGCGACGCGGGCGACGCGGGCGAGCCGGAAGAGCAGGACGACCTGGACAAACAGTGATCGGCGCCGCGAGCCCGGTTGTCGCGTAGCGGACCCGCGAAGCAAGGCGAACAAGTCACCTAGCGCGCCTACGCAACTCCCTGCATAGCCTTCGGGCAGGGATGCCGAAAATCGCGAAGTCAGCGACGCGCTATCCTTTCTGCGCCGTCCAGCCACTTACCTGTGGCATGCCCATCTCGCCTCTGGAGTACGACATGAAGCCTCTTCGCACCCTGGCTCTCGCGCTGGTGATCTTCTCGATCGCGAAGGCTGGGTCTGCAGCGCCGCCGCCGGACTTCGAGACCCAGATGGTCCTTCCGGGGATCAGCCAGCCGATGGGGATGGTCTTCCTCCCGGACGGCAGGATGCTGATCATCCGGAAGAGCGGACAGATCCTGATCGCAGACCCGTCAGCGCCGGCACCGGTTCCGTCTGCGACGTATATGGCGCTCTCCAACATCAATGCGGACCAGGAACGTGGGCTGATCGACATTACGCTGGACCCGGAGTTCGAGAGCAACGGCTGGTTCTATCTCTACTACACGCCGGGGACTCCCGAGCTCGCCCGGATCGCTCGGTTCACGCATCAGGAGAACACCGGCGGCCTGACTAGCACGGGCAACCTCAGCTCCGAGATCGTGCTGTGGCAGGACAACGACGGCTACATCAGTTGCTGTCATCTCGGCGGCGGGCTCGATTTCGGACCCGATGGGCGTCTGTATCTGACCACTGGTGACAAGTTCGATGGCCTGATCGCGCAGGACCTGATGCGTACCGGCGGCAAGATCATCCGGATCAACAAGGACGGCAGTATCCCGGAAGACAATTTCGGCTTCGTGCAGGATGGACCCGGCGGAATCCTCGACTCGATCTGGGCTTACGGACTGCGCAATCCGTTCCGCGCTCGCTGGGACTTGTCGACCGGGCGCTTCTTCGTGGCCGAGGTGGGGGGCAACACGCAGAACATCGCCTGGGAGGACGTCCACCTCGGACGCGCGGACGTCAACTTCGGCTGGCCGTACTGCGAAGGGCCCTGTGACAACCCGAGCTTTCCGGGCTGCTCCTGCGCGATTCACGATGACCCGGCCTTCACCTACCCGCACGCAGGGTCTGGCGCCTCTGTGACCGGCGGCGTCGTCTACCGCGGCGACGCCTTCCCGGCCGACCCGTTTTTCGGCGCCTACTTCTACGGAGATTTCTCTCGCAAGTGGATCCGATACCTGACCTTCGATCCCCTCGACCCGACCGTGGTCACCGGAGACTTCGAGTTCGAGCCGAGCGCGGGTCCGGTCGTGGCGATCGAACAGGGCCCTGACGGCGCGCTCTACTGGCTCACCATTGCGGGCAACCACATAAATCAGGGGAATGGCGATCTCCGCCGCTTCGTCTTCGTCGGCGACCAGACGCCCGTCATCACTCTCGCCCAGGCGGCACCAACGGCCGGCGTTGCCCCGCTCGCGGTCGATTTCAGCGGAGCGGCGACCGACGACTTCGGCCCGCTCACCTACCACTGGACCTTCGGCGACGGCAGTGATGCGTTCGGACAGAATGTATCCCACACGTACCTGTCCAACGGGCTTTTCTCGGCGCTTCTGCATGTCTCCGACGGAACCAACCAGTCGGTCTCCGCGCCGATCCTGATCTCTGTCGGCAACCCGCCTACGGTCGAGATCGTGAGTCCGACCGAGTCACCGCCGACACTGTTCCAGTTCGGCGACATCATCACCTTCATCGGTAGCGCAACGGACATCGAGGACGGCGTGCTGCCGGTCTCCGCCTACGAGTGGTCCTGCGATTTCGTTCGTCCCAGCACGCGGCATCCCGCCTTCGGACCGACGAGCGGCGTGACGAGCATCGAGTTCGAGATTCCGATCCAGGGGCAGGGATTCAGCGGACCCGTGTTCTACGAGTGCAGGCTGACCGTCACGGACTCGGATGGGCTTTCGAGTTCGGCGGTACGCCGAATCTATCCCGACAAGGTGGATCTGAGCTTCGTCTCGGAGCCTCCGGGTCTCACGCTCTTCTTCGACGGACTGACGAGGACGGCCCCCTTCGTCGAAGACACGCTGATCAACTTCGAGCACATCATCACGGCGCCGCAGACGCAGTGCCTCGGCGGAATCGAGTACAGCTTCGTCCAGTGGTCCGACGGCGGTACCGCGCAGCACACGATCACCGTTCCGGGCGCCGACGCGAGCTGGACGGCGTCCTACGACGCCGTCGGCGTCTGCGAACCCCCGGCAGCGGGACTGGTGATGCGCCTCCTCGGGGAGGAGGGAGTCGCGCTGGATGCCCAGGGCGGGGTCGTGCTCTGGTCCGACCAGACGAGTTCCGGGAACGATGTCGTCCCGCCCGTGGGCTTCCAGGCTCCGACGCTCACGGCGGGCGAGCTGTCCGGCAACGACTTCGTCAGCTTCGATGGCGTCGACGATGCGCTCGGGCGCACGGGTACCATCGGCCTGCCGACCGGCCAGGGGAATCGTTCGATCTTCATGGTGGTCCGTTACCACTCGGACGGTTGGGGCGGTTTCGTCTACGGCGCTCCCACCTGCAACCGGGCCTTCGGACCGGCTGTGAGCGACACGCCCCCCACCACCGGGAACCTCGCGGTCCAGGGCTGGTGTTCTGCCAACGACTTCCCCACTTCGGTCCTCGGCAACGGCGCCGGCTGGATCACGCAGGGCCTCGTGTACTCGGACAGCGTATTGAAGCACTACGCGAACGGAGACGAAATCGCCTCCGAGAGCCACATCTTCGACACGAGCAACAGCAGGCTCCGGATCGGCGTCGAACTGAACAACACCCGGCGGATCGCGATGGACCTCGCGGAGGTGCTCGTCTACAACCGCCCCGTCACTTCGTCCGAACGCCAGCAGATCGAGAACTACTTCTCCGGCCGCTACTTCGACGGCGTGGGCGTCAACATGCCGCCGATGGCTAGCTTCGACAACGCGAACGTCGCTCTCGTTGGCGGCAGCACCGTCATCAACGTACTCGGCAACGACAGCGATGCGGACGGCACTCTCGACCCGGCGACGGTCACGGTTGTGGCCCCGCCCAACAGCGGC
>JBGTDX010000069.1:0-2747 GCA_041748075.1 Thermoanaerobaculia bacterium
AGACGTTCGACGGCGTGCCGACCGGCCGTAGCTGCTCGTGGTCGTGGAGCCTGAGCGTCACGCGGGATGTGATCGAGCCGACGCCCGCCAATGTCGCGGCAGGATTGTTGGACCTGGAGTTCGACAATGCGTCGTCGGCGGTGCTCGACAAACTCGGTACGCGCGCGGCCGCGTACGCCGTGGAAGAGCCGCAACCGTGACGTCCCCATTCCCGGACACGAGCCCGTCGCTCGTGGGTGTGCCGCTTCGGCCGGAGATCCAATGGGACGCGGACGCGTTGCGCAGGGAGCCCCTCGCCATGATCCGGCTGGACATGACCGCCGCTTCCGGCGCGTCGAGGTACGTCGCGCGAGGGCGCCGTCAGGGACCTGATTCGCTCAACCTTCAGGCGGCTCCCAGATCACAGACTTGCTTCGCTCGAACCGCCTGGATGCAGGACGTTCCCTCGCGCAGTGGTTGTCCTCGCGATCCGCAGAACTCCTCTGGAGCAGTGAGCCGCGACCGCTCGAGACCCGGATTCATTCTTCATCACGACTCGGCGACGCAGTTTCATAGTTCTCCTCGTCGCATTCCATCTCCAATGGCGATGATGGAGTCAACACCGGCACGGGCCGCGATGCGAACCCAACGAGGAGAAGTCATGTCTCTGATCCCGTCGATCGATCGGCACTTCATCGTGATGGCCGCCGGCCTCTTCGTCCTGACTGGGGCAGTCGGATGTGCGAATACCGGCACCGGGCTGGTAGCGAAGCCTGCTGCCGGGCAACAGCTGTTCTACGAAGATGGCCGCGAGAAACTCGTCTCGATGCAACCCGGCTCCATCGTTTCTGTTCGAGTGGCCGATGGAATGAGCGGGCTCGACGCCTTCGTCGTCGGCATCGCCAAACGTTTGCAGAGCCAGGTGAACATCTCGACCGACGCAATCGAAGCGCAGCAGGCCGGTGAGGCTCTCCGGGTTCTGAGCTCCGAAGACGTCGAGCGGAAGGAGCGGCAGTGCAGGCAAACGGCCGCCGTTGCTCGCTCTGACCTCTTACTAGACGTTGTCGGCTAGCTCGATCGCCACCGCGGTGGGGTCGAACAATTCAGCCCACACTCAGCGGTCGCCACAAGGAGATACTCATGCGCAATGCAAGGATCATCGCTCTGGCCGCGCTCGGCCTGACAATGCTCACGCTGGACGTCCAGGCCCTGGACTGCACGATCCTGAACAGCCCCGAGCGATTGAGGAAGTGTATCGATGTGGCGATCGAACAGGACGCATTGCCGCAACACCCAGACGCCGCACCCGTTCCGTTGCCCCGGAGCTATCCTCCCAGTAGCGGCATTTGGCAGAAGCACAAGGAACAGGTGGAGCGGAGCCAGGCTACGATCGATCAGATTCGGAACGAGTACCGCGAGCGCTATAGGTCCGGAAGCCTAGAGGAAACCGATAAGCGCCGGTATGTAGAGAATCTTGCCGAACAGATTGACAAGCAAAGGCGATCGATACAGGCCATCAGCGGTGACCGTCAGTCCTGGAAAAAGGCTGGTCTCGTCGAGGCAAAGGACGCCCTCTTCTCAGTCGAGACAGACGTGCAGACGACCTGGCGACGCGAGGCGGCGGAGCGGCTCCACGCGATCTCGCAATGCGATGGGTGCGGGCTTGAAGGCAAGTCGATTTCGGAGATCGAAAAGATGCTCGGCCCGGGTGCCACTCATCCGCGGCACACCCAGATCCTGCAGGCTGTCAACCTCCTGGGAGTGGATATCGCTCGACTCCAAGGCGAGTACGAGGCGCTTTCCGCGGAACGAAGGGCGACGCCGGAGGTCCGGCGGGACTACGAAGAGGCAGTAAGCGCGGCGTACCAGAAAATTCGCTATGAGCTGCATCGACTTGGTGCGCCGGCACCTCACGAGTACGGTGAATCGCCGAGCGAGGCCGCAACCCGCCGACTCGATGCGATCGACACAGCGACTAGACGAGATGCCCGGCTCGATCCAAGCATTCAGCACGAACTCATGCAGTTCATCGATCAGGACCAGCGGCGCTCGCAAGCGATCGAGGAACACCGACGTGGCGCGTCGTCCCAGCGAACCTTGCTGGCGGATCAAGCCCATAGGGCAGCGATGTCGCAACTCGGTGCGACTGCTCGATCAGTTCAGCAGATTCGCATGCTGCAGACACTGAACTCAGGGAGCAGTAGCTCGACCCGCTCAAAAGAGTCAGAAGGACGGAGCCCTGCCAGTGACTCGTACCCTACGCCGCCTACTATCGAATCGCCGCGGGTTCCGGGCTCTGGGACCTCTGCTGCTCGGGGTTGCTACCGTTGCGGAGTTCCATGACATCCGGCTCCTCTCAGATGGGTGTTCAGGCGGCTTCGATCGAATTGATCTCCTGAGCCGGAACGACCGGCGGGATCTTCTCGACGCCCAGGGCCTTGCGCAGCGCGACGGACTTCGTGCACGCCGCTTTCTTCTTGTCGCCAGCACCCTTTCGCCCCTTCGAACGGAACCGCCCCGCGATTCGTAAGCTCGGTCTCCAGCTCTCGGAGAACGCACCACGAAACAGTGTTAAGCATGGTGAACAGCCCGCTGCGGAGGGCGAGACGCCCAAAACGCGACGCGGCACCTCCACCGGGAGCCCCTCTGTTCCTCGACAGCCCGGACCAGCTGAAGCACCGGCCGGAACCGGGTTCGGTGCTGGCGTTCGATCGGCCCTACTCGCGTTGCCTCGTCGCGGCGCCCGTCCCGACGCGCATCCCGGCGAC
>JBGTDX010000070.1:0-53009 GCA_041748075.1 Thermoanaerobaculia bacterium
ATTCGTCATTCGTCATTCGTCATTCGTCATTCGTCATTCGTCATTCGTCATTCGTCATTCGTCATTCGTCATTCGTCATTCGTCATTCGTCATTCGTCATTCGTCATTCGTCATTCGTCATTCGTCATTCGTCACTCGTCATTCGTCATTCGTCATTCGTCACTCCCCCTCACTCCAGCGTCGCCCTCTGCTCCGAGATGTACCGGAAGACCTCCACTTTGGTCGCGGCGTCGAGGTGCTGTGCGATCTCGAAAAGCTCGATGGAAAGGAGCGTGTTGAGCCCTTCGTCCAGCGCAGTGCGCCTGCGGTCGACCGAGAGCTCCGATACATTCGCGATGAGCATGTTCTCGTCGAAGCGTCCGAACTCATCGAAAAAGACGCCGTTCCACAGCTCGTCGGTATCGGAGCTCTGAAGCAGACTTCCGAGAATCTCCCGCGCCTGCTGCTGTCCCACCCTGCCAGCCAGAACCTCGTAGAGCCGTGCGAACATCAGGTTGTAGGTCGTGACCACGCGGATCAGCTCGGGTGAGTCTTCGACGTCCAGGAACACAGCCGAGCGGGCCGGCTGCTGGTAGACCACTTCGATCACGCGCGCGGAGAGCAGTTGAAACAGAATGCGCGTGACTTCGAACTCAGTCATGCCGGACAACCCGATGAGCTCGCGGATCGTGCGCACTCCGTCGATCTGCCCGATGAGCCGGGACTCCTGCTCGCTCAGATCGAACTCGTCCATATCGGGCTCGATTCCGGGGACACGCGCAAACACCATCTCCGGTCCGGTGATCCTCTCCCGGATTCTGGCCACTTCGTCGATCCGCCGGATTCCCTCCATGATGACGGACGAGGTGTTGATCGACAGAGTGATGCGCTCCTGGCTCGTCTGTTCAGAAAGCTCGCAGAAGTAAAAACGGCCTTCCTTCCAGGTGAACAGCGAGTAGATGATCTCGAGAACCTGATGTTTCACGCCCCACCAGAGATCTTTAGGCGAGAGGGCTCCCATCATGACGAGCACTTTGCCGTGGCGGAGAGTGGGGGTCACGCGCAGCTTCGATTCGGCAAACTGCTCCTCGGTGATCTTTCCGTTCGCAAGGAGAAATTCGCCCAGTGAGTGCTCCTTTGAATTCGACGTGGCGAATGCAATCTCCCCCTCCTTCCAGAGTATCGTCCGTTCGAGCTGACGAAGCCGCAGCACGAGCCTTCCCGAATGACGGATCATCGCGATGAAGCTCAGAACATCAGGGAGTTGAATGGCCGCGAGGTCCCCTTCGAGGAACACACGTCCAAGGGGAGTGCTCTTGCGTGTGAGGCTCAGCTCACCGGCGGGAATCGCAGCGATGTCGGGTTCATGTTTTTTCAAAGTCACGACACCTTCGCCGCAGCGTTTCTTCTGTGCATCGGTACCATCCCCTCCAGCAGATCAGCTACCCGCTCGATCTCTTCGCCGGTATTGAAACGGCTGAGTGAGAATCGCAGCGAGCTCTTCGCATCTTGCTCTGAGAGACCCATCGCGAGCAAGACATGGCTCGGCTCGGTTCGCCCGGACGAGCACGCCGATCCCGTCGATACCGCTACACCGGCGAGATCGAGAGCGATCACGAGGCTTTCTCCGTCAACTCCGGAAAAGTGGAGGTTGCTCGTATTGGGGATGCGCGCAACGGTTCCATTCACGTGCACGTCTGTCACGCCACTACGAACTCGGGCTTCGAACCGGTCCCGCAGGGCGGCAACTGACGACATGTCGAACGCCCCCCCGGCGAGCTCTGCAGCGGCACTGAAGCCCGCAGCGAGAGGAACGTTCTCGGTTCCCGCCCGTCTCCGCCGCTCCTGAGCTCCGCCGCTCATGTGACGCTCCAGGCGGGCGCCGGTACGAACGAAGAGGGCGCCGATGCCCTTCGGACCGTGCATTTTGTGCGCTGAGAGTGCCAGCGTGTCGACGCCGAGGTCGTCTGCATTCAGACTCATCCTGCCCCCGGCCTGAACTGCGTCGCAATGTACGGGAATCCCCCGAGACCGGCAAACCTGGGCAATCTCTCTCACAGGCTGGAGCACCCCGGTCTCGTTGTTGGCGAACATCACGCACACCAGCTTCGTATCGTCACGAATCGCCGCGCACAACCGATCCACGGAGACTCGGCCATCCGCGCCGGGAGGAACGAAGCCGACTTCGTGTCCGCGAGACGCGAGCTCCCGGAGGGGCGCGAGCACGGATGGATGCTCGATCGAAGTCGTAACAATGTGACAGGGTGTACGGGTTGATAATACGGTCCCATGGATGGCCGCGTTGTTCGATTCCGTACCCCCGCTGGTGAACACGACCTCCCGGGGCGCAGCTCCGATCATCCCCGCCACCTGCTCCCGCGCCTCTTCCAGGACCCGTCGGGCCCGCTGACCTTCGGCATGAATACTCGAGGCGTTCCCATAAACATTCAGAGACACTTCAGCCATCCGCGCCAGGACGGCTGGATGGATTTGCGTTGTAGCGTTGTTGTCCAGATAGATTCGCATATGTTCCGACTGCTTCAATGAGAACGTGAGGCCATGTCCAATCTCTTTCGTGACACACTGATTCGCACTTCCGCAGCCATACTTCTCGTCCTGCTGGCAGTTCCCTCGGGGCAGCTCGCCGCACAGACCGAGAAGCCTCCGTCGGAGCCGGCAATCGCACGGCCGGACCCCACCGCCGACCCCGGCGTGAGAAAGCTCTCGAGGCGGGAGCAGAAGGATCGTATCGCGAACCTCGACCAGAAGTACCGCGACTTCCTTCGCGACGTCGAGCCCATCATGCTCCCGACGGAGCTGAACACCTTCCTCCTCATGGAAACCGACGCGCAGCGCGATGTCTACATCGAGGACTTCTGGGCCCGCCGGGATCCCGACCCCAGAACCGCATACAACGAGTTCCGGGAGAAGTATGCGGAAAATCTCGAGCTCGCCCGGAGCGAATTCAAAAACATGGTGAGCGATCGCTCCCGCATCCTCCTCACTCGCGGGCACCCCGACAACCGCATCAAGGCCAACTGCGATCTTCTCGTCCCTCTGGAGATCTGGTACTACGCGAACCTTGCAGAATTCGGCCGTAATACACGAATTCTCTTCTACCAGCCAAGGAATGGCGGAGACTTCAGGCTCTGGCAACCCAGAGGTCTGGGCAGCGAAGATCTCGCCGACCTGATCTCACAGGATGAAATGAGCCGGCACCAGTTCAACAACGCGGCTGCAGTCAGAGCTGTCTTTCAGAGTGACGCGGGAGGCAGTGCTCAGGGAACAGGTCTGACCAGAGGAAGGGGCATGTCGCCGATCGAGTTTCGCTGTCCCAGAGATGGCGAAGAGATCCTCAACGCGGTCTACGGCACGCAGATGAACCGGATGCAGATCCACCAGCTCTTCAACCCACCCGAGGTGAACACCGAGGACGTGAACCGGATCCTGCGAACCTCGGTTCTGACCAACCCGGACGCTCCGGTGCTGGAGGCTGAGCTGACCGCGGCCTATCCCGGCAGGCGCGGCGCTCGCACTTCCGTCGAGTTGACCCTGCTCGTTGGTTCCTCCGAGTTGACTCCCATCGACGTCGACGGCGCCCGCTTCTATAACATCGACGTTACCGGTGAAGTGCTCAAGGACGACAAGCTCTTCGAGAGCTACCGCTACCGCTACAACTTCCCCGCTGAGGGCGCCTCGGCACAGCTCCCGATCACCATCGAGCGATTTCTCCGTCCCGCCGACTACAAGTCGCGCATCAAAATCACCGATGTCAACTCCGGCGCCGAGGGCATCGTGGAGACCGATCTCGTGGTTCCGCAGATTCAGGACAGCGCCGAGCGAACGGCCCTGAAGGCCGAAGGCACGCGCACCATCCGGGCGCTTCAGGAAGACGTCGAACGGAGCGACACACGGCTCCGAATCGTTCCCCTCTCGACCGATCTATTGACGGGCCTGCAGCACATCGAGACGATTCTCACCGGCGATGTGCAGGCGGTCGAGTTCTACCTCGACGGCAAACGCGTCATGATCAAGCGGACTCCTCCCTATTCTCTGGATCTTGATCTGGGCCGGGTCCCGCAGCCTCGCACCATCAAGGCAGTCGGTCTCGATGCGGACGGCGAGATCATCACTGGCGACGAGATCATCGTCAATCAGGGTGCCGATCCCTTCCGCGTCCGCATCGTCTCGCCGCGTATCGCTCCGAAGATCTCCGGACGCGTGCGTGTGGAGCTCGACGCACAGGTTCCTGATGGCAAACAGATTGAGAGCCTGGATCTTTTTCTGAACGAGACAAAGCTCGCCTCCCTTTTCGAGCCGCCCTGGGTACAGACCATCAACGTCCCCGAAGATCTGGGGATCGCGTACATCCGCGCGGTGGCCACGATGAAGGACTCGGATGTACCGGCAGCCGAGGACGTGGTGTTCATCAATTCGCCCGAGTTCCTCCAGGAAGTCGACGTTCACCTGGTAGAGCTTCCGACGACCGTGCTCAGCGGCAATCGCCTGGTGAACGACCTTCAGCAGGAGGCATTCAAAGTCTTCGACCAGGGCCAGCCGGTGAAAATTGCGAAGTTCGATCACGTCGACAACATGCCCCTTTCCCTGGGAATAGCGGTCGACAGTTCCGGCTCGATGCGGCCGAAGATGCTCGAGGCGCAGAAGGCAGGCGCACTGTTCTTCAAGAGTATCCTCAAGCCGGGTGACAAGGCGTTCGTGACGGCGTTCGACCGCGAGCCGGTGCTCGTGCAGAAGTGGACTCCGAACCTGGCGGATCTGAGCGCAGGTCTCGGATCATTGCGCGCCGAGGACAATACGGCTCTTTACGACGCGATCGTCTACTCGCTGTACAACTTCCAGGGCATCAAGGGACAGAAAGCCCTCATCGTGATCAGCGACGGACGGGACACGGCATCGCGCTTCAGTCTGGATCAGGCGCTCGAGTATTCGCGCCGCACAGCCGTGCCGATTTACGGCATCGGGATCGGCATTCGCACGAGCGACATGGAAACGCGATACAAGTTCGGCCGGTTCGCTTCGGAGACCGGCGGCAGCACCTATTACATCGAGAACGCGTCCGACCTGTCGCGCATCTACGACGAAATCCAGCGCGAGCTGCGCAGCCAGTACGTGCTCGGATTCTACCCGCCGCCTGGAGCGAAGACGACCGAGTGGCGCGAGGTGCGCGTCGAAGTCGCGGGAGGCAGAGCCAGGACGATCAAGGGGTACTACCCCTAGCCGCCGCCCGCCCGGTTCTGGGTTCTGGGTTGTGGGTTGTGTGAACGAGCGCGTGTCATCCTGAGCGGAGCGAAGGATCCCCTCAGGACTCGCTGTGCCGCAAGCAATCAGGGGATCCTTCGCTGCGCTCAGGATGACACTTCTCCGCCTAACTTATATAAGGCCATGCTCGTCACACTGAACCGGCTTCGGCTTTCCTCTGTTCGGCGAGCCTCTCCCGCTCTTCGGCCTTGAGGCGACGCTTCTCCTCGGCCTCTTCCTTCAGCCGCTCGCCGATGGCGCACCCTGTCGCGGTCGTCGCGAGGCCGCCCTCCGCCGTTTCACGAAGTCCTCTGGGTAGAGCTCGTCCGATACGAACCATCGCTTCGACGACCTCGTCCATCGGAATCACCGAGTCGACGCCCGCCAGCGCGAGCTGCGCTGCCGTGAGCGCATGCACTGCATAGAACGAGTTGCGCTTCACGCAGGGAACCTCGACGAGGCCACCCACCGGATCGCAGACGAGCCCGAGCGTGTTCTTGAGCGCGAGCGCAGAGGCGTGAATCGACTGGTGCGCGTTCCCGCCCATCATGTAGCACGCGCCCGCCGCGGCCATTGCGGCGGCAACGCCCACTTCGTTCTGACACCCGCCGGCAGCTCCGGAGATGCTTGCAGTGAGCGCGACGATCGTCCCGATTCCACCCGCGACCACGAGACCACGGGTCGTGATCGCGGGATCGATATTCCGCTCTTCTTCGAGAGCGAGCAGCGTTCCGGGCACGACTCCACCTGCTCCGGCGGTCGGCGCAGCGACGATGACACCCATCCGCGAGTTCTCACCCATCACCGAAAGCGAGTAGATCATCGCCTTCGTGATGAGAGGATCGAGGAAGATGGTTCCTGCCCCCGTCGCATCGTTGAGGGATTTCGCCTCGTTGCCGACGAGCTTTCCCATCGAGGTTCCGCCCCCGACTCCCCGCCGGATGCACTCGAGCATCACCTCGCGGCGCTTGGCGAGGGATCCGACGATGCTCTCCTTCGTGATGGCGTACTCCTCAGCGTCCGCTTCGAGGAAAACGTCGGCGAGGTCGCGATCACGCGCTGACTCTTCGAGCTGTTTGAACGATTCGATCATATGAGTTTCCGTCAGGGAATCCTGTCGAGATACCTTGCTTCGGTCACATCTGCGAGTGTACGAATCCTGTCCAGTGCACGGTCTGAGATCGGGGAGTCGACATCGATCTGCATGAACGCTTCTTTTCCACGCTGCCGTCGTGAACAGGCGAGCGAAGCGATATTGATTCCCTCATCCGCAATAATCTCGGTCGTCTGGTGAATCATTCCGGGCCGATCGCGATAGAACATCAGCAGGGTCGGTGAATCGCCCTTGAATCGCGCGCTGAAGCCATCGATGTTGAACACTTCAATGACCCCGCCGCCGACGGATGAGCCGGCGATCTCGACGTTCCGCGTGGCTCCCCTCGCCGTGATGCGGACCGTGTTCGGATGGACATCGCCGAGGTCTTCCTCCGAGAACTCGATTCTCACTCCCATCTGCTCCGCGATGCGGATCGCCTCCGGAATTCGGGGATCGTCCACATTGAGCCCGATTGCACCTGCTACCAGGGCAAAGTCGGAGCCATGTCCGCGATACGTCGCGGCAAGCGGTGGATGCAGGTAGAAATGCAGTTCCAGCGGATCTTCATCGAGGATCTCGCGCGCAACACGACCGAGACGGGCCGTGCCCGCCGTGTGGGAACTGGAGGGTCCCACCATCACCGGACCCATGACGTCGAGAATCGAAACCCGACGGTTGCTGCGAAGCGCCATGAGGGGATTCTATCCCTTCCGCCCAGGCTCGTCTGCTACACTCCGCGACCGGACTCCTCCATGCCTGATAAGCGTCCCAGCATCCTGGTGGTCGACGACGACCAGCCCATCCTTCTTCTCATGAAGAATATCCTGACCGAGTACCGCTTCGAAGCGAGAACCGCAGGCTCAGGTGTGGAGGCGATCGAGGCGGTACGCACGGCCATGCCCGACCTGATTCTCCTCGACATGAATATGCCCGGGATGGCAGGGGACGAGGTCCTCCGCCAGATCCGGCAAGAGGATGGCGTGGCGGACGTACCTGTATTGATCCTCAGTGGCGAGCCGGTCTCTGAGGAGGAGCTTGCCGAGCTCGGCGCCAGGGGAGCAGTCATCAAGCCGTTCGACCTGCAGAAGCTGCTCGCGACCATACGCGGTCTGGTCGACGGCTGAGCCGGCACCGGAGAGTCAGCGTTTCAACTCCAGCAGTCCCGAGTTTTGATAGAGTGCGCTTTCAGCAACTTTTTGGAGGTTACCCATGATTCATTCGTCTCTAGAATCCCTTCAGCGCGCCTTCGAGAAAACCGGCATTCCGGCCGAAGGCTCGATCGATGACACATCGGAGCTGCGGCAAGGTTTCGTTGACGATCTGATCTACACGGCCGTGTTCAGCGACGAGGCGGCCACGAAAGAGCGGGCGCGCGACATGATTCACGAGCTCGCCCACCGCTGCGGCGCAGTTCCGGCGTCCATTCAAACGCTGTACGAAGCCATGGGACAGGGCGAGGTGACAGGGTTCACCGTACCCGCGCACAACATACGCGTCCTGACCTACGACACCTGCCGTGCCCTGTTCAGGGCCGCCATGAAGAACAACGTTGGGCCCTTCATCTTCGAGATTGCCCGTTCGGAGATCGGCTACACCGAACAGAGGCCGGCTGAATACGCCGCCTGCGTTCTGGCCGCGGCGATCAAAGAAGGTTATCGAGGTCCGGTCTTCATCCAGGGAGACCACTTTCAGGCGAGCGCGAAACGGTTCGCCGCCGGCGAGAAAGAAAAGGAGCTCCGGGCAATCGAGTCCCTCATCGACGAAGCGCTTGCAGCGGAGTTCTACAACATCGACATTGACACCTCGACTCTGGTCGATCTGAGCTTCCCCACCGTCGACGAACAGCAGCGGCCGAACTATGAGAACGCCGCACACTTCACCCGCTACATCCGCGAGCGCCAGCCCGACGGAATCGAAGTCTCGGTCGGCGGTGAGATCGGCGAGGTCGGCAAGGACAACACCACTCCGGAAGAATTCCGCGCTTACATGGGAGGCTATCTCAAAACCCTCGGACCTGGACTCAAAGGCATCAGCAAAGTCTCGATTCAGACCGGAACGTCTCATGGTGGCGTTCCGCTGCCTGATGGGACGATCGCGAAAGCCAGCATCGACTTCGATACGCTCCGTAACATCTCCCGCATCGCCCGGGAGGAGTACGGACTCTGCGGCGCAGTGCAGCATGGCGCATCGACTCTTCCGGAAGAAGTCTTCGACGAATTTCCAAAATCCGGCACTGCGGAGATTCACCTGGCGACGGGATTTCAGAACATGGTCTACGACCACCCGAGCTATCCGGCGGACGTCAAGGCTGAGATCGCCCGATGGTGCGGCGAGCACTGCGCCGACGAGAGGAAGGCCGGCGAGACCGAAGAGCAGTTCATCTACAAGAGCCGGAAGAAAGCCCTCGGGCCGTTCAAGAGGAAAATGTGGGACTTCACTCCGGACGTAAAGGATCCGATCATCCGGAGTCTCGAGGAGAAGTTCAATTTCCTGTTCGGGAAGCTGGGTGTAACCGGCACACGAGACGTCGTCGAGCGTTACTTCCCGGAGACCGAGCTCTCCGCCGTCGCCTACCGCCGCACCGCCGCACCGCAGGATCTGTCCGAGATCCCCGAGGGCGAAGGGGAATGAAGTTGGAAGAGTGAAGGGTGAAGAGTGAAGGGTGAAGAGTGAAGGGTGAAGAGTGAAAAATGAGCCTTTCACTCTTCACCCTTCACCCTTCACTCTTCCAACATGTGGACTCGCGAACAGTTCCGGGAAAAGCTCGGCATCCATGCCGTCATCGGCATGGTGCATCTGGCTCCGCTTCCGGGCGCGCCTCTGTTCGGAGGCTCGATGCAGAGGATTGTGGACGCCGCCGTTCAGGATGCGATGGCGCTGGCTGCCGGAGGCGCCGATGCAGTGCTGTTCGAGAACTTCGGCGACCGGCCGTTCACCGGGGCACAGGTCGATCCCGAAACCGTCAGCGCCATGACAATTGCGATCGCGGCAGTGCAACGGGAGGTTCCTTTGCCGTTCGGGGTGAATATCCTCCGTAACGACGGCCGCTCGGCTCTCGGAATCGCCGCTGCGACGGGCGCCGTGTTCATCCGGGTGAATGTCCTGGCTGCCGCGATGGTCACCGATCAAGGGGTGGTCGAAGGGCGCGCTGCGGAGCTTCAGCGTCGCAATGCGGCACTGGGCGGAAAAATCGCGGTCTTCGCGGATCACATGGTCAAGCACGCGGTTCCACTCGCGCCGTTCGACGAGCTCCAGCTGGCGAAGGACCTTCGACACCGCGCGCTGGCGGATGCGTTGATCGTCAGCGGCCGGGAGACGGGACAGCCGGCGGATCCGGAACGGCTGGCGGCGGTTCGCGATGCGGTGGACGCGCCGCTGCTGATCGGCAGTGGGATGACTGTAAACAACGCCGGCGCATATCGATCGATGGCGGACGGTGCAATCGTCGGCACATCGATCAAAAGAAACGGCGACGTCGATGCGCCGGTTGAGCGCGATCGCGTCGCCGCAATTGTGGATTGCTTCAAGACTGCGTGAGCGTCAGACGACTTTCTTGCCTGTGATCAGGCGATAGACGATCACGATCAACGCAATCACGAGAAGGATGTGAATCAGTCCGCCGGCGATATCCAGCATCAACCCGATGATCCAGATGACGATCAGGACCACTGCGATGGTCCAGAGAATACCCCCCATGGAACCTCCCGTCTGTTGAGGAATGCTGCGTCACATGACTTTGCGGCCCGTTGCAAGTCTGTAGACCACCAGAATCAGGGCGATCACGAGCAGGATGTGAATCAGGTTGCCACCGAACGCGCCTCCGAGAAACCCGATGGCCCAGAGAACGACCAATACCACAATGATGATCCAGATAATGTTACCCATGTCTTCAACCCTCTTTCTCCGGCGTTTCATGAACCGGCAGGCTCTGCAAGAGCGAGTCTCGTGCCAATGGAGCCATCAGTCGTCATTCAGCAGCCTTGACCTTGACCCGCCCCCCCGATACCCTCCGCGGCGTGAAGCTCTACAACACGCTCACGCGCGAAAAGGAACCGCTCGAACCCCTCGAGCCTGGGCACGTACGGATTTACGCCTGCGGCCCGACCGTCTACCACTACGTCCATATCGGCAACCTTCGAACCTTTCTCTGGTCCGATCTACTCCGGCGTTATCTCGAGTGGAAAGGTCTTCGGGTCACGCTCGTGATGAATCTCACGGACGTGGACGACCGCATCATCAAAAAAGCGCAGGAAAAGAACGTCACGCTTCGCGAATACACCGATCCGTACGTCGATGCATTCTTCGAGGACATCGACACCCTCCGCATACGCCGGGCCGACATCTATCCCCGGGCTACCGATCATGTCCCCGAGATGATCGACCTGGTGCAGAAGCTGACCGAGCAAGGGCACACGTATATGACCGAGGGGTCGACGTACTACAGGATCGCGACGTTTCCGGATTACGGAAAGCTCGCGAGAATCGAAGTCGATCACACGAGCAGCTTCAGCCGCGTCGACAGCGATACTGACGACAAACAGGATGCGCGCGATTTCGTGCTCTGGAAAGCGCGCAAGGAAGGCGAGGCTTTCTGGCCCACACCCATAGGCGAAGGCCGGCCAGGCTGGCACCTCGAGTGCTCCGCGATGGCGATGAAGTATCTCGGCGAGACCTTCGACATCCACACGGGTGCGGTGGACCTGATCTTTCCTCACCACGAAAACGAGATCGCACAGAGCGAGGCCGCTACCGGCAAGCCCTTCGTCCGGACGTGGGTTCACGGCGAACATCTGATCGTCGAAGATCGCAAGATGTCCAAGTCAGCGGGAAATTTCTTCACGCTGCGCGACCTCTTCAGTGAGGGCTTCACGCCGCTTCAGATTCGTTATGCGCTGCTGGCTGTGCCGCACCGCACCAGGCTGAACTTCACGATGAAGACGCTCGAGGATGCGAAACACGCGCTCGAACGTCTCGATCTGTTCATGCTTCGCATCCAGGAAGCGGAACAGAAAGAGACATCGACCACGGTCAAGCCCAGCGGCATGGCGGCTGCCTTTCTGGCCTCCTTCGAAGCAGCAATGGATGACGATCTGAACACCGCGGGAGCCCTCGGCGCGCTTTTCACGCTGATCCGGGAAGCGAACACCGCGATCGACGCTGGCGACCTTTCAGCCGCAGAAGCAGCGGAGATCCGCCAGGCAGTCGAGCGCGTCGATGAAGTGCTCGACATCCAGCCCGCCCCAGCCGAAGCTGTCGACGCCGAGATCGAAGAACTGATTGCGGCTCGGAATCAGGCTCGGAAGAATCGAGATTTTCCGGAGTCGGACCGGCTGCGTGATGAACTGCTCGCCCGAGGAATCATTCTGGAAGATACCCCGGCCGGCACCAGGTGGCGAAGAAAGTAACGAACAATGCAGCCTGTGTCATCCTGAGCGAAGCGAAGGATCTCCCTCCTCGAGGAGACCGCAAGTCTTCAGGGGATCCTTCGCTTCGCTCAGGATGACACATGAGCCAGAGGTCTTTGCGCGTAACTCGCCAGAACCCAGAACCCAGAACCCAGAACCCAGAACCCAGAACCCAGAACCCAGAACCCAGAACCCAGAAAATGATCGCCTATCTCGAAGGAACTCTCCGCTCGCTCGAAGCAGACCGCGCCGTGGTCATGGCGGGAGGTGTGGGCTATCTGGTTCACATTCCACTCTCCACCTTCTACAGACTCGAAGGCAAGGAC
The DNA here is from genome assembly GCA_041748075.1 of Thermoanaerobaculia bacterium. GTDB lineage: Bacteria > Acidobacteriota > Thermoanaerobaculia > Gp7-AA8 > Gp7-AA8 > JBGSYJ01. The sequence continues at coordinate 12,066 of JBGTDX010000070.1, forward strand.
AAGGCCGCACTGCACATCTACACGCATGTGAGGGAGGACACCTTCTCGCTTTATGGTTTCGCGAGCACCGATGAGAGAACCGCGTTCGAGAAACTGATCTCGATCTCCGGAATCGGACCGCGACTGGCGCAGGTGATCCTCTCAGGCATCGCCACGGATGAACTGGCTGAAGCAATCGTGCGGGGAGACAGCCGCAGGCTCTCTTCCATCCCGGGAGTGGGCAAGAAGACTTCGGAACGGATCTGCCTGGAGCTGCGCGACAAGCTGATCCTCACTGCGGGCGACAAAGCCGAGCAGCGGGCACCGCGCCCCGCTTCGATCGACGACGACGTCGTCTCCGCGCTCGTGAATCTGGGTTACCGGGCACAGAACGCCCAGGCGGCGCTCGATGCGGCTCGAAGACAGGGTGATGCCGGCGAGGAGTTTTCAGCCCTGCTTCGAGCGGCACTCCGCCAGCTGACGAAGTGACATGTCTGCCCCGGCGTCAAAATGGAGCTCAGGCGACCGCACGATCGTCATCTTTTCGCTTGCTGTTCTCTGCGTGATGCTCGTTCTCGGTGCCTGGACTCAGCGAGGCGCCGCTCTGCCATCGCAGAGCTTCTGCGTGAGCGTGGTGGTCTTCGGCCAGGAATGCCCGGGCTGTGGTCTGACGCGCAGTTTCGTCGCGATGGGAAGCGGGAACTTCGCCGCGGCGCGCGCTTTCAATCCACTGGGACCGGTGCTGCTGGCCGGCGTCATCCTGCTACTGCTGATGCGGATCGCAAAGCTGTTTCTGCCGGAATTTCAGCGCTGGCACCGTGTCGATCTGGCTCTCGCCGGAATCATGGTCCTCGCCATGATTGCGAGAACGATTCAGTTCTACTTCGGTTGATCACCATGACCCAGGGGTGAGGGGCGTTGGAACCAGAGCGAATCCTGCCGCAGCGTCCAGATCCTTGAAAAACGGCAGGGGATTGGAATCCCCTGCCACATGGAAACCTGCCGGGTTGACGCCTAGCTGCTAGCGCTCTTCCGTGAGCTGCGCTTCCGGCTGCTCTTGCGGGATGAGGTGCCTGAACTGCTGGCTGATCCTGCGCTCGAAGACGAGCTCTTCTTCGACCGTGAGGCCTTCGCTGCGGCTGTGGCAATCAGTCCCGCGCCTACGAGCACGGCGGCAAGCCCGCTATAGAAGGCTTTCGGATTCTTTTTCGATATCTCGCGCACCTTCTCTGTCGAGAGTGAAGCGTACTCGCGGGCGCGATCGAGCGCATCGCTGATATCGAAATCTTCGACCTGGTCTCTGAGCTGCGAGGTGATGGTCTCTTTGGCGTGATTGCGCCAGGTCTCGACCACCGACGAATCGACGCCGAGGCGTTCCATCACTGCCGCCAGGCCCACGTCATGTGTGACTGATGCCGCTGGCGAAACTCCGCTCTTCGTTGTCGCGGTTTTTCTTTTTGTACTGCTCGTGCTCCGCTTTGCGCTGCCGGTGCTCTTGCGCGCAGAGCTGCCGCTTGCTCTTGTTGTAGCCATGAGTGCTCCTCCCTGATTTCGAGTCTGTTCGCTGCCTTAGGTACTGGTGCCGGAACTACCCGCGCCGGAAGACTTCTTCGATGAACGGCTCCTGCTGCTCCGTTTCTTCGATCCACCGCTCTTTTTCGAGGCTTTTGAGCTGCCGGATCCGGACTTGCTCGACGATTTGCCGCTCTTCGCTTTGGCGCCGCGCGCAGAAGCCATGAGGCCCGCACCGACCAGAATCGCCGCAAGTCCGCTGTAGAACATCTTCGGATTCTTGCCGCCGGCCTTCTTGATCGCCGATCCCGACATCGATGCGTACTCGCGGGCCTTCTCCAGCGCCTCGCTCACGTCGATCTTGTCTACCTGCTTGCCGACGGGACCGCTGACGCGATCACGCCAGACGTCCACCACGGAATCCGCCCCCACTTTGTCGAGAACGCCCGAGAGTGTGACACCGCTCTTCGACGCCGCGGACCTGGAGCCCGTCGACGACGAACTGCGTTTCGAGCTGGAGCGTTTCCTGCTTTTGCTCGATCCGGACGACTTCCGGGATGAGGTCCCTGATTTTTTTACCGCCATAACTTCCTCCTTAATGGATCAACTCGCCTGCGAGGAGAGTGCCAGTATGGGGAAGGATGAAAGATGAAGGATGAAGGATGAAGAGCTCACGGCCCCTGATGATTGCGTCCTTTTCGGGCATTTCGGCGACGTTTGCGCGTTGAAGTGGGGAACGTGATGACTGAGTCTCCCGACTTTCGCCTCCTTTTTGAATCCGCACCGGGTGCCTACCTGGTGCTGGACACCGATTTCCGTATCGTGGCCGCGACCTCCGCCTGGCTCGCCGCGACCGGGATTTTCCGTGAATCGATCACCGGAAGGAACATCTTCGATGTGCTTCCCGACGGTTCCGCCGATTCGGTCCGGGCATCGCTCGAGATCGTACTCCGGACGCGTGAGGCCCACGCCATGCCTGCCCGTGCTTACGCGCCTCGAGGGTCTGATTCTGAAAACAGCCAGCTTTCGGCCGGCTACCGGCCGCTGGTGAATAAGCCGGTGCTCGCCGGTTCCGAGGTGGCTTACATCATTCATGCGATCGAAGACGTCACGGACCTGGTGCGGCTCGAGCAACTCCGGAGCGAGAATGCCCAGACGACGAGCCAGCTGTCGTCGCTTCAGGAAGCCGATCGAGAGAAGGACGAGTTCATCGCCATCATTTCTCATGAGCTGCGCACGCCGATGACGTCCATCCTCGGATGGACGCGGATGCTGGCACTGGGAGGTCTCGACGAGGAAACCCGGCGCGAGGCCCTCGACTCGCTCGAACGAAGCACTCTGGCACAGGCCAAGCTGATCGAAGATCTGCTGGATGAGTCGCGCATTGCAGCGGGCAAGCTGCGTTTCGAGCCGAGGGCATTGGATCTCCGCGCGGTGGTCAAAACCGCCGTGTCGATGGTGCGTCCGTCCGCCGACGTGAAGCGCATAACGCTTTCAGTGGACTACGGTGCCGAGCCCTGCGAAGCCTTCGGCGACCCCTCGCGCCTTCAGCAGGCGGTCGGCAACCTCCTCGGCAATGCGATCAAATTCACGCCCGAGGACGGAACTGTTGCCGTGCGCCTCGGGTGCGAACAGGGAGAAGGAATCATCGAAGTCCGCGACAACGGCCGCGGCGTGGATCCCGAACTGCTTCCCTTCATCTTCGAACGCTTCCGCCAGGGTGACGGTCAGGCCGCCGAGCGCCGCAGCGGTCTCGGACTCGGACTCTCGATCACCCGCCATCTCGTCGAGATGCACGGCGGATCCGTGATTGCATCCAGCGAAGGCGAAGGGCGCGGCTCGATCTTCACCATCCAGCTTCCGCTGCATGAATCCGTCGAAGCCGCTCATGACTTCGTCGGACGAGATACCGCCGCCCGACTCGGCGCACTTCCACGCCTCGACGGTGTGCGCGTTCTGATTGTCGAGGATGAAATCGACAATCGCAATGTACTCACCGCCGTGCTCAGGCACTGCGGGGCTGAAGTCACCTGCGCCGGAACGGCCGCCACAGCATGCGAGCTTGCCGCGGAGTGGCGGGCGGATGTAATCATCTGCGACATCAGCCTTCCGGATTCCGACGGATGTGCTCTCCTTCCGCAGTTGCGCTCTCGTGAAAATATCTCTGACGGGCTCACGCCGGCGCTTGCGCTCACCGTGCTCGGTCGCCCCGGTGAACAGGCCCGGATCACGGCTGCAGGGTTCGATGTTTTCCGTCAGAAACCGATCGACCCCGTCGATCTCGCGCACGAAGTCCGGCGCCTCGCGTATCTCCGGACGACAGGTTCGGGAATCTTACCGAACAAGTAAAAGTTAGCCCGCTTGACAGCGAAATCCGCAGCAGTTAGTCTCCGCTTCCCATCTCACGGCGCATTCGTCTAGGGGTCCAGGACGCCGCCCTCTCACGGCGGTAACACGGGTTCGAATCCCGTATGCGCTACCAATTGACCTACCGTGACTTAGCTCGATTTTTCGGCGCCGCGATTTTCGGCCGGCGTCACCTGCGCGTCACCAGTTGGAGATTTTTCCCCTTTTTCCTCCGCGCGGAAGCCCTCGTTTTCGATCCGCGCGAGGACATGCGAACCGGCTTTTTCGAGCCGGACGAGCGGCGCGCGTTCGCGCGGCACGCCCGTCCGCTGCGAGAGTGAGGCCTGAGCCCGTTTCGCGATAGACTTCTTTGATGGTCGGCGCGAAACCTCCGGATGATCGCGTCGGCATCTTCGAGGGAGCTACGCTGCAACGATCTCCCGAAGACACTCCGACCGTCGCCGGTGAACAGGCTGTAGTGGGAGCCGTGGAGTTCGTCCCCGGCGCCGTTCTGCTGGGCCGCTATCGCATCGTTTCGAGCCTGGGGAAGGGAGGGATGGGTGAGGTTTACCGCGCTGACGATCTGAAGCTGGGACAGACCGTCGCTCTGAAGTTCCTCACGCCCGGCAAGGCTCTTTCGGAACGGCAGCAGCAGCTCGTGGACGAGGTACGGCTCGGGCGCGATGTCTCGCATCCGAACGTGTGCCGGCTGTACGACATCGGCGAGGTCGACGGGCATCTCTTCATCTCGATGGAGTACATCGACGGGGAGGATCTGGCATCGCTGCTCCGGCGCATCGGCCACCTGCCCGGCGACAAGGCGCTCGCCCTGGCGCGAGACATCTGTGCGGGCCTCGGCGCGGCGCACGATCGCGGCATCATTCACCGCGATCTGAAGCCCGGCAACATCATGATCGACGGCCGAGGCAGGGCGCGCATCACCGACTTCGGATTGGCGCGCGCCGAGGGACATCGCGACGAGAAAGGCATCGTGTCGGGCACGCCGACGTACATGGCCCCCGAGCAGTTCGAGGGAAAACCGGCGACGATCGCAAGTGACCTCTACGCCGTCGGGCTGATCCTTTTCGAGATGTGGTCGGGCCGGCGGCTGGTGACGGGGAAGTCGCTCACTGAGATCATCGCGCAGCATCAAAACGACACGCCGCGCGAGTCCTTGAAGAGCTCACCCGACATCGACCACGCGGTGGCCGCGGTTCTCGAGAAGTGTCTTGCGCGCGACCCAGAGGGACGTTTCCACTCGGCTCGCGCGGTTCTGAAGGCACTTCCCGGAGGCGATGCGCTCGACGTGGCGATTGCCGCGGGCGAAACTCCGTCGCCTGCCATGGTCGCCGCAGCCAGTGAGAAGGGAGATCTCTCCCGAGCTGCTGCGTGGAGTTGTCTCCTCGTTGTTCTTTTTGGCATGATCGGAATCGCCTCTCTCACGCAGAGGACGACGCTCCGCGGGCGGGTATCGATGCCTCATCCGCCGTCGCGCCTTGACCTACGCGCGCAGGAAATGATCGCCGCGATCGGCTGGAGCGAGAGGGATGCCCCCCGCATGGACCACGCGTCCTTTTTCGTCTACGACGGCGACTTTCTTCGCTGGCGCGCCCGTCAAACCGGTCGCGATTCAGCGTCGCTCGATCAGGCCATCAGGTTTCAGTACCGGCAGAGTCCCAGCCCTATGATCACGGAGGTTCGCGACTGGAGCTATTCGGCGCGCCACGACGAGTCGGGAGTCGTAAATGTGATCACGACGGCCGACGGTCGCCTTCGCGCATTCTCGATCGTCCCGCTGACCGAGCCAGGCACGGCTGATTCGGACGCTCCGTGGTCGCGGCTCTTCGAGCTCGCGGGTCTGGAGCCGGCCTCACTGGTGCCATCGATTCCGGCGAAGATCGCGCCGGTCGACAACGACTGGAAAGCGGCATGGACGGGCCGCGATCCCATCGACGGAACGCCGATCCGCATTGAGGCCGCCTCGCTGCGCGGAAGAGCTGTCTGGTTCACCCTTATCGAGCCGTGGAACGATGCGCAGCGGAAGAGCACGCCGCTGCCAGACGCCATCCGCTCCGCAACACTGACCGCAATATTGGTCGCCGTTCCGATCGCTGCCTTGCTGCTGGCTCGCCGGAATCTGCGTCGAGGACAGGGAGACAGGCACGGAGCCACACGGCTGGCGTTGTTCATCCTCGTCACGTTGGCGGCGGGATCCCTGCTGCGCGCGCACCATGTTCCTGACGTTAAGAGAATCGCCGGGTTGACCGGACTCGTGTTCGGACAGTCGTTGTTCCTCGCGGTCACGGTCTGGTTCGGTTACGTGGCGATCGAACCGTTCGCGCGCCGCTGGTGGCCGAAAACGCTGATCTCCTGGAGCAGGCTCCTCCAGGGGCGCCTACTCGATCCGATGATCGGCCGTGACATCCTGGTAGGGCTGGCCCTCGGCACCGTGGTCGTAGCCATTGCACACCTCACGGCGATCGTTCCCTCCTGGTTCGGCCTCGACTCTCCGCTCCCGCTCGTGACTTCGATGGAGAGTCTCTCCAGCTTCCGGGGTTTCGTGGCTACTCTTGCTGATCTCCTGACGGAGGCGGTTGTGCGCGCGTCGGGCCTCATTGTCATCCTCATCCTGTTGCGCGGACTTCTCCGGAACCATCTCGCAGCGATCGTCGCAACGAGCGCGATCGCGTGCGCCAGTACCCTCGAGTTCGTCACCGGTCCCATTGGCATCCGTGTCGCGGCTATGCTCGTCATCGCCGCCATTGCACTGGGCCTCTTGTTTCGTTTCGGCCTTCTCGCGATCACGGCCGAAACGCTTGTCGCCGTCATCGCCTACCGGTTTCCCCTGACACTCGATCCGTCGTCCTGGTACTTCGGACGATCGCTGTTCGTGCTCCTTCTGGTCGCGTCGATCGCCGTCTTTGCATTCTGGCGTGCGCTGGGTGGCAAGTCGATTCTGCCGGGACCGGTGTTCGAAGACTGAGGCGGATCTCCTACCCGGAGGGGGCGCGGCGATTCACATCGTCGGCACAGGACTGAGCCGATCATCGACCCGTCGTGGATGAACTCTCAAATCGCTCTCATTTGGTGTCCACGTCCGCTTTCTTGCTCCGCGCCTTTGGGTGGACACGAGGTCCACTCGGCCCCGGCAAAACATTCAGATCATCAGCTTTGTCAGCGGTTTCGCTCGCCATCGTTTCTGTCTGGTCTACGGGTTCGAATCCCGTATGCGCTACCAACCTCGGTACCAAGTAGCGGCGGATTCCGATTCGCCGTTCTTCGGGACGCTTTGAGTTTGCAGCATTTGGAGCGACGACCCGATGAACGCTCCGGATGCCGTACCACCGGACTTCCCCCTGGACGGGCCGACCGTAGATGGTCACGAATGATGGTAAAATAAACCAGCATGGGACGCCATACCACTCGTAAGATCACGGTGGAAGTGCCAGTGGACACTCTCGAGCGGGCCACCGCGGAAGGAGAGGGGATCACCGATGTCGTTCGAAAGTCGCTCGAGTTGCGTGCGAACCAGCAGGCATGGCGGAGACTCGAGCGCTGGGCTGGCAAAGTGAAGTGGTCGGTCCCGCTGGAGGAGCTTCGAAAAGATTGATCGCCATCGACACCAGCTCGCTGCGCCGCTTTCTCGCCGGCGAATCCGGCCCGGACGTCGATCTCGTCCGCACCGCGATTGCCGAGGGGCGCGCGAGCCTCCCACCGGCCGTCGTATGCGAAGCACTGAGCGATCCCGTTCTGCCGCGCGCTCTGGTGAACGATATTGCCCGTCTTCCCGTGCTCGACCTTCACGACGGCTTCTGGTATCGCGCAGGCCTACTGCGAGCGCGGCTGATCAAGACAGGACACAAAGCGAATGTTGCCGACACGCTCATTGCGCAGTCGTGTATCGATCATCGCCTTCCGTTGATCACGCATGATCGCGATTTCCGGCACTTCTCTTCGCATGGACTGCAACTCGCCTGAGCCTGGCAGTCATTTCTCTCACTTAGCTTTAACCATACCGGCAAGCCTATACATTCGCACTTGCGGCCCCTATACTTCGCTGCCCGTCTTTCGGGAACCCCCGCACGCCCACGGAGAAAACATGCGGCTCGCCGATTTCATCGCCGGTAATATGGAAGCCATCCTGACGGACTGGGAGTCGTTCGCCGTCACTCTGATGCCGGCCGGCTCGCACATGACGCCACGGGCCCTGCGCGATCACGCAGAACAGATCCTTCAGGCAGTGGCGAAGGACCTGACGACTTTTCAGAGCAGGAACGCTCAGGAGACCAAGTCCAGAACGGAAGCTTCCAGCGAGTGGGAAGCCCCGGAGACCGCGGCGCAGGTTCACGCCATCCTCAGAGCGGGAAGCGGTTTCGATATCAATCAACTCGCAGCGGAGTACCGTGCCCTGCGTGCCAGCGTCCTGAGGCAGTGGACCGACGCCTGTAACCCCGACGGCCCTCACCTCGGAGACATGATGCGTTTCAATGAAGCCATCGATCAGGCGCTTGCCGAATCGATCGGAATGTTCAGCGCAAAGGTCGAACACGCTCGCAATCTCTTCCTCGGAATGCTGGGGCACGATATGCGCAGCCCCATGCAGGTCATCGTTCTGACTGCCTCCCATCTCTCGACACTCGATGCAGGAGAGGAAGTGTCGGAAGCAGCCTCTCTCTTGACCCGAAGCGGTGCGCGCATGAGGGCACTTCTCGAGGACCTGCTCGAGTTCAACCGGATAGCGCTGGGCGTCGGAATCCAGCTGGCTCCGTCGAACGTCGATCTCGCTGATCTCTTTGCCGATGAGCTGGAGCAGATACGCGCAGCCCATCCCGGACGCATTCTTGAAATGAAAGTCGCGGGCGATACGCATGGCCTCTTCGACGGTATGCGGCTGCAGCGACTGCTCGACAACCTCGTGATGAACGCGATCAAATACGGATCGCCTGAATTGCCGATCCGTGTCCTCATGAACGGCGACAAGTCGGAGGTGCGCTTCGAGGTGATCAATTCAGGCCCTCCTATCGATCCGTCGATGCTCCACCAGATTTTTGATCCGCTGATGCGTGCCGTCGAGCACTCGAAAAAGAATGAGAACGACGGAAGCCTCGGGCTGGGGTTGTTCATCGCGCGCGAGATCGCGCTGGCACACGGCGGCGACATCGAAGCGCGATCGGATCCGGCGGAAACGGTATTCACCGTCTGTCTGCCTCGCCACCGCTGATCGGGTCTGCAACTGAAGTCCTCCGGCGCCGCGCTCGAAGCGCACGCAGTCCGCGCGGAGCTGAGCGTGACCTTCCGCGAGATCTCTGAACCTCGCCCTCTGGAACTGGCCAGCGGAAGACCGGCGCCGGCAGCGAGGGTTCAGGTCGACTTCAGCGGACGCGATCAATGAACCTTTGGTACGGAGATCGAATGCCCGTAGCCGTGCGATGCGCCGGGGTCGTCAGTATCGACTCTTTGCGAGTGACACGATCTCTTCGATGAGCTGTGTGTACGTGCGGCCACCCGCCCGCGCCGCCATCGCGAGCTCGGCGACTGAGGAAAGCCAGGGATTCGGATTCGCTTCGATGACGTAGATGCGATCATCCGGGGCCAGGCGCATGTCGATCCTGCCGTAGTCGCGTAGCTTGAGCGCGCGGTACGTCGTTTTCGCCACTTCCTGCAACCGTTCCACCAGCGCCTCATCGAGATCCACGGCCACGGCCGACTTCGTCAGACGGTACGCCTCCGTCTCCTTGTCGAACTTCACGTCGCGCCCCGCGATCTTCGGAGTGTCTTCCGGCAGCTTCGAGAGATCGAGCTCGATCAGCGGAAGCGCCTCGAGCTGATCGTTTCCAAGAATTCCGGCGTAGATCTCCCGTCCCTCGATGTACTCCTCGATCAGGAGCGGCACATCGAGCTCCTCGTGAAGAAGATGGATCCTCTCCATCAGATCCTTGACTGAGTTCACGACTGACCCGCTGTCGATGCCGATCGAACCATCCTCCGAGACCGGTTTGACGATCAGCGGAAAATTCACCTCATGCGCGTAGTCGACTTTGCCGCGGAACGAGACGGCCGAGAACGGTGTGTCGAGCCCGTGAAACCGGATGATCTTCTTGGCCGTCGCCTTGTCCTGGGCAAGATGAAGAGCGTGAGGTCCCGAGCCGGTGAATGGCTTGTCGAACAGTTCCAGGAAGGCGGCGAGGTGCATGTCCTTCGAGTCATCGCCCGCATAGGATTCAGTCAGGTTGAAGATCAGATCGGCCTTGCTCTTTGCGACCGCAAGGAGCGAAGAAGCGCGGCCGTCGAGCTCGACATAAGTAGGCTCGTGTCCGAGTTTGGCCAGGGCGGCGGAGATTTCCTCGTAATCAAGCTTCGGACGCTTGCGCGAACTTTCCCCACCGTTGGACCCGGCGCCCGGATACTCCTCCGTGTCGCCCCAGACCTCGTAAAGGATCTCGATCTTCATGTCGTCTTTCGCTTCCGCTGAAATTTTCGTCCACCAAGAAAATTCACCGACAGGGTCGTCACGTAGACGGTGAGCTCTGCAACGTGTGCAGACTCGTGCGAGCGATCGACGACCAGGTCGAGTTGCGCGACTCGCGAGGAGATGGCCTCGACGAGCGTCTTGACGAGCGATCGCCGGGCACCGGTCCAATACGTCACTTTGTCGATCAATGCGCGCCGATGTTCGGCGATCACCTCAGCCGCTGGTTTCGCTCGATCGGGATCTACGGCGTCGCGCGCCAGAAAGATATCGTCGAGATCGACGTCAAGCGCAAGCTCGGCGATCGACTGTGATTCATCGACTTTGGTCTCCCGGTAGAACTCTTCGATGGTCTGCTCCATCTCCTCGACGGTAAAGTCCGTCTCGCCGAAAGGGCGCAGCGGCGGCGCATCTGACAATTCACGGCAGATGCGATCCACGTAGCGAAGCTTGTTCATTGCCGGCCATCCGCGATACTTCTCGCGCCAGTTCGACCCGGGGGTGAGCCAGACTGCGAATGTTTCGGCGAAATCCTCATCCGGATGCTTTTGCGCATACCAGCCGGCGATGTGACGCACGTAGTCGCGTGAAAACGGTGTGAACCGGTAGTGTTCGCGATAGGGACGTCTGAATGGGCCGAACAGCTCGTGCCATTCCTCGGTTTTGTACAGCTCGTAGGCGTAGTTGAACGCGTGCCCGGCTTCATGCCTCATGTACATCATGATCTCGCGCTCGTTCTCGATGTCATTGATCGCGCTCTCGATGGCCCCCACGCGCGGATCCGCGAGATAGAAAGGAATTCCGATCACCGGCTCTTCGGAGGGACAACCCCACTGGTCGGTGAGGTAGCAGGCGGGTCGGAAGTGGTGCAGCTTCCTGGCTTCGAGCTCCCCGTAGAGCTGCTCGACGAATCGCTCGACGGGCGACCCCTCGAGCTTCAGCCCAAGGTCTCTGATCGGGACCGGCATGAGGTCCGCGACGTCTCCTGCGATTTTCTCGAAAGCCATCAGAATGTCCGTCGATCCTCTTACAAGAAGCGGACCCATGTGGGATGCACGAAGTGTCATCCTGAGCGCAGCGAAGGATCCCCTCAAAACTTGTGATACAGCCAGTTGTAAGGGGATCCTTCGCTGCGCTCAGGATGACACATTCTCCTGGGCAGGTGAACGTCGCGCTCCATTCAACATTCAATTCAACATTCAATTCAACATTCGAGCGGGGGGCTTTTCACATCTTACTCCCCCGCCCGAATGTTGAATGTTGAATGCCCCGCCCCCAGCCTCACTTCCCCGCCGGAATGTAACAGCCGACACATGCCCTCGTGACGGCACACATAGGCCGGAATGCCGCTCCCGGAGTCTCATGGATCTCACATCGAGGAGCCTGAATGAGACTGCCAGAAAAGATGACGCTGGACGGCAATGAGGCTGCCGCGTCGGTCGCTTACCGGATCAATGAAGTCGCTGCGATCTATCCGATCACCCCGTCGTCCACGATGGGCGAGCTCGCAGACGAGTGGGCCGCGCGCGGCGACACGAACATCTGGGGCCAGCCGCTCACGGTCGTCGAGATGCAGTCTGAGGCCGGCGCTGCGGGCACAGTGCACGGCGCCCTGCAGGCGGGGGCACTCGCAACGACCTTCACCGCCTCGCAGGGTCTGCTGCTGATGATCCCGAACATGTACAAGATCGCGGGCGAGCTGACGGCCTTCACGATGCACGTCGCAGCGCGCACGATCGCAACGCACGCGCTGTCGATCTTCGGCGACCACTCCGATGTGATGGCAGTCCGCCAGACGGGATTCGGTCTCACGTCGTCGACATCCGTTCAGGAGGCGCACGATCTGGCGCTCATCGCCCAGGTTGCGTCCTTCCGGAGCCGCATTCCGTTTCTTCATTTCTTCGACGGCTTCCGCACCTCGCACGAGGTCGCGAAGATCGATGTGCTGTCGGATGACGACCTGCGGGCTTTATTTCCGGACGCCCTCGTCATGCAACATCGGGAGCGGGCGCTCACGCCCGACCGTCCGGTACTCCGCGGCTCCGCGCAGAATCCCGACGCGTTCTTTCAGGCGCGCGAAGCGGCGAATCCGTTCTATGACGCATGCCCGGGCCACGTGGCAGAGGCGATGGAGGACTTCGCGCAGCGGACCGGGCGCAGATACGGCCTGTTCGATTACTTCGGACATCCGGAGGCGGAGCGGGTCATCGTTCTGATGGGCTCGGGTGTCGAGACAGTGCGTGAAACGGCGGATCACCTCACCTCGCAGGGCGAGAAGATCGGCGTTGTTGCCGTCCGCCTTTACAGGCCGTTTTCCGTGGAGCATTTCATCGGAACGCTGCCGGCGAGCGTGCAGTCGATCGCGGTTCTCGATCGTACGAAAGAGCCGGGCTCGATCGGCGACCCTCTCTACCTCGACGTCATTGCGGCGCTGCGCGAAGCCGAGGATCTCGAAAAGCTTCCTTTCGCGATGCCGCGTGTGATCGCCGGCCGCTACGGGCTGTCGAGCAAGGAATTCTCCCCTGCGATGGTCAAAGCGGTGTTTGATGAGCTGACCTCGCCGCAACCGCGCCGCCGCTTCACGGTCGGTATCGTCGATGACGTCACCCATCGCTCGCTCGAGTACGACCCTGATTTCGACATCGAGCCCGATGACGTCGTACGCGCCGTTTTCTTCGGCCTCGGCGCAGACGGCACGGTCGGCGCAAACAAGAACTCGATCAAGATCATCGGAGAAGAGACGGACTTCTACGTCCAGGGTTACTTCGTTTACGACTCGAAGAAGTCAGGAGCGATGACGATCTCCCATCTCCGGTTCGGCCCGCGGCCCATCCGGTCGACCTACCTGATCAGAAATGCCGGCTTCGTCGCCTGCCATCAGTTCAACTTCATCGAACGGATGGACGTGCTCGATTACGCGCGCCCTGGTGCTGTCATCCTGCTCAACTCCCCGCACGCGGCCGGCGAAGTCTGGGACAAACTGCCGCGCCGTGCTCAGGAAGCGATGATCGAGAAGAAGGTCAAGCTGTTCATCATCGACGGCTCGAAGGTCGCGATCGAGACGGGCATGGGCGGACGTGTGAACACCATCATGCAGACCTGCTTCTTTGCGCTTTCGGGTGTGCTTCCCCGCGAGGATGCGATCGCGAAGATCAAGAAATCGATCGAGAAGAGCTATGAGAAAAAGGGCGATGAGGTCGTTCGCCGGAACTGGGCCGCAGTCGACCTGACTCTCGAGAATCTTCACGAAGTCGCGCTGCCCCCTGAGGCAACTTCCACACAGATGCCGCGGCCGTTCGTTCCGCCCGAGGCGCCTGATTTCGTACAACGCATCACGTCGGTGATGATGGCCGGAAAAGGCGATCTCCTTCCGGTCAGCACCTTCGCGCCTGATGGCACCTGGCCAACCGGTACGACACAGTGGGAGCGCCGGAACATCGCGCTCGAGATTCCGATCTGGGATCCGGAGTTCTGCATCCAGTGCAACAAGTGCGCGTTCGTCTGCCCTCACGCGGCGATCCGCGCCAAGGTTTACGACAAGGACGCTCTCAACGGCGCTCCCGATGCATTCCAGGTCATGGATTACAAGGGAACCGACTACAAAGGAATGGCCTACACGATCCAGGTGGCGCCGGAAGACTGCACCGGCTGCAACCTTTGCGTCAACGTCTGCCCCGGCAAGGACAAGACGAATCCGAAGCACAAGGCGATCAACATGATGCCGGAGTCCGAGCACGGCCCCGTCGAACAGCCCAACTTCGCGTTCTTCCTCGACCTGCCGGAGCTGGACCGCACGTCGCTCTCCCGTCTCGACGTCAAGGGCACGCAGTTCCTCAAGCCGCTCTTCGAGTTCTCCGGTGCGTGCGCCGGCTGCGGAGAGACGCCGTACATCAAACTTCTGACGCAGCTCTACGGCGACCGGCTCTTGATCGCGAATGCGACCGGCTGCACGTCGATCTACGGCGGCAACCTGCCGACGACTCCCTATTCGCAGGACAGCGAAGGACGCGGACCGGCCTGGTCCAATTCGCTCTTCGAAGACAACGCCGAGTTCGGGCTGGGCTTCCGTCTCGCGATCGACTCGCACATCGCGCAGGCGCAGTCGCTGCTGAAGTCGGTCGCAGCGGAGATCGGGGAGACGCTCGTCGACGAGCTGTTGGCTGCGGATCAGATGACCGAGAAAGGAATCGCCGATCAGCGGGCACGCGTGGTTCTGCTACGCAACCTGTTGCGATCCGTCGACTCGATCGAAGCACGACGTCTCGAGCCGATCGCCGACTATCTCGTTCGCAAGAGCGTCTGGCTCCTCGGCGGTGACGGCTGGGCCTTCGACATCGGATATGGCGGCCTCGACCACGTGCTCTCTCTCAATTACGACATCAACGTGCTGGTGCTCGACACCGAGGTGTATTCGAACACGGGAGGGCAGGCATCGAAGGCGACACCGCTCGGTGCGGCTGCGAAGTTCGCATCACGCGGGAAGATTTCAGACAAGAAGGACCTGGGCCTGATGGCGATGAACTACGGGCATGTCTATGTCGCGTCGATCGCCTTCGGTGCGCGCGACGCGCAGACGGTTCGCGCTCTGACAGAAGCGGATGCGTACGACGGACCGTCGCTCGTCATCGCATACAGCCACTGCATCGCGCACGGTTACGACATGGCGTTCGGCCTCGATCAGCAGAAGCGAGCCGTCGACAGCGGCGTGTGGCCCGTCTATCGCTTCGATCCGCGCAGGATCGATGAAGGTGAGCCGCCGCTCGTCGTCGACATGCCTGGCGGCAAGATCCCGGTGCAGGACTACATGCGAAACGAGGCACGCTTCCGGATGGTCGAGCGGATGGATCCCGAACGGTTCCGCGACTTCACCCGCCGCTCGCAGCTCGCCGCCGAACGGAGAATCGCCACCTATCAGCATCTCGCCACGCTGCGGCTTCCGAAGCCTCTCGCCGCGGCAGTCGCGACTGCAGCCACCACAACCACAACCACGGCAACGACCGAGGAGTAGTCCGATGCTCGACATGAAAATGAAGTACCTGGGCCTTGAGCTGGAACATCCATTCATCGTCGGCGCGTGCCCTCAGGCAGATTCGCTCGATGGGGTGCGCCGTGCCGAAGATGGCGGAGCAGCGGCAATCGTATTCCGCTCCCTCTTCGAGGAGCAGCTCGACACGGAGGCGATGGCGACGTTCTCCGCGATGGAGCTGCACGCGGAGATGAACGCTGAAGCCACGCATTTCATGGCGGAGCCGTCCGAGTTCAAGCTGGGTCCGGAGCAATACCTCGAAGGCATCCGCCGCGCGAAGGCTGCAGTCAGTATCCCGGTCATCGGATCGCTCAACGGCACGTCGCTGGGTGGCTGGCTCGGGTACGGCCGCGCGATCGAGGAAGTCGGAGCCGATGCGCTCGAGCTCAACACCTTCGACGTTCCGATGAATGAGCGGGTGAGCGGTGGGGAACTCGAGAAAGAAATCGTGGAGATGGTTCGCGAGCTTCGCCAGCTGTTCTCGATTCCAATCGCGGTAAAGCTCTCGCCATTCCACACGTCGCTGCCCCACTTCGCGTCAGCGCTGCAGGATGCCGGCGTCGACGGGCTGGTCCTGTTCAACCGGTTCTTCGAGCCCGACATCGACATCGAAAACCTCGAAGTGATCAGCGAGATGCGCCTTTCGGACTCGCGCGAGCTGCTGCTCCGGCTGCGATGGCTCGCGATCCTTTCCGGCCTGATGACGAAGGTACAGTTCTCAGTGACCGGAGGTGTCCATACATCGACGGATGCGATCAAAGCAGTCATGTGCGGAGCTTCGGCCGTACAGGTCGTGGCAGGAGTTCTACGGTCCGGACCGAGCCGGCTGCGGGAACTGCGCGTAGGGATGCAGGCCTGGATGACCGAGCACGAGTACAACTCGGTCGAATCGATGCGCGGCTCCATGAACATCCTCCGGGCTCCGAACCCGAATGTTTTTTCGCGCGCGAACTACATGCGGATCCTCCAGACCTGGGTTGGCGATTGAGCGGGGGCGCGCCGGATAGCTCGTCCCGAGCGTTACGTGCGAGAATCTCATCGTGCAGTTCGATGATGTGATGCTCGTACTTTCGGCTCTGGCCCGCGAAGAGGTCGAGTACGTTCTCGTGGGCGGGGTTGCAGTAGGACTGCATGGATTCGAGCGTGCCACGGTCGACATCGATCTGTTCATCCGAACAGACGAGCTGAATGTGGCGCGTGTCCGGGCCGCACTCCACGCCGCTTTTGATGACGATTCCATCGACGACATCTCTGCCAGCGATCTGGCGGGCGAGTTTCCGACCGTTCGCTACGGCCCGCCTCGAGGAGACTTCTTCATCGATCTTCTGGGCAGGCTGGGATCGGAAATCAGTTACGACGATCTGGAGTTCGAGATCATAGAGATCGAAGGAGTTCCCGTCCGGCTGGCGACTCCGCGTACGCTATACCGTATGAAGCGCGACACCATCCGGCCGATCGATCGGATCGATGCTGAAGCCCTTCGCGTCCGGTTTGGCCTCGACGAGGTTGATTGAAATGCCCGTGCAGAAGTTCAGAAGTCTGGAGGAAGCATCCGCGGCGATGCGTTGCGAGCCGCGAAGTGAAGAGCACCTCCGCCGTCTTCGGTTCTCATACGAGTTCTGGTCGCGGGTCCGCCCCGTGACTTTCCCCCGCGGCGTGAGGCGGTATCGCTCCATTGAGGATGCCGACGCTGATTTCTCGCGCAGCGATTGAATCGCGTGGATCGGCTCCCCTGCCTAAACACTGCGCGCGATCCGGAAGCCGTAGTCCGTATAACGGAACTCGGGAGGAATGCTCGATCGCGCAGCACAGCGGGTGAATCTGACCTGGTGGCGCCAGGATCCCCCGCGTGAGACCCGGCGCACGCCTGTGTCAGGTCCGAGAGGATTCCTGTCGGGTGAAGTGGCGTAATAGCCGGCGTCGAACCAGTCGCTGCACCATTCGTGAACGTTCTCGCACATGTCGTAGAGTCCGTACCCGTTCGGCTGCCACTGACCCACCGGTTCAGGGCCGGTCGCCGGGCGCGCGCCATCGTAGACTTGGCGTTTCGGAGCGCCATCTCCCCACGGGTACCGCTTCCCTTCCTCCCCACCCCGCGCGGCGAGCTCCCACTCCGCCTCGGTCGGCAACCTGAACCTGCGGCCCGTGGCCTCGCTCAACCACTCGCAGTACTTCACGGCGTCGAACCACGAGACGGCGACGACCGGCTGGTTTGGATCATTGAAGTCGGGATCGTTTCGGCAGACCTGCGGGGGATGCCCGCTCTCCTCGACGAACCGCGCGTAGTCGCCGTTCGTCACCTGGTATCGGCTCAGTTCGAACGAATCGACCATCACTCGATGAATCGGACGCTCGTTCTCTGCGCCCTCTTCCGATCCCATGAGGAACAATCCGCGCTTGATCGGAGTCAGCACCGGTTCGATAGGCGACATGGAAGATCGATGATGCCACGTGAATCGCTTCCGGGTGCCATCCCAAGAGCCGGTGTCATCCTGAGCGAAGCGAAGGATCCCCTGACTATTGGTGATCGCAAGGCCTGAGGGGATCCTTCGCTGCGCTCAGGATGACACTGGCACCTCGACATCAAACGCATCTCCTGTTAGCATCATGATGCATGGGCAAACGCACTACTGTGACTTTAGACGACGATCTGGTCGAAAAGCTTCAGGAAGAGGCTGCGAGCAGTGGCGAGCCCTTTCGAGCAACGCTGAACCGCATGCTTCGACGTGGTCTCAATCCGCCCCGTAAGCCTCCCGGGACCAAGCCCTTCAGAATCGCCGGACGCAGGCTCCTCGAGGCGCGTGCCGGCGTCTCCTTCGACAACATCGAAGACCTTCTCGACCAGATCGAGGGATCGAACCGAAAGTGATCGTCGTCGACTCGAATCTGCTCATTTACGCCTACACGGCTACGAGTCCCGAGCATGTCCCGGCGCGTCGATGGGTCGAATCGGTGTTCTCCGGGAAGGATCCCGTCCGGATTCCATGGAGCACGGTTCATGCGTTCCTGCGGATCACGACACAGAGCTCGCTGTTTGAAAGGCCGTTTACGATTGCCGAGGCAGCAGCGATCATCGAGTCCTGGATGGAGCAGCCGTCCGTAGCCATTCTCCAGCCGGGCGGACGTTACTGGTCGATCCTTCGCCGCCTGCTCCGGGACAGTCAGATCCGCGGCAATCTGGTGATGGATGCGCATCTGGCGGCCCTCGCCCTTGAACATGGCGGAACGCTTTTTACGACCGATAAAGACTTCGCCCGGTTCGATGAACTGCGGATGACGAATCCCCTGAAAGCGAAATGACGCGAGGAACTTCGCGTTTCGTAATCGCCACTTCGACCTTAACGAGAGTTCCGAGGATCGTCGCTCCCCTGAACTATAATTCTGGGCCGTCATGGCCGAAAAGAAGGTTTCCCGCGCGGCCGCGTACCGCACCCATCAAGTCACCGACGAAGCGTTCCTCGGCACCTTCGGCGAGCGCATCCGCGCCGAGCGCGCCCGGCGCGGGATGAGCCGCAAGCTCCTCGCAGAGCACGCCGGCATGTCGGAACGCTACATCTCTCAGATCGAGTCGGGCAGAGGAAACATTTCGCTCGTGCTGCTGCGCCACATCGCTTCCGCGCTCGGTCTCCCGCTCGCTCAACTCGTCGACGATGAACGCCCGTCAGCCGGGATGCGCCTCACCCAGCAGTTCCTCGCGCAACTCTCCCCGGCACAACTCGAAGAGGCTCATCAGATGCTCGGCTCGAGATTCGCGACCGCAGGCACCGAGGCCCGTTCGAACCGGATCGCCCTCGTCGGCCTGCGCGGCGCGGGAAAATCGACGCTCGGAAGAGCACTGGCCCGCGCCAGAAACCTGCCGTTCTTCGAGCTCGACCGCGAGATCGAACGGCTCTCCGCAACATCCCTGGGCGTCATCATCGAGCTCTACGGCCAGCAGGCCTACCGACGGTATGAAGCGCAGGCTCTGAACGATCTCATCGAGACGCAATCCCGCTTCGTCGTCGCGACCGGAGGCAGTATCGTCTCGGAGGCAGCTACCTGGGAGTCGCTACTTCGCCACTGCTTTACCGTCTGGATCCGGGCGAGCCCCGAAGAGCACATGAGCCGCGTCATTGCGCAGGGAGATCGCCGGCCGATGGCGGGATCGGAGCGTGCGATGGACGATCTCCGACGGATTCTCGAAGAGCGATCGCCGCTTTACGCGCGCGCAGATCTGCAGATCGAAACCTCCGGCAAGACCGAGAAGGCGACGTTGAGGGACCTGCTGAGAGGGTTACTGTAGGCAATGCTGGTACGGTGATCCTGAGCGAGACCACGTCATCCTGAGCGAAGCGACGGATCTCTGCTTGCGAGGCTCGATCCTCTTCAGGAGATCCTTCGCTTCGCTCAGGATGACGTGGTCTGAAGATCCATCCGGTGGATGATACGGGCTCGGCGAAATAATGCGGTATGTCATTCGCATTAGGCACTATAATGCCGACCCTTTGGAGGTACTCATGATCACATTCGACCGCGATCCCGCCACGTATAAGCACTGGCGGCTCACGTTCGACGGCCCTGTCGCCAACCTCGCCCTCGACGTCGACGAGGACGGCGGCATCGAGCCCGGATACAAGCTGAAACTCAACTCCTACGACCTGGGAGTCGACATCGAGCTGCGCGATGCACTCGAGCGCATTCGGTTCGAACATCCGGAAGTCCGGACGGTCGTCATCGGCAGCGCGAAAGAACGGATGTTCTGCGCCGGGGCAAACATCTACATGCTGGGCAAGTCGAGCCACGCATGGAAGGTGAACTTCTGCAAGTTCACCAACGAGACGCGCAACTCGATCGAGGATTCGAGCGAGAGCTCGGGACTGAAGTTCATCGCGGCCGTGAACGGCACTGCTGCGGGAGGCGGATACGAGCTTGCTCTCGCGTGCGATGAGATCCTGCTGGTCGATGACCGGTCGAGCACGGTGAGCTTCCCGGAGGTTCCGCTGCTGGCAGTTCTGCCGGGAACGGGAGGGCTGACCCGCCTCACCGACAAGCGCAAGGTCCGAAGCGACCTGGCCGATGTGTTCTGCACGATGGCCGAAGGGCTCGGTGGTGCGAAGGCAAAAACCTGGGGCCTGGTCGATGAAGTGACCGCGCCGCGCAACTTCGAGGAGAAGGTTCGCGAGCATGCGCTGGCCCTCGCCGAAAAGAGTGACCGCCCCACCGATGCGAAAGGCATTGATCTGACGCCTCTCGACCGGAAGATCGATGAGGCAGGCGTTCACTACGAGCACGTCGACGTCGCGATCGGAGAAAACGGAAGGACGATCACCATTACGGTCACCGCGCCCTCCGCTGAAGAGCCGGTCGAGATCGAGCGAATCGTTGCGAAAGGCGCGCAGTGGTGGCCCCTTGCGATGGCGAGGCAACTCGACGACGCGATCCTCCATCTCCGCACGAACGTTCGCGAAGGCGGCATGTGGCTGTTCGAAACGCGGGGTGACATGGATGCGATGCTCCGCATCGACGAAGCGCTCGCGCGCCACGCTGACCACTGGCTCGTTCGCGAGACGATCAATCTCATCCGCCGCACTCTTGCACGCCTCGAAGTTTCGTCGCGCAGCATGTACGCCGTCATCGGTCAAGATGCATGCTTCGTGGGAACTCTGTTCGAGCTCGCACTCGCTGCTGACCGCTCCTTCATGCTCTCTGCTGACAACGGCTCCCGCATCGCTCTCAGCGCGATGAACTTCGGCCCCTACAGGATGCCGAATCGCATGACCCGCCTCGAGGCGCGGTTCGGCGAAGATGCAACGGACAAGGTCTCGGAGCTCCGGACGCGCATCGGCGAGAAGATGGATGCCGAGGAGGCGCTCGAGGCTGGCCTCATCACCTTCGCGCCCGACGATCTCGACTGGGAAGACGAGATCCGAATGGCCGTCGAAGAACGGATCAGCCTCTCCCCCGACGCACTGACCGGAATGGAAGCGAGCCTTCGTTTCGGTGGCAGGGAAACGGCAGCCACGAAAATATTCGGCCGGCTGTCCGCCTGGCAGAACTGGATTTTCATACGCCCGAATGCAGTCGGCGACGAAGGTGCGCTGAAACTCTTCGGCAGCGGTACCAAGCCCCGCTTTTCATGGGAAAGGATCTGACGATGACATCGATCACTTACGACGACCGCATTCCGAACAACGTCGAGCTGTCGACCAACAAGACGCTTCAGCGTGCGCTCGAGCACTGGCAGCCGCGGTTTCTCGACTGGTGGAAAGAGCTCGGCCCCGAGGTCTTCAAGCACAACGACGTCTACCTCCGCACGGCGACTTCGGTGGACCGCGAAGGGTGGGCAACGTTCGGCATGGTCAAGATGCCGGAGTATCGCTGGGGCATCTTCCTCGCCGACCGGAAAGAAGACCGCTCGATCGGCTTTGGCGACAACATCGGCGCGCCGGCATGGCAGGTCGTACCGGGCGAGCACCGCTCGACGCTCCGCCGTTTGATCGTCACACAGGGAGATACCGAGCCCGCGTCGGTCGAACAGCAGCGCGCCCTCGGCCGTACCGCGCCGTCGCTCTACGATCTGCGCAATCTGTTTCAGATCAACGTTGAAGAAGGCCGCCATCTGTGGGCGATGGTCTATCTGCTTCACGCCTACTTCGGCCGCGACGGCCGCGAAGAGGCAGAGGGTCTGCTCGAGCGCCACGCCGGCGACATCGACAAGCCACGCATCCTCTCCACGTTCAACGAACCGATCCGCGACTGGCTCTCGTTCTTCATGTTCGCCTACTTCACCGATCGCGACGGCAAGTTCCAGCTGAAGGCTCTCGCCGAGAGCGGATTCGATCCTCTCGCGCGCACCTGCCAGTTCATGCTGACCGAGGAAGCGCATCATATGTTCGTCGGCGACACGGGAATCGGGCGCGTTGTACGGAGAACTGTCGAAGTGATGAACGAGATCGGCTCCGATGACCCGGAGCGCGTCCGCGCAGCAGGCGCCATCGACCTGAACACGATCCAGAAATACATGAACTTCTGGTGCAGCTCTGCGCTCGATCTGTTCGGCGCTGACGTCTCTTCGAATGCGGCGAGCTACTTCGCCTCCGGACTCAAAGGCCGTCCGGACGAATCGCTCTATGACGATCACGTTGCGGCCGGCGATTACGCGCTCGAAGTACCGGACGGCGGCTCAGGCATAACGACCGAAACGATCTCGATGCGGAACGCCATGAACGAAGTGATGCGCACCTCGTACGTCCGCGACTGCGAGAACGGCGTGAGGCGCTGGAACAAGATCATCGAGAAGGGAGGCTGGAAGTTCGAGCTGCGCCTTCCCAGCCCCCGCTTCCGCCGCTCGGTCGGCAGCTGGGCGAACGTGCCGACCGATCCGGCCGGAAACCGGATCACCCCGGAAGCGTTCGCAGCCGGCATTCAAAACTGGATTCCGATGCCTGCCGACCAGGAGTTCGTCAGCTCGCTGATGAAGCCCGTGCTGGAAGTCGGCAAGGTCGCGAGCTGGATCGCACCGCCGGATCGCGGCATCAACAATCTGCCGGTCGATTACGAATACGTGCGGGTCGCGTAGAGGCTGCGTCAAAACGTCAGCGTGTGTCATCCCGAGCGGCGAGCGAGGGATCTGGGCGGTGGTCCCTTGCTTGGAACGCTCGCAACTCTATGAGTGTCGAACAAAAGGCCCCCACCCAGATTCCTCGCTCGACGCTCGGGATGACACTGCCGGAGTTTCACACAGTCTCGCTCCGCCCAGGATGACGTGACGGTCCGTTCAAGGCGAACACGAATCTTGCATCGTGACTTTTTGATTCTCGTCTCACGATGAAAGGACGAGCCGATCTACTGGACATCTGCGACGGAAGAGTATTGAATGAGCTCCGGCTGGACGATTGAAGTTACCTGTGAATTCATCCACTGAACCCCGCATACTGGTCGTCGACGACGATCAAGCCATCCGTGACCTGCTTTGCGCGGTACTCCGGCGGCGTGGCCTCGAAGTCGAGTTCGCGGAGAACGGTGCCCGGGGACTCGAGATGCTGGCCGAGCGCCCGTACGCAATCATTCTGCTCGATCTCATGATGCCGCTGGTCGACGGGCACATCTTCCTCAGAAAACTGCAGGACCTCGAGCTCGAACCTCGTCCGATCGTTCTGGTTATCAGCGCGAGCGACGAGTCGGACTTCCGGAAACTCGAGCGGGGAAGCGTCTCGGCGATCATCCGGAAGCCGTTCGACATCTTCGAAGTGGCCGATCTGGTGGGAACCTGCTTCGGATCCCTCGGAGATAGCAATCCGGAGGAGTCATGCGCCGAGGCCGCTCTCGAATCGGCCGACGGGCTCCGCCTTTCGATCAGCGGCGAGAGCAAGGCCACATCCGTCCGGAAGATCACTGAGGGGATCACGGACTCTCCCGTCGATCCTCCGATCGTGCCCTCCCGAAAGAACTGAGAGGTCGCCGTGCGCAAAAAAAAGCAGGCGATCGCTCGCCTGCTTTTTGCGTTTGTGGTTCTGCTTTATGTCAAACGATGGTGACGTTCGAAGCCTGGAGACCCTTGGGCCCGTTGACAACCTCGTATTCGACCTCGGCACCTTCCGCAAGGCTGCGGAAGCCCTGCGACTGGATTGCGGTGTAATGGACGAAAAGGTCCTCTCCACTCGCACCCGTGATGAATCCAAAGCCCTTGGCATCGTTGAACCACTTGACTCTTCCTACTTCTCTACTCATGCTTCAAATCTCCTTGTAATTTTCTGCTTCGCTGCGTGGGGGCTTCGCGACCCGGATCCACTTCCAGGCGGCTAGGCTCGAGCACCAGTTCGACAGTGTTGTCGGCAAAAACGCTCGGTTTTTCGGGTTAATTCCGAATTTCAACGAAGTGCCAACACCCCGGCCAGAGAGGGGGAAAGAGTGACCCTGTTGAATCCTTCGCGGGATTTCTCTAAGCTTGCGGCCAGATGCCAGACATAGAACGTCGCCGGATCCAACGTATCAACCTCGATCAGCCTGTAAGCGGTCGTCTGTCGGGTATGAAAGTCACGATTCTGGACGTGAGCACCATAGGCGCCCGGGTCGATCATACGTTTCCTCTTGCCAGAGGCCGGCGCCTCCGTCTCGACTTCTTGTGGGAAGACGAGACGATTTCCATTCACTGCGACGTCACCCGCTGCGTCAGCCCAAAAGGAAGCGGCGTAGTTAAGCCTCAGGGGTACACATCGGGACTGCAGTTTGTCGAGCCTCTGGGCCCCGCACGCGCGTCACTGCTCCGCATGATTCTGGCGATGGTGACTCGCGATCTGACACGGGAGAAGTCGAAGACGCAAACCGAGCACTAAGCGAGGAGCTTTTCGACCGCACTTCGCACGATCAAGGAATGGTCGAACGCGAGCCCCGGATCGTCAGCGACCTGAATCCACCGAGCATCGTCGGCGTCATCTCCTGCAGTCACGACCGTTCGCTCCCCCACCACACATCCATACGCCACGCTGATCGTATGTCCGCGGGGATCGCGTCCAGGGTCACCGAAGGCGCCTATCTGACGGAGCTCCACCCCCTGAACTCCTGTCTCTTCTTCCAGCTCACGGGCCGCCGCAACCTCCAGCGGCTCGTACTCTTCGACGTAACCTCCAGGCAGTGCCCACAGGCCCTTCCAGGGATCCTGAGCTCGCCGGATGACAAGAACTTCCACGCCACCGGCTCCCGCATGGAGCAGCGCGATATCCACTGTGACCGCAGGCCGCGGGTAGGGATAGCAGAACCCCGGGGCGGGGCCCCGTTTCGATTCGTTCGTCATGGCGTGGCGGAGCTGCGGTCAGCGGGAAATGTCACCCGATTCCGAATGTGAGAGCGGATCATTGGCAGTACACTACACCAAGATTGAAACGAGCGGCTTGGGCGAGACTTCTGCAGCGGGGCGGTTTTGATTCCGTGGAACAGATGTTACGACAATCAGCGAAAATGTTCACTGTCGGAAGTTTTTCAGAATCAGGGACTTTCGCGTCGGCGGTCCGCAATCGGCTGAAACAGGACGTGGCGAATCCATGGTCCTGACGGGAGATTCCGTTGACCCAGGTTCTCAACATCGCGAACTACACGTTCAGTCCCTACGCGGTACCGGGATTCCTGACGGCAGTCGCGATGCTGATTCTCGGGTTGCTCGTCGTCCGGCGGACGGCTGAGCGCAAGGCGGGCGTTCCCTTTGCGCTGCTGACACTCAGCGTCAGCGTATGGCTCTTCTGTTTCTCCTGGATGTACTGCGCGCGGCTGCCTGAAGTGGCAATCTTCTGGGCACGGGCAGCCTACCTGGGCATTCCATTCATTCCGGCTGCTGCCTACCACTTCACCGTGAGCCTGCTCAGACTGGGGAGGAACGAGAAGCGGCTGGCGACGATCTTCTGGGGAGTCTCCGCGGTCTTCGCCACAGCGGCGTTTTCCGGAACGGCGATCGTCACGAGCGTTCATCGCTATTTCTGGGGCTACTATCCGATGCTCGGCTGGCTCGCGCTGGCGTATCTGGTTTACCTCTCGTTCGTGCTGGCACTCACGATGCGGCACTACATCGTCGAGTACCGCAGGCCGCAGCGGGATCGCCATAGGCGGCGGATCGAGCTGTTTCTGATCGCTTTCTCGACTGGCTATCTCGGAGTGTTCGACTACTTTCCCTCGTTCGGGATTCCGCTTTATCCCTTCGGATATCTCGCGATTGCGGGATTCATTGCGCTCGCTGCGCGCGCGGTCTGGCGCTACCGCCTCGTGGACTTTTCACCCGAGTTTGCCGCCTCGCAGATCCTCGAGACGATGCAGGGCTCGGTGCTCGTGCTCGATCTCGAAGGAAAGATCCGGGTGGTGAATCAGGCTGCATGCGAGATGCTCGGTTACGAAGAGGCCGAGCTGATTGGAACCGGAATGGGCCATATCATCGAGTCTCCCCTGAACATCGGGCGAGCCTCGGATACGCTCATGCGGGGAGGCATCATCCGAGATCGTGCGATGATCTGGCGGCGGAAATCAGGCGAGCGGGCAGAAGTCGCCGTGTCCGGTTCCATGCTGCGTGACGATCAGGGCACGCCCGCGGGACTCGTCTATGTCGCCCTGGACATCAGCGACAGAAAACGCGCGGAACAGATCGAGTACCAGGCGCATCACGACGCCCTCACCGGCCTCCCGAACCGGATCTTTTTCAAGAACCGCGTCAGCTTCGATCTCGATCAGGCCGAAGCTACCCACACGACACTCTGCGTACTGATGCTCGACCTCGACGGCTTCAAACTGATCAACGAAAGCTTCGGCCATTCCGTCGGAGACGAATTGCTTCAGGCCGTCTCCCGCCGACTGCGTGGCTGTCTGCGCGACCACGATGCCGTCGCCCGGCTCGGCGGAGACGAATTTGCGATTCTGCTCTTACTCAGGAAAGAGGACGACGTCGCTCTCGTCACCAACAAGATTCTCGAAACGATCCGGCGTCCGTTCCATCTGGAAGGCCACGAACTGTTCGTCACCACGAGCATCGGTATCGCGCTGCATCCGGCCGACGGACAGGACGCGGAAACTCTCCTCAGGAATGCCGACAACGCCATGTACGCGGCGAAAGAGCGCGGGAAGAACAACTACCAGATTTCCGGCCCCACGTTGACCGAACGATCCCGTGAGCGGCTCTTTCTGGAAAACAGCTTGCGGCGGGCGCTCGAGCTCGAGCAGTTCGTTCTCTACTATCAGCCTGTCATCGATTTCAAATCGGTCCAGACCGTCGGGGTTGAAGCGCTCATTCGTTGGAATCATCCGCAGAGCGGACTTCTCTCCCCGCACGATTTCATCGAGATCGCGGAGGAAGTACGTCTTATCGTCCCTATCGGCGAGTGGGTTCTTCGAACCGCCTGCACCGAAGCGCGCCGGTGGCAGCTGGCGACCAGCCCGGACCTTCGCGTTGCCGTGAATCTTTCGGTATATCAGTTCCAGCAGCGTGACCTGGTGGGAGTGGTCGCGCAGGCTCTCGATTCGAGCGGCCTGGCAGCAAACTGCCTTCAGCTGGAGATCACCGAAAGTGTTGCGATGCAGAATGCCGAGGCTTCCGTCCTCATTCTTCGGGAGCTCAAGGACATGGGGGTGCTGATCGCGATCGACGATTTCGGCACCGGCTACTCGTCACTCAGCTATCTGAAGCGTTTTCCGATCGACACGGTAAAACTCGATCAGAGTTTCATCCGCGACATGCGCAAGGGAGATGGTGATGCGGCGATCGTTTCGGCCGTCATCGCGATGGCCCACGCTCTCAATCTGAAAGTCGTCGCCGAGGGCGTCGAAACGGAGGCTCAGCTCCTGATGCTTCAGGAAATGGACTGCGACGAGCTCCAGGGATTCCTCGCAAGCCAGCCCGTGCCGGCCGCAGACATTGAGGCTTTCCTGCGTGAGAATCAGTTCCCGGGTTTCGCTGCGACCGAGGATCCTCGAAGAGCGCTCAAGCTCGTGCCGCCACCGGCGAAACCGCGTCGCGGAAGGCGGTAAGGAATATCGAATGTCCTCTTCGCCGGCCTGCTCATGAACTATTTCGTTCGCGCCCTGCCGAATCGACCGAAGACCAGATCGTATGCTGCACCAGGAAAGAGTCGCGCTACGCGCACCATCAGGGACATCGGAAGGGGAAACTCGATCTGGCGGGCGCCTCGATCGAGCCCTTTCGCGATGATCCGGGCCGCCTTGTCCGCGGACATGAGAAACGGCATGGGAAACTCGTTCTTCTCGGTCATCGGCGTCTCTATGAATCCGGGGTTGACAATCGTCACGCCGACACCCTTGTGCGCCAGCTCGATGCGCGAGGCCTCGAGAAACACCTGCATCGCTGCCTTGCTTGCCGAGTAGACGCCGGCGCCCGGCAATCCCCGCAGGCCCGCAAGCGAGGCGATTCCCACGAATCGGCCCGACCGCCGCTCGACCATCGCGGGAATGACTGCATCGAACAGATACATCGTTCCGAAGAAGTTCGTGCGCATGACTTGTTCCGCGTCCTCGAGCACGAACCGGCTCGCCTTCGTCCGGATGCTGATCCCGGCGTTCGCGATCGCCATATCGATGTCACCCCATTCACCGCGCACGCTCGCGACCAGCTGCCTCACCGATTCGACATCCGTGACATCGCAGCGAATCCCCACCGCCTCGCGACCGGCATCACGAAGCGAAGCCACATTCTGCTCGAGCAGCTCGGCTCGCCTCGCCGCCAGCGCCACGCGGTATCCCCGCCGCGCGAGCTCGTGCGCGAGGGAAACTCCGATCCCGCTCGAGCCGCCGGTGATGAGAGCGACCTTCTTCATCGTGCCGTTTTTTTCCTCATGGACAATGCCGCATAGTACCAAGAGAGCGATACCCCGTTCGCTGAAGCAGGTCGCCCGCCGCTCTGCCGCCGAGGATGATCTTCCGACCCGGGCGGTGACGACAGATACCATGCCCCACCTTCAGGTTCCCGCCGTCCGGGAAGAAACGAGCGTCTCGAATCCTTACGTACTGGATCAGAGCCAGTCCACTGGCGTGTCGAGGAATGCTGCCAATGAAAGCCAATCGTAATGATTCCTGTCCCTGCGGAAGCGGGATGAAATTCAAGAAGTGCTGCGAAGGCAAATCTGTATTTGCCAGCTCGTCGCTTGCGAAGCGCTCGGGCATCATCGGCGCTGCGGCCATTCTCGTTGCGGCCGGCGCGGTTGCAGCGTGGCTGAACCGGCCGGAGATCACCGGGCCAGCCGACGCCGGCGTGCAATCAGGCTTCGTAGCGGGCTCAGCGCCGGCGACGAGCGGTCCGGCCGCACAACCGCCGGGGCCGGCTCCTCTCGGCAAAGTCTGGTCCGCCGAGCATGGCCACTGGCATGATGCTCCCAATACCAGAACTCCTACCGGCATGCCGAACCCGATCAAGGTCGAGACTTCGACCGCTCCCCTCGTACCGGGCTCGAACGTCGGTCCACCGCTCGCATTCTCTCAGCCTGCTGAGCCGGCACCTCCCGGAAAGGTCTGGTCGGCCGCGCATGGCCACTGGCACGACGCCCCTGCCGGCGCCATGATCGACGCCACCCAGTCGGTTCCCCAGCGCCGAAGCATGCCGCAGCCTCCCGGACCCGCACCCGCCGGCAAGGTCTGGTCCGCCGAACACGGCCACTGGCACGACATTCAGTGATCTGAGATTCCTGATCTCTGCTGAAGTCGTTCGTCATTCCGTCGTCTTCATGTATCTTTGACGTCGAACTGAATGAGAGAACCAATGCCAGGGAACGGCGGATTTCATCTGTATTCATCCGCTGATCGTTCTTCATGAGAGAAGATCTTCGCGTACCCACGGTCCCGGTGACGGTCGAGGTTTTGCTCGACACCGCTGAGACGTTGAAGGGGCAGGTTTTCCTGCCAGCCATGGCCTCGCGACACTCCGGCCAGCCTCGCCCCGACGAGTGGGTCAATCAGCCGACGGGTTTTTTTCCGTTTCTCGTCGAAGGCGGAAAGAGCGCCGTCATCCTCAACAAAGCGACCGTCGCAGCGATCCTCTTCCCTCTCAGACCGGAGTTTGCTCTCGAAGGAAGCACCGGTTTCACGAGCAGCGTCGAAGTCGTGTGGGCGGGCGGCGTGGCCGAAGGCAGGCTGTTGATCGATATGCCGGTGGAACGAACTCGAGTGCTGGACTACCTGAACAGCACGGATCAGTTCATCCCCGTCTGGACAGACAATGTGTACTATCTGATCAGAAAAGACTGCATCACCAGAATCATCGAGAGAGAGGGCTAGTCCACATTGTCGCTTGAAATGCTGCTGCGCCAGACGGCGAAGGTCGGAGGCACCGAACTGCGCCTGATCTCGGGACGCCGGCTCGTGATCGCCACACCTGCAGGAGAACGAGAGGTCCAGGGTCCGGAGCAGACGCGGGAGTCGATTCATCAGTTGCTCGCGCCCGTGGTCACCCCTTCGGCCAAAGAATCGCTCGCCGCCGGTCGTGCCGACTGGACGATCCGCATGGCCGATCTGGGGCCGATTCGCATCCTCGCGGAATCCCAGAACGGTGGACTCCGCGTTTCCCTGACGCTCGGGGCGGAAACCCCTTCGCCATCTCCCGCAGCCGGGAGCCAGCCCGTGCAGCAGAGTCCGCCTCAGCCCGCGGTCACTGCAGTTCCGCAACCTTCGACGACTTCGCGGCGGCCAACCGGAGATACGCCTACGGCGGCGATGGATGCCCTGCTGATTCAGATGTTCGAGATGGGCGCCTCGGATCTGCATATTTCTGTAAGTGCCACTCCTATGGTCCGGCACGACGGCGAGATGAAGCCGCTCCCCGGCCACGGTGTGCTCACCGCCGAAGATACGGAAAGAATTCTGATCCCGATCGCGCCCGACAGGAACCGCCACGAATTCAAGGAACGTCACGACTCTGACTTCGCTTATTCGATGCCAGGCGTGGCCCGCTTCCGCTGCAACTTTTTCATGGATCGCCTCGGAATGGGTGGAGTTTTCCGCGTGATTCCCAGCGAGATCATCACTGCGGAACAGATGGGCCTGTCGAAGGAGATTCTTCAGCTCTGCCATCTGTCCAAGGGTCTCGTGCTGGTCACCGGGCCCACGGGATCGGGAAAATCGACCACGCTCTGCGCGCTGGTCGACTACATCAACCGCAACCGCACCGATCACATCATCACCATCGAAGATCCGATCGAGTTCGTCCATGAGAACAAGAAGTGTCTGATCAACCAGCGTCAGGTCGGTGAACATACTGACTCGTTCAAAGATGCGCTCCGTGCGGCATTGCGCGAGGACCCGGACATCGTGCTCGTCGGTGAGATGCGCGATCTCGAGACCGTGTCGATCGCGATTGAGACCGCCGAAACGGGCCACCTGGTATTCGGAACTCTCCATACGTCTTCCGCCGCATCCACCGTCGACCGGATCATCGATCAGTTCCCAGCGGACCGGCAGGATCAGATCCGTGTGATGCTTGCCGAGAGCCTCAAGGGCGTGATCAGCCAGATGCTCTGCAAGAAGATCGGAGGCGGCCGCGTGCCCGCACTCGAGGTGATGATCGGGATTCCTTCGATCTCGAACCTCATTCGTGAGTCCAAGATCTTTCAGATTCCTTCGATCATGCAGACGGGGCGCAAGTACGGCATGGCGCTCATGAACGACAGCTTTCTCGAGCTGGTCAAGAACAAGGTCGTCGAGCCGCAGGAGGCCTACTTGAAGGCGATTGACAAATCCGGCTTCCTGGGACTTCTCAAGCGCAACAACATCGACGTCTCCTGGGCGCCGTCAGAGGCGGGGAATCCGGTCAGCGGACTGTAGGCCCCCTCCCACCCGAGTTGTGAGTTCTGAGTTCTGAGTTGTGAGTTCCCCCCTGCCCCCGCACGACCAGTTGTGAGTTCCGAGTTGTCAGTTGTGAGTTCCCACCCCTGCTTCAGCTCATGCCACGTGCTGCAGGTCCGGGGGGGAACTCACAACTCAGAACTCAGAACTCACAACTCGGGTGGGAGGGGGCAGGGTGGGAACTCACAACTCAGAACTCACAACTCAGAACTGCTTTTCTCAGCGTAGCCGCGGCAGTTTCACCCCTCCCTCCAGCGCAAAACGGAAGAGGTCTCCTACCTTCGCGATTCTCGCGGGCATCGTGCGGAGGTTGAACTTCGCAGGATCGAGCTTTTTGTTCACTTCCTTCCATTCGAGCGGTGCGGAGACGGGCGCTCCGTCCGCCGCTCGCAGCGAGTACGGAGCGACGATCGTCTTGCCATAGCCATTCTGAAGCGCGTCGAGGTAGAGCCGTCCGCGGCGCTGACCGAGGGGGCGGACAGTCGTCATGAAATCGATTTTCTCGGCGAGGGTTCTGCTGATCGTCGTCGCGAATTCGATGGCATCTTCGTGCGAGTATCCCGGGAGCAGCGGCACCAGCAGATGAATTCCTCGCTTCCCTGAGGTCTTGGGAACGGATGGAAGCTGAAGCTGGTCGAGAAGCCGCCGGACCACGAGTGCCGCCTCCACGGCCTGCTCGATGCCCTTTCCCTTAGCCGGGTCGAGATCGAACACGAGCCAGTCCGGCGACTCGAGATTGTGCATCCGGGAGGACCACATGTGCGTGGTCAGCACGGAATGCTGAGCCAGCCAGCGCAGCGTCTCGGGTCGATCTGCGACCAGATGGCGCACGTTCCTCGCACTCGTTCGCGTCGGCGTTTCCGCCAGGGTCATCCAGGGCTCCGCTTCCCGGCCGATGTTCTGATGAAACCACGACGGTTTGTCGATTCCCTGGTTCCAGTGCTCCAGGGCGAGAGGCCGTCCTTCGAGCGCACGTAACATCGGTTCCGCCACGGACGCGTAGTAATCGGCAACATCCTGCTTGGTGATTCCATCACGGGGAAACAGCAGCCGGTCCGGGCTCGTGAAATGGACCTCAGGCTGCAAAACCTTTTTCTTCGCAGGCGATCGCTTCGTCGATGCAGCTTTTTCGCGTTTGCTTTCCATCGGCTTCTTGTCCAGCCTCAGTCCCAGAAACGACGGATGGCGGAGCTTCCCATCCGCGGTCCACTCGGTGAACCGAACCTGTGCAACCAGCCGCGGCTCGACCCATGTCGCTTTCCTGATCCGTGGCGCGTCCCGGACGAGCGGTTTTGCAACGGCATCACGCTCGAGCTCCTGCTTCAGATCCGCCCGCTGTTTCGCTGAGAAACCCGTGCCGACTTTGCCGGCGAACCTCAGGGCACCGTCCTCGGCCACGGCGACCAGGAGCGCGCCAATCTGCTCGTTCGAGTGAGATGCCGGCGTGAACCCGACGATCGCCAGTTCCTGAGCGCGGATCGCTTTGAGTTTCAGCCAGGCCTTCGAGCGCTTCGACTCGTAGCGTGATTCTCTCCGCTTCGCAATCAGGCCTTCCCAGCCCAGCCGCGCCACAGCCTCGAGGGCAGCCCTGGCTGGAGATTCAATCCTGCCGGCAAGTTCGATACCCTCCGGAGGGCGTCGCAACAGCTTCTCGAGGAGCTCGCGCCGCGCTTCGATCGGCTGCTCGCGCAGATCCACTCCGTCGAGCCAGAGCAGATCGAAAACGATATATGAGGTCCGTGCTCCCTGACCCCTCTGGAGAAGCTCGAACCGCGGCACGCCGTCCTTCCCGACTGCTACGATCTCTCCGTCGAGAACCGCCTGGTGACCTCGCAGCCTGCTCACCGACGCTGCAACGGTGGGAAACCGGTCAGCCAGGTCGATTCCGTTCCTGCTGATGACGGCGGCCCTGCCCACTGAGCTCGCGGCAATGGCTCGGAATCCGTCGTACTTGAGTTCGTACACCCAGTTCGTTTCATCCGGTGGGATCCCGTCGACGAGCACCGCGAGCATTGGAGGGCAGAAGCCCCGGACGAGTTTCTCCGGATCAATGTCGGGTGCGGCTGGCGCTCGTTTCATTGAAAGAGAGGGATTGAAGAGCTTGTCATTCCAGGCGAGCTCGTCTCCAGACCATTGGAGTGTCATCCTGAGCGCGAGAGCGTGTCAAGACTCTCTCCAACCGTTACCTCGTGCCACGTCCCTACCGTTCCCGACGGTCGTCTCCGGAGTAAGAAAGCTGCAACCCGCCGAGGTCGACCGGCACTTCCCGAGCCTGCCAGATATGGCGTGCATACTCCTCGACGGTGCGGTCGCAGGAAAATCTTCCCATCCGCGCAACATTGCGTATCGACATGGCCGTCCAGGCCTCGCGATCGAGATAGAGCTCATCGGTTTTGACGTGAGCCTCCACATAGGAGCGGAAATCGGCGCAGTGGAAGTAGCGATCGTTCGCGCGAAGCATGGTGGCGATCGGTTGAAACAGAGAAGGCTCGACATCGCGAAAAGGGCCGTCCTCGATGGTCCGGATCACCGACAGCAGCTCGTCATCGTTCCCGATCCAGGCGGAGGCATCGTAGCCCTCCCCGATGAGTTCAGTGATCTCCTCCGCCGTATGACCGAAGATGAAGAAGTTCTCTTCGCCGATCTCGGCCCGCATCTCGACGTTCGCGCCGTCGAGGGTTCCGATGGTCAACGCGCCGTTGAGTGCGGCCTTCATATTTCCCGTTCCGGAAGCCTCGGTGCCTGCCGTCGAGATCTGTTCCGAGAGTTCGCACGCCGGAAAGATCATTTCCGCCGCAGTCACACCATAGTTCGGAATGAAAACTACCTTCAGATGCTCTCGGACGAGCGGATCGCTGGCGATCATCTCGGCGACCGAATTGGCGAGCTTGATCACGAGCTTGGCCATGAGATAGCCCGGCGCGGCTTTTCCGGAGAAGAGCACCGTCTGCGGCACCGGATTTATCTCGCCTTCCCGGATGCGGTGGTAGCGGGAGATGACTCTCATGATGTTCAGGAGCTGGCGTTTGTATTCGTGAATCCGCTTGATTTGGCAGTCGAGCTGCCAGTCCGGATCGATTTCGAATCCGTGGTGAACTCTCGCCCATTGTGACAACGCGCTCTTGTTCTGACGCTTGATCGCCATCCAGCGCTCGCGGAACGAAGAGTCGTCGACATAGGCTTCGAGCTTACCGAGCTGTTCGAGATCCGTAACCCAGCCCTCTCCGATCGCTTCGGTGATCAGGGACGAGAGCCGGCGGTTGCACTTGAGCAGCCACCGGCGTGGTGTGACACCGTTGGTCTTGTTGTTGAAGCGGTCAGGGTAGAACTCATGGAAATCCGGGAAAATCTTTTCTTTCAGAATTTCGGTGTGGAGCGCGGCCACTCCATTGACCGACCGGCTTCCCACGATCGCGAGGTTCGCCATCCTCACGTGCTCGCGGTCGATGATCGCCATGCGCGCGACTCTCGCGTGGTCGTCCGGATGGCGGACCTGGACGTCCGCCCTGAGCCGCCGGTCGACTTCCTCGACGATCTGCAGATGTCGCGGCAGAAGCCTTCCGAACAGCTCTGTAGACCATGTCTCGAGAGCCTCGGGCAGCACCGTGTGGTTCGTGTAGCAGAAGACCTGCCGGGTGATCTTCCAGGCGTCGTTCCATTCGACCCGTTCGGAGTCGATGAGTATCCGCATCAGCTCAGGGATCGCCACCGCGGGATGTGTGTCGTTGAGCTGAATAGCGACGTTGTCGGGAAGTTCGTTCCACGTGTCGTACTGCTTCTTGTACCGCCGGATCACATCCTGAAGTGTCGCCGATACGAAGAAGTACTGCTGCTTGAGCCGCAGCTCTTTTCCTGCGTACTGGTCGTCCGGTGGGTAAAGGACTTTCGAGATGTTCTCGGTCTGGTTCTTTTCTTCGACTGCGCGGACATAGTTACCGGCATTGAACTGCGTCAGATCGAACTCGCGGCTCGACTTCGCAGCCCATAACCGTAGTGAGTTCACCGTGTCGTTCCGATACCCTATGACTGGCATGTCATACGCCATCGCATAGACGTCTTCGGTATCCACCCAGTCGAAACGGGAAATGCCGTTCTCATCGGTGAAGCGATGTGCCCGCCCATGAAATTTGACGGGAAAGATCGAATCGTGCCTCGGAATTTCCCAGGGGTTCCCATACCGCAGCCAGTTGTCGGGTTGTTCGACCTGGAAGCCGTTCTCGATCTGCTGGCGAAAGATGCCGTATTCATATCGGATTCCGTAGCCGTACACCGGCAAAGCGAGCGAGGCCGCCGAGTCGAGCATGCAGGCGGCGAGTCTTCCGAGACCACCGTTCCCCAGGCCGGCGTCGGCTTCCTGCTCTTCGAGTTCTTCGAGCCTGTAGCCGAGCTCACGCATCGCGTGGTTCGTCGCGTCGTACGCGCCGAGATTGAGGACGTTGTTCAGCAGGGCCCTGCCCATCAGAAATTCGAGCGACAGGTAATAGACCCTCTTTGCGCGGCTCGTGTAGTAGGACTTCTGCGTATGGAACCACCGCTCCATGAGCCGGTCGCGAATGGCGTAGGCGAGGGCCTGATAAATGTCGTACTCGGAGACCGTGTATTCGTCTTTCGCAACCGAGTACATCATCCGGTGGGCGAAAGCGTCGATCATGCCCGCGGTGTCAATCTGTGCGGGCCGGGGTCGGGGGATCCTCCGGACAGGTCTGGAGGAGAAGTCATCGGGCGGGGTGTCGTTCGTCATTCAGGGCAGATTCTACACGCTGCTGAATGAGGAGCGGCGAGGGACGAATGGCGAACGGGCTCCGGGCTCGCGGAAAGCGTGACCAAGTGTCATCCTGGGCGGAGCGAAGGATCTCCCTCCTCGAAGAGTCACGGCAAGTCTTCAGGGGATCCTTCGCTTCGCTCAGGATGACACCTGGTTCATTTCTTCACCACAATGACAGTCCCGTTATCCGCCGTAGAACGTTCCGTTCGACTTTGCGAGTCGTAGCACCGGTGCGGAGGGGGCGAATCGGGAGCCCGCCATGGAGGCCAGTGATTCGAGACGCTCGACGACATGAGGCACTCCGAGTTTGTCTGCGTAGCGAAGCAGGCCGCCACGGAACGGCGGGAACCCCGTACCCATGATCATCGCAAGGTCGAGCTCTCCGGCGGAACCGACGACGCCCTCGTCGAGAATCAGGCTTGCCTCGTTGATCATCGGGAGAATCATCCTCTCGACGATCGTGACAGAGTCTCCCTCTTTCGATCCGCCCACACCCAGCACTTTGTAGATCTCCGGGTCGACTCCTGCGCGCTTTCCTTCTTTCCACAGGTAGACGCCGCGTCCGTTCTTTTTTCCGAGCCGACCACTCTCGAGCAGTAACTTGATTCCGCGGGCGGGACTCAACCTGTCGGGAAACGCGTCGACCATGACCTGGCCTGCCTTTGTGGCGACATCGATACCGACTTCATCCAGCAGAGCCAGCGGCCCCATCGGCATTCCGAAGCCGGTCATCGCCCGATCGATCGAATCGACCGAATAGCCTTCCTCGAGGAGAAACGCGGCCTCGTTCATATATGGCGTCAGAATCCGGTTGACGACGAACCCCGGAGCGTCGCTGCAATGGACGACGGTTTTGCCGAGCTTGCGCGCGAAGGCCGCTACGGTTGCTACCGCAACGTCGGACGACTTCTCTCCGCGGATGACTTCGACCAGCGGCATCCTGTCCACAGGATTGAAAAAGTGCATGCCGGCAACGTTCTCGGGCCTGGCCGCTTTCCCCGCAATCTTCGAGATAGGAATGCTGGAAGTGTTCGATGCGAACAATGCCTCGCTTCCCGTGGTGCTCTCGAATTCTGCGAGAACCTGCTGTTTGATCTCGAGATTCTCCACCACGGCTTCAATCGCCATGTCGACATTCGCGAAGCCGCTCCAGTCGGTCGTTGTCGTGATCTGAGCGATTTTCCGGCTCATCTCCCCTCGGGACATCCGGCGCCGCTCCACCTTCTTCTGCCACAGTCGTCCGGCCGCCTTCATTCCTCCGGCGAGCGCCTGCCAGTTGATGTCCTTCATACGAACCGGGATGTCCGCCTTGTCGACTACGATCTGGGCGATTCCGCCGCCCATCACGCCGGCACCGAGGACTCCGACCTTCCGGAGGGGTCTGGCGAGGTGGGAAAGCGAATCCTTCTTGGACTCCTCCATCAGAAAGAAAAGGGATATGAGATTCTTTGCCGTGTCCTGCATGATCAGTTCGCTGGCCCCGCGAGCCTCCGCGGCGAGTCCCCGTTCGATCCCTTCGCTGAATCCGATCTCCATGACATCGATGGCCTTCAGCGGGGCGGGGTAGTGGCCTCCGGTCCTCTCGAGCACCGACTTGCGCGCCTTGTTGAAGATGAACTTCCGGACCAGAGGGTTGCCCTCGAGGTAAAAATGCGTACGGCTGCTCGCGCCCCGTTTCTGACCCGCCTGCCGGACAAACGTCTTTGCGGCCTCGACGAGAATCGTGGCGGGGACCACCTCGTCGACGAGACCGATCTTCTTTGCGCGTCGTCCATCGAAGTTCTTGCCGGTCAGGATCATGTCGAGCGCCGCAGGTATTCCGATCAGCCGCGGAAGGATCGTCGTTCCCGTCCAAGCAGGAAAAATCCCGAGTTTGACCTCTGGCAGAGCGATGCTGGCTTTCGGAGAGTCCGACATGATCCGGTAATCACAGTTGAGCGCGACCTCGGTACCGCCGCCCATGCACGCACCGTTGATTGCAGCGACGCTGATCTGCGGAAGTGCCGCAAGCCTGCGAAAAACGTTCTGTCCGAACCTGGTGAACCGTTCGGCTTCGGCGGCATCCGTGACTCTGGTGAACTCGTTGATGTCCGCGCCGGCGATGAAGATCGCCGGCTTTCCCGAGGCGAGCACCAGATACTTCAGCTCGCTCATGCCGGAGATGGCATCCACGAGACCGTCGAGCTCGAGCATGACAGCCGACGAGATCTTATTGATCTTCTCGCCCTGCAGGTCGAACCAGAGCACTCCAAGGTCACCTTCCTTCTCGAGCCGGAAGGCGCCTTGGGCAATTCCGTCTTTGACTGTTGTACTGGTCATGAGAACCTCAGGCACTTCTAATGACGAATGAGCCAAGTGACGAATGACGAATGACGAATGACGAATAGAGCCGACGGACAAACAGCTCCAGAGAATTCAGGAAAGACAAGACGTCGTCACGTCGTCGTCCCTATTCGTCATTCGTCATTCGTCATTCGTCATTTTGCTCATTCGTCATTCGTCATTCGTCATTTGGCTCATTCGTCATTCGTCATTCGTCATTTGGCTCATTCGTCATTCGTCAGTCCGTCACGATCGACGCCTCGTCTTCGTACATCGCATCGATCAGGGTCTTGAACTTCTCATCAACCACTTTGCGTTTCACTTTCAACGACGGCGTGATTTCGCCTGACTCGATCGTGAAATCCTCTGGAAGGATACGGAAGGCCCGGATCTTTTCCTGGCGATCGAGATTGCGGTTGAAACGATCGATCTCATCCTGAAAAATCGCCCGCACCTGCTCGTTTTCGATCAGCTCTTCACGCGAATTGAAACTGATGTTCTTTGCCTTCGCATCCCGTTCGAGCTTCTCGAAGTTCGGAATGATCAGTGCCGAGAGGTATTTCCGGCGGTCGCCCAGAAGCACGGGGGTGGAGACATAGGGCGAAGACTTGAGCAGCGCCTCGAGCGGCTGCGGCGCGATATTCTTTCCATACGCGTTGATGATCAGATCTTTTTTCCGGTCCGTGATGGTCAGAAAGCCGTCGCTGTCGATCTCTCCGATATCCCCGGTGGAGAACCAGCCTTCTGCGTCGATCACTTTTGCCGTCGAATCGGGGCTGTTGAAGTAGCCTTTCATCACGTGCGGTCCGCGGGTCAGGATCTCGCCGTCCGGCGCGATCTTCACCTCGACACCGGGGATGGGCTTTCCGACGGTCCCGATCCGCCGGTGCTCGGGCGTGTTGATGGAAATTACGGGAGACGTCTCGGTCAGGCCGTAGCCTTCATAGATCTCAACGCCGGCGCCGATGAAAAACGCTGCGAGCTCGGCTGACAGCGGCGCGCCTCCCGACAACACGAAGTTGACCCTGCCGCCCAGCCTCTCGAGGATCTTCCTGAAGACCAGCTTGTCAGCGATCGCCGATCGAATCGCAAGCCCGAGAGGCATCGACCGGTTCTCGACCCGATACGGAAGCCGCTCATCGGCGACCCCGAGCGCCCAGTTGAAAATTTTCTGCTTGCCGGGTGAGGAGAGCGCGACATTCTCCATGATGGCCGCCTGCATCTTTTCGAAGAGCCGGGGAACCGCCGCAAAAACATGGGGCCGGACTTCCTGAAGATTGTCACGCACCTTGAGCACCGACTCCGCATAGGCAATGCAGGCTCCCTCGTGGAGATAGGCGAAATCGGCAGTCCGTTCGAGAATGTGAGAAAGAGGAAGAATCGACAGGGTAATGTCGCCAACCGTGAACGGCACGATCTGCGTCGTCGCCAGAACGTTGCTCGTGATATTGCCGTG
The DNA here is from genome assembly GCA_041748075.1 of Thermoanaerobaculia bacterium. Taxonomy (GTDB): domain Bacteria; phylum Acidobacteriota; class Thermoanaerobaculia; order Gp7-AA8; family Gp7-AA8; genus JBGSYJ01. The sequence goes on from JBGTDX010000070.1 coordinate 52,240, forward strand.
GCTGAGCATCGCACCCTTCGGGTTTCCGGTCGTTCCCGAGGTATAGACGATCGTCGCGAGGTCGTCTTCCGTCCGCGATTGGACCAACTCGTCGAAACGCTCGGTGCCCTCTGAGTCCTCACACGCCGAGCCCGCCTCGACTACGGTCCGGAACGTTTTGACGCCATCGGGAAGCGTCCCGGGTGGATCGCAAACGATGATGTGATGTACCGAGGGGCAGTGATCAGCGATCTGCCGGATCTTCTCGAGTTGCTCCGCGTCGGAGGTGACCACCGCCACCGCCGCCGAATCATTGAGTAGGTACTCGATCTGCCATCCGAGGAGCGTCGGATAGATGGGCACCGACACGGCGCCGGCCGCCATGATCGCAAAGTCCGCGAGCGTCCACTCGGGACGGTTCTCCGAGAGAATCGCCACCCGATCCTCACGCTTGACGCCGAGCATCCGCAGACCGGTCGAGAAGTGCCGGACCGTATCGGTGAATTCCCTGACTCCGATGTCATGCCACTCGCCATTCTTCTTGTACTTCATGACCGAGGGGCGCTCGATCCTGGAAGTGCGGAGAAAAATGTCGTTGAGAGTCTTCACGGACATGGCGGCCTCCCATGATGGATTACGAGGCGACAGAATACCTGATGTACGAGATCCCGGCTTCTAATGAACCTCTCCGAACCGGGAGGGATGTAGAAACACGTCATCCTGAGCGAAGCGAAGGATCTCCTGAAGAGGATCGAGCATCGCAAGCAGAGATCCTTCGCTTCGCTCAGGAT
>JBGTDX010000071.1:0-11289 GCA_041748075.1 Thermoanaerobaculia bacterium
CCGAACCTCGCCCTCGGCATGAAGTGGCTCAACGCTACGTACGCGGCCTGGTACAACCGCAGACACGGGAAGGTCGGCCACCTGTTCGGTGAACGTTACAAGTCGATCCACGTGCAGGGCGAGGAGTACCTCCAGCGGCTCGCGCGCTACGTGGTGCTCAATCCCGTCAGGGCAAACATCGTCGAGACTCCGGGCGAGTACCGCTGGTCGACTTCTCATGCCAGTCGGCTGCATTCGAATTACCTGCGCGGCCCCTCTCCCCTGCCCCTCCCGTTCACACGGGGCGAGGGGAATCGGCAACGTCGATCTCAATAGATCCCCCTGACCGATTCGTAATAAAAGGGCGGTCTTCCGCTACCAATGTGTATGAAGCGAATCGAGCTGAATGGACGAACAGGAACAGGAACGGATTTTCGATGGATGGATGAGCCGGCATCGCGGGCTGCTCTTCAAAGTCGTGCGGGCGTACGCCTTCACGCCGCAGGACCGGGAAGACCTGTTCCAGGAAATCACCACGCAGATCTGGAATTCCATTTCCAGGTTCCGGGCCGAGTCCGCGGTGACGACCTGGTTGTATCGCATCGCGCTCAACACCGCGCTGTCATGGATGCGAAAGGAGCGCAAGCATCCGGCGCAGATGCAGACGCTCGACGGCGTCGACCAGGTGCTGCTGCAAAATGAGAAGAGACCGGATCCGCGTCTCGACTGGCTCTACGAGCAGATCACGCAGCTCGACCCCATCGATCGTTCCCTGACGCTGCTGTTGCTGGATGGCTTCAGCTATCGCGAGATTGCCGAGACACTGGGTATTACAGAAAGTCACGTGGGCGTGAAGATCAACCGGATCAAGACGCGCCTGATCCACCGGGCGAAAGAAGAGGATCGTCATGAACTTTGAAGATGTAAAAGTGATCTGGGACTCACAGAATGAGCAGCCGTTGTTTGCCGTGAACGAGACGGCCCTGCACGCGATGGTGCGCCGCCGTAACCGCGCGTCCCGCCGCGGGGCGGCCTGGACGCAGTATCGTGAGATTGTCCTCGGGCTGATATTCAGTCTCCTGATGATCGGCACCGTTGGCGTAATCACCTCAGCAGATCCGGCCGGGGTCGCCGGGTTTTCCTGGATCCGGGTTCCTGCGTCCAGCGGGCATGTCGCAGCGTTGTCGATCGCCGCCGTTCTCTGGTTGTACTACGCCGTCTACATGTTTGCCGCTCGCCGGCGTCAACTGCGGAGGGATGAGAGTTTCGGATCGTCGCTGCAGGGGGACATCGAGCGGGGTCTCGATCAGCTGGAGTTTCAGATCAGGATCGCCCGGAGCATCGTCTGGTGGGGATTCGTTCCCGTCTGGATCGCCTGCGCGCTGTGGATCGTCGTCGTCTTTCACTTGAAGGATGTGAAGCCGTGGGCTTTTGCGATGTCGGGGAGCGTGATGGCGGCAGCATTCGCGCTGTCGGTCTGGGGTCAGCATCACGCAATCACCAGACGGTTCGAACCGCGGCGGCGGGAGTTGCTTGCGCTCCGGGAACGACTCGAAGACATCGTGACGTAAAGCTTCCCTTGTCCATGTGGCAGAACCCTCCGAGGCCCTGCCTTTTCGGGCAGTAAAGCGGTACGAAGGTTGGAGCATTCATCGCCGGCCCCGCGTTCCCGCCGGGAAAGTAGGGGCCCTACTTTCCCGGGACGCCTTCCGCCGTGCGGTGAAGCGCGCCGCGTATGACAAGTCTTTTGCAGCGCTGCTGACTCGGCTGCGCGAGCAAATAAGTCACTTGGAAAAACGCGTCTGATACACATCTAGCAGGCAAGGACCGTCGCGATGTGTATCAGACGCGTTTTTCCTAGTGACTTATTCGCAGCTTAACGCTCGATCAGCGTGATGATTTATTCTTCCGGCTCCACAGTCCCTGTCCGTCCTTCGTTCTCCTCTGCAGCAATCTCTTGCCAAGGCCGCTTCGCCTCGAGCATCCCGGCGCTTTCTGGCACGTGTACAACCGCGGCGTCGAACGGAGAGATGTTTATCTGTCCGATTCCGACCGGTGTGCGTTCTTTGATCTGCTTGCCGCAACGCAGCGCCAGTTCCGCTGGCGCGTTCATGCGTTGGTGCTCATGACGAACCACTATCATCTGCTCATCTCGACGCCCGAGCCGACGCTCGCCCGAGGCATGCAGAAACTCGATGGCGACCACGGCGCGGCATTCAATCGGAAGTGTGGTCGTGTGGGTCCTTTATGGCAGGGACGATACCGTGCGCATCTGGTCGAGAGGGATTCGTATCTGCTCGAGCTATCCCGCTACATCGTGCTGAATCCTGTGCGGGCGCGGATGGTCGAAGGACCTGGCGACTGGCCATGGAGCAGCTACGCAGCGACTGCCGGCCTCTGCGCGGAGCCCGATTGGCTCGAGATCAATACGATCCTCGATGAGTTCGATCCGTGGGACCGGACGGCGGCGCGAAGGCTGTATCGGGAGTTCGTCGCGGATGGAGTAGGGCGGCGTGTAAATCCCTGGGAAGAACTGAAAGCGAAGCTCTATCTCGGCAGCGAATCATTCATCGCGCGGGTCGAGTTGCTGACTGCGGGTCGTGCGATCGGAAAGAGTGTGCCGGCGGTGCAGCGGAACCTTCGGGCGGCCGACGTTGACAGAGTGCGCAGCGTCGTGGAAGCAGAGATGGGTGTGAAGCTGGTTCCGAAGAGATGGTCGAACGACAGGGCGCGGCTGGCGTTCGCAAGCCTCGGGCGTTCGGAAGCGATCGCAACGTTCCGAGAGATCGGGCAGACGCTGGCGCTGACTTCGGAAGGTGCTCGGGACGCGTTCCGCCGTGCCGAGAAGCGCGCGGCGCATGACAAGCCTTTTGCAGCGCTGCTGGCTCGGCTGCGCGAGCAAATAAGTCACTTGGAAAAACGCGTCTGACCCTCAGGAGCTACTCAGGAGGACTGCTACTTCCATCTCCTATAATGGCGTCACACCTGAACTGAGCGAAGCTTTTCTCTGACGGAGGCCTCATGCAGCGAGTGCTGAGTGGGAAGTGTCTGACTGTCCTTCTACTGAGCATTGCCACGGCGTGCGTCCACGGACCGCTCGTCTCGGACGAAGGCGACGCGGAACATCGTGCGGTGCCGCGTACCGCTACCTTTCCGGAGCCGGAGAGCTCACCGCTCGCGTACGCGCCCGCGGAGGAGGTCGGCCTCTCCGGAGAAGCGCTGGAGCGGATCGGCGACGAAGTCGAGACATGGGTAGCCGACGGCGACGTGATGGGTGCCGAGATTCTTGTCATCAGGAATGATCGCGCCGGCTTCCACGAGGCGATCGGGTGGAGCGATCTGGAGGAGGGTCGACCTCTGCAGCGAAACTCGATCTACCGGATCCGTTCGATGACGAAGCCGCTTGTCGGAACTTCGATTCTGATCCTGATGGAAGAAGGCCGGCTGCAACTGGATGATCCGGCCGCGACGTATCTCGCCTCCTTCGACAACGAGCGATCGCGGGCGATCACGATCAGAAGTCTGCTGTCGCACACCTCCGGCCTGGGCAATTCCGGGAGCGAAGACGTCGGACTCCCGCGCCGGCCCGACGAATACGAATCGCTTCGCGAGCTGGTCGACGATCTCGGCGCAATCGGTGCCTCTAGGCCGCCGGGAGCATTTCATTACAGTGACGCCGGATCGGCGACTCTCGGAGCGATCGTCGAGGAGGTCTCGGGGATGCCGGTAGAACGCTTCATCGAAACCCGGATTCTCGAGCCACTCGGCATGACCGACACCCACACCCGCTTCGAACCGGATGCGCACTGGGTTTCGCGGATGAACAGCACCTACCGCTGGTCGCGCGACGACTGTGGGCTCGTCCGGTACTGGGACCCGACAATGAAACAGCGGTACCGCTACTTCCGGGCGTCGGGAGGGCTCTACTCCTCTATAGCCGATTATGCCCGGTTTCTTTCGATGTGGATGAACAGGGGGCGATACGGTGACATGCGGCTGCTGTCCGAGGCGACGGTGGAGGAGGCGCTACGGCCTGTGGCGCGGGGGGACGGACGGGATTACGCCATGCACTGGACCATTCGGGATGACGAGATGATCGATGGTCTGCCCGCGATGTTCGGCCACGGAGGATCGGACGGAACGATGGCCTTCGCCTGGCCCGCGCTGGACTCGATGGTTCTCTACTTCACGCAGTCGCGCGGACACAATCGCCGTGAGAACTTTCTCGAGCTCCTCGCCAATCTCGAGCCTTTTGCCGCGCACACACGATCGCGTCTGAATCTCGATGTGCTCGAAGCGTGGAAGCAGTCGGAGGATCAGAGGCGGGAGCCGGTGGCTCTCTCGCCGGACCAACTCGCGCGCCTGACAGGATCGTTTTCAGGCTGGGGAGAGACCCACGAGGTATTCCAGCTGGACGGCGGACTCCGGTATCGTCTGGAGGGAGAGGAGGCGATTCCGATGAGGCCGCTGTCACCACTCCGATTCGTCAGCCGCGACGACTGCCGGGACCATTTCTTCCTCATCACCTTTCTCCCCGAGGAGGACGGGCGGATCGACCGCTACCAGATCCTCGATCGAGGAGGATTGAAGGGCATGTTCGAGAGAGTGCGATGACCAGCTGATACCTGGAGCTCGCGTCACCGGAGGGTCAGACGCGTTTTCGGGGTCAGACCGTCTGGCCCCGTCTTACCCCCGGCCCCCATCATCGCCTTCCTGCGAAGCACTTGCTGTCCGCGAAATCTCGCTCTTCCAGCCAGCTCTTCATCCGATCGAAATATCCGGGCGCGAACCGCGGTGGACCCTCGGGATCGGGGATGAGAAACGAATGCAACGCGCCTTCTAGGACGACCACCTCGTGGTCCTCGCCAGGAGCGCTTTCGAAAGCGCGTCCCAGCGCCGCGCGGGTGGAAACGAGCGGCACGTTCTCATCGAGCTCCGCAAGAAACCAGAGCACGGGACCTTCGAACTTCGCGACATCCGGCGCAGAGGCGACAGACAGATTGCGGCGCGCCCAGCTCCACCAGTGGGCAGACCAGCGGTCACTGACCGGTCCTTCACCGAATGCGGTTTTGTACCACGGCTTGTCGAGGTAGGGAGCGACGAGCGCATCGGACGCGGAGATCGGCTTTCCCTCCATCGCCAGGATGTACATTTCCCGACGCAACTCCATCGCGTGGTCGAGATCGAGACCGCTGAGCCCATCGGACCGCAACTCCTGACGGATCTCATGAAGGACCGTCTCGAGCTGCGTCAGTGCCGCGCCGGCCCGAAGGATCATGAAGCTCGTTTGCTTCGCTTCGACCGCCGCGCGCGGTACGACCCATCCAGCCTGGCTGCTGCCGGCGATTCCGATCCGCTCGCTGTCGAGTTCCGGCTGCTCCGCGGCGAAGCGGACCGCGGTGACGATATCGGCCGAGAGACTCGCAAGATCAGGTTCCCGCCACGCTTCGCGGTCGGTCGTGTAACCCCGCTTGTCGTAAGCCAGGACGGCCATACCCTGTTGCAGAAAGAATGTGGTACGGGCCACCGTAGCGATTGACGGCACCGGAGCCGTGAACCGACACGATCACGGGATGCGGTCCCGGGCACGCCGGAAGCATGAGACGTCCCCGCAATTCCGTTCCGTCTTCGGAAGTCATTTTCACGGCGCGTGAGCGGTGCGGATAAATGCGCCGCCCCTCGACCGGATCACGTCCCTCCTCCCGCCATACGAGACCGTCGATCGCGCCGCTGCGTTCGATGAACTCGATCTCGACGCCCGGCGGCACGATGGAGCGCAACAGACGATCGCCGGCGCGTTCGAAAAGCCCACCCCTCGCGAGATTCTCGGTATCCATGAAGAGAAACCTGGATTGACCCCCTTCAACGAAGACTCCGCCTGTGATGACCTCCCCTGTCGCCAGGCACCAGGAACCATCGAACGCCTCTTCGCTGAGCTTACCGAACGTCTGCGGCACCCAGAGGATCGCGACGCAGACGATGAACGCAATGTTCAGACGGGATCAGAGTGCGTGATTTGACATGAGTGCAAAGTCTCGCTTCGATGAGCTTTCGAGCACGACAGCTGTGAGATCGTAACATTCTGACTTTTCCGTTCGCGCCCGTCGAATGCGAAGAGCCGGGTCTCTTCGTAGTCATCTCCGAGCCGGAAGTTCAAACGCTGATCTTCAAGCCCGATTCTGCGCGAGTCTCCACGAATCGAAGGCAGCCCTTCATTTCTGCACAGGTGGGCCGGAGTCAGTTCGCTCTCCGGGCAGCCACGGTCAGCCGAACATTCACCTCGTCGCCGAGTATGGCCTTTCCGCCGCTCCACCTCGTTCCCAGAACCCCGAAATCACGGCGATCGACCACGAACTGAGTCTCGAACGATATGAGCTGGCCGCGGCCGGCGGCGTCGGTGACTCCGAGAAAGCGGACGGGGGCCACGATGCGGCGCGTCACACCGCGGATGGTGAGATTCCCCGCGACGTCGAACGAGCCGGACTGCGCTTCACGTTCAAAACGTCTCAGACGTTCCGGGTCGGCGCCGAGGTCGGCGGGGAGAACCTTCAGGGCCACATCCCGCCCGATCCTGGTATCGGTGGCGCGGTAGACCTCCCCCATGCCGCCGGCACCGATCATCGAACCGATACGGTAGTGCGCTACCAGGACCCCTGGCTGGAATGACATCGTGTGGCTGCAATGCTACCAAATGCGACGTTCATGGAATGGATCGCGATGATCCGCGCCAGTCACCCATCAGGATCAAGGCTGCAGCCGGAGTGAGCCGACCCCGCCCCTGACGCATTACGCGTCCCAGAAACTCAGCGGTAAACGAGCGCGCGTCCAATTGGAAGGTGCACAGAATGCGTGGCTCGCCGGCGCGAGATGGTCGGAACTTGAAATTCAGGATGTTCTCGGAGGCTCCCGCTCGAATCGGACGGCTTTTCTTTCCGGCGAGGCCTCACCGCTGCGCACATGAAATTCGCAACGGCCGTCACCATCCTGAAACCGGCGCTCCCGCACGACGTGGCAGCCTGTGAGCCGGCGCAGCGTACTGACTGTTGTACTGCAGATGTCCGGCCGCTCCAGAACTACGTCGAGATAGGGACAGTTGCGTTCGATCAGGACGTAATCCTCGCCGCGGCGCTGTACGTCGGTGAATGGGTCGCCCGCTTCGTAGATCGAGCGCAGGACGTTCATCTTTCGTTTCAACGGACGCGCTGCTACACGCGGCTCCAGCTCCGCGACACGCTCGTCAGTGATCCGGGTGAGCACGGAGATCAGCGCGTCGTCGCCTTCGGCTGCGATGGTATCGAGGAATGTGATACCCAGCTCAGGGTACTGCTTCGGGAAAAAGTCGTCGCCGGCGGCGGTGAGGCAGTAACGCACCGGCGGTCTTCCCGGTATGGTCTCCCGGCGCTCGGCTTCGTCCGGAGGACAATCCGAGTCGACCCATCCTTTGCGCCGCAGATCCCCAACCTGCTTCCGTGCGGCTTCGTGGCTCACGCCGGCTACTTCAGCGATTCGCCGGAGTGAGGCGAATCCTTCCTGTTTGAGCAACCGGAAGATTGCTGCGCGAGTGGCCGGGAGTTCGTCGAGGATTTCGCGTGGTGGCATAGCCGCACGCGATTCAGAAATCGTGCCTCATGCGAGCTCAGCCATTTATCCAACCCATAAGTTGGAAATTGTGCACGTTGTTTGCAGCCGCCGAATTCGACACTTTTCAACAGGGAGGTCACAATGGAGCTGTCACGTCCGAACCGCATCCGGTTCACAACCGTCATAGCAGTCGCAATCGTCCTCGGGCTGTTCTACTTCGGATCGCTCCGGGCGGATCTTCCCGGCAGGCTGCGCCAGCAGATGCTCGATCGGCAGATCGACGACAACGCAGCGCAGACGGTGGCCAGCGGCCGCCAGATCTTTCGTCACGACACGTTTGGCAGCGAGTCCTTCTGGGGAGATGCGCTCCGGCTGCATCAGGCGATCGCCGGATCCGCTCAGGGAGGCGTCGGTCCGGGGGTCAGCCCGCGGACGGCTCTGGCCGTCGGACTCAAAGTCGATTTGAACGCGCTTCCCGCGCCGCTGGTTCAGAAACTGCGGCGTAACGAAGTCGACCTCGACGATCCCGCGACGACGATTGCACTTCTGAAGCTCGATTCGGTCGTCGGCGTCAAAGCCTTCCTCGACTCGAGCGGAGGCGTTCAGTCGATGGGAATCACCTGCGCACTCTGTCATTCGACGGTCGATGATTCGTTCGCGCCCGGCATCGGCAACCGACTCGACGGATGGGCGAATCGCGACCTCGACGTCGGCGCCATCGTCGCTCTCGCGCCCGACCTCAGCCCCTTCACCTCGCTGCTCGGGGTGGACGACGCGACAGTCAGGACGGTGCTCAACAGCTGGGGCCCCGGAAAGTTCGATGCGGAGCTGGTTCTCGATGGTAAAGCCTTCCGGCCCGACGGCAAGTCCGCGGCCACGCTGATTCCTCCGGCCTACGGCCTTGCCGGTGTGAACCTGCACACGTGGACCGGCTGGGGTTCGGTGACACACTGGAATGGGTTCGTTGCGAATCTCGAGATGCACGGCAAGGGAACGTTCTTCGATCCCCGCCTGGATGATCCTGTCAAGTTCCCGATCGCGGCGCGCGAAGGAATGGGGAACGTACGAAACGACCCTGATCTGATCACGGCGAAGCTTCCGGCGCTGCACTTCTATCAGCTCGCCATCCCCGCTCCCCGTCCACCGGCAGGATCGTTCAATGCGGCTGCCGCCGCTCGTGGCGAGCAGGTATTCAACACGAAGGCGCAGTGCGCGCGATGTCACGTGCCTCCGATCTTCACCGAGCCCGGCTGGAACATGCATACCGCCGAGGAGATCGGGATCGACGACTTCCAGGCGATGCGCTCGCCGGACGAACGTTACCGGACGGCGCCGCTGAAAGGACTCTTCGCACATCAGAAGGGCGGCTTCTATCACGACGGACGTTTCGCAACGCTGAGGGACGTCGTCAACCACTACAACGGCGTGTTGGGTCTGGGATTGACTGAAGCCGAGAAGAACGACCTCGTCGAGTACCTGAAATCTCTGTGAGGCTAAGGAGCAATGGAGGAGTGTCATGCGCAACGTTCGGGTTACCCTGATTTTCGGTGTGCTCCTGGCCCTTGCAGCGCCGCTGTCCGGCGGGCACGCTACGGACTTTTACATCATTCCGGTCGCCGGTCACCTGAACGGGATCGGTGGAAGCGTCTGGCGGACGGACATTGTGATTCTCAATTTCCAGAGCTCCCCGGTGACAATCGAAATGGCGCTGATCGAGACGGGGGAAGGGCTGATCGACAATGTATTTCCTGTGGAGGTAGCGGCCGAGACTTCGTTCTCTGTCGGGCCCGGCGAAACGCGAATGCTGAGCGATGTTCTGGCCGGACACCGGGGTCAGAGCAGCGCGGTTGGCGCCATCATCATCGGCGGTGACCAGCCATTCGTCGTTACGAGCCGCTCGTATGCAGTCTCAACGAGCGGTTCCACCTTCGGCCAGACCGTCACTCCCGTTCACGACTTCGTCGACAACTCCGTGAGCGGAGGAATGCCGGCGGCCTTCGTTGCCGGGCTGACGGCAAACGCCCGTCAGAGGACGAACGTCGGCTTTCTCGCCGGAGCGGATGGACAATCGGCAGGGCCGCTCGTCGTCGAGGTCACACTCCTCTCCAGTGACGGAACCACGCTCGGATCGCGGTCCTTCAGCATTCCGCCCGGAGCATTCAACCATTTGCAGTTCAGCACGCGTGAGCTCAGCAACGCCAACCTGGACACTGGATCCGCGTCGTTTCGGATCGTGTCGGGGACTGGATCATGACTGGCTATGCGTCGATCGTGGAAAACGATACGCATGCCGGCTCGTTCATCAACGCAAGTGCGCCCATCGCAGTGGCTGGAACGTCGTCGACGTTCAGCTCGATTCTGCAAGGCCATGAACCGGGGAACAACAATTGAGGAGAGATTTCGATGCGTAACTACCTCTGTTTCGTGATCGTCGGCACGCTGACGCTTTTCGCTTGCGCCACGCAGGGCCCCGCACCAGTCGGTCAGGCAGGCATGCACTCCGGCACCTCCATGGACGACAGCCGCACCGCGTTGTCGAAGGCGATGCGCGACCTCTGGAGCGACCACGTGGTCTGGACTCGAGCTTACATCGTGGCCGTAACCTCCGATCAGCCGGAGGCGCAGATAGCCGCGAACCGCCTGCTCGCGAACCAGAAGCAGATCGGCGCGGCCATCGTTCCCTACTATGGGGAGGCGGCCGGGGCAAAACTCGCCGACCTTCTCGAGGATCACATCCTGATCGCGGTTGATCTGGTGGCCGCGGCCAAGGCGAATGATGAGGTCAAGCTCAAAGATGCCGATCGGCGCTGGCACGCCAACGCCGCGGACATCGCTACGTTTCTCAGCGGTGCGAATCCCCACTGGCCGCGCGCGGACGTCCTGTCGATGATGAATGAGCACCTCGCTTTGACCACGCAGGAGGCAGTGGCCCGGCTAGAGAAGAATTGGAGCAAGGACGCTGCGACATTCGACAGGATCTACGACCAGGCGATGATGATGGCCGATACGCTCACAGACGGGATCGTAAAACAATTTCCCGATCGCTTCCGCTCTTGAGCCGTTGATCGCACTCCCAATTGGGATCCTACCGGACAGATCAACGACAAGGGAAGAAACTGAAAGGGCGAACGGTCTTTGGGGTCGGTCTTTGGGGTCGGAGCTTCAGTCAGTGGGGTCTTTGGGGTCGCAGCTTCAGTCGATCATGAGGCAGTGGAGTGGGACCTTTGGGGTCGCAGCTTCAGTCGATCATGAGGTGAACACGACCTCTACTCACTGTGGACGCGTGCCGCTCATCGCATCAGAACTTTCCATTCCGAGGAGCTTTTCGGCGTGATTCGTAGAAATGTTTGCGATTCTCCGAGACCGAGGGATCCTCGGTGCATGGCACGAGCACTACGCGTCGAATATCCCGGAGCGCTGTATCACGTCACCTCGCGCGGCAACAGGAGGCAGCGCATCTTCGATGATGACAGCGATCGAGAACACTTCCTCGCCCTCGTCGGTGAAGCCGCGCGCCGGTACGGCTGGCTCATCAGCGTCTATGTCCTGATGACGAATCACTTTCATCTCGTTCTCAAGACTCCCGAACCGAACCTCGCCCTCGGCATGAAGTGGCTCAACGCTACGTACGCGGCCTGGTACAACCGCAGACACGGGAAGGTCGGCCACCTGTTCGGTGAACGTTACAAGTCGATCCACGTGCAGGGCGAGGAGTACCTCCAGCGGCTC
>JBGTDX010000072.1:0-14817 GCA_041748075.1 Thermoanaerobaculia bacterium
CTATCGGATCGGCCGGTTCGTGCGCCGCAACCGCGCCCATCTGCCGGCCGTGGCCGTCGTCGCTTTCGTTGCCATACTTTCGCCGATTGGGGTTCGTTTTCTGAACACGCCGTCTCCACGTCTGGCACAAACCGGGACAACTGAGATTGCGGTGCTCCCGCCCAGGGCCGTAGATCCCGGGCAACGCGACCCGGCTCTCGAATTCGCGATGACCGAATCTCTGATCGTCAAGTTCGAGGAGGGCGGGCACCTCAACGTCAAGCAGCTTTATGCCGTGGGAAGATTCACCGATCGCGCCACCGATCCGATCCAGGCAGGACGTGAGCTGGGGGTCGACTACGTACTCGCCTCGACGTACCAGATAGCTGACGGGCGGACTCGTGTCACCTCCCAACTGATAGACGTTCATACCGGCCAGGCCGACCGCACCGTGAGATCGGAAACCGACGCCCACAACATCTTCGGCGTGCAGGACGCCGTTTCACACGAAATCGGCAATGCGGTGCTGGCCAGCTTCGGCAGATCCGGAACCAGCTTCGTTCCGAGACGGGGAACGGAGATCGAAGAGGCGTACAACCTCTACAACAGCGCGTTGTACCTGATCGACAAAGGTACGAGAAACGATGCGGCCACGGCGGCCGAGTTGCTGGACCGAATTGTGGAGATCGACCCCGACTACTCGCAGGCGTGGGCCGTCAGAGCGCACGCCTATTGCCAGATCGCTCATCTCGGCGGCGGCTCGCCGATCTCCAAATACTCAGTTGCCGAGCCGATGATCGAGAGGGCTCTTTCGCTGAACGCCGACAACGCGATGGCCTACACGATTCGCGGCACCATCAATCGCGACTACCACTGGAATTTTCGACAGGCCTACAAAGACCTGCGGCGAAGCATTGAACTCGATCCGGCCGGCGTTCTCGCTCACAGGATTCTCGGTGGGGTGTACTACCGAGACGGCAGATTTGCCGAGGCTGTTGAAGCTGGAAAGAAAGCGCTGGATCTCCACCCCACTTCCCTGCACGAGCACAAATTCCTGGGCGACTATCTGGTCGCCGCCGGCAGGAGCCATGAAGGAATCGCCCAGTTGAACCGTGTCATCGCGATGAATCCGGCGTTCGCTCCCGCGTATCGGTCGTTGTGGCAGATCCATCATGCAAGGGGCGAAGAGGCGCAGGCCTTCAAGTATTTCATCGCGGGAAAGCAGCTCGCTCCGGCGAGCGACGCTGAGGTCGCGAGCCTGAAAGCGATCTATGACGTGTCGGGGTGGAGCGGCGTGCTGCGCGCCGAGCTCGAGCGGCTTGGATCCGAGGGTCCGCGTGGAGGCTATTCGCCCTCCAGAGTCTACGCAGCCCAGCTCGCTGCTCAACTGGGTGAAAGCGACCGGGCTTTTCAGTATCTGGAAGAGGCTCTTGGATATCGCTTGATCGGGGTCTCGCACCTCAAAGTGGACCCCTTGCTGTCCCCACTGCGCAAGGATCGTCGGTACCAGGACCTCGTTAGACGTGCGGGGCTGTAGATACCGCGGAAAAGTAGGGGCCAGGTCCAATCGCCTTAAGTTAGGCGGAGAAGCTGTCATCCTGAGCGCAGTAGAGGAGAGTCTACGAGCGATCACGTCGCGTGGGGGGATCCTCTTCTTGTTCGTCGAGCGAGCGGTATCGGCGAACCCCGGGGCGGAGGGCTCGCGCTGGAATGCTGCGCCCAGGCGTGCCAGGTAACGCATGTGCTGCGGGATCGCCGGATCGCCGGGCCGGCTCCTCCATCTCCTCGATCGAACGGTATCTCCGTACGGGCATGTCACTCCTTGAAACCGAAGGTCCCCAACTTACGGTCGCCAGGAAGGGCTGTGTCCGTTGCTGATGATCAGCCCTCGCGCACTGCCGTCGGCCGCCACCCACTCGATCCCCCGGTGAGATCCGAACGCGATGACCTGCCCATCCGGTGACCAGACGGGGTGGACGAACCCGGCATCGTGCGACCACGTTGGGTGGACGAATCCGTTCGTGGCCAGCAGCCGGTTCGTATCCGATCCGTCCTCCTTCATCACGGCGATTACGACGGAGCTACATGTGTTCCACGACCAGGAGGGACATTCGACGTGGGCGAGTCGCTGGCCGTCGGGCGACCAGGCCGGCTGATACTGCCCGGGATAGCCCAGCGAAAACCGATTCCTCAGATACGTCTGCTGGGAGCCATCCGGGGCGACGACCCAGATATCCGAGACGAAATCGTACGCGTTCCAGTCGGAAGTGAATGCGATGCGCATTCCATCCGGGGACCAGCTCGGTCCGGACACGAAGCCCGTAGCGCGCGTAATGTTGATCTGTGCCGCGCCATCGTCATCGACCTTCATCGTGCAGATATCGTGATTGCCATTGTTCCGGCAGACGAAAGCAACCTCGGCACCATCGGGCGACCAGGCCGGTGCGGATTCCACAACCGCCAGCGAAGGATGCTGCGGACTCGAAAGTTGAGTGACGTTCGAGCCGTCTGCATTCATGACATGCACGCTCGAGAATCGGATGAAGGCGATGCGCTGGCCATCTGGCGACCAGGCGGGCCAGCCATCCTGCGGACCATCGGATAATGGCGTCGCTTCACTGCCGTCGCTGTTCGCGATGAATATCCGCCCGTCCCTCACGAACGCGATCTGACCGCCTTGTGCTGGCGGTTCGAGGTATAGGCCGGGTCTCGTGGTGTAAACGCCTTCCTCGAACCCTGCCCTCTGCATCAGCCCGCAATACGCGGCGGCGAAATACCCGTCCAACAGGAAATAGCCGATTGCGTCCACGCCGCACAGCGAACCTTCCGAGAATTCGTCAAAGTCGAGGAGAATCACGTCGCGCTCGTTGTAAGGGAGTCCTCCTACCCCCGTAGCGAATCTCCATCTGCCGGTGTAGATCCTGGTCTCCGGCCCATTCAGGTCATGCAGCTCAAAACTGCCGTCATCTCTGATGACGTAGCGGGAGTGCCGCCCTGGCTCGCGATGAGGCGCTTCCCGCTCGAACGTTCGGGAATCCGGCTGGATTGGAGACGGGCGAACCGGGCGCCTGCGCGCCAGTGGCTCGAGGTCAGCAAGATGGTCCCCGAGGAGACGCTCCTGGACGCGGACTTGTGCCGCGACTTCCTGTTCGCCGGAGCTCGCGGCGTGCCACGAGTGATTCGCACCGGCGAGCGCCATTCCAGAGGCGGAAAGGACGAGCACGAAGGTGAAGACAACGACAATGATGATCAGACGTCGCATGGGATCGCTCCTTTATTCGGCTCGCTTCAAGTTGATATCGATCGAATGCGCGAACCGCGCGATGACGAAATCACGTTCCACTGATGTATAGCCGGGTGCCGATGCTCGAAGTGTCAGCACTGCACCGATAGGAAGATCATTGATGCTGAAGCCTGCGCCCGGGTCCCCACATAATTCTAGATTCTGTGGGTAGATCGTTCCGGACAACGGCCCGGCGATGATTTCGGCGCGTGCATTTTCGATACACTTGCGAAAGATGTCCGCATCCATGATGTTTCCGACGAATGAACTCGTGGTTCTCTCTGGCGTCGGCGTCGGCGTCGGCGCGGAAGGGGCGGTCGGCGAAAAACCCTCCGAACAAGAGGCGAACAGCAGGATCGCCAGACTGCCCGCGAAAACGAAGATAAATCGGTACATGGGGACCTCCGTGGCCATGAAGGCCTTGAGTTGTTGACGATTCGGGTCGTTTGGGCTCAGACCCGAAGAATGAAAACTCGGTGCACCTGTTCCATGCGCTGACTCATCGTCCTTCTTTTCCACCTCACCTTGCGCCTCGGCTTCACGGGAGAGCCCTTTGATTGATTCCGCGTAAGACAGGGGTGAAAAGGGACACGCTCGTCGTCACCTGCGGGTCAGACGGCGACTCGCCTGAGCTTGAACACGATCGCCAGTTTGTGGATGACTTCGACCGGCTCGCCGTTCACAACCGTCGGCCTGAATCTCCACCGCTTGATCGCCTTGACGGCTGACTCTGTCAGAAGGGGATGCGCCTCTTCGAGCACGATTACGTCTTTGACCTTGCCGTTCTTCCCGATGACGTAATCGACTACGACGACTCCATGAATCCCTCGCCGCCGCGCGGCAAGAGGATACTCGGGAAACATCTTCGAGACGAATCTGGGGACTGCAACGTCGTATTCGGCGCGGACCATGTCGGCCGGTGTATCGCTGACGACGCCTCCGAGAACGCCGCCGGCCATGCCTCCCACGATTCCTCCCACGATTCCTCCCAGCACTCCACCCTCAACGCCTCCTTCGATGCCGTAAAGAACTCCGGGCTCCGGATTGAACACCTGGGACACCGACGAGGTCGAGGCTGGAAGTTCTTCAGGGATGTGATCCGGGATCACCGTGGGGGCGAGGTTGTCGACACGGACAGGAACTTTCGTCGGCTGGGTCGTCACCGGCCTCGAACCAGCTGGTGGTGGCGGTGGTGGGGGTGACATCTGAGGCAGCGGGGCCGCCAGAGTGTAGAGCACGATCTTTGAGGGAGCCATCGCCGGAAATTCGATTGCCCACACTGTCGCGACGATCGCACCTGCCAACGCTGCAACATGGAGCCCGATCGAGACAGGCAGGATGGCAAGAGACCCTGCGCGTCCGGGACGCTTTCTCGATTCAACGACTGTTGTTTCGAACATTCGGCTCTTTCCGGGCGATGAGTGAACAGCTCAAGAGCGACGCGTCGGTCGCTCTTACCGATAGAAAAGTCGCTGTACTTTTGGAGCAAGCCGCAGCACAAAGCAGCAGGAACACGAACACAGCGATTCCCTCATTTGTACAGAACCTCGCCCACGCGTCCGCCGGACAGATTTTCGGCGCGCCTTTCACCGTCTCACGCCTCTCCGTCGACTGCGGTACGGGTCGTCCGGCATCGACAGAACTCGGATGATCGCGATCTCTTCGTGGGAATCGGTGTAGTAATGCCCAAAATACCCGGTTACGAGTATTTTCCCGTCAGCCTGGAGCGCGGCGGCCGACGCATTTGCGTAATTCGTTCCGCCGGCGTTCATAGAAAATACGGCTCTTCCACCCGTACCGAACCCCACATCGGGGAGGCCGTCCGGGTGAAGACGCGTAACGGCGAAGTCATCGTGCCGCGTCGTGGTATTCGGCACGCTTCCGGTCACAATGATCCTGCCGTCGGCTTGCATCAGAATGACGGGCTGCTGGAAAGCCGATTCGAACCGAACGATCCCGTTCATACCGAAGCTCGTATCCGGAGTTCCATCTGAGTTGAACCGAAGCAACCCAATGGACGGAGACCCGGCAGCAACGACGATTTTTCCGTCTGCCTGCATTGCACCAGCGGAGAAGAAGTTCGCGCCGCTTATCGCCTGGACGACCCTGCCGCCCGTGCCGAAACTCGAATCGAGGGAACCGTCGGGGTTGTAACGGGCGATGAGAAGGGTCACCGAAACCTGCGGAATCAGGAGTGTGCCGACGACAACGATCTTCCCGTCCTGCTGAACCAGGACCGTAGCGCCGTCGTATCCTTTCTCTATGAGCAGCCTTCCCGTTCTGGCCTGGCCGAAAGTGGTGTCGGGCGAGCCGTCGGTGTTCAGGCGGAAGAGGAGAATGGCGGAGTAGTATGGAATCGCGCGGTGGTTGTACTCCCAACCGACGCCCACGATCTTGCCATCCGGCTGGATGGCGATCGACGTTCCTTCCTCGAACGCCGTTGCCCGCACGATGGTGATCCCGTCGTCGCCGAATGTCGTGTCCAACTGGCCAGTCGACGTATACCGCTGGACGATGATTCCTTCCGCAATCGCCACCTGCCCGATAAGGACGATTTTTCCATCCGGCTGCAGGGCCATGTCGGCTCCAACAGCATGCTGGCCAATCACGGCTACCATGCCGTTCGTCCCGAACGAAGAGTCCAGCGTGCCCTCCGGCATGTAACGAACGATGAACGTGCCGTACCAATAAGAGATGCCGTCCTCCCAGAACCTGCCACTGACGAGAATTCTGCCGTCGGGTTGAACGACGATCGACTCGGCGATCGGGTAGTAGAAGCCCAGAGAGAAGCCCGGGTGTCCGCCTGGACTGGGGATTGCGGTAAAGACGCGGCCGCCGCTACCGAATGTTCGGTCGAGGTCACCAGGCGCTGCAAAGGCCGGAATTCCAGTCGCGGCAAGAAAGTGAAGAGTCGCGAGCCGACAAGCAACCCGGAAGGCGAACGAGCATCGAGTCGTGTTCATCATCCCACCATGTTCCTTTTTGGCCAGGTAATCAGTCCGCGCCCAGAAACGGTTCCTGAAGTCCACTTGCTTACTCAGGCGAGAAAATGAAGGAGAAAATTTCAAGCACCTGTTTCCATGCGCTGACTCATCGTCCCTTCTTCTCCACCGCACCGTACCTCGGCTTCACGGGAAAGCCCTTTGATTGATTCCGCGTAAGACCGGGGTGAAAAGGGACACGCTCTTCGTCACCTCTAGCACGATCAAGCTCCTCATAGGCGGGCTTCATTAGCAGGCCGTCGTTGGTCGGCGGGTAACAATCCAGAAGATTCCGATACTTTCCTCCTGACGTTCCCATGATTTCTCCTCGGCGAGACCCGACAGTGTTTCGCATACACGGCCCCGAGGCCGAAAGGGGAGGAATCGATGCACAACACTCGACATACAACAGGCGCGCTGCGGTCCGTTCCGTTTCTCGCGCTGCTGGCAGTTTCGATGATGACCGGCCTTGCCACTGTGGCCGGCGCCGCGGAGCTGGGCGAATTCGTCCCGACGGGGCCGATGACGCAACCGAGGGCGGGCCATACCGCGACCCTGCTCCAGGACGGGCGCGTGCTCATCTTCGGAGGATGGAGCGGCTCGCAGCCCACTTTCGTTGCGGAGATCTACGACCCCGGCACCGGCAGGTTCACCCGTCTGCCGACATCGTTCGAGCCGCGTGATGGGCACAGTGCCACCCTGCTTGCGGACGGGATGGTCCTCATCGCCGGAGGATGGGGCGGTTTCGACACGGGATTCAGGGCGCTGATCATCGACCCTGACGACGGCCGGGTCACACAGACCGTCCGGATGAACCAATCGCACTGGGGCCACTCCGGGACGCTGCTGCCGAACGGGAAGGTCCTGATCGCCGGAGGAATCTGGGATTTCATCGACGGAACACCCGTGGATCCCGAGCTGTACGATCCGATCACGGAGACTTTCACGCTTGCCGGCCCCCATGCCGGCACAAGGCACGCTAATGTCGCTCCTTTCGGAATCCTGAAATCGACCGCCCTGCCTGGCGGCCGCGTTCTGTTCACCGGCGGACAGCCCGAAGTCTACGACCCTGCCTCGGGGCGATTTCGTCTGACGCAGCCGATGGTCTCGCCGCTCTACCGCGCCGGAGTGGTGAACCACACCGCGACGCTGCTCAGGAACGGGACCGTGCTGGTCGTCGGCGGGGCCGCTGAGTTTGGCTCCTGTGGGGGCATCGACCGTCCCGAGCTTTTCGATCCTGCGTCGGAGAGCTTCCGCGCCATCAATGCTACGCCCACCCCGCGGATTCGCCACACGGCGACGCTGCTGCAGGACGGCAACGTACTTCTGCTTGGAGGCCTTGGACGTGACTGTAAGGGCACAGACGCGGCAGAGCTCTACGACCCCGCCGCCGAGTCCTTCATCTCCGTCGGCCGCATGACCCAGCGACGGCGTGATCATACTGCCACGCTGCTGCTGGACGGCAGCGTCCTCATTGCCGGAGGAAGCACCGATCCCCGGGGGGGCGGCAGCAATCAGTTGATGTCGGCGGAACTGTACCGTCCAGTAGTCTCCACGCTTCCTCCGCCCGTGACAGGGGACTGCGTCTCCGATGCGTACTCAACATGCATGCTTGGCCGGTTCATGGTGCAGGCTCGCTACCGGAACGGTTTCGACGACGGGCCGGTGAATACGCAGGCGCTTGCGAAGGTCACCGCCGCCTTCGCCGAGTCGAACTACGCAACCTCGTTCTTCTACTTCAACAATCCGAACAATGTCGAGGTGATGGTAAAGCTCCTTGATCAGGGAAACCATCTTGGCAGTATTCCGACGATCGCCGTAATCACCGGCGTTGCCACCCCGCTTCGCGTGGAAGTAAGCGTCACCGACACGAGCAGCAGTGGAGCCACGAAAACGTACATCTCTGAATACGGCACACAGGCGGGCGTGACCGACTTTACGGCATTCTTCCGTTGAGAGGTTGTGAATTGCTCGGGATGACACAATGCTTCGATTTCTTACAACCTGAGAGTGACGACGCGACGAGCGATCAGAAGCGCAGTGCGATGGAGGCCTGAACACTTCGCGGCGACTGATACGAATCCGGTCCGGTCGGCTGACCGAAGTCGGCGGAGCGAACGTAGTGAACCCCCTCGACCGGAGTCTCGGTAAAAGGATTGAAGGCGAGAAGGCCGGAGCTGGCGCCGCCGCCCTGGCGCGTCAGCACGGCCGTCTGCGGAACGACGACGGCGGTGTTGTTGAAGAGGTTGAAGACTTCCACCTTGAGCAGCGGCCGGAGTTTCACGCCGAGCTCGTAGCCGATTGCGACGTCCGTACTCCAGACGTCGTCGGTCCGGAACGCTCCCCGCTCGCTGAAGTAGTACGGCACATTACTCGCCCAGTTCAGTGAATATCCGGGGTTGCGCGGGATGCCGTTGAACGGAGCGGTCCGCCCCGTGGCGTCGATCTCGCCGACCAGGGAGTAGGGGGTCCCCGAATCGAAGCGCTGCAAAACGGACAAGCTGAGGACGTGCGAGCGGTATGCGGAATGCCATCCGGCCCAGACGCGCGCCCGGTGCCGCTGGTCCTGCTGGAGATAGCCGATTGGCTGCCGCTGAGAGTACCCGAAATACTCGGGATGCCAGAGAGACAGCGGCCAGTTGCGAGGTGCGCCCGGGCTCACACCCTCTTCGCCTTCATCGTTGCCTCGCAGCTTCGAGAGTGTATACCCTCCCCCGCCGCTCAACCGTCCCCGCTGCCACGACCCCTGGAGCTGCAGCGCGCGGTAGGTCCGCACCGTTTCGTCGTCGTCATTGACGATCTTTGCGATGTCGAGAACATTGCCGAGGATATCGACACTCTGACCTGTGGTGGTGTCGAGGTGCATAGCGTAGAAATTGGTCCAGTCTCGCGACACGAGGTCCAGCCGAATGGACGCAGATGAACCCTGCAGGCCATACCCGATCGTCCATTCGTCCACTGCGGGTGAGCGCAGCGAACGCGGGAAGTCACCGCTCGCTTCCGGATTAGTGATCGCGATCAGGAGTGAGCGGTTCTGGACGCCTCCGATGGAATCGAACCAGGCGAAGAGCCGGGCGAGCGCCTCCCGGGCGGGGATGAGTAGGTGCGGCGGCGTCCCGATCGGATTGATGTCCGGGCCGACATAGCGCCATCGGAACTGATTGAATACACCCACCTGCTGCGCGGTGCCGCCTCCCTCGAGGATCCGCGCCGCATAGCGTCCGTAACTCGCGATCAGCTGCTGCCTGCCATCGCCCCGCAGGTCCCATGCGAAACCAAGGCGCGGACTGAAGGCGTCATCGTCGGAGATGACGCGGCCCACCGCGTCGAGCGCGCGGGTGCGGTCGTACCGAACGCCGAGATTCAGTGTCAGCCGCGGGTGAGGATCCCATCGATCGTTGATGTAGGCGCTGTCCATCCCCAGGTCGCTGCCTCGTTCCCCCCGGAAGTACGGGGTCCACTGGATCTGGGTGCCCGACCCGAAGACCGGGTAGGCCTCGGTCCCGATCAGGTGAGCCGTACCAGCCTGGATCGTGAACTCGCTGGCCGACCGCGTCCCGCGATTCTGGCGCGTCTCGTCGAACATCTCTCCGCCGAGGACGAGCGTGTGACTTCCCCATGCCAGATCCCGGTAATGTGACAGCTTTGCCGACCAGGTGGTGCTGTCACGCGCATCGTCGCCGCAGATCCCGCAGCCGAAGGGAGCATGAAACTCGGACCTCGGCGAACGTATACCGATGGGCGTACCTTCGAGCCGATCGACCGACCGGCCGCCGTTGCCCTGAAGCCGCGAACTGCGCGTGGAGTAGTGAGTCTCAGCGAACCACTGGGCGGGGAGTAGATTCGTGGAAGTCAGGGCGAGGAACCTGATCGGTTCCTCGCGCTCCGGAATGAGCGCGCCTGAGTCCAGAACCCGGCGGTTCGCGCGCGCTTGAGTGACGTTCGTCTCGGCGAGATTCGACTCCACCCACGAGCCGATCAGGGAGTGGCGTGGCGTGACTGCGGCTGTGAGTTTCAACTGAGCGCGCTGATCGTCGCTTCGGGAGTCATAGGGAACGTTCGTCGCGAACGTGAACCTTCGCGCGGAGCTCTTCGCGTCGCGGCCGGCGAGGAAGAACCAGAGACGGTCGCGCTGGAGGAATCCGCCGAGCGTTCCCTCGAGCGCGTGATCAAGATCGCTCAGCGGTTCAGGCTCGCCGGGCCAGGGGCTTCGTGCCTGCCATCCGCCGCTGGTGAGGCGATCGCGAATCGAGCCATCGAATTCATTGCCGCCCGATCGGGTGATCGTGCTGACGACGCCGCCGGTGAAGCGTCCGTACTCTGCGGGAATCGCCCCGCTGAGGACGACCACCTCCTGAATCGCGTCTTCAAAGATCACGCGTTGCGGCTGGCCCGTCTGATACTCGTTGACCACGACCCCGTCCACGAGGAAGAGGCTGTCCCAGGACGGAGCTCCGGAGATCATCAGCGAACGCCCCACCGTCGCGTTTGGAGTGAGCAGGACGATCGAGCGGAGATCGCGCTGGACCGGAAGCCGCTCAATGTCACTCGCGGTGAAGTTCGTCGAGATCGGCACGTCTGCGGGAGAGCGTCCGGACGCTTCTACTGTGACGCCTTCGCGGACGGTATCGATCTGCAGCTCCACGTCGAGTTGCGACCGCGCGCCGAGAATTACAGTAAGCGTTCTGCGAGTGTCGGAGAAACCGGCGAGCTCAAAAAGGAGCTCGTAGTCGCCGGGGGGAAGAAACGGGATGAAGAACCCACCGTTCTCACCGGTGGTCGCGAGACGCGGGCTCTGAAGACTGCTCGAAGTCGCCGTGACGGTGACTGCCGGAAGGGACTGCCCGCCGCTGGTGACCCGGCCGGTGATCTCGGTCGTCGCTCCCTGCTGCGCTCTTGCGGACGCAGCCGCCAGCAGCATCAGGAAGACCGCCGTCTTCTTCATGAGCGGACGAACCCTGCCCGGCGCAGGAGAAGCTGGAATCGTGGATCTTCCCGCAAGGGATCGAACAGCGGCTCGGTGTTGAGGCGGATCGCGTGCTGAGGTTCATCGACGATCTTCTCGAGCACTGAGAGCGCAGCGTCGAACTCGCCGAGCCCGACGAGCAGTACGGCGACGCTGAACGGGGGGACGAAGCGCTGGGTCGAGGGTGTTTGCAGCTCCCGGAGGATCGAAAGAGCCTCCTCGCGCTGCCCGTTCGCAGCGAGAGCGTAACCGAGGAACGCGCGGTTCAGCGGTCGGGCATCCCACTCGTTGAGCTTGCGCGCCAACTGCACCGCCTCTACGGGTTTTCCCTCGGCGATCAGAACCCGAATCATCCCGATGTTCGCCTGATTGTGCCTTGGCTGCATCTCGAGCAGCTCCTCGAGCTTGTTCCGTGCCGTACCCCAGTCGCGAGCTGTGAGATGGGTGTTGACGATGCCCCAGTGGGTGGCGGGGTTGAGCGGATCGATCGCCAGCGCCCGGGTGCGAACCGCCAGCGACTCGTCGTATCGACTGAGAGACTGGAGAAGGTAGCCGTAGACGATGAGCGCCTCGCTGTTCTTGGGATGCGCCGCCAGAATCCGCCGGAGGTCGCGCTCCGCGCCGGCGTAGTCGAGATCCCAGAACAATCTCTTTTCAGCAAGGGGGATCTGCGCCTCGACGAGCCCCGGTTCCAGCTCCAGCGCACGGCGCGCCGCCGCTTCGCTCCTGGCCCAGTGTTCTGAAGCGCGACCAGAACCGCTGAAAGCGATCTCCCCGTGGGCATCGGCCAGTCCCGCCCAGGCGAGCGCATAGCGCGGATCGCGTTCGAGCGCCCGTTCGAAAAGTGCGGCCGCCCTCTGCGAAGCGTCGGCGGGTCCCGCGGCACCGCCGTGGAACAATTGAAAGCGTCCCCGAATGTAATCCTGATACGCCTCCGGGCTATCCGTGAATCGCTTCTTCAGGAGGGTTCGTTCGTCGGGCGACAGTCGAAAAAGGAGGGCGTCGGCCACGCGCGTGGAGATCCGATCCTCGAGCGCGAACATGTCGCTGCGCGGCTCGTCGAACGTCTCCGCCCAGATCG
Organism: Thermoanaerobaculia bacterium; assembly: GCA_041748075.1. Taxonomy (GTDB): domain Bacteria; phylum Acidobacteriota; class Thermoanaerobaculia; order Gp7-AA8; family Gp7-AA8; genus JBGSYJ01. Next base: position 12,291 of record JBGTDX010000072.1, read on the forward strand.
GCTGCTGCTCGTCGACGTCGAGCAACTGTACGGTGACTCGGACTCGATCGGCCGAGGTGCGCACGCTGCCCTCCAGGACCGCATCGACGCCGAGTCTCCGCCCTGCCTCGCGCGACGCGACTTTTCCGGTGGCGAAGGGGCGAACCGCGCTGGTGGGGCGGACCGTCAGCTCCCGAACGTTGCTGAGCCGGGTGATGACGACATCGGTCAGGCCCAGGCCGAGGTGCGAATCCGCACCTTCGGTCGGACTGGTCACGAAAGGAAGAACCGCGAGCGAACGGATGAGAGGCTGGCCCGGTCCGGGCACGGCCTCGAGTGGTCTCCTCGCGGACATTAGTAGTGCCGCTCCGGATACGATCACCAGAAGGGCAATCGCAGCGGCTGGCAACCATGCCCGCCCCCGTGCGGCAGATTGTTCAGGGTGTGAGGTCTCCCCGCTCGCCGGCTCCGCGCTCTGCGGTTCAATGATCGGTTCCGCCGTCGGTTCAGACGGCGAAATCTCCCGGACGGACGCTTCGAAGGAGTACCCGAACCCGTGAACGGTGCGGATAAAGCGGGGGTTTCTCGCATCGTCTCCCAGCGCCGCTCGCAACTCGGCGACCAGCGAGGGGAGATTGCCCTCGGTGACGAATGTACCGGGCCAGAGCTCATCCTGCAGGTCTGACTTGGATACGGCAGTCGGTCTCCTGCCGATCAGGATGCCGAGCAGCTGGAACGCCTTCGGCGAGACATGCAGCGGTTCGCCCCCGCGGTGCAGCATCCGCCGCGCGTCGTCGAAAGTTACATCGCCGAAATTGACAGCCATGGCGCGCTCTGGTTGACCAGCCAAAATTATGGGTTCTCCCGCCGGCAGGCGCAAGGGACTCAGAAGATTCCCATACTCCAATCATGAGATCCCCATGTTTCTCAGTCCGCCCGCTGCGGACGGTTTGCGCCCTGGCCAGGTGTCGAGCTACCCACTCCCTGACGCGCACTACCAGAAGATTCGGAGGTCAAAGTCAGAAGATCCACAGGATTCCCACCCGCCGGGGACCAACCTTTACTCATGTGACACGGAGCGTCATGGCCGGGAGATCAGCAGGCCGCGCTGGAGGTTGGCTTATGGTGTACAGAGTCGCTGTGTTCGTGTTCCTGCTGCTTTGTGCTGCGGCTTGCTCCAAAAGTACAGCGACTTTTCTATCGGTAAGAGCGACCGACGCGTCGCTCTCGAGCTGTTCACCCATCGCCCGGACAGAGCCGAATGTTCGAAACAACAGTCGTTGAATCGAGAAAGCGTCCCGGACGCGCAGGGTCTCTTGCCATCCTGCCCGTCTCGATCGGGCTCCACGTTGCAGCATTGGCAGGGGCGATCGTCACGACAGTGTGGGCAATCGATTTTCCGGCGATGGCTCCTTCACAGATCGTGCTCTACACTCTGGCGGCTCCGTTGCCTCCGATGCCACCGCCACCGCCGCCACCAGCTGGTTCGAGGCCGGTGACGACCCAGCCGACAAAAGTTCCTGTTCGTGTCCACAACCTGGCACCCACGGTGATTCCTGATCACAACCCTGAAGTTCTTCCAGCCTCGATCGCATCCGTGTCCGAAGTGTTCGATACGGAGCCCGGAGTTCTTTACGGCATCGAAGGAGGCGTCGAGGGAGGCGTGCTCGGAGGAATCGTTGGAGGAATGGCCGGCGGTGTTCTCGGAGGCGTCGTCAGCGATACACCTGCCGATATGGTCCGCGCCGAGTACGACGTGGCAGTCCCCAGATTCGTCTCGAAGATGTTCCCCGAGTATCCCGCTGCCGCGCGGTGGCGAGGGATTCAGGGAGTCGTCCTCGTCGATTACATCATCGGGAAGAACGGCAACGTCAAAGACGTGATCGTGCTGGAAGAAGCGCATCCCCTTCTGGCAAAGGCAGCCGTCAAGGCGATCATGCGGTGGAGATTCAGGCCGACGAGAGTGAACGGCGAGCCTGTCGACGTCATCCACAAGCTGGCGATCGTGTTCCAGCTCGAGTGAGTCGCGGGGCCAGGTCGACGCGTCAGTGCTTCCACGCCGCATGACCGCTATCGGCAGATCACACCGTCACGCGGACCGATCTCGCCATCAGTTACTCACTCCCGCTCGCGCCATCGGCATCGTGGGGTCGTAGCTTCAGCCAGCATCGGGCATCGTGCATCGGGCATCGTGGGGTCGTAGCTTCAGCCAGCGTGGGGCATCGTGGGGTCGTAGCTTCAGCCAGAGCGTGTTCGCGCGTCGTACGTGGGGCATCGTGAGGTCGTAGCTTCAGCCAGAGCGTGTTCGCGCGTCGTAGGCTCCTCAATATTGACTTCCGCACAGGGAACGGCGGCGAGACTGTTGCGTCGCGCGCGGGTTCCCGTCCGGTTCAGCTTCAGGATTCATCGAAGGTGCCGTCGCAGACGTGTTGGTAACGGAACCTCGCGTCAAATCGCGCAAAGCTCCGCCACCGGTGAAGCAGTTCTTTTGAATTGATCGACCGCCGCTACGCCAGAGCCAGCCGCGCCGCCGCGACGAACTGCTCGA
>JBGTDX010000073.1:0-72428 GCA_041748075.1 Thermoanaerobaculia bacterium
GTCGTCGCCGGCATGGTCTGCTGCGGCGCTCACTTGCGCCTCCTCGCCGTGAGCCGCGGGCATCGCAACCAGGGTGCCGGCACGCGACTGCTCGCGCTCGCAGAGCGTCACGCCGCGGCCTCGGGTTTCGAGCGGCTCATCATTGCCGGCGAACCGGGTAATTACTTCACGCCTGGCATCTGGCTGAATGACGAGCGAACCATCGGGTTCTTCAGAGCACGAGGCTACAGGGTTCGGAGCGAGCCTGTGAACCTGACCGTCCAACTCAATGACAGCCAGTTCCTCGATCAGGCCCCGCCCACTAGACGAGTCGTCGTGGCTTCTCACGAAGAACGAATGGCGGTCAAACGGTGGATCGAGGAGGAGTTCGGCCCCATCTGGGCATTCGAGGCAGGAAAGAGCTTCGAGCATCCGCAGCCCTCGATCGTCATCCACCGGGAGGGCGGCGAGATCCGCGGGTTCAGCGCTCACTGCGCGAACAACGCGGCTCTCGGCACCTATGGTCCAGCCGGAGTCGGCCGGCGATGGCGGAGGAATGGCTACGGGAGTGGCCTGCTGCTCGCATCTCTCGCCGATCTGAAGGTGCGGGGGTTCAGCGCGGCGATCATTCAATGGGCCGCGGCCCTCGACTTTTATGAGCGTACGTGCGGCGCAGTGGTGTCGGAGCGATTCGTCGTGCTGGAGAAGGCGCTGAAATGACGCGTGGCCCGTGTCATGGTTTCATGCAGTGCCCTGAACCCCGTGTCTCAATACGATGTCTGAAAATCTCGTCATTCGTGATTTGACTGCTCCGTCATTTACTATCTCCCCCACGACATGAATGAGCGTCAGAAATCGATTTCGTTTCTTCCTGCGACCATCGGGATCACCGGAGGCGTCGTCCTCGCCTCATTCGCTTTCTGGTTCTTCAAGAAGCAGGCGGATCTGGTCAACCACGGCAAGACTGCCACCTACGACTCGATGATTCTCCAGTCGGCGAGAAAGCTCTCGAGCCCGACATCCGACCAGACGATGCGCTTTGCGACCTACCTGGGAACTCACGTCGCGATCGGAACGATCGCCGGGCTGACGGCCGTCACCATGCTTCGCCGCAGGCGACCCCACGAGGCGTGGACCGTCATCGTCAGTACGGGGGGCGCCATGGTGCTGAATACAGTTCTCAAAGACCTGTTCAGACGCCAGCGTCCTCAGGACGCCAGATTCATTCGCCTTCCGAAATCTCACAGCTTTCCCAGCGGACACTCGCTCATGGCGGCCGCGACGTTTCCAATTCTCGCCCACCATCTCGTCGAAGAGCAGTCGACCAGCGTGCAGTTCGCCGCGCAGACGGCATCTGGCATAACGATCGCGCTCGTGGGGTTTTCGAGAGTGTACTTCGGTGTCCACTTCCCATCCGACGTGCTTGCGGGATTCGCCGCGGGGCTCGGCTGGCTCGGGCTCACCTCACTGTCGCACACCCTGATCGACCGCGACAGACGACGGATGGCTCTCCACGGATCGAAGAATGATATGAACTTCAAGGAACGACCATGACCACCACGTACTCCTACGGTACGAACATCGCCTTCATCGAGGAGCTCTACGAGAAGTATCTCCACGACCCTTCCTCGGTCAGCGCGAGCTGGCAGGAGTTCTTCGAGGACTACGAGCCGGTCCTCGAGGATGAATTCATCGACAGCCTCGAGCAGTCGCTCGCAAGCGAGGAGCCGGAGACCAGTTCCGAACCGTGGCCCTCGACTGCCGGTCAGACCGCAGCATCGAGGTCCGCGCCGCTCGCCGCAGCCGCGCCGCGTCAATCCGCCGCACCTCCGGTTGCGCCGGCAGAGTCCGCGACCACTCGAGCGGGAAAAGCGCCCGAGGCACCAACCGATGAACGTGTCGCAACGCCGCTGCGAGGCGTAGCATCGAAGATCGCAGAAAACATGGAACTCTCGCTCGAGGTCCCCACGGCGACCTCCGTGAGAGTCATTCCCGTCAAGGTCCTGGAAGAAAACCGCCGGACGATCAATCACCATCTGGCAGTGATAGGCCAGGCCAAGACCTCGTTCACCCACCTCATCGCATGGGCCATCGTCAAGGCCATCGCCGAGTTTCCCCGGATGAATGCAGCTTACGCATCCGTCGACGGCCAGCCCACCCGCTACGATCGCGAGCATGTCAACATCGGTCTGGCAATCGACCTCGAGCGGAAGGATGGAACCCGCACTCTGGTGGTCCCCAGCATCAAGAAGGCTGACACTCTGGATTTCGCGCAGTTTCTCAGGGCGTACAACGACATCCTCCGGAAGGCACGCAACAACGCTCTCGAGATTGCGGACTTCGAAGGAACCTCCATCTCGCTGACGAATCCCGGCACCATCGGGACGATCTCGTCAATTCCGCGACTGATGCGCTCGCAGGGCGCCATCATCGCAACCGGGCAGATCGACTATTCGGCCGAGTACGCCGCAACGGATCCCAGCGTCCTTGCCGACCTCGGGATCTCCAAAGTGATGACGATGACGAGCACATACGACCATCGCATCATTCAAGGGGCCGAGTCGGGGGCATTTCTGGCGAAGATTCATCAGCTTCTCCTGGGAGAAGCCAATTTCTACGACGATATTTTCCGTGACCTCCGCATTCCTTACGAGCCCGCCCGCTGGTCCCGGGACCGGCGGACGTCGAGAGGTGTCGCGAGCCGCGGGCAGACTGTCTCGCGCGAAGCAGGCGTGCTGCAACTGATCAACGCGTATCGCGTGAGAGGGCACATCCTCGCCGATCTCGATCCTCTCGAATACAAAGTAGGTCAGCATGCGGAGCTCAATCCCGCCTATTACGGCCTGACAATCTGGGACCTCGACCGGGAGTTCGTCTGCGGCGGACTCTGCAAGCAGGAAACCGCATCCCTTCGAACGATCCTCGACACCCTTCGGGAGACTTACTGCGGCCGCATCGGGCCGGAGTACATGCACATTCAGGAGCCTAAGCAGAAGCGGTGGCTGCAGGACCGGATGGAGCCGAGCCGGAACGCTGCGCCTCTGGATGGAGCGACAAAGCGCCGCATCCTGATGAAGCTGAACGACGCCGAGGCGTTCGAGCGATTCCTTCACACGAAGTATGTCGGCCACAAACGCTTCTCTCTGGAAGGCGCCGAGACGGTCATTCCGATGCTCGACCATCTTCTGAACGAAGCCGCCGAAGCGGGCGTCGAAGAAGTCGTGCTCGGCATGGCTCATCGCGGAAGACTCAACGTTCTGGCGAGCGTGATGGGCAAATCGTACGAGAGAATTTTCAACGAGTTCGAAGGCGACATCGACCCCAATACGACGCAGGGGTCCGGTGATGTGAAATACCACCTCGGGGCCGAGGGAACCCACGTCTCCCCTTCCGACATCGAAGTGAAACTCACCCTGGCTTCGAATCCAAGCCACCTCGAAGCAGTTGATCCTGTCGTCGAAGGAATGGCGCGCGCGAAACAGGAGCTCCTGGGTGACCACGAGCGCAGCCGGGTCGTGCCGGTGCTTCTGCACGGCGACGCGGCGTTTGCCGGACAGGGGGTCGTGGCGGAGACCCTGAACCTCTCCCAGCTCAAGGGATACCGGACGGGGGGAACGGTTCACATCGTCATCAACAACCAGATCGGATTCACGACGGGGCCCGAAGCAGCGCGCTCGTCGATGTATGCAACGGACGTAGCGAAGATGGTTCAGGCGCCGATCTTTCACGTCAACGGTGATGATGCGGAGGCCTGCATCCGTGCGGTCACGCTCGCCTTCGAATTCAGAAAGGTCTTCAAAAAGGATGTCGTGATCGACCTCGTCTGTTACCGGCGACACGGGCACAACGAAGGCGATGAGCCGTCGCTGACGCAGCCCCGCATGTACAAGTTGATCAAGGAACATCGATCGGTGCGGAAGATTTACACCGAAACGCTTCTTCGTAAAGGCGACATCGATCCTGAAGAGGCCGAGAAGTGGCTCGAGAGCTTTCAGAAGCGTCTGCAGGAAGCATTCGATCGGGTCAAAGAGCCGGCCGAGCCTCCCTCGAACGAACGCCACCCGCTCTGGACCGACGAAGAGACCACGGGCTACCAGAACGATCCGAGCGTCGATACGAGCGTGTCAGCCGAGAAACTGCAGCGCACAGGAACGGCCCTCACGACCGTCCGCGAAGGATTCTCACTTCACCCCAAGCTCAGACCGATCATCGCCAAACGCCGGGCCATGCTCGAAGGAAAAGACAAAGTCGACTGGGCCTTCGGCGAAATGCTGGCGTTCGGAACACTGCTGCTCGACGGCTTCAGTGTGCGGCTCAGCGGCCAGGACAGCGGTCGAGGTACGTTCTCGCAGCGACACGCTATCCTGTTCGATAACAACAGCGGCGAGCGATGGGTCCCACTCCACACACTATCCCGCACTCAGGGGGCTCAGGAAGCCCAGACCGAAGCTCCGGTCGAAAACGCTCTGGGTGAATCACTCAGAACCGACCACAGGGCCCCGGTGAACTTTTCGGTCTACGATTCTCTCCTCTCGGAGTATGGCGTGCTCGGATTCGAGTACGGCTATTCCGTGGCGGACCCTCAGTCGCTCGTGCTGTGGGAAGCGCAGTTCGGCGATTTCATGAACGGCGCGCAGATCATCATCGATCAGTTCCTCACCTCGGCCGAAGAGAAATGGGGCCAGCACAGCGGTCTCGTGATGCTTCTGCCCCACGGCTACGAAGGCCAGGGACCCGAGCATTCGTCGGCTCGCCTGGAGCGCCTGCTCATTCTCAGCGCGGAAGGCAACATGTTCGTCGTCTACCCCACGACTCCGGCACAGCATTTCCACGCACTGCGGAGGCAGATGATGACGGACCCCCGCAAGCCGCTCGTCGTCATGACGCCGAAGTCCCTTCTGCGTCACCCGGAAGCAACTTCCACGATGGAGCAACTCGAGAACGGACGCTTCCACCCCGTTCTCGACGATCCGAAGTTTGTCTCTGACGATACGGGCCGGGAATCCGTCCGGAGGATCGTGCTGACCTCCGGGAAGGTGTTCTATGACCTCAAAGCGGCGCGTGAAAAGAGCTCCCTGGATCACGTCGCCATCGTCCGGCTCGAGCAGTTCTATCCCTGGCCCGCGCGACTTCTCTCAGACGTCATCGAGACCTATCCCTCGGCTACGGAGATCTTCTACGTACAGGAAGAGCCGAGAAACATGGGTGGATGGAACTTCGTCCGCGATCGCCTCTACCCGATGCTCGGAGAGTTGCGGACTCTGACGTACTGCGGTCGTCCGCCGAGCGCCTCACCAGCAACCGGTTCTCATCACCGCCACGAAGAACAGCAGAAGGCCATCGTTGAAACGGCCCTGAAGAGTTAGTCTTCCGGCCCGTAAAAAACAGGAGAACAAAATGCCCGGACTACCGATCGAACGACTCCCCGAATCCTCGCGCGTATGGATATTCGGTGCGAGCACGGCGCTGAACGAGGACCAGAGTGCACGGCTGCTGGGTGTAGTCGATGAGTTTCTGGCCGGATGGTCCGCACACGGCACACAACTCGAGGGTGCACGCGAACTGCTCGAAGGTAGATTTCTGATCGTCGCAGTCGATCCAGGCGCAAACCCTTCGGGATGCTCGATTGACCGCCTGTTCGCGACACTTCAGCAGCTCGAGCGAGAGCTGTCCATTTCGCTTCTCGATTCAGGCCGGATCTTCTTCCGGGACGGCTCAGGAGCGATTCATTCCGTCGATCGCGCCGCTTTCCGCGAGCTTGCCCGTAGCGGGGAGATCTCTGGATCCACGCCTGTGTTCGATACGACGATCGAGCGGCTGGCGGACCTCCGGTCGAATCATCTCGAGAGGCGCGCAAGCGACTCGTGGCATGCGAGGACCTTCACGATCGCCGCACATGAACCTGCAGTCCGATAAACGACGGAGCGAGCCCGATGACACTCGATTCACTCGTCCGATTCTTCAGGAACAGCCTGAGCCCGGCACAGCCCGAATCGCCCGAAGATCACGAACAGACTCTCCGCGTTGCCACTGCCGCGATTCTTCTCGAGACTGCCTACGCCGACCACTCCCTCTCCTCGAAAGAAGAATCGCGCATCCTCGAGTTCCTTCAGCAGAAATTCGACATCTCAGAGGATATGGCTCGGGAACTTGTCGAGGCAGCAGAAGAGATGAGAGGCCAGACCATCGATCACTGGAACGTCACTAACACCGTACGCAAGAGTTTTCCTTTGATCGACCGGATACAGATCGTGAAGGCGATGTGGCGGCTGGTGTACCTCGACGGCGACCTCCACCAGTACGAAAACTACATGGTACGCAAGATGGCAGACCTGCTCGGTCTGGAACATCATGTGATGATCGAAGCGAAGCTGGCTGTTCGAAAAGAGCTCGCTCTGGCCGGCGAGGACTGAGCCCCGCTCCACTCAACGCGCGTTCCGCTGCGTGAGCAGCGCGAAGCCGATCATCTTGTAGAGCAGCCGGGCTCCGACGTTCGCATCCCATTCGGTATCGCCGGGTGAAACTTCGCAAAGGTCCATTCCCACGATGGTTTTTCTGCCACGAACCAGAGCGCGGAGCAGCGCGATCGCGTCGTTCCACGAAAAGCCGCCCGGCACCGGCGTCCCGGTTCCCGGGCAGAGCGTCGGATCGAGCCCGTCTATGTCCCACGACAGGTACACCACCTCGGGAAGATGCGCGACCATCTCATCCGCAATCTCCGCGAAAGGGGTGCCGCTGTCTCTCCGTCGTGCAACGTCCGCATCGAAAACCGTCTCAATCCTTCCACCCGACCCGCGAATCACTTCCCGCTCCGCACGCCCGAGGTCACGCACCCCAACCTGCACGAGCTTGCCGACTGCGGGTACCTTCGTCATGACGTTGTGGAAAATAGAGGCATGTGACCAGGTAAAGCCTTCGTAGGCGTCACGAAGATCGGCATGGGCGTCGAGATGCAGGATTCCCATTCCCGGGTAACGCTCTGCATACGCTTGGATCGCGCCGTATGGAACCGAGTGATCTCCGCCGAGGATGACCGCCATCTTGCCGGAATCGAGAAGCGCAGAGGTCTGCTCGCGGACCCAGGCGTTGAGCGCCTCGCCGATCCTGTTCACATGTGAGAGCTGCTCGACGAACTCGTCGCCGGCCCCTCCCGCTTCGATGATGGGAGCTGCCGACGCCTTGGCTTCGCGATTCCATCCCTCGACTTCAGCCGGGATCGGAAGCATCGCAATTCCTGATTCGTACGGCTTGCCCGTCTCGTAATCGAACAGATCGACCTGGCGCGACGCCGTCAGTACAGCGGCAGGCCCTTCGGATGTACCTCCCCCGTAAGAGGTCGTGGCCTCGAACGGCACGGGAAGAATCACCACCCGCGACTCTTCGGGAGAGAACGGGAGGCCGTAGATCCCTGAGTCCGGTCCGGCCGGGGCATCGGGATCGAACTGGCGGAGTGAGGTTTCGCTATCGGAGTGTTTCAAGGTTCACGTGTCCATCCATGGTCTGAGTCTTGCCAGGCAGGCGAATGACAAGTTGTCATTTTGGCGAACAATGAACGAGCTCGTCAGAAAAGTGGCCTGACATTGCAGATTCGGTGCTGAGTCCAGGACTGTCCATCTCGAAAGCGAGGGCCGAACATGCAATGCAATGTTCGGCCACTCAGCGAAAATGATCGACGGTGAGATCCTGAGCGAAGGGAGCGATCCCCCGAAAGACGACTGTAGCTCTGCTGTCAATCCAGGTCGAACGGATTGACCGGCTTTTTGATTGGATCTTTCTCCGCCCGCTCGAGCGCCTCGCGGAACCGCTCCTCGAGGATCCGTCCGCGGTCCTTCTGGCTCTCGATCCCCCGGTCGAACTTCTTCTCCATTTCAGATCTGTTCGCAGCGAGCTGCGAGACCATCGCTTCGAACGACTTACCGGGGCCGGCGGGTTTCGCCTTGTGAAGCAGGACTTCACCGCTCAGCCGATCGATTACCAGAATCGACTCGCAGCAGGGGCATTCGATCTCGAGATTCTTCGCCATGTTCGATCCTCCACGTCTGGAGAGCAGCATTCTATAGGATCATCTGCTTTCAGTCAGCAGTCGGCCCGAACTACGTATTGGCTATACACTGCACCAAATGGAACCTTCAGGCTTTCGCCTCGGATCGATCCGCGGCACCACGATCCACGTGGAAATCAGTTTCTTCATCCTGATCGCACTCTTCGTGATTATCTACCTGGAGAGAGGCGTGCCGCTTGAGCAGGCACTACTGTGGGCGCCGATCATTTTCTTCAGCGTTCTTCTGCACGAGATCGGGCACGCAGCAGCGATCGGCATCCTTGGGTTCGGTCCGAGTCAGATATCGCTCGCAGGGCTGGGCGGCCTGACCCGGAACGCGCGGCGATCACGCCCGTGGCAGGATATCCTGATCAGCGTCGCGGGCCCGCTGTCGAGCTTCGCAATCGCAGCCGGCGCCCTGTTGCTTGCGCGGGCCGTGCCATTCTTCCGGTCCGATCCCATGTTCGCGGCCCTGCTTCCGATGCTGATCCTGGCCAACATCATCTGGGGCATCTTCAACCTTCTTCCGATCTTTCCACTCGACGGCGGACAGGCGTTGAGGAACTTTGCCAGAATGATCACTCGCGAACGGACTGCGCTGCTGATCTCGGTGTGGATCTCCATGCTCGTCGGCGGAACGCTCGCACTGTGGGGCCTGCGCAGCGGTCAATTTTTCGTGGCGATCCTCGCGGCGGTACTGACTTACCAGAATTTCAAACAGTGGCAGATAATCCGAACGCTCGACAGGGACACGCCCACTGGAGATGGAGAGATCTGAGAACGAGTGTTGAGGAAGTCAGGCTTTCCGGCCCGCCTGTGCGATAATCCCATATGAGAGTTTCACAAGGACGGGGTTGAGCGGAATCGCAAAGGATGGGCGCAGGAGAGGTACGAGCATCAGCAGCAGACCCCTCCGATGCCGGCCACGCAACTCCTGCTCCTGCCTTCTGAATTCCACCAGCCACGGCGTTTCGTAATATGGAGAAGTCCGTTCTTCCCTCGAATGGCGTTGCGACCACCCTGAAGGCGAAGGCGGGGCGCATGCACCGTCTCCGTGAACGCTTCCTCAGGTCGATGCGGCGCGGAAGGACCGTGCGCGTGGAAACGCCGGTCCTCCGCTCGCTCGAGACGACCGTATCGATCCTCCGCGCGCAGCAGGAGGCAACGCTCGACGGAATTCTGGTCGTCGACGCGAGCGGCGGGGTGCTCACCCACAATCGACGGTTTCTCGAGATCTGGGGAATTCCCCCTGAAGTAGCGAAGAACGCTGACGATCGCGAGCTCCTGGAGCACGCATTCTCCAGGGTCGCCGATCCCGAAGCGTTCGGTCGTGAAGTCGCATGGCTCTATGACCATCCATTCGAGATTCGATCGAACGACATCGTCCAGCTCAAAGACGGAAGGGTTCTGTCACGCGCTTCCGTTCCCGTCGTCTCCGACGCCGGCACTGCAATGGGAAGAGCCTGGTACTTCCGGGACGTAACGGAGGAAGAGCGTGCCGAGGAGCTCCGATCCGCGATGTTTCGTATCTCGGAGATCACCAACACCGCGCGCGATCTGAACGACCTTTACCGCTCCATTCACAGGATCGTCGGCGAGCTGATGGATGCGACCAACTTCTACATCGCACTCTACGACGAGATGTCGGATCTCCTCACCTACCCATACTTCGTCGATCAGTTCGACGAGCGGCCGCCGGTTCCGGAAGCCTCAGGCCGGGGGCTGACCTGGTACGTCATTCAGTCGGGCAAGCCGCTGCTGGCTACTCCCGCCCGTTTCGACGAGCTCGTCGAGGCGGGGGCAATCGAGCCGGTGGGAGCCCCTTCCCTCGACTGGCTCGGTGTGCCTCTGATGTCGGGTGACAAGGTCGCCGGAGTCCTCGTGATCCAGAGCTACAACGAAGGAGTCCGGTACGGCGAGCGTGAGAAAGAAATTCTGGTTTTCGTCTCTCAGCATGTCGCCTCTGCCATCGAAAGCAAGAACAAAGAAGCGGCCCTGTTCCGCTCCAAGGAGTATTCGGAGAATCTCATCAAAGCTGCAAACGCGATCATCGCTCACCTCGATGCCTCAGGGCGAATCGAGATGATGAACGAAATGGCCGAGACCATCACCGGCCTTAGCCTTGCGGATGTCCGGGGGCGGAAGTGGCTGGATGTTCTGATGCCGCCCCAGTCGCAGCGGGATCTGTTTGAGCAGACAGCATTCAGCCGGGGACGGCCTCTTCCGCCCGTGCTCGAGTTCGCGATTCAAACCCGATCCGGTGAGCAGCGTCAGATTTCATGGCGAAACAACGAGGTACGCGAAAACGGCCAGCTCGTTGGCACCGTGTGCATCGGGGTCGACGTCACTGAAAAGAACGCGGCGGAAGATGCGCTCAAGGAGAGCGAGAACCGTTATCGCCAGATGTTCGAAAACAACACTGCCGTGAAACTTCTCATCGATCCGGAGACAGGCATCGTCATCGATGCGAATCCCGCGGCATGCGGGTTCTACGGATACACCGAAGAAGAGCTGACCTCGATGCATGTCTGGGACATCAACGTCCTGTCCGAGGCGGAAGTGCGGGTAGAGATGGAGCGCGCTGCCTCGCAACGTCGCAACTTCTTCGTCTTCCAGCACCGTACGAGGAGAGGTATCCGGGATGTCGAGATTCACTCCGGTCCGATCGTCGTCCTGGGAAAGACGCTGCTGTACTCGATCATCAACGACATCACTGACCGCAAGCTTGCCGAGCGCGCTCTTCTGGAGTCCGAGGAAAAATACCGCAATATCTTTGACTACGCGTCGGTCGGAATCTATCAGGCGGATCCCGAGGGTCATCTCGTAACAGCAAATGCCACTCTCGCCCGGATGCTGGGCTACCGCACGGTCGAAGAACTGCTCGAGAGAAATCTCGACGAGATCTACGTCGATCCCAAAGCACGGGAGATCATCCTCTCTGAGGAACAGGACGGCCGCGGGCCGGCTCACATCGAGGTCCTCTGGAAGAAACGGGATGGCACCCCGCTCTGGGTCCAGCTCAATGCGCACACGGTCAAGCACGAAGCGGGCAGATCGGCTTACCTGGAGGGATTCGTTCATGACATTACCGAACGGAAACGCGCCGAGGAGACCCTTCACAGCCAGTCGGCAGCATTCCGGGCGTCGATGGACGGGATCGCCATTCTCAACGGAAAAGGCGAGTTCATCTACATGAATGACGCGCACGCGGAGCTCTATGGCTACGACAGCCCGTCAGAAATGCTTGGCAATACCTTCGACATGCTCTACGACGAGCAGGAATGCCGGCGCTTCGATGAAGAGATCATGCCTCGGGTCCATCAGCTTGGCCACTGGCGCGGTCAGGCGACCGGCATCCGAAAACAGGGAGACACCTTCCCACAGGAAGTCTCGCTCACTCCGCTGGAGAACGGCGGCCTCGTCTGCGTTGCTCGCGATATCACGGAACGGAATATTGCCGAGGATCAGATCCGCCACCTCGCGTATCACGACATTCTGACCGGACTGCCGAATCGCCTCCTGTTCAAGGATCGACTCACAGTTGCCCTCTCGCGCGCACAGCGGGAGCGGTCCAAGCTCGCCGTCCTGTTCCTCGATCTGGACCGCTTCAAGAGCATCAACGACTCGCTGGGGCACAACGCAGGGGACCACCTCCTCCAGGCTGCCGCGGACCGCATCCAGTCCTGCGTTCGCGAGAGTGACACGGTCGCACGGCAAGGCGGCGACGAGTTCACCGTCATGCTTCCCGTCGTCGGAAGCGCCGACGACGCAGTCCTGATCGCGAGGAAAATTCTCGACGTCCTCAGGCTCCCGTTCCCCCTCGACAGCGACGAGCGCTTCATCACCACCAGCCTTGGTATCAGTCTGTATCCCGAGGATGGCTACGACGCCGACACTCTCATCAAGAATGCAGATACCGCCATGTATCAGGCCAAGGGACTGGGCCGCGACAACTACCAGATCTTCAATCCGCTCATCAACGCGCACACGCTCGAGCGCCTCGCACTCGAGAACGGACTCCGCAAAGCCATCGAGCGCGATGAGTTCCGGATTCACTACCAGCCGATCTACAACGTGGCGACAGGCAGAATTCGCGGAATGGAAGCCCTGGTGCGATGGGAACATCCGGAGCTTGGTCTCATCCCGCCCGGACGCTTCATTCCCCTGGCCGAGAGCGCAAACCTCACGGGCCGTATCGGGGCTCTGGTTCTCCGCGCGGCCTGTCTGCAGCTTCGCAAATGGCATGACAAGGGTTTCCGGAGTCTAAAGCTCGCCATCAACCTCTCGGTGTCACAGCTGCAGCAGCCCGACCTGGTAAAGATCGTGGACGACATCCTTCGCGAGGCGAGACTCGGAAGAGAATCCGTCGAGCTCGAGATCACGGAAAGCGGCGCGATGCTCAATCCGGAGGTGACAATCAAGTCTCTGCACGAGCTCAGAAAACTTGGGGTCGGCATTTCTCTCGACGACTTCGGAACCGGCCACTCATCTCTCAGCTACCTGAAGCGTTTTCCAATCGATACGCTCAAGATCGATCAATCCTTCGTGCGCGATGTGACCGAAGACGCAGAGACCGCCGCAATCGTGACGGCCATCATCGTCATGGCCAGAACCCTGAAGCTGGAGGTCGTCGCTGAAGGTGTCGAGCAGGAAAGCCAGCGCCAGTTCCTCCTCGAGAACGGCTGTGAGCTCATGCAGGGCTTTCTTTTCAACAAACCCGTCCCTTCCGACGAGTTCGAGCAGATCCTGATTTCAAACGCGCGCTCACTTCTTGGTAGTAGCTAACTGTCGATCCTGGTTCTCCTGCCGAACGGCAGCATCGCCGGGCCCCCCGGAGCGAGCGTTGTCGCCAGTCCTGCAACGAGAATCACGGATGCTGCTCGTGCCACGACTACCGTCCGGGAGAACGGCTACACGAGATCCGTACCCCGCACGAATCCTCCTGCCATCGGCAACCTGCCGCTGAATCTGCTGACGCGTTTCGATACAATCCGCAACCGACCCGAAGGAGGCCGTCCTTGCGCAAACTGCTGCTTCTCGTCCTGTTCGCAGTCTTTGTCCCACTTTGCCAGCTCTCGGCGCAGAGCCCCGGACCCGCGCCCACAGCGGGACCGAAGGCTGTGGATTCCCCCGCTCCCGCTGAAGAAAAAATCTCCCGGACGAGGCATACGGTGACGATCGGAGGCCGGCGGATCGCCTATACGGCGACCACGGGAAATCTGCTGCTCCGTACGGAACAGGGAGCACCTAGAGCCAGTATTTTCTTCGTCGCGTACACCAGGGACGACTCGGGCAATCCCGCGACCAGGCCGGTGACCTTCTCATTCAACGGCGGACCCGGATCTTCCTCTGTCTGGCTGCACCTCGGTGTCCTCGGTCCGAGACGCGTGGTTATGAACGACGCCGGGGCGGCGACGCCTCCCCCCTACCGCGTAATGGACAACGAGTTCTCGATCCTCGATAGCACTGATCTGGTCTTTATCGATCCTGTTCTGACAGGGTACAGCCGTCCCGTCGGCGAGGAGAATGCGAAACAGTTTCTCGGATTCAAGGGCGACATGGAAACCGTTGGCGAGTTCATCAGGCTGTACGCGACACGCTACGAGCGATGGGGCTCTCCGAAGTTTCTCGTCGGCGAGAGCTACGGAACCACGCGCGCCACTGCGCTGTC
Organism: Thermoanaerobaculia bacterium; assembly: GCA_041748075.1. Taxonomy (GTDB): domain Bacteria; phylum Acidobacteriota; class Thermoanaerobaculia; order Gp7-AA8; family Gp7-AA8; genus JBGSYJ01. The sequence continues at coordinate 13,692 of JBGTDX010000073.1, forward strand.
GAACCACCTGCAGTCCAGACACGGCATGTACCTCAACGGAGTGATGCTCATTTCGTCCATCCTGAACTTCCAGACGGCTCGCTTCGAGGTCGGAAACGACCTTCCCTACATCCTCTTTCTTCCAACGTACACCGCCACCGCCTGGTACCACGGACAGCTCGAAGAGGAACTTCAGCGGGATTTACGTTCGACGCTTGCGGAGGTCGAACAGTTCGCGCTGAGTGAATACACACTGGCTCTCATGAGAGGCAACGCTCTACCAGCGGCACAGCGCCGTGTGGTCGCGCAGAAGGTTGCACGTTACACCGGTCTGTCAACGGAGTACGTGGAGCAGACGAACCTTCGAATCAACATCTCCCGCTTCGTCAAAGAGCTCATGAGGGACGAGCGTAAAACCGTCGGCCGGCTCGACAGCCGCTTCACCGGGATCGACCGCGACGCCGCAGGAGAGCGGTACGACTACGACCCCAGCTATGCAGCGATTCAGGGACCTTACACAGGAGCCCTCGGCGCGTACCTGCGTGCAGATCTCAAGTACGAGAACGACATTCCATATGAGATTCTCACGGATCGTGTCCGACCCTGGAGCTATGCCGAGTTCGAGAACCGGTACGTGAATACCGCTGAGGACCTTCGTGCGGCGATGACTCAGAATCCGTCGCTGAAGGTCTTCGTCGGCAGTGGATACTATGATCTCGCCACACCGTACTTTGCGACCGACTACACGTTCGATCACCTGGCTTTCGAGCCGGACTACATCGCGCGAGTGACCACCGAATATTACGAGGCGGGACACATGATGTACGTCCACATGCCTTCGCTGGAAAAACTGAAGCGGGATCTCGATTCGTTCATTGCGTCCGCAGTTCCCTGAGGGCGCACGCGCACACGCAACTTCGTCATTTCCGTGCTTTGCGCTTTACCAGATCGTTCACGCGTAACCGCGACGACTCGCGTATATCAGCATCGAGCAGCTTCTCCATCTGGCCCAGAGCCCACTGGTGCTCTTTCAACGTGTTTGCAGCTGAGAATCAACGCCGTTTCTGACTGGTCAGGGGCACTTCCGTGAAGGTCGTCGGCTCCGGGCTTCATCACTCCGACTAAAGCGAACGAAGCGGCAGAGCAGCGATTCGAGACCATCGGCCCTCATCAGTCTGCCCCTGCGGGCCCCGGTGCCTGGTACGCGCCCACGATCGTCGTGTGTGATGGCCCCTCGGATGAGATCGCCCAGGAAGAGTCCTTCGGGCCGGTCCTCGTGGTTCAGCGGGCTCGATCATGGGATGAAGCGATGTATCTATGCAACGCTGTGAGGCAGGGACTCGTCGCTTCGATCTTCTCCACGAATCCTGACCTGTGCAGCGACTTTGTCGACCGCGCTCGCGCGGGAATCGTCAAGGTGAACCTGGCGACCTCGGGAGCGGATGCTGAGCTCCCGTTCGGAGGCTGGAAGCAGTCCGGAATCGGCCCGCCTGAGCATGGTCCGGGCAACAGGGAGTTCTACGCCCGATGGCAGAGCCGCTACGACGGACACCGCGAACGCGGCTGACTCCGGCATGAAAGGTGCTCCTCCGGTGCGTCATGCGGGAACGACGGGTCGACCACGAGCTCAGACGGCGTAACGCGGCGCTCGACATGCTCGAAGCAGCGCCGGACACACGGAATTTCTACCGTGACCTCGTCAGGCTGTTCACCGAGCACGAGCTTCCGTTTCTCGTCGGCGGCACGTTCGCATTTCAGCGCTACACGGGAATCGCGCGGTCGACGAAGGATCTGGATTTCTTCATCCGTCGCAATGACTACGTGCGTTTCCGGAGAACCGTTCGGAGCGCTGGATTCCGTGTCGAGCTCGCGTTCCCTCACTGGTTAGGCAAGGTCTTCAAAGGCGAAAACTTCGCCGATCTTACTTTCCGGTCTGCAAACGGCGAAGGAGAGGTTGACGACGAGTGGTTCGAACATGCCGTCGAGGAACAACTATGGGGCATTCCCATCCGGCTGTGTCCGCCGGAAGAGACGATCTGGTCGAAGGCCTTCATCATGGAACGCGAGCGGTTCGATGGAGCGGACATTGCCCACATCCTTCGCGCGACCGCTCCGACGCTCGACTGGCAACGTCTGCTCCGGAGATTCGGAGACAACTGGCGGGTTCTGCTGACACACCTCATCTCGTTCGGATACATCTATCCGAACGAGCGTGGTCTGATCCCGCCGGAGATCATGCGAGGCCTCATCAACCGTCTCGAAACGGAGATCGACGTAAAAGAACCTGAGGATGCTCCCCGTCTCTGCCGAGGAACCCTCCTCTCGCGCGAGCAGTACCTGACCGACGTCCATGAAGAAGGCTACATCGATGCCCGGATCGAACCTCACGGAAGGCTGACCGAAACGGACGTCGACCACTGGACAGCTGCGATCGACAGGTAGCCTCGTTTCCGGTCGGGAGGGTTCGACACTTCTCCCGCCCTGCGGTAAACTCCGCCGCATGAAACAGCTCACCAGCGTGGTCCTCGTCACACTCTTCGCATTCGCAGCCTCCGCGGGAAATGAAGTCATCCGGCGCGGGGCGGCGATCTCGAAAGATACGAAAACCGTTCCGATCGCGGACGTACTGGCGAAACCGGAGGCGTGGACGATGGCTCCGGTCGTGGTCGAAGGAGTCGTCTCAACCGTGTGCCAGAACAAGGGATGCTGGATGGAGATCACAACCGAGTCCGGTACACCGGGCATGCGGGTAACGTTTCTCGACTACGGCTTCTTCGTTCCGAAGGATTCGAAGGGCTACATGGCGATACTGGAAGGCAGGGTAGAAATCAAGAAGCTCCCGAAAGATCATGTCGATCATCTGGAAGACGAGGGAGCCAGCATCGAACGCCAGCCGGACGGGAGCGCAATCGAAACTTCGTTCATCGCGGCAGGTGTCGAGCTGCACAAACAATAACCTGTCCGCACGCTCGAGGAACGGCGGAACTTCAGCGGTCCTGTTCCTCCGCGGCGCGAACCGCCGCCCGGAGGTCTTCAAGCGTTGCACCTGCGCCGTGGACGCCAACGAGACGCTCGACATCGAGTCCCGCCGTCTCGATTCTCTCAATGAGTGACCGGCTCTGCGGGCGCGCCGGTTCCGGATTGCCGGGCCGGTGAACGTAGAGATCCCCCTGGAAGAGAATGCGTTCGTCCGGGAGCCACAGAAAGAGCATCTCTTCAGCGTGACTCGGCACATGGATCCGATGAACTTCGACCTTCGGACCAGCACCCACGAGGAGAAGCTTCTCCCCTGTTACGAGATCGAGCGCGATCTCACCTATCGGCGCCTCTCCTGCAAGCGTTCTCGGCGCTCGCGCGATCTGGCGAAAGAACGAGGCGTTACCCGGCGTCGATATGATCCGGGCTCCCGCCTGCATCATCGCCGGCACGCCGCCGGAATGGTCGAAGTGATGGTGTGTCACTACGACGGAGAGAGCCCGCTTCGCCGGAAAGGTTTGTTCGAGGAATTCCAGGACTGTCTCCATGGAAGCGGCGTCGACCGGCGCTTCTCCGATCAGCAGCCCCTCATCCCATTCGACCACGAGCGACTGATAATCAGCCCCGCCGATATTCGAGACCAGCCAGACCCTGTCCGCCAGACGTTTGATCGAGATCGGTTCGTCCACGCGCACTGACCCCTCCTCCATCTCGCCGGGTTTCGTGAAGGCCGCGGCAATATCGGCCGGTTTAACCGGCCGAACGCTTTCGAGTTTCAGCTCCGCCGAGAGGACTCCGTTGAAGAAAACCCGGAGGGTGGAAGGCAGATTCATTCCGTGAAGGTGAACATCTCCTGTCAGTCGAGTCTCCTCGATCGTGTCCCCGATAAGAGCGTCTGGAATGGTCCTGAAGATCCTGCGCAGGCGATTCTGCTCATCCAGCCAGAGCGTCAGATGGAAACCTTCGACCGTGGCCGACAGGATTGAGTAGGTCCTCTTATCGTCTCGTCGCAACCCCAGGAGCCGCAATGACCCCGGTTGCTTCATGGCGGCAGCAATGAGCATAGAGGGTAGCCGCCGCAGATAACGCAGCCTGAGCTCGCCCGGCGCGATGTAGAGCGGTGCGACGCGACCGCTGCCGGCAGAAACCTCGAAGCCGTCCTCCCCCGTTGCAACCATCCGCACCCTCGAGATGAAATCAGGCCAGTGAAGCTCGTGGTCTACAGAGACCCTGCCCCGCCCGGCGTCGATGATCAGGTCATCGACCGTCGGAAAGGGGTCGAAGGGCGGAGTGGACCGCCTTGACTGGGAACGCGGATACAGCGTCCCGGAAAAACGCACTCCTGTCGGGCGAAGAGTTCCTGAGCCGTGGACCTCGAGCGCTCTGGTAAGCAGCTCATGCGCGCGGATCTGCGCAAGCCAGCTTTCGGATGCGAAGTCGAGATCTTCAGCATTCTCCGGCCAGTCACCGTCCAGAAATTCTCGAATCGCGGGAGTGACCTGGTCGCTGTCGGTCCAGACCTGATGGGCTGCACCCTCGAAGGTAAGCAGCCTTCCCACAGGCAGTGCTGCCGCCCATTCCCGGCCTCCGCCGTACGCAGCGTTGCGATCCAGCGTCCCGTGGATTGTGAGAACGGGAACCTCCACCGCAGCGGTATCGGCCAGGTCGAGGTCTCTACCGCGCGCGGAGGTGAAATGATGTTCCAGATGAAAGGCGATGCGGGTGGGCCACTCGTTCGGCAACGCGCAATTCGACTTCAGCGCGTCGGCCTTGCCTCGATCGCCAACGAGTCGAGCGCGGATCACACGCCATTCCTGTTCGCAGTAATCCTGCGGACTCGTTTCGTGAAAGCCGCGGGCGCGCAGTGCTCTCAATTCGGCCACGGCTTCAGCATCCAGGATATCCTCGCTGAAGTTGTCCTGGTCCGGCGGAAAGATCGATCCGAAACGCATGGCTACCGGCCCGATCTGGACGATGCGTTCGAGTCGATCCGGGTGCTCGAGCGCGTAAAGCACGACCATCTTCCCCAGGTACGAGTAGCCGATCGTATCGAACGACTCGACCTTGAAATGACGTCGAATCGCTTCCAGATCACGCACGTCTGCGTCAATGGTCAGCAGAACGGGATCGACTATACGACTCGATCGCCCTCGATTACGCATGTCGTACAGGATGAGACGGCGATCCCCTGCCAGGACATCGAGTGCGCCCTGATAGAGAAATCCGCCAGGAACAATCAGCGTCTTCGTTCCCTGTCCCGTCGTACGCCAATAGAGCTGAACGCCGGGCTCAGTTTCCAGCATCCCCTCGATAGCTGACGCCGGAAACGCAGAAACGAGACCCACGGTGAAGAGAAGGCACAGGAAGGGGCGCACTTGAGTCTCCTTTCGAGATGGCAAAGCCATTCGAAAGGATCGCGACCTCAGTGTCCTGAGGAATACATCAGGAAAACGTCAGGAATCGTTTCGGTGATCCGCGACGGACATGCGCGGGCCTACCTCCGCGAGAACCTCGCGAAACCGGGGATCAGAGTGTAAACGCTCCCACCGATCGTCGAGCCGGACGAGCAGGAGGGAGAGGTCTTTCTGCTCGATCGCTCTTCCCAGCCATTCCAGGGCGCGCTCGGTCTCACCAGCTTCAGCAAACATGCCTGCAACGATGGCCGGCCTGACCTCACCCTTGCGCAGCAGGACGTCCACCCGTCGCAACAGTTCGTCACGGTCGAGATCCGTCTCGACCGCCTCGCGCGTCGCAAGCTTCTCGAGCTGAAGGCTCGCCTCCGGATGTTCCGGGTTGCGGCGCAGAATCCGCTGGTAATCCGCCATGGCGATGTCGTCGTCTCTGAGCATCGTGTGAATGAAACCGGAGGCCATCAGGACCCGGGCCGAGTCCGGCGCGAGCTCCTTCGCTCGGGCGATCATCCGGCGTGCCTCGTCCGGCCGTTCCGCCAGCAGCAGGAACTCGGCCAGCGCGGAACAGGACCGGGCCGATGTCGCACTCAACGTATCCGCGCGACGGAGATGCGCTTCTGCCGACTCCCAGTCCCACTGCAGCATGCGGAGAATTCCCAGCGCGGCGTGCCCGTCGGCCAGATCCGGGTCGAGACGGACAGCGCGGAGGGCGTCGTATTCGATCAGAGAATCCGCGAAAGCGTGCGAGATTTCACCTCTGCTCACCAGTACAATCCGCGCGTGAGCACGCCCGGCGCGAGCCGGTGCGGAATCAGGTTCGAGCTCCAGCGCCTGGTCGAACAGTTCGAGCGCCCGGATCGCAGACGCTCCTGTTGCGAGGTCGAGCTCCGATTCTGCGCGGACGGTCGCAGCCGCCGCCTTCTGTGCCGATGTATCGGAAGAGCTCGACAGCGCAGCTGTAACTACAATCAGCAGTAAAGCGACGGCCGCGGCCGCGCCGGCCAGCAGCCAGCTTTTCGAACGGAGTGCGCTACGCGGTTCCGTCATCAATGCGCGGCTTTCCTGAGCCGCGACGAGACGGTAGCCCTTCCGCGGGATGGTCTGGATGTATCGGGGCTTTCGGGCATCGTCTCTCAACGCTCTTCGCAGCTCATAAATCGCGTTCGTGAGGACTTCCTCTGTCACATGAACATCGCTCCAGACGATTGTAAGAAGTTCATCCCGCGTCAGCACCTCACCGGGGCGCCGGGCAAGAGCAGCGAGCACTTCCGCCTGCTTGCGCTCGAGACGAACCTCCAGATCTCCACGCCGAAGGAGGTGAAGCTCCGGGCTAAACTCCCAGTCTCCGATGCTCGTCGGGCGATTCATAGCCATGACCATCATATCGCGGCCGGGCAATCCTTCCCGGTCACGGCGCCGTCGTCAGGAACCGTTTTACGAAGAGTCGGATCAGCGGGGACATCATGCTTCCTGCAGGGCCGAGCGGCAGGCGGCGAAGACGCTGGACCTGTTCGATGACCAGCACGCTCGCGACAACCAACGACAACCCGGCGGTCACTCTCGGATCGTGAATGAGTGTCGCAACTGACGAGAGCGCTCCCAGGCTGGCAAAAGCCAGAATCACCCATGTGACACCAAACGCATGCCTTTTGTAGTCGAACCCGTAACGCTGGGCGAGCATCCTCTGCTCCTCCGGAGTGAGAAGCGTCAGCAGCGGTTCGAAGGTGTCCAGGGCATCCCGCATTTCGACATCGGCCGACGGGGGTACCGTGTAAAGGCCAAGTCCTCGCTCCGCCAGGAACGGAGATCGATCGGGACTACCTCTCAGGACTGTGAGCCAGTAGGCGAGATAGAGGAGAAAGCCGGCAGCCGACCCCACTCCCCTGCTCTGCGACATCGCTATGTGGAACCTCACGACTGATTCAATCAGCAGATACACTGAAGCGACCAGGAGCGGAAACCACACTGGGGACGATCGGGCTTCGATCCTGGCGCCGACAGAGAGAAGGATGATCACGGCAAAAACAACGACCGGGGGAATGCAGGACATGACGGTCATCCGCGACGCGGAAATACCCAGCTCGTTTTCCAGCCGCGCCTGCACGATCGAAGGAGCATGGCCGAGAAACATCGCAGAGAATGAAGCGGCGACACTTCGTTTTTGTTGACGTTTTATCGTGCTGTATTGCGTAAGGCGCAGCGCTTCACTCTCATCGTCATACTGATCCATCCTGCGGATGACGTGATGTTCTTCCCAGGGGGTCATGATGTACCGGATCTCACCGCCGTCGTCCGATTCGATCGCGATCACCTCGAAACAGACTCCATCCCACATCACGGCCGTCCCGGGATGCTCAGAGTGTGTCCCCCGCTTCGGAACTCGTGCAGTCCAACCTTTCGAGACCGGTGAGTAGAGGATCGTCCGTACGCCTGCCGTGCGAACACGATCACGACCATAGGCCTGCATCCGCACATCGTACGCCCCTTTAGCGGCAGCGGTAAGGACAGGATCGCCATTGCCATTTCTCCAACGGCTGACTCTTGAAAGTCAAACGCTGGCGCCAGGGCAATCAGCGTATAGAACCGGGCCGGAGGGGACCGAGGGTCGCATCTGCCCTCCACGCAGTAATCACAGCCGGGCAGGCCGGCACTCACCGAAGTAGCAACATGAAGTAGGATCAACGGGTGACTCCTAGCGACCTAACCCGGCACTGGCTGGGAAAGCGAGCGGTGATCGTCGCTCTCGTGGCCGCCGGCGTTGCCTCAGGGCTCGCTGCAGTCGTCTTTCACCTTCTGGTCGAAGTCGCCCAGCTCTTCATGATCGATCGGGCGGTGATGCTCAGGGGACCGTGGCGGCCAGTGGTGCTCATCGCGCTGCCTGCGACCGTGGCCGGTCTTCTCGTCTGGTTCGTCAGACGGTTTGTTCCGAGCGCCGAGGGAATCGGCCTGGCGCGTCTCCGCAGGGCATACGCGGGCGATCCTGATCTGGTGGGCGCTCGCGCGACGGCTTCCACTCTGGTGCTCACTCCCGTGTCCCTCGGATCGGGAGCTCCACTCGGACCCGAGGGGCCGATCGTCGTCATCGCGAGCGGTGTGTCGATGTTCGTGGCCAAACTGTTTCGGCTGCCGAGAAAGATGCGCCGAGGAATGATTCCGGTCGGCACCGCTGCCGGCATCGCGGCAATCTTCAACGCTCCCATGACCGGAGTGGTTTTCGCAATGGAGGAAGTGCTCGGTTCGGCCGGACGGGGAGTCCTTGGAGGGACGATCATCGCGGCGGTCGCCGGGGCAGTGGTGCAGCGTGTCTTCCTCGGGGGACGCCCGATTCTGCCGGCAGCTGCCGCAAACTGGACCGACGTTCGCGAGCTCGTCGGGTTCGCAGTTCTCGGAATTCTCGCAGGGGTGCTCTCCGCATTCGCCATACGCGCGACTCTGTGGCTGCGCAAGAATCTGCGGAACAGGAAAGTATCGCCCGTCGCTCAGGCCGTTGCCGGTGGCGCTCTGGTCGGAGCAGTCGGAACCTTCATCCCGTCCGTTTTCAGCGTCGGCTACACCACGACCTCGCGATTTCTTCATGGGGATGGTGACCTGATGTTCTCCGCGACAGCGCTTGTGGGCAAACTGCTCGCGTTCATCGCGGCGACAGCCACCGGACTCCTTGGAGGAACCTTTGCTCCATCGCTCTTTCTCGGAGCCGCGCTCGGATCCACCGTCGGTGGAGCTATGCAGGGCTGGCTGAATGCCGGGACCGTAGAGCCGGCGGCCTATGCGCTGGTCGGTATGGGAGCTGTGTTCGGCGGCATGCTGCGGAGTCCACTCGCGTCCGCGCTGATCGTGTTCGAGCTCACCGGAGACTACGATCTGATTCTTCCGTTGATGCTGGCGATCGCGCTCTCGGTATTCATTTCATCGAGACTCGCTCCGAAGACGCTGACCGAGGATCAGCTGCAGCGTGAGGGATTCGAGAAGGTTCGCTCCGGGGATCCGCTGTCAGGCCTGAGCGTGAGCGACGTCATGACAAAGAAGCTCGTCCTCATCCGGCAGGGCATGACCTTCCGCGAGGCCATCGAAACGATCGGATCAGCCCGACATCGCGAGTATCCCGTGGTCGACGGTGAGGACCGTTTGCTGGGAGTACTTCGGTCCGATGCGATCATCCAAGCAATCTCGCGCGGGGACGTGGATCAGCCGGTCGACAGTTACATCGCCACGCCATCGGTCATCGCTCGGCCCTCGCAGCCGCTGCTCAGCTTTCTTACGATCATGTCGAAAGAGGGAACCGACCGCGCCCCGGTGGTCGACGCATCGAACCGTCTGGCAGGGTTCGTGAGCCCATCCGACGTGATACGCGCACGAATGCAGGTTCGCCCGGACGAAGAGGAGGAGATGGGCCTGCTGGGATGAACCGAGAGGCCTCGGTGCCCGAACAGGACTCACCAAACGGCAGCCTGGGCCACGGGTCCGCCTGATTGCGAGTCAGCGCGACACGGCGAGCACATCGATCCCTGCTTGCGGTCGTGGTGCTGCTGTGGGAAAGTGAAGGGTTGCGTGTCAGAAGACTGACCTGCCGGATCCATCTCATGCAATCTTCCAGCATCCACCTCCGAAAAACGGACCCTGAGCTCAGTTTCGCCGGCTCACTGCCTGATCGTGCGTCCTGAAAAAAGTCTGAAGCGCTTCGTGGCTCCCGGCATTCGCAGCCGTGGCGAGGACTACTACCTGAGCAATCGGGTGCGCACGATCCATCGCGAAGGGAGAACGATTCAATGTACGGTGCGCGGAAGCGACATTTACAGCGTGCAGCTCACTGCGGAGAAAGACAACCTCGTCACGTCGTGCACCTGTCCGTTCTTCGATGAACAGGGACAGACCTGCAAACACATCTGGGCTGCAATCCGGGAATCCTCTGTCAGGGACCTTCTTTCGGGCAGCTTCAATTCGTTGACGCACAGCGGGAAGCTCGTTCCATTCCGTCCGCGACAGGTCCCCGTTTCTTCGGAGCCGCCGCCGAAGTGGCGAAGCTTTCTCGATGCGCTGCCCAGGGCGTCCTCGGCGGCGGGATCACTGCACCGAACGAGTCCCCTGCCTGACGAGATCCTCTACATTCTTGGCGAGACGACCACAGTCGCGCCGAAGTGGAGTCTGAATCTTGCCGTGAAAGCGCGTTCGCGGAAGCGCAACGGCGAGTGGGGTCCGCCAAAACGTTTCTCTCCTGATCTGCGCCAGATCGAGCTACTCGATCCGTTCGACCGCGAGATGCTCTTGACGCTCAATCTCCAGACTTCAGCCGTCCCGATCGACAGCGACCATCGACTGCGGCCCGCATCTGCCGCGATGCTCCTCGAGAAACTGGCCCGCGGCGGCCGGCTGTACCTCGAGCGGGGACCGGGGATCACCACTTCACTCGAGTGGGATGACGGGCCAGAGTGGGAACTGATCGTCGAAGTTGTTCATGTAGAGAGCGGGGACGGCTACGCGATGCGAGGCGCGCTCGTCCGCGGGGACGAGCACGAGCCACTCGACGCCCTGCGGCTCATCATTCCGGGGCTGCTCGTAACGGGACAGAGGGCGGCGCGGCTTGCAGACACTGACGCTCTCGAGTGGGTGAACGTACTGCTCAAAGCGGGCACCGTGGAGATCCCGGCGAGGGAGCGCGACGCGCTCGTGGCACGCCTGCTCCACGCCCCGACCGCGATCCGCGTCCCGAATGATCTCGCCGCCGAGGAGGTGAACGTTGCGCTTACTCCGATCATCCGACTGGGCAGAGCCCATGAGGATGCGGGAGATGTGTTCGAAGCAGACCTGCTGTTTCGATATCGCGACCTGGAAATCGATTCCAGCGAGGAACTTCGTGCATGGCTTGACGGTCGGCAGATCATCCGTCGAGACATTGCGCGCGAGCAGTCATGTATCAGGGAGCTGGCGAAGTCCGGCTTCGTAACGAACTACCACCGCGGATTCACGATTCGCGCGGGTATGCTCGGTCCTGCGCTCGATCAACTCGTACGCAAGGGATGGCTCGTCGAGATCGACGGGAAATCAGTGCGTACCGCGGATGACACGAATGCCGAGATCTCCAGCGGGATCGACTGGTTCGACCTCGGCGGAGGCGCTCGGTTCGGCACAGAGACCGTGCCTCTGCCCGATCTTCTGACCGCGCTCGAGCGCCATCGTCCCGTCGTTCTTCTCGCCGACGGTTCGCTCGGGATCGTGCCGGGCGAATGGGTCGAACAGTTCGCCTCAATCGCCCAGCTCGCCGAGCGAACCGGCAACGCCCTCCGATTCAAGAACCATCAGGCCCTGCTCATCGATGCGCTTCTCGGCGCCCGGGCAGACAGTACAGATCGTGGTTTCGCGCAGATACGTGAGAGGGTCACAAAAGCACAGCGCGCCGAGCCCGCCCACGAATCGGATTCATTCCGCGGCGAGCTTCGTCCGTACCAGCGTGAGGGACTCGGATGGCTGCTCTACCTGCGCGAGGCAGGCATCGGCGGCTGCCTCGCCGACGACATGGGACTCGGCAAGACCATTCAGGTGCTCGCACTGCTCGACAGGCTTCCTCGCGAAGACAGGAGTCCATCCATCGTCGTCGCTCCACGTTCCCTGCTTTTCAACTGGAAGAAGGAAGCCGAGCGGTTTACACCCGGATTGAGAGTCCTCGAGCATCATGGCAACGACAGAGTCCGGGACGCGAGTTATTTCGCCGAGTACGACCTGATCCTCACGACCTACGGCACGATGCGGCTCGACATTGCCCAGCTCGCGGAGATCGAGTTCAGGTACGCCATTCTCGACGAGGCTCAGTCTGTCAAGAATTCATCCAGCCAGATTGCGAAGGCGGTGCGTCTTCTTCGCAGCCAGCATCGTCTCGCCCTCAGCGGGACTCCGATAGAGAATCACATAGGCGAGCTCTGGAGCCTGTTCGAGTTCCTCGATCCGGGGATGCTGGGCCCGGCACGCTGGTTCCAGCGAAACTTCGCCGCCAGGACCGTGACCCAGGAAAAACGCCAACTCCTCGGAAGCATTCTGCGCCCTCTCATTCTCCGCCGTACGAAAGAACAGGTCGCACCCGAATTGCCATCGCGAACGGAACAGACGCTCTACTGTGAGCTGGAACCATCCGAGAGGAAGCGGTACGAGGAATTGCGCCAGTACTACCGCGTCACTCTCCTCCAATCGGTGCGCGAGAAGGGACTCGCCCGTTCGAAGATGCACGTGCTCGAGGCTCTGCTTCGCCTGCGCCAGGCAGCATGCCATCCGGCCCTGCTCGACAAATCAGCGGGAGGCACCAGTTCGAAACTTCAGCTGCTCTTCGATGAGCTGGATGAAGTGATCGAGAGCGGCCACCGCGCGCTGGTCTTCTCCCAGTTCACGTCGCTCCTCGCACTCGTCCGGAACGATCTGGACAAGCGGGGAATCGCCTACTCCTATCTGGACGGCACGACACGCAATCGTGGAAGGATCGTCGAAGAGTTTCAAAGCGAGGCGGGACCTCCGTTGTTTCTCATCAGCCTGAAAGCGGGAGGTTTGGGCCTCAATCTCACGGCTGCCGACTACGTATTCCTGCTCGACCCGTGGTGGAACCCCGCAGTCGAAGCACAGGCGATCGATCGCACCCATCGCATAGGACAGGAAAAACCCGTCGTCGCCTACCGGCTGATCGCACGCGGTACGGTCGAAGAGAAAATTCTCGATCTCCAGGCGGCGAAACGCGAGCTCGCCAGCTCGATCATCACCGACGAAAACAGCGTTCTCCGCGCGCTGGACGTCGACGATCTCGACCGGCTTCTGTCATGAGTAATGGATTGAACGCGTAGTTCCGGTATCCTTCCTGCGTTACTCCCGACTATGACTACTCTCCGAATTCTCATTACCAACAACACTCTCGCCAACCGCGCGGGCAGCGAGCTTTACGTGCGGGACCTCGCCACCGGTCTTCGTGATCGCGGACACTCGCCCGTGGCATTCAGTACCCTGCTCGGCGAAGTCGCCGAAGAGCTTCGCCTCCTGTCGATACCGGTCATAGACGACCTTTCGATTCTTCAGTCCCCGCCGGACATCATCCATGGCCAACATCACATGGAGACGATGACAGCACTCGCGCACTTCCCTGGAGTCCCCGCCGTTTACGTATGCCATGGCTGGCTTCCGTGGGAGGAGACTCCACCGATCCACCCCAGAATCGGTCGCTACATCGCCGTCGACAACACCGTCCGGGATCGGCTCGTAATCGAACACGGGATCCCGGAAGACAAAGTCGACGTCGTATTGAATTTTGTCGACACTGGCCGCTTCCAACCGCGGCCTCCCCTGCCCTCCCGGCCTTCGAGGGCGCTCGTTTTCAGCAATGAGGCTTCCGCCGGATCTACCCTCGATCTGCTCCGGGACGCGTGCAACCAGCGCGGCATCGAGCTCGATGTTCGCGGCGCGGGAGTGGGAGCCAGTCTCGCCGAGCCGGAGCACATTCTCCCGCACTACGACCTCGTATTCGCCCGTGGGAGAAGTGCGATCGAAGCGCTGGCTGTAGGGACAGCAGTCGTGCTGATCGCACCCGATACCCTCGGACAGATGATCTCCATGGACAACCTCTTGCAGATTCGCTCGATGAACTTCGGCCTCCGCGCGATTCAGCGGCCCATATCGCTCGAGCTTCTCCTGAATGAAATCGACCGTTACCACGCGGAAGATGCCGGGTCCGTCAGCCGGGAAATCCGGAAGATCGCTGACGTGCAGAGCGCGATCGACTCGATCGCGAAGATTTATGCCCGGGTGCTCGTAGAGCATGAGAAGAAGACCCCCGACATCGCGGGCGAATCTCCAGCCATCGGCAACTACCTCCGATGGCTCTCTGCCTCGATGAAAGGGAAAGTCCTCGGCCTCAACCACACTCCCGCTCTCCGAAGCCGCGTGCGGAATCTGGAAGGTGAGCTCCTCGACCTTCAACACTCACTTGCGGCCAGTCAGGCGGAGGTTCGCGATTTCCAGAACGCAGAAGCGCATGTCACATCAGAGCTTGGTACACTCCTCGGTCAGTTCGAGGCGAGCCAGGCTCGAACGCTCGAGTCCGAAAAAACAATCTCAGAGCTGGACTCCCGACTTGACGGTCTGCTCCGAGAGAATGCGGACCTGACATCCGAAACGAAGCGTCTCACCGGCGAGCTTGCCAGGTACCAGACAGAAATCGCTTCGCTTTGCGCAGAGCACGAAGAACGGGAATCGACCCTCCGGAAGACGGTGGACGATCTGACTTCACGTCTGGCCACCGCAGAGTCGGAGAAACGCGACTGGGAAAGAACCCTCTCGGCACGCATTGTGAGAATGGTACGTCGCAGGATGTGGAAGTGAGCTCCGGCAGTCAGCGTGATTCACGCCTCGAGCACTTCGAGCCCGGTCGGCCTCTCTTATCACAGTGGCACAACGAAACTGTACCCATGTTTCTCGAAGCCGAGCGCTCGTAAAACCGGTGAGCATCGTCCCATTTGAGATTACTCGACCTGCGGCTGCTGGGATTGTCGCGCCGCCTGCCCGTTGCTGAGATCGCGGCATCCCTTTTGCTCTGAACCGGAGTGATCACCTGCGGACGTCTGATCGCGTATCCGTGATGCCGCTGCCCGTCACTCCGTCGGAACTGCACACGTCGACTCGTCACGCTGCTGCCTCTGGATTCGCCAGATCAGCAGGGTCACCGTGGACAACAGCAACCAGCCAGGCAGCCCGTCATACATCATCTTCGTCCCGGCCCAGTCCGGTGGAGAAGTTCCACTGAGCGAGGAGACGACGCCATGAAGCATCAGAACTGACGCGGCATGGACACCTACCGAAGGCCAGAGAGAGCTCGATCGCAGAAAAAGGGCTGAGAGCAGAAGTCCGAAGAGAAACAGCCCCAGGATGGACGGCCAGAAAGCCGGGCTGAACATGTGGCGGGCCCAGATGCTCAACGCCATCAGAGCTCCCTGCCACGTATCAGCCACATCTACGGTCACATGCCTGGGCTTGAATCCGTGCACGAGCGCGTAGATGAAATTCGTCCACACGAGCGCAACGAGCACCCCTTTCGATCTCGTCATCCGGCGGAGCATCCATCCGCGGAAAAAGAGCTCCTCGAGGAATGCGATGACGAACCCGGACAGGGCGTACCGGGCAGCGCGGGATATGTAGTCCGGCCGGAGTTGCCACTTCATCCATCCGGCGGAAAGCTCGATCTGAATCAGCGCCGCGATGACGGCGACTGTCATCACATACGCGCCGACGGTCGCGCCGGCATTCTGCTTCGAGAATGTGAGTCCATAGCTCTCGAGATTGCCGTCCCTCCAGGGTCGCAGACGGAACGCGAGAACGATCACGGCAGCGAGCAGAAGAATCCTGCGGAACGTCCGGAGAAAATCGAACTCGAAACCGAGAAGAATCGAGAGGTCGAATATGGCCGGAGTGAGAGCGACCGCGCAGCCGATGCCGACTGCGAACCAGAATGCAGTTACGAGTCCTCTGGGAATGCGCTGAACCATGCCGCCGATGGAACACATTGTAGGGCTGGATCCGAGGATTTGCGAGAGCGGTCTGGATCATTCTGGTGGAGGCGTCCCCCGCAACTTCTTGATGGCGCCACGCTGCTTTTTCTCCTCGATTCTCCGAGCCCTCGTGGCTTTCGACACCCGGGTCGCTTTTCGCGGCCGTTGCTCGGAAAGGGCTTCCCGCACCAGTTCGGCGAACCGGGCAATCGCCGCTTCGCGATTCGCTCCCTGCGCGCGGTGTTTCTGGCTCGACACATGAAGCACACCGTCGCCAGTCACCCGGGAGCGTAGCGCGTCCAGTAACTTCTGTTTCTGCGCGTCGTCCAGAGCGGTCGACTTCCCGATATCGAACCAGAGCGTGATTCGGCTGTTGACCTTGTTGACGTTCTGGCCACCCGGACCGCTGCTTCGCGAAGCCGTCAGCGTGATCTCGTCGTCGGGGATCGAAAGGACTTCGTTGATCTCGATCATTGGTGAGCTCGTCCATTCCTCGCTCGAGCGGCGCGCTTCTCGTCAAGAATTTTTGCACAAGCGCATCGTCGTCTTTCCGATCACCACTCACGCCGAACGAGAGGTCTGTTCTTTCACGAACTCAGCCGCCAGCACCACCGCCTCTTCGATGTTCTGCCTCTCGGTCCTTCCCGACTTCGCCCGTGGCTTGAGCGAGTGATCGCCATCCTCAATCCACGCGACACGTATCGACGGCGCAAGCTCATACATCAGAATGTCTTCGGGCGTTCCGAACGAATCACGCGTTCCCTGAATGATCAGCGCGGGAGTGCGAAGAGTCTTCAGATGACTGATGCGATCCCCCGGTGGCTTGCCAGGCGCGTGGAATGGATAGCCGAAGCAGACGAGACCTCGGACGCCCGCCTCATCGGCGACGAGGCTCGCCATCCGTCCACCCATCGACTTGCCGCCGATGAACAGCCGGTCCCTGTCGCCCAGCTCTTCGATCACTTCGAGCCAGACTTCCCGCAGACGCGACTCGCGATCAGGAGGCTTTTTTCCACCATTGCGGCGGGACGCCATGTAAGGAAACTCGAAACGCGCAACGCGCAGCCCTCTCGCTCCGAGATCTTCAGCCACTTCGTTCATGAAGGGCGAGTCCATCGGCGCTCCCGCTCCGTGCGCGAGCACCACCGTGGACGGCGCCTTCTTCGGACCGTCGAAGAGAATCTTGCGCTGTTCGGCCATGACGAGTTGTGGGTTCTGAGTTCTGAGTGCTGGGTTCTGAGTTCCGAGTTCTGCGCCTTCCACTCACAACTCAGAACTCACAACTCACAACTCCCTCTACCGTTGTACCCGCAGCTCGTCATACTGAACCTCCGGAACCGAAACGTTCAAGGCAAGACCGTCGACTTCAGGACGGGCGATGCGATAAATCTGCTCGTTGAACAGCGGGAGTAACAGTGCGTCCCGGGCGACCATCTGCTCGATCTCCTGATAGATGGTGTGCCGAGCGGACGGGTCGGATTGCTCCCTGCCTCTTTCCGTCAGGTGGTCGAGCTCCGCGGAGCCACAGAAGCGCCCGATCGTACCGGCCTGGCGATGAACCAGGCCATACGCGAACGTATCGGAATCGGGATAGTCCGCGAACCATCGCCCGATCATGACGTCCGCCTCCCCTTTTGCGTTCGCCTCGATGTACTCGCTCATCGTCCTGGAGACCACACGGATCCGCACGCCTTTGCTGGCGAACGCCTCCATCAGTTCCTTCCCGACTCCTGCATACTGCTCGAAGAAAACGGGATGGACCGCGGCCGTCAACTCGATTTCGTCGAGCTTCTCGCCTCGCGGGCGGACCGCTCCCGAACGACTCGCCTGAGCCGGTTCAAAACCGAGCAGTCCCGGCGGAATGACGCCATGAGCCGGAATGGCCAGCCGTCCGATCTGGCGCTGCACGATTCCGGCGACGTCGACCGCACCGATCACACGCCGGCGCAATTCCGGATCGGCCAGAGGGCCGCGATTGCGGTTGAACACTGCGAAATAGATCGAGAGCCGAGGCGCCTCTTTGTATCCGGCCGCGAACGCCGGATCGTGACGAAGTGCCTCCACGTCCGATGGACGAAGATCGCCCGCCAGGGAAAACTCTCCGGCTCGGAACTTTTCGCGGATCTCATCGCTGCCTATGCCGAACCGGAACACGAGCGCCTCGCTCTTCGGATATCCCTCCCTCCAGTAATACGGATTCCGCTCGAGCTCGAGACTGCGAGTCGATTCGAATGCGACCACACGAAACGGTCCCGTGCCGATACACCCTGACATCCAGGAGGTACCCATCTCCTGCGTTCCCTCGGGAACGATCGCCGAGGTGACGTGCGAGAGGACCGCGGGAAAAAAAGAAAGCGGATGCACCAGCTCCATCACAATTTCGTGGGACGACACGATCGAGAATCCCTCGAGCTCCCGCGCGCGGCCCTCCATCAGTTCGGTTGCCCCTTTGATGGCCGTAAAGAACCATCCCGCAAGGCTCCCTTTCAGCGTAAACAGCCGCTCGAACGTGTACCGAACATCCCTCGCGCTCATGCGGCGCCCGTCATGAAAACGGACGTCATCGCGAAGCCGGATGCGGTAGCGCCTCCCTCCATCTTCCGAAACAATGGAGCTCGCAAGCCACGGAACCACGCGCGCGCCTTCCCCGACCCGCGTAAGCGTCTCGAATACACTGGGCAGCGCTTCGTTCATTTCGACTGTCGTGGCCCGGGTAGGCTCGATCGAATCCATGAGTCCGCCGATTGGGACGACCACCGTCCCGCCCGTGACCCCTGGGGAGACGGCGGGAGCCTGTGCCGCCTTGCCGAGTTCGGCGTAATTCACAAACGGCGAAGTGCTCCGGAGTTGCAGCCCGCGCACGAGAGGATTCGCAAGGCGGTAGTCAATCTCGTGGAAGAGCGGGAGCACGGAGCCGGATTCCGAGATGGCCTGCTCAAACCGGCGGTAGACGGCCTCGCGCGCGGCCGGCCGCCTTTCGGTCCTCCCCTCCTCGATGAGCTGGTCGAGCGCCTGTGAAGAGAAATAGCGGGAGACAATTCCGCTTCCGGAGTGGAACAGCCCGTGTGCGAACGTGTCAGGGTCATCGTAATCGGCGACCCACCTCATGATTCGAAGGTCGACCCGATCGTCCTCATTGTAGGAGGCCATGAACGACTCGAGGGTCGGCGTGGCGATCTCGATCTCCACGCCGAGGCTGGACCAGACCTCCATCATGGCATCGAGCAGCGCGCGGTAACGGTCCTGATAAAGGGGATGCACCGCGGCGCGCAGAGTCAGCGGGAACTCGAGTCCGCTGCCCGCAAGCAGTTCTGCGGCCTGCTCGCGCGAGATGGGATGCCTGCGCCGCCCTGGATCGTGACCGAGGATTCCAGGCGGAATGAGCGTCGTGGTTGGCTGTGCCAGGCGGCCAAGCGAGCCCCAGACGAGATCGTGCACGGGGAGAACCCCGCAAAGCGCGCGCCGAAGCGCGTCATTTCCTCCAGCGGCCGTCGCGTGATTGAACACGGCAAAATAAGTGATCTTGTTTGGAACTTCCTGAAGACCGTTTCGGAAGCGCGGATCGCGAAGCAGCTCGTCAAGGTCCTGGGGCAGGAGCTCGCGGCCGACATCGATCTCCCCGGAGCGCATCAGCGCTGCCCGGGCGGAGGCGTTGCGTACGACACGAAACTCGATCGCGTCGAGCCGTGGACATCCAGCCGTCCAATACGCATCATTCTTCTCCATGACGATCCGTTCCGAATCATGCACGACGATCCGGAAGGGGCCGGTGCCAGCGACGGACCGCTTTCCACCTGTATCCACCGAGGCATGGCCAATCCCGGTGCCCGGGTCGGTCAGCAGCGCGGGATACATCGGCAGCGACTCGCGCAGCCTGATCTCGAGGTCGCGCTCGCCGTGCACGATGATGCCGGCGATGTTCTCGGCGCCGCCCTCGCGGAACTCCTCGAAACCGCTGATGACCGACCACGCCGCGGTCTCGCGAATCCGGCTGCGCACCGAGTCCTCGATCGAGTCTTTGACCGATTGCGCGGTCAGCAGCGAGCCGTCGTGAAACCGCACTCCCTCACGCAGAGCAAGACGCATTGCCCTGCCATCGTCGATCACGTCCCAGCTCTCGCCGAGAGATGCGACGAGATGACCTCGGTCGTCGGTGGTGACGAGTCCCTCGAAGACAAGTCCCAGAGTCTCCGATTCCTCGAGCAGGGCAATTTCCCCAGGCTCTGTAGCCGGCGAAGGATTTCCGAGCGCTACCACAAGACTTCCGCCCGACGGAATCGCAACGTCCTGATCCCCAGTGGTACTGGAAGGCCGAAGCCCCTCGAGCTCGTCGAGCAGCTCTTTCGCCTTCGCGTATTCCCCACGAAGGTTCGCGACAGTTGCCGCCAGAGAGAGGAGATCGGCGAGAACGTCACCTGCACCGGCGCCCCGTGCGGCTTCGACCCCCCGATCGAGCCAGGTGCGCGTTTCGTCTATCCGGCGGCCCTGCCATGCGACTTGCGCAGCCATCAGCATCGCCGCCGAGGCCCTGGCCCGATCCTTGTCCCTCTCGAAGCTCTGCACGGCAGTCTCGGCCTCGCGCAGCGCGGAGTCGATCTGCCCGCCCTGCCGCAGCGCCACAGCCAGGAGCATTCGCGTCTCGCCGATGGTCCCCGGCAGCGGAGTCCAGTCCTCGTCATCGAGGAACTCGACCACCGAACGAAGCGTCTGCACGGCCTCCTCGGAACTGAACGCATCCAGAGCGCGCCGCGCCAGGATCAACCCATACTCCACCGTCTTGTCGGGTACGTCTCCCTCAGAAAAATGGTGGACCAGCTGAGGGTACACCCGCTCCAGCTTTCCGGCATTGCGCTTCTCGAGAAGCTCCGCGTACTTGCGATGAAGCGACTTTCTTTTTCGTCTCGACACTGCGCTATAGAGAACATCGCGAACGATGCCGCTGGAGAACGCGAGCCTGTCGCCTCGCGATTCGCGTTCCTCTTCGATCAGGCCCTCGTATACCAGTCGGTCGACCACGTCATCGAGATTCCCTTTCGCTTCAGCCAGCGATTCCAGATCACGAAAATCAAAACTCCTTCCCATGACGGATGCGGTCGCCAGAGTCTCGCGCAGTTCTTCGGGCAACCGTTCGATCCGCTTCTCCACAGTCTGCTGAATCGTGGCCGGCAACGCCTCCGAGGAAATCGCCATCTCTCCAGAGAGCGTCCACTCCCCTGTATCGCCACGCGCGATCCCACCTGAATCGATCAGCGAACGCACAAGCTCCCTGGTGAAGAATGGGTTCGCCTCGGTAGCCTCGTACAGCCTTTGCGCGAGGTTGGCTCCCAGCTTCGCCCCCCCGACGATCGTCTCGATGAAGTTCAGATGTTCGGAGGGTGTGAGCGGCCCCAGGTACGTCGACGAAAAACGTGGATCGTCTGCAAACGTGTCGAGCATCTTCACCAGCGGATGCCGCTTGTCGATCTCGGTCTGCCGATAGGTGCCGATGATGAGTGTCGGGGTTGGCCCGAGACGGCGGACTATGTACTGGAGCGCGTCGAGCGAGAGCTCAGCAGAGTGCAGGTTCTCGAACACGAGAACCAGGGGTTGTCCGCTTCCGATGCGCACGAGAGTTCTCGCAAGAAGTTCGAAAACCCATGTGCGATCCTCAGCCTTTCGCGACTCTCCGGACAACACGAGATCGTCGCCGCTCTGTTTCTTTCGAAGCTCGCTGATCTCGCTGAGAACCGGGAACAGTGAGATGAGATCCGGCGCGAGATCCGACACATCAGGACGCGCGTCGGTACCTCTGGCGTCGGGGGCGCGGAAGAACTCCTGGATCGCCTCGCAGAAGCCCTGGTAGGCGAACGTGCGGTCCTGCTCCATGAATCTGCCGTGAAGCACCGTGATCTTTCTTGCCCGTGCGAGATTTTCGATCTCTTCGACCAGCCGTGTCTTCCCGATCCCTGGTTCGCCCGCAACCACTGCAAACTGACATTCACCGTCGACCGCCGCATTCAGCCGCTTCTGCAACTCGGCGATCTCTTTCTGCCGCCCGATGAAAGGAGCAGCGGCCGGCCGCTGGAGTTGCGCCGTCAGCACCGAGGACAGTCCTGCCGCTTCCCCGATGTTGCCATCATGGACATCGGAACGGACTTTTCTGAGAGCCCCGACGAAGTCTCCTGCCGTCTGGTAACGACGGCTCGAATCCTTCACCAGCGAACGCATGATCGCATCTTCGAGCTCCTGAGAGATCGTTGCGCCACGCTCCCGAAGCGAACGGGGATTCTCATGAACGAGACGATACAGAACAGACTGCATTTCGCCGATGAAAGGCGGCTCGCCTGCGATCGCCTCGTAGATGACAGTGCCCAGCGAATAGATGTCAGAACGATGATCGATCTCTTGTGAGATGACCTGTTCGGGGCTGAAATAGGAAACGGTTCCGATGAGCGTGCCGGTCTTGGTAAGCCGTTGGTCGGAAGACGCCTTCGCGAGGCCAAAATCCATGATACGAACTCGTAGGGCGCCTTCTTCCTCGGACACCATGATGTTTTCCGGCTTGATGTCGCGGTGGATCACTCCGCGTGCATGGCTGTAATCGAGTCCCTCGGCCGCCTGGATGGCGATGTCGATGATCGCTCCCAGGCTGCGAGGTTTTTCGCGCAGAAACGCCCGAAGGTTGTCTCCCCGTACGACCGGCATCAGGAAGAACATCGATCCCTCGTGCTGTCCGATGTCGAAGATCGGGACGATGGAGGGATGGTCCATCTGCGCAACGAGCTGCGCTTCGCGCTGAAATCGCTCCTCTGACTGCGGAGTCAGCAGCATCGGAGGCACCAGCTTGATGGCCACCTCGCGATTTAGCAGCGGGTCCCGGGCGCGGTAAACCACACCCATCCCACCCCGACCGAGCTCACCGATGATCTCGTAGCGGTTATTGAGAATCGTGCCGATCATGTCCCGTGATGGCCCCCAGGCTTGAGATGGAAGGATCGAATCGTACCACGGCGCTGAGCGCCGCGGATGGTCAGCAAGCGAACACCCGCGCTCGGCCCATCGGCGAAGCAAAGTTATCCCGACGGGGAGAGGGGTCAGGGCATACGCCCGCGTGAGGGCCAACACTGAAATTCCAGAACTCACAACTCACAACTCACAAGTTCTCACCTCACCTTCGCCACTACCAGCGTGAGGTCGTCTTCCTGCGGCGCATGGTTACGAAAGGCAAATACATCGCGGAGGATCGCGTCGCGTATTTCTTTCGCAGTCTTCGCGTCGTCCTGGTCTGCGAGAACGTTCGCAAGCCTGCTGAACCCATACGCCTCGCCGGCCGTGTTGCGCATTTCGTACACGCCGTCGGTATGCAGGATGAACACATCGCCCGAAGAGAATGGGATCTCATCAACGTCGTAAGCGGCCGACATCGCAGCGCCGAGCGGGAATGAGCTCCGCACAATCTCTTCGACTTCACCACTCCCGGATCTCCGGATGAAAAGCGGAGGATGACCCGCCGTCGCATATCGCGCGAGGCGCGAGCCCGAATCTAGCGAGAGAAGCGCCATCGTGACGAGCATGCGCGTTCCGGTTGTGCTGCGCAGCATGCGATGCAGCCGCTGCATGACGAGCTCGGGATGGTCGAGCTCATCGGCGAGCAGGGAGAGCCCGCTCCGGACGCCGGACAGTACCAGTCCGCTGCCGAGTCCGTGCCCGGCGACGTCGGCGGAAACGAGAACGAGCCGGCTCGCCGAAGGGAAGAAGAAATCGTAATAGTCGCCACCCACTTCCGTAGCCGGTATCGAAACGCTCGCAAGATCGACCCAGTCGAGGTCCGGCGTTTCGCGAGGCAGCATACTGAGCTGGATCTCCCGTGCGGATTCCAGCTCCTGCCGCATCCGGATCTGCTCGCGCGCTCCACCCCTCGCCTCTCTCCACTCCGATAGAAACCTGCGGCTGCTCCTGCGCGTGATGTAGAGCCCGATTCCGAGCGCGATGCTGTTGGCCACGGAGGCCGAGATCACGTTGTCCAACCTCGCATTGGACAGGTCCAGAATCAACGGGACCAACCAGCCAACCACCGCGGAGAGGATGAAGATTGCATGGATCGCCAGGCGCTCCGCAGGCCCGAGACGGAACAGCAGAACGGCCAGGGGCAGGATGACGAGCCAGGGAGTCACATCCCTACCCGACGTGAAGAGCATCAACAGCCAGAGCTGCAGCACCAGGTACGTCGATGCAACCCCCCGGGGTTGATCTCGCAGCAGCCGCGCCACGGGCTCGAGCCAGCCAAGCCTCCTGCCGAAACCTTTCTTCGCATTCGTTAGCCGGCGGAAGGAAAGAAGCAGAACAACTACCAGGATCAGGTTTACGATTGCGATCGTGACGGGCGCCGGACCTTGCGACGCCGAGATCCAACTCACCAGGGAAACGATCAGGAAGAAGCGGAGCACCCAGCGAAGCGACTTCACAATGCCTGCATTGGAGGAGAGGCGAAGCGCCTCCTCATCGCTGAGTCGGGCAAGCTCCTCGATCGTGAAGGGGGTGACCGACATTCAATGGGAATGATTACACAGTGCGGGGAAATCGTGCCCAACCTGGTCGAGGCAGGGCATCGGATTCGAATGCCCTGAAACAGGCCTCTGATGAACAGCTTACAGTTTTGTTGCCACGAAACACGCATTGATCGGGTCGTCAGCCAGCGGTTCAACCCGGATCTCCGAGAACCCCGTGGCCCGGAGCATCGCGACCGCGTTTTCACGTCCCCACAACATGCCCAGCCCCTCGCCTCCCGCTGCCTGCGACACCGGAATGGAGAGAAAGCACGAGATCGTGTAGAGAATCGTCTCGAGAGGCAGATCGAGATTCTCTTCGAGATGGGACGAGCCATCCGGCTCGATCATCAGGTAGACCGCGCCCGTTTTCATCGAGCGATGGATCGCGCGAAGCGCCGTTTCCGGCCTCGCCTACTCGTTTTCGCAGGAGTCATGATCTACCAGCGGCCGAACGGCGGATGCAAGCGCGTCGCGAACGCGTTTACATTCGAGTGAGCGGCCGCCGGCTCAACCCGCGGGTGCGGCTTCCGGAGTCACGGCCGTCGCGCACGCCCGGCAGCGCCGCGCGGCGCCGGGAATCATCTCGTGACACTCCGGACACTTTCTCATCGGCTCAGCGGGAGGTTCGGGGGCCGGCTTGATGAGACGCTTCACGATGAGAAAAACAACGAATGAGATGATGATGAAGTCGAGTATGGCGGCTGCAAAGTTGCCGTAAAGAATGGCGCTCTCGGAAACCTCCCCCGCAGCATTCGTCGTGCTCGAGAGCACCAGCTTTGCTTCGCGCCAGTCCCCCGCCGGGAGCACCATGCCGATGATTGGCATCAGGACGTCGTTGGCGAGCGAGCTGACGACCGCTCCGACAGCGCCGCCGATGATGATGCCGATGGCCAGCGCGAGCGCGTTCGTCTTGGTCAGGAAGCCCCGGAATTCAGCAATCATCGCGGATCTCCTTTGCTTTTACTCCACCTCATCTGATGACCTCCATGCTCCGGACATCACTGCGCAGGTGGCACCGGACGGTGCCAGATGTCGTACTTCATACGCCACTCGCCATCGCTCTCGCGGATCCAGACCACCAGATAACGCCCCGTTGCCGTCGAAGGTTCGGCGTCGCCCCGCACATTCGTGCTGTGCCACATACCGCTGTCGATTGCCACGTTCCCGTTGATGACTACCTCGGACGGCTCCATCCGATGGGCGATCTGTCGGAACTTCGGACCCCACGAGAAGTAGCGCATGATGGCCTCGCGACCGCGGACTTCGCGATCGGGCGGCAGCAGAACCGCATCGCTCGTGTAGACCATTCCGAGGGCTGCCATATCGTTCCGCACGTAGGCGTCGGAAAACGCCCGGCTTGCCGCCGCGATCGCAGCGCGGTGGCCGGCCTCAGTCGAGACTTCGCTGTTGACGCCCGCGCCGTGCGTGCAAGCGGATACGGCAAACATTACGACGAGAACATGAACGGCATATGAGATGAAGGGAGCCTTTCCGTCAATACTCATCCTCAAGGTTTGCGCCCTCCTCATTCGCTAAAATAGCCCCATGAGCCAAGCCTTCTTCAAAAACCCGGCCGATTTCCGATCGTGGCTGGAAAAGAATCATAACAAGGCAACCGAGCTGCTCGTTGGATTCTATAAGAAGGGCTCGGGCACTCCTTCGATCTCGTGGCCGGAGTCAGTCGACCACCCGCGACATCGCCGCAGTGCGCCGTGTCGCCTCCAGCAGAACACCACCAACGAGCAGTAGCAGCGTCACAATGGAAACGACTCCGCCCATCAGAATCAACGGATTTCGATACTCCAGCACGATCCGGTGTTTCCCATCCGGGACGATCAATCCCTGAAAGGCCGTGTTCGTTCGATGGAGTGGCACAGCGGTTCCGTCTACGCCGGCCTTCCAGTACTTGTGTCCCGTAATGCCCACCACGAGAAATCCGTTTCCCTCGGCGGCCACATCCAGCTCCACGCGGTTCGGCGTTTCGGAGACGACTGTAACCGTGCCACTGGCTGGACTCGTGACTCCCGCGTCGCTGTACGCAACCCGCGCACCGATCTCGCCCCGAACCATTGTATTCACGAGTGCGGAACCCTCGAGGGGCGGGCGCAGTTCTCTCGCGAGAAAATAGCGTTCCTTTGCGCCGAGATCCCTTGCAAACACGGGCAGCCACGAATCCGGCGATCCCTGACGCGAGTCTTCAGGACGAAACTCGATCGTGTACCGCACATCCGCGGCGTGCAGCACCGGAGCCGGCCAGAACCCCGACTTCCGCCGGGCCTCGAGCATCGCAGCCCGGAGTTCTTCGGAATTCCTCAGGCCCGTCTGATCGATGTCGTCATCGAAGACGGACTGGAATCCCCAGGACGCGGAGCGGTACCCGAACATCCCGTTGCGAAGCAGCCACGCGTTGTCGCCCGGCGCGAAGTGCGGGTCCGCTGACAAATCTCCCAGCCAGTCCTCCCAGTAGGCGTGATGAAAAAGTCGATACTCGTCCCGCTGCGGCGATAGCTCCGATGCGATTGCAGGTGGCTCGAAGAAAGACGATGGCATCCGGGAGGCGGTGCGCGTGTGTACAAAGGAGGAATCGAGCGCGATTAAAAAAAGCGCCGCCGCGACCCAACTCTTCGTCGCGTGATGCACACCCGTCATCAGCAGTCCGATGGCGACCCCGCCGCGCAGAAGGGCCCACAAGCCGTACATGGTCCCGTCGAGCCGTCGAACCTCGATCGGGACACTTGGATCTGCGCCCGTGTTTGAAAAAGCCAGGATCGTTCCGACGACCAGCCAGGCGATCGTCATCGCCACTGCCGTACGTCGCAACGCCTTGTCTCCGTTCAGAATCTGTTGCAGGACAAACAGTGCACCAATCAGCAACACGAAGAGCGCGCCAAGGATGAATTTCTCAGGGTAGCGGATAGAACGGGCGAGACCCATGTCGTAAAGGAGCCGCCAGACCGGAATGTGACTTCCGAGCGCCAGCAGAATGAAGGGCAGGGAGATCCCGACGGCCCATCGCGCGGCCCTGTGCCACGTCAGGAGTCCCGCCAGCAGAACGACTGCCGGAAGAATTCCGAGATAGATCTCGCTGATGTATGCGTCGATCCGAAACGGATACATGCCGGATAGCGCGTGCTGCCCTGCTTCGCCGGGAAAGAGCCGGAACACCGCGGGATAGAACATCTCGAGCAAGCGGGAAAGCGGCATGCTCCAGTTCGATGAGATCTGCCAGGTGAAACCGTCCGCTCGCACACTGTCGCGCGCATGGTCGATCGCAGGCAGCAATTGTACCGCGGCAAGAAGAACGCCCGCGCCGATCGAACCTCCCAGTGAAATCAGATTGCGACGCAACTTCCCTTCCTGCGAACGCCAGATCACCAGCACAAGAGCCAGCACCATCGATTGGACGAAGACCGTCGGTTCTCCGAGAAGGCTCTGCAATCCGACAACGATTGCCATGATGCCGAATGTTCGTGCACAAGGTTTCGTGATCAGATGATCGACCGCCGTGAGCAGCCACGGCAGCCACGCGAGCGAAAACAGAAACGGCAGCCGGACGAGGAGCGAAAGGTACGGCGCGCCGAGCGCGAACGCCACTGCACCGATCAGACATACGGCCCGCGAAAGTCCCAGGCGTCGCGTAAAGACCAGCATCCCCCATCCCGCAATCACGACATGGAGAATGATGTGCAGTTGAAACCAGTAGGCAAAAGGCGGCAGCAGCACGAGCCAGTTCGGCGGATAGAACGTCTGAAACGCCGGATTCGCCGCCAGAGGCTGCCCTCCGCTGAGATAAGGATTCCAGAATGGGAACGTGCCTTGTCCGACCACGCTGGCAAAAATCTGTTTGAGCGGATGATGATAGGCTGACAGATCGCTGGCCCAGAGGCCGTTCATACCGGCGAGGATCTCGGCGAACGAGACTGCCACCAGACCGGCCACGATCAGGGCGGGGACGTATCGGGGCCAGTCAGACTCCGCCGGAGGCGGCAGCGGAGTCCGCCGTTTCGCGGCAGGCCGCTCGTGAATCCGGCGTTTAGCGCACACCGGAGCTCACTCCCGTTCCGCGTACTCGAATTTCAGATCCTTGATTTCGCACCGGCCGCGCATGTTAGTCCGCCCGCTTCAGAAACGTAAAGCGAAGACGTCGTAGCGTGGCCCGTGGCCGGACATTGCATGCTCGGCCCTCACGCAAACGACCAGCCGTGGTGCGCCCCTTGTGATTCGCCCGGCGCTGAGAAACAATTCCCGCCGAGGAGCACCAAATGAGCCTGCATCGAGAGCCGTCCGTCGTTCCGAACAACGTCAAAGTCCGTTCCGTCGCCATCGGCGCACAAGCACTCGGCGCGGGCAGTTCCGGCGCGTTCGCCGCCGGAGCCACAGCCCTCGGCGTTATCGCCCTGGGCGCGCTCGCCGCCGGCGTCATCGCGATCCGCAAGCTCACGATCGTCGAACAGCAGATCGAGTCGCTGAAAGTCGGCGTGCTGAAGCTCGACCGCCTCGAGATCGGCGACCTCGTCGTGAAACGCTCGATGCAGACCCCGCAGAGCTGACCACGCTCCTATCCCCTGCCCCTTCGGAAGGATCCGTTTCCGTTTCCGTTTCCGTTTCCGTTTCCGTAACGGATACTACCCCACGATCCTGATCACCGGTTCTCCGACTCTCGCACCACGTCACATCCTCGTAGGCAGGGCCTTGGAAGGCCCTGCCTCAATCTACGGCCGGAAGCTCTTCGCCTCCTCGAGCGATAGAAACTTCGGCTGAGGCAATCGGATCGTCCGTCCGGAGACGTCCCTTCCGGAAAGGAACTCGACGACGGTTCGTCCCACATCCCGGTTCAGGAACGTGTCCTCGTGCCCGGCGTGGTCGACGACGATGTGCGTGCCGCGCGTCAGACCCCAGCGCACCTCCTCCGCCTGGAATGGCGGAGTATTGCTGTCGAGTGTCCCGCTGATGAAGAGCGTCGGCACATCGCTGAGGATCGGGCTGCGGTATTGGTCTCCGAGGTCCGGGCTGCCGACTGCGCGGCACACTTCAGGATACGGGTAGTTGGTGAAGGCGCCGAGGATGGATCGTTTCTCTTCCGCGCGAATCTGTGCGAGGCGGAGTGGCGAGACGCCTGAAGCGCAATCGGTGACGATTGGCATGAGCGGAATGCCGCCCGCGACGCCTCCCATCCGTTTCAGTACGTAGCCGGAAAGAATGGATGAACCTCCCCGATCGATCTCGTGGAGCATGGCGGGAAACACGATGAAGTCGTTCCCGTCGCCGACATCATGACGCAGGATTCTCCGCAGGCCATCGGCACTCACGAGGATCGTCAGATTCTCTCCGGTTTTCGGATGGCGGACGCTGACGTCGATCGGCTTCGCTTCGAGTTTCTTCAGAACGCGCTTCAGGAGGGCGATCATGTCTGGCACATCGCGGGAAATCGCAGGATCGGAAGCCGCGAGCGCAGCGATCTTGCGGAACTGCATGTCGAGAGTCAACGGCAGCTTCTGTGTGTGGTCGGGGCCTTCCGTCCCGATCAGCACGACGCGTCCGAGGTGCTCGCCGTGACGGCGAAGGGTAGCAAGGGCGAGGTGCGTGCCGTAACTGAAGCCGACGAGGTTGAGTTTTTCTTCGCCGAGGGCCTGCCGGAGAGCGTCGATGTCATCGGCGGCTTCCCGGCTGTTGAAGCCGCTGATGTCGAGACCCTTCGCTGTCCATTCATCCGCGCATCGGGTCGTTGCGTCGATCATCCCCTTCAGCAGCGCATCGGTGTCGGAAAACGCCGTGAGCGGCGGGTCGCCGGCGGGAGGGCAGAACGGGCTCGGTTTCGATTTCCCGGTTCCGCGCTGATCGAGAAGAATGAAGTCGCCCGTGGTGCGGAAAGCACCGATGATCTCCGCGGCGCCCGGGAACCGCAGTAGTCCGGTTGCCGATCCGCCCGGCCCGCCGGGAAGGTAGGTCACGGGCGTTCCCTTCGTTTCGCCTGTCGCTCTGAAACGGACGAAATAAAGCTCGAGCGTGCCGGAGTCCTCTTTCTCCCGGTTCTGCGGGACGATGAGCGTCCCCTGCTCCGCTTCCACCTCGGCGTCGCCGAGCATGACCGTGAACCGTTCGATACGGAACGGCGGCGCGCTCTCGGCACCAGCGACCGAAGCAATTACGAGTGACAGCACGACGAGAAACGAACGCATAGTTCTCTCCTGTAGCCCGGCGCAACGCAGGCGATTGGTTGATTAGTTGTTTATTGGGAAGGAACTGTTTAGCTGCGGCCTCGTGTCATCCTGAGCGAAGCGAAGGATCTTGCTGCGGGGATCGAGCATCGCAAGATGATCCTTCGCTGCGCTCAGGATGAGATCGCGACTATCCCGTGCCGCGCGCCCGTCGCACGAGCCGCTTGATCGGCGCCGTCACCCCTCGATGAACCAGTGCGACCGGATGCCTGCTTCTCCCCGTACCCACCGTCGCCGCATCGTCTCTCCGGTCTCCGTCGCGCTTCACCACATGACGATGGCGCTGACCATTGCGAATCACGATGACTTCATCGTCGGGATGGGGCATGACGACCGGCACTGGCAGCAACTCCTTCCCCTTTCCCGGCGGGAGAGGGGCAAGGGGTGAGGGCCCCTCCGCGCTCTCGTCCACGACGCTCTCGAACGCCTCCGCGGCGCTGCTCACCTCCGCAACGGATCTCGCCATCGTAACGATCATGGCGCCACCAGGTGCGGTCTCAGACCTCGGCTGTCGCGCTTCAACGATCTCGAGACCTTCCTTCATCGCAGTCGTTGCCTCGACTCTCGTCGCTGCCCGCACTTCAGCGTTTCTGCGTACCGCTGCCGCGTCCCGAGCATCGCGAACGATCGCGATCTCCACGACAACCTCCGCCGGAATCTCGGCGAGAGGCGTGAATGCGAAGAGAAAGAACCCCGCACAGATAAGCCCCAGGGCGGTGAGTGTCGAGCCGACCCCGGAAGACGTCCGCAGAATCCGCCGCACGCGATATTCGAGGTCGGCGGCCGCTCCGATCTGTACGGCGAGAGCCGATCGCTGCGGCGGCATGCGGCAGAACTCGACGATCGCCTCCGCGTAGCGCGATCGCGTCTCTCCTGTCTCGGTCATCAGCGCAGCCTCGTCGGCGGCCGCCTCTCGCTCCCGAATCACGATGCGCTCGGCGATCCAGAGCGGCAGTGCGATCCAGAGGAGAGACCTAATCAAACGGATGGCCGCGTGAATCATCGGATCGCGCCAGCGCGCGTGTGATTCCTCATGCGCCACGACCAGCCTCACGATCTCCTCCTCGGCACTGACAAGACTTTCCGGAAGCACGATGACGGGGCGCAGCAGCCCGTGCGTGCGCGGTGTTCCATCCTTCGCGAGGACGACGTTGAACTCAGACCGATTCATCGCGATCGGTCCTGCAGGCAGCCATGTCCGTTCTTCGAGATACAGCCGGGCGTAAGCGCGGATCTCACGCGCAACGAGGAAGAGAGAACCTGCCAGCCAGAACACGATCGCGCCGATGGCCACGTCGAACGATGAGCCTGCGGCACTCTCGGGTGCGCGGGTCGCGACTGCAGGAGCTGCCTCAGGCGTGAGGAAGAGCGGCACGAGGATGACGAGAGCGAAGCCCGACAGGGCGGCCACGTATCGCACACGCGCAGGCGCACCGCGCAGCAGCACGACGGCGGCGGCAGTGATACAGACAACCGGAATCCCCGCGAGCCAGAGGTTGATTGCAAATGCAGGAAATGCATTCATCGTTTCTTCTCCCCGTCGCGCCGCGATGCGATGAGGGCCTCGATCCGCGCCAGATCGCGATCCGAAACCGTGCCTTCGACGAGATGCGTCGCGAGCGCCGCCGGATCACCTCCGAAAAATCGGTCGATCACCCTTCGCACCGCCACCTTCGCCGCCGCCGGCTCCTTCATGACGGGCTTGTACATATATGCGCGCCCTACCTTCTCGCGCCGCACATGCCCCTTCTCCTCCAGCCGGTTGAGCATCGTCTGCACCGTCGTGTACGCGACATTCCCCCGCCGCGCTACGAGCAGCTCATGCACCTCCGCAACCGTGCCTCCCCCCGAATCCCACAGCGCCTTCATGATGTCGAGCTCCCGATCGCCGAGCTTCGCCCCGATCTTCATCCGTCATCTCCTACTCGTGTAGTACGACAGTTCATAAAATAGGTTACCTCCGCCGGATTGTCAACTACTCCAGTAGGAGTTGACCAGCCAGTAACCGAGCCGGGCGGCGGCGTCCCTCTCCCCGTGTGAACGGGGAAGGGGTGAAAATCGGCGGCACATTGTCCTGAGTCGACCGGCCGTGCACTTGGCGCGCAACCACCCGTCCCCGGATTTTCATCGTGCATACAACGCGAGAACGGGGCGGGAGGGTAGGATCCGCCGCTACTGCGTGGGCGTTGGCGACTGGACGGGGGCGGGCGTCGGAGCCGACAGCGCGTCGATCTTTTTTTCGAGACGATCGATCTTTTGGTGGAGCGACTCGACCTCTCTACTCAGTCTGCGTCCGTCCCGGCCGGAAAAGATGATGACGATGAGGGCAATCAGGATCAGGGTCCCGCAGCCGAGTTGCACCCTGGGAGTCTGATAAACGTTCGATTCCTTACGGACTTTGTCGGGCTCCATGTATTCCATGGGCGAACGGTGCGCTTTCGGGGCGCGACAGTCAAGTCTCTGGCGGCGGCGCGGAGGCGGTGCTTCGCGGGTTCGCACGGTAGGCCCTCGAAGGCTTCACTGGAGTAACTCACTACCGTCGATAGATCAGCGGCAGTTCGCGCGTTTCCTTCGTGCTCCCGCTCCCCCACTGCAGCACGGCTACGAAGCGGACGAAGGGACTTCCGGCGTACGGAGGGAGGATCGACTTCGGCAGCTCGACCGTCGCGCGCACGCGATTCGAGAGCGAGCGTGTGACCTTCTGTCTGAGTCCGTTGAAGGTGACTTTCAGTGCCGGCAGTGGCGATGCATTCGGGGCCGCAGCTGCGATACGGATGCGGAGACCGTTCGCGCCGCCGGCGGATGCGTCGTCGCTGTCGATTGCCGCGGCGACGAACGCGGAAGGAGCGAGGCCGAGGAGAATCTGATCGAAGATCTCGAGCAGCGGCGGGGCATCCCACAGCTGCGAGTGATACGAAGGGATTCCGGCAGTCGGATAGACGCCAATCGGAACGTTAAACGTGCGCACACCGGCTCCCCGGATCCACTGGGCCGAGACGAGCGGGACGGTGCTGTCGCCCTCGTCACTCGCTTCGAATCTGACTTTGCCTGGACCTTCGATGGTCGCGCGTACGTCGGTATCCGCCCCGAAACCGGCGACGTTCGTGATCGGAGGCGTCGCGAACCCGGGCAGCGTCAGCTCGCGCAGCCTGACGAGCCTCGTCGCGTGACCTGCCCTCGGCTGAACAGCCGGCGCATCCTTCGCGCGGATCCAGGAGACCGAGACCGTCGGGGAAACCGCCTTGCCATTTTCGAACACCATTGGCGGCGGGATATCGTCGCTCGCCGCGTTCGCCATCGCAGGAGGCGGGAGGAGGTCATACGCGGCCTGAGCGCTCTGCATGACCGTTCGCGTCTCCGTCGGCGTCATACTCGCCGCGAGAAATCCGAACTTCTCCCCTTTCGCCAGGTAGCGGAATGCCTTCAGTGTGCCGGCCCACGGCACACCGAATCCGAGGATGTGCGCGATCGATGCGGAGGTCTCGGGACGGAGCTCGAGGAAGCGGCGAAGCAGGAGTCCGCCGGTGGAGTGAACGATCAGGATGACCTTTCCATGCTGGGAGAGCG
The DNA here is from genome assembly GCA_041748075.1 of Thermoanaerobaculia bacterium. Classification (GTDB taxonomy): domain Bacteria; phylum Acidobacteriota; class Thermoanaerobaculia; order Gp7-AA8; family Gp7-AA8; genus JBGSYJ01. The sequence goes on from JBGTDX010000073.1 coordinate 47,879, forward strand.
ATGCAAGCGAACGGCCGATGTCGTCGAAGACCTGCGGGTCGTCGATCGCCTTGCGCCAGTCCCACCCGACCGCGATGAACTCGGAGGGATTCGAGATCGAGTACCCGTAGAGTCGGAGCACGTCGTAGAGCGACTGCGCCTGTTTCGCGATTCCAAAGAAGACGTCGCGAATCGGCTCGCCGGCGACGAGGGCGTCGGGGTCGAGGAGCTTGAGGATCAGCCGGGCCTTCCGCTTCGGGTCGGCGAGCGTCTGCAACGAAGGCGGAAAGACGACCTTGCCGCTCGTCTCACGCAGTTCGCTTGCCGGGAATCCGGGAATGAACAGGACGGGAGGACGCATGGGAGGATTCTGGCAGCGACCGGGGCGCGGGGCAATGGGTTCTGGGTTCTGGGAAGACAGGGCAAGAGTTGCAGGCGAGAAATGAACACGCTCCACCGCTGGTGAGGAGCATACGTAGCGCGGAACTTGCACCACGTTCGACTCAGAACTCAGAACCCAGAACCCAGAACCCGTATGATGTCGCGACAGGAGGAATTAAAGATGCCGAGTCGTAAAGCTGAAGCAGAGTGGAAAGGAAACCTGAAGGACGGAAAAGGAACCTTACGGACCGAGAGTGGAGCGGCCGACGGCGCATATTCGTTCGTGTCGCGCTTCGAGACAGGAAGCGGAACGAATCCTGAGGAGCTGATCGCGGCCGCACACGCGGGATGTTTCTCGATGGCGCTGTCGAATGGATTGAGCAAAGCAGGGCACGAACCGGAGAGCGTTCACACCGAGGCGACGATTCACCTAGAGAAGGTGGGCGAGGGATTCGAGATCACCCGCATCGATCTCGTATGCAACGCGAAAGTTCCCGGCATTTCGGACGAGGACTTTCAGAAAGAGGCTTCGAGCGCGAAAGAGAACTGCCCCGTGTCGAAACTTCTCCGCACGGCGGAGATCACATTGAAGGCGACCCTGAAGAGCTGAAGCGCATCAACCGGCGCTCGCACCAGTCGGGCGCCGGCTATCGCGGCACGGGGATATCGAATTCCTCAGAACGAACCAGCTGCTCGCCGGCCCATGCTTCGACTTTGTACCGCCCCGGCGGCCAGCTTTCCGTCGGGGGACTCTGGAAGTGCAGGTAGCTCTCTCCGGCGACGACCTGCCTGGTCTCTTCGTGCACTTTCAGGTTGTCGCGCCCATACCAGACAGTGCGGACGATGGCGCCGGCCGGGGCGTCTTGAATCCTCATTGCAAAGTAAATCGTATCGCCGGCATTAAAGCCGCGAGCCGATTGCCCGAGTGGCATCCGGCCCTCCGGGTCCAGAGTAGCTCCGAGGGTGAAGTCTCCGAGCCACTGGTCGGCGACCCGGGCCTCAGGCGGAGCGATGCTGGCTGGATCCGTGATGGACGTATCGGTGACCGCCTGAGTAAGATCAGCGTCGCGCCGGCAGCCGAACGAGATGAGAGTGGCCGCCACCGCGAAGATGACCATAAGTCTGCGCATACGAATCCCCCGGAAGTCATCGTGTTTCACGTCCCGGATCGAGAGCAAAGGTCCTGCCACCGCCTCAGACTTTTTTCGAACGTCGTCCTTGGAGAGTACACTCTTCTCATACATCAGTAGCCCCTGCTGGGGGTGTGGGAGGAGAGGCACATGCGCAGGTTCCTGATCATCTTCATTTGTGCAGCAGGCTACTCGGTTGCCCTTCCGGTCGCCGGCCAGCAGGTGGCCGTCGCACCGAAAATTTCGACTCTCGGGTATGGCGCCGACGTGATCGTGGGGCTGGGCTCCTACGTGCACCTGCGAGGAGGGCTTCATAGAGGCGACGTCACGCGCGACCTCACGCACAACGAGATCGAATACGAGGGCGACGTGAAGCTCTCGAGTGAGAACCTCTTTCTCGATCTTTATCCAGGCGGCCGGGGCTTCCGGATCACTCTTGGAGCGATCCGCAATGACAACATCTATGAAGCGCGCTCGACTGAGAATACGATCGTGGAAGTCAACGGAGTCCCCTACCCCGTCGCCCTCGTCGGACGGATTCGTGCGGTCGCTACGACAGACGAGGTGGGGCCGTATCTCGGAATCGGATTCGGAAACGCATTCCGAGGCAGCTCACGCTTCCGCCTGTTGTTCGATATCGGAGCGTATGCTCACGGGGAGCCGATCGTCGACCTGATCGCCGAGCCCAATCCGGGGATTCTGCTTCCACCGAGTTTCGAAGAAGATCTCGCGGCGGAAGAACGCTCGCTGCAGGACGAGATCAGCGATTACGAGATTTATCCGGTCGTTTCGTTGTCGCTCGCGTTCCGGTTCTGAATCACGCCACCATGAAGGTCTGTCATTTGCTTGCTTGGAACGACATCGGACCGGTCGGCTGACACCTGCTACGCTGTGCCGCGGAGGAGACATGAGTCGCATTTCAGAAATCGTCGCTCTACTTGCTTTTCTCCTTACCATTCCCCTCACGGCACAGACGCTGCCGAACGCTCAGGACGGCGTTGGCACCGACGGCGCGGGCAATCCGTTCTATGCGACGTTCTCGCTCGTTGCCATCAATCCGGTAACGGGTGAAGCCGGGGTCGCCGTAACAACGAGAGTTCCGTTCGTGGGACGCGCGGTCCCGTGGGCGCGGGCCGGCGTCGGAGCGGTCGCGACTCAGTCCTGGACGATCGTCGAATATGGACGTCAGGGGCTCGATCTTCTCGAACAGGGCGTCGCGCCTGAAGTGGCCCTCGAACAACTCCTCGTCGGAGATGGGGGCCGTGAGCGTCGACAGGTGGGGATGATCGACATGAAGGGGCGAACTGCATCCTTCACCGGCAACGAATGCGGGGCCTGGGCCGGTAGCCGCCAGGGAAAGAACTACACGATCCAGGGGAACATCCTCGTCGGACCCGAGGTCGTCGATGCCGTCGCTGATCATTTCGAATCCACCGAGGGAACGAGGATGCACTTTGCAGAACGTTTGATTCTCGCTCTGGAGGCCGGACAGAGGCTTGGGGGCGACCGGCGCTGGGGCAATCTGCAGAGCGCTGCATTGCGGGTTGCCGATCCCAGCGATCCGGGACGTGGAGGCGATCACCTGTCATTTTCCATCGACGTCGGCGAGCATGAAGATCCCGTCGGCGAACTGAAACGGATCTACTACCGGACTGCGCGCAGACTCGGCCACCGCGAATTCTCTGCCGTCCGCGGTCCCGACGTGATCGAGCTCAAGAGAATGCTGCACGGCCTCGGTTATTGGAAAAAGGAGCTCGATGTCTTTCCGGAACCGCCGAAGTTCAGCGGCGACCGCAGTCTCATGCGGAGCGATCCGGCGGCCTTCGACAAGCTCATCGAACCTTATCAGAAGGAAGAGACGGCCTACTACGATCGATTCGCAGAATACGACGCGGAGGCTGTTGCGGCCGTCGATGCGTTCCGAAAGGACCACGGTCTCGATTATTCGGGGACACCGCGTGGTCTCGTGGATGAGCGGTTCGTGAGCGCGCTCCGGGAAGCGTATTTGAAGAAGACAATTGAGAATTGAGAATTCTAAATTCTCAGTCCGGTATCCTCACCGTCACGCGGTTCGATGGAGCGGGCACGACCGGATCTGGTTCTGTTCCCGTGAGTGCACGGAGCGTCCGGATCGCCCCCTCTGCAGCCCCGGCACCGGAGCCCGGCCGGAAAACTTCGCGCAACTGTGCAACGACCCTGTTCTCCTGTTCGCGAAGCCTTCCCATGCGCCGGAACGTATCTCCCTCGATTGTTCCCCGGCTCTCGCCGGCGACGCTGACGTTGACTTCCGCCACTTCATGTTCGGGAGTGGAGCGGGAAAGAGCGAGCAGTGCCCCGCTGGCATCGGCGCCCTTTTCCACCTCGACGTCGTAGACCACGACACCAGGCACGATCCAGTAGCGATAGCGAGCTGATACTTCGACGCCGTCGAAGCCGTTACTGGCCTCTATCGCGCGGCTCAGCGGCACCTGCAGAAGAAAGTGCTGCGTGAACAGACCGAGTGCCGCAGCGAGCAGCGGCGTCCCGACGAGCACAATCTTCACTCTTCTGAGGTGGGGAATGTTCAACGTGAATCGTTCAAAGGCGAACTGTCGTTTGAAGTGCGCGCCTAGCGATCGAAAGGAATCCCGCAAGCGCTCTCGCTTCGAGCGGTCCGAGCCTCCTTGATCGTCATCTTCGAAAGGAAGTTCCTCCTCGACGGGGATCAGGTAGTAGAGGATCGAGAGCATGAGGCCTGCTCCGATGGCGATCATGCCGACGGGCCGGAAGATGAAGAGCGTCACCAGCCCCAGCAGGTACGCGGTCCAGCTCGCGGCGTTGACCTGTTTTCTCCGCTTGCGCGCCTTCCGTGCAAGATAGCCGGGGTCGAGAATCTCGGAGCAGTGACGGCACCGGATGGCGGTCTTCGGGACGGCTCCCCTGCACGCGCGGCACTCGATCAGTTCCACATCCGAGGCCCGGCGCTTCTGCCTGAGGCCATCCTCCGATCGACGATGCGGTTCCGAGAGAGTCATAAAAAGCAGACCGCAGGCGCTGCAGGCTTTCGCTTCCGCTTCGCGGATCACGTTGCACTCAGGGCAGCGCATGAATCTCTATCTCCGCCTCAGAATGGGAATGAGAGAGATCAGGACGCCGATACCGAGCAGGATCATCAGCACCTTGTTCTCGTCGAGGAATTCGACGGCTGAGGACCGCCAGCTTCGCTCGGCGGGAACTGCCCGGGAGACCGCGGCCGTGTTGAGCCTCTGTCTCTGCAGGCGGTCGGTGGCAAGGGACACTTCCCTCTCGAACGACTCGAGCGTTCGGGATTCCTCGGCTGCTGCAATCTTTCCGGTCTGGTTGTCCAGCAGCACCAGATCGGACGATGCGGGCCAGACCGTGCGACGTCCGGACAAATCGTTCCGGACTTCGTAGGTTCCCTGGTCCAGATAGAGCACCGTGGGCCCGACGCGTTCCTGCTTGACGAACAGAATGCGCTCGTCGCCCATACGGAATGCCGGGACTCCGACTGTCTGCTGATGGATACCGTCGACCGCGCCACCCGGAACGGTCACTTCGATGGTTCCGCCCGCACGACCCTTCATCGACTTGTCGACCTCGATGGTGGCAGTGGTGAGGATCCAGCGCCCGGTCGGATCGAATGACGAGCGGGTCCCTGTCACCCGTCCAAGCACAATCGCCTCGGCTTCATCGACTTTCTGGTCGAAGGGTATGTAACGGGCGACGGTAGAATGGGCATTTGGAACCGCGGCAAGAAAGCTCACCGCTGCACCCAGGAGGATGGAAGCAACTTTCGTTTTGAGGGTCATCGTCGAGAGGTCCCGGCCCCGCCACCGGCGGGAAAGTTATTATGCAACATTTGCAAGGATCCTGCCGGATATGGACGAGTGAAGGGTGACGAGTGAAGGGTGCTTCCCCTTGCCCCTTTCACTCTTCACTCTTCACCCTTCACCCTTCCTCTCTGCGCCCAAGTCATTTATCCTTTGTGACTGGAAGCGACGGAATCCTCAGTTGAGTCCGGCACGACGCTTCTGCTTCCCATGCATATCTGCAAATCCCCAAAAGCACCCGAGGTCATGAATGGCAGTCAACGAAGAACTGCGTAAATCGGATCTGGTAGACCACCTGTCGGAGCAAGCGGCGGCGAAGGTCACCGGCGAGATGCGCACGGCCGCATCGATGTTCGTTCAGCAGTATTTCGAGTTCGTCGCTCCGGACGATGTGCTGTACACGTCACCGGAGACGCTTCTGGGAGGAGCGCTCTCGCTATGGCAATTCGGCGTAGAGCGAAAGCCCGGCGAAGAGAAAGTCAGAGTCTTCAACCCTTCCGCGGAGCACGGATGGGCTTCCGAGCACACCGTCATGGAGATCGTGAACGACGACATGCCGTTTCTCGTCGACTCGGTCGCCGCGGCGATCATGCGGAACGAACGCAGCATTCATCTGCTCGTCCATCCGGTAGTCGGAGTACGGCGCTCGCTCGACGGCAGCCGGATGCCGCTGCCCGATGAAGGTGCGAATCCAGCCGACGACGATTCGGTGCTGCTTACCGAGTCTTACATGCACATCGAGTTCGACCAGGAAACGGAACCGGACGAGATCGAGGCGATTCGGCGCAACGTCGAGCATGTGCTCGGGCAGGTTCGGGTCGTAGTCGACGACTGGCACCCGATGAAGCGCAAGCTCGAAGAAGGTCTCGCGATGCTCGATTCTCCTGAAACGGCGTTCCTGCCGGCGAGCACGATCCAGGAGGCCAAGGAGTTTCTGCACTGGCTGGCGGACCATCATTTCCTGTTTCTGGGATATCGGGAGTACTCCTTCGTGACGACTGACGAGGGCGTTTTTCTCGAACTGGACCCCGAGTCGGGACTGGGGATTCTCCGTGCAGTCCGGCAGGAGTCGGTCGAACGGAGCCGCACGCCTTTCACGAAGGAGTTCAGCGATTTCGCGCAGCGGCACGAGCCGATCATCATCACGAAGGCGAATAGCCGCAGTCTCGTGCATAAACCGGGGACGATGGACCGGGTCAGCATCAAGAAGTTCGACGACGAGGGTCGATTCCTGACCGAGCATCGCTTCCTGGGGCTCTTCACATCCGTGGCGTACAGCCGCAGCGTTCGCGAAATCCCGCTTGTGCGGCAGAAAGCGAAGCGGGTAATCGAAAGGTCGGGACTCGCACCCAGCAGTCACAACGGCAAGGCTCTGATCGAGATTCTCGAGACCTTTCCCCGCGATGAGATGTTTCAGATCACCGAGGATGAGCTGTTCAACATGGCGATCGGAATCCTGCAGTTGCAGGACCGCCAGCGAGTGGGTCTGTTCTGCCGCAAGGATGTCTTCGAGCGCTTCGTATCCTGCCTGGTTTTCGTACCGAGAGATCGTTATGACGTCGAGTTCCGCGACAAAGCGAGCCGCATCCTCGAGAACGCGTTCGACGGCGCAGTCATCAATGTGCACGCGCATCTGACCGACTCTCCGCTGGCACGCGCGCAGTTCATCATCAGGACCAATCCGGGGCAGATTCCGAAGGTCGACACACGCAGGCTCGAGGCGATGCTTGCCGAGGCTTCGCGAAACTGGTCCGACCGTCTGCTCGATGCGTTGGACACCGCCATGGGAGAGGAAGAGTCGCTCGACCTCTATCATCGGTACCGGCGGGCTTTCCCCGCGGGCTACGCGGAGCGGTTCGAGCCGCGGATCGCCGTTGGCGACATCGAGCGGATCGAAAAGGTTGCCGCGAGCGGTCTTCTGGCGATCGAGCTCTACCAGCGCGAAGGCGCGCGGCCGCACGAACTCCGCTGCAAGATCTTCCACGCGGGAATCGTCGCACTGTCCGACCTCATGCCTCGACTCGAGAGCATGGGACTGAAAGTTCAGTCGGAAACACCGTTCGACATCTATCCGGTCGGCACGCCCACTGGAGTACGGATCCGCGATCTCCGGCTTCTCGTGGAAGACCATGGCATCAATTTCCTGGAAGCCAAGCCGAAGTTCGAGGAGACATTTCTCCGAGTCTGGAAAGGTGATGCGGAGAACGACGGCTTCAACCGGCTCGTGCTGGCGACCGGGATGGAGTGGCACGAGGTCGCTGTGCTCCGGGCCTACTGCAAGTATCTGCGACAGGCAGGCATCACCCTGAGCGAGACCTACATGCAGCAGACGATGTCGAACAACCCGGCGATCGCACGGATGCTGCTGGACCTCTACTATGCGCTGTTCGATACGTCGGGAGCGAACGAGGCGCGTGCCGAGGAGCTCCGCGAACAGATCGACGAAGCGCTCGACTCGGTGTCGAACCCGGACGAGGACAGAATTCTGAGGCGCTATCGCAATCTGATCGACTCGACCCTCAGGACGAACTACTTTCAGAGAGACAGCTATGGTGAGCGAAAGCCCTGGATCTCGTTCAAGTTCGACTCGAACGCGCTCGAGGGACTGCCACTGCCGCGTCCACAGTACGAAGTGTTCGTTTATTCGCCGCGCATGGAAGGCATTCACCTCAGGGGAGGCAAGGTCGCCCGCGGAGGACTCCGCTGGTCTGACAGGCGGGAAGACTTCCGCACCGAGATCCTGGGGCTGATGAAGGCTCAGACTGTCAAGAACGCGGTGATCGTTCCGGTCGGAGCGAAGGGTGGATTTATCGTCAAGCAGACCGGCGGTACGCGAGACGAGGTCATGGCCGAGGGGGTCGCCTGCTACAAAATGCTGATCCGGGCGCTGCTCGATCTGACCGACAATCGCTCCGGAGACGAAATCGTTCCTCCCGAAGGTATCCTACGGAGAGACGGCGACGACCCTTACCTGGTGGTCGCGGCCGACAAGGGAACGGCGACATTCTCCGACATCGCCAACGGCATCTCGATGGAGTACGGATTCTGGCTCGGCGATGCGTTCGCGTCCGGCGGAAGCGCAGGATACGACCACAAAAAGATAGGCATCACCGCGCGGGGTGGCTGGGAGGCCGTCAAGCGTCACTTCAACGAGCTCGGCGTCGATTGCCAGCGTGAAGATTTCACAGCCGTAGGCGTCGGCGACATGTCCGGAGACGTCTTCGGCAACGCGATGCTTCTGTCACGGCACATCAAGCTCATCGGAGCGTTCAACCATCTTCACATCTTCGTCGATCCCGATCCTGATCCGGAACGAAGCTTCACCGAACGGGAGCGCCTCTTCAACATGCCACGATCGTCATGGTCGGATTACGACAGGACGGTTCTGTCAGCCGGCGGCGGTGTCTACGAGCGACGAGCCAAGTCGATTACGGTATCCGACCACGTGAGAGAAAGATTCGACCTCGCGCAGAACACTGTGACGCCGGCGGATCTGATCCAGGCCATTCTGCGGGCACGAGCTGATCTGATGTGGCTGGGTGGAATCGGCACATATGTGAAGGCCAGCGACGAGACGCATGCCGAAGTACTCGACCGCGCGAACGATGCTCTTCGGGTGAATGCAGACGAGTTGCGCGTCCGGGTCATCGGGGAAGGAGCCAATCTCGGATTCACGCAACAGGCCAGGGTGGAGTTCGCACTCACGAGCAGCGCCGGAAAGATCAACACAGACGCGATCGACAATTCTGCCGGTGTCGATTGCTCGGACCACGAAGTCAACATCAAGATTCTCATCGATGACGCGATCGCCCGAGGCGAGATTCCGCCGGCGGAGCGTCTGGACCTTCTCGCCGAAATGACCGAGGAAGTTGCGAGGCTGGTTCTCCGCGACAACTACCAGCAGACACAGGTCATCAGCGTCGCCTTCGCGCAGGGCGAGGCCATCCTGGACCAGCAGATACGGTTCATTCGCTATCTCGAACGGACGGGGAAACTCGACCGCGCTCTCGAGGGTCTGCCCGATGACGAGACGTTTCAGGAACGTCAGGCTGCACATCTCGGGCTCACACGTCCCGAGCTGGCTGTTTTGCTCGCCTACAGCAAGATCTGGCTCTATCAGGAACTGCTCGAATCCGACCTTCCCGACGATCCGCTGCTCGTTGAGGATCTGATCCTCTACTTTCCGAAGCAGTTGCGTGACAGATACCGGAAGGCAATCGAACGTCACCGTCTCCGAAGGGAAATCATAGCGACCTTCGTGACGAATACGATGGTCAACCGCGTCCGGCCGACGTTCGTCGCGCGAATGATGGAAGAGACGGGTAAGACTGCGCCCGATATCGCCCGCGCCTACGCGATCATCCGCGACTCGTTCGATCTCCGCACTACATGGAAGGCAATCGAACACCTCGACGGCAAGGTTCCGTCCGCCCTCCAGATTCAAATGCTGATCGAGGTGGGACAGCTTCTGGAACGGACCACAGTATGGCTTCTCCGCAGCGGCTATGACGATCTCGATATCTCCGCGTGTATCGATCGCTTCGGTCCACGCATCGCCGACCTCGCCCGGAATATCGAACAGATTCTCCCTCCCGCTGCGCTCAATGCGATGCTTCAGCGTGAGAACGAGAATCTTCAGCTCGGGCTTCCGTCGGGGCTCGCTCGACGAAGAGCGACCAGCGGCATTCTCACCTCGGCTCTGGACATCGTTCGGCTCGCACATGTCGGAAGTCTGAACGTCGTCGATGCAGGAAGGGTGTACTTTCACATCGGGGCGCGATTCGATCTCGACCGGATGCGGACAGCCGCGCAAGCCATCAAGACCGACTCCCCCTGGCAGAAACAGGCCATCGCTGGAGCAATCGACGATCTGTTCGCCTATCAGAGCACTCTGACCGCGCGCGTTCTCGAATCGGCCGGCGAGGCCTCCACCGAGTCGGTGGAGGAATGGCTCGCCACCCGCGGCCCACTCGTAGCGCGAATCGAGCAACTGCTCACGGAGGTTCGCGCCGCGACGGTGATCGATCTGCCAATGATCACCGTCGTTACGCGCCGGCTGCGGGCTCTTGTCGAGTCCTGAACGGCAACTCTCCCCTTCTGGACCGGCAGAGCCCACCGGCGGCTCCGGGGCCGCCCTGCGAGAGGTGACTTCCCGGCGCTTGACGCTCCGTTGACACTGGATGGGTTAGATTCGCCCACAAGTGCCAGAAACGTCAGACGAACGTCGTGATCATGCCCGCCGGCCCTGGGCGATCTTCCCTCCCGAGCCTCGCGAGAGGCGCGCGGCTCCACGCGCCACACATCTGCCACACGGAAACTCCCTGACAGATGAGCAGGTGGTACGAATCAGGTTCCAACGCAAAAAACGCGGACTGCAACTGGCCACCACGGGACTCCTCCTTGCCGTCGCCGAACTGCTGATCCTCAAAGCCACGGGATTCACATCGATGAGCTACGCGCAGTGGGTCACAGCGCTCGTCCTGACCCTGGTAGCGGAGGGTTCACTCTGGATGATCCTCCAGAAGGGGCTCACATCGAGGATTCCGTCCGATCCCGATTTCGTGTTGCTGCCGATGCTCGTTGCCGCCGGACTGATCGCGTTCTATGTTCACGTCGCTCCCGAGGCGCGGGCGTTGGCCTTCATCGCGTGGTTTGCTGCGCTGCTGTTCCTCATCGGGATCGCGGGGTTCTGGCGGGTCACGGTTCTGAGCAGCCTGATGTGCGTGGCCTATCTTGCCGCCATCATCCCCCATACCCTCGTTTCGAATTCGATGTCGACGGCATTCGAGGTCACCGTAGCTCTTCTCTTCCTCGTGACGAGCATCTATTGCGGCATCGTCTTCGAGAAGGTGCGCAAGAACCGCTGCGAAACGAGAGCCCTGCGACTTGAACTGGCCGAGCTAGCCGGCACGGACCCGCTCACAGGGCTGCCGAACCGGCGGAGAGTCCGGGAGACCCTTCCCGGAGAGCTCGAGCGCATCCGCCGGCATGGTGGCCGCTGCACGGTCGTGATGCTCGACGTCGATCACCATCCATTCAACGAAGACGATGATGGCGAACCTCGCCTGCTGACGGTAAGCGCAGGACTGGCGACCTGCCCTGATGACGGAACCGACTACGAAACGCTGCTGGGAAAGGCTGATGACGCTCTCTACCGCGCAAAACGCCTCGGGCGAAACAGAGTCGAGCTGGCGGCCTGAGCCGGCATATTCACTCCACCATCTGGCAGAGGATTCCGATCTCGTGCCTCCGTTCAGTTGCCAGGTACGAGGATCGGTCGAGAACACCGGCCAACGCTCCAGTTGACGCACCTCGTCACGTCCTCGGGTCAGGGCATCGGAATGCCCTTCTCCACAGACCGGATACAATCAGACGAATGCACCGGTCCGCAGATGTCGTAATCATCGGTGCCGGAATCATCGGCGCCAGCATCGCATGGCATCTCGCATCCCGAGGCTGCGGGACGATCCTGATCGTCGACAGCGGGCAGGCTGCCGGCTCGGGCAGCACCTCGAGGGCGACCGGCGGCTTCCGCGCGCAGTTTGCTTCCGCAGTGAACATCCGGATGTCGCTTCTCTCGCGCGAAAAGCTGCTTCGCTTCGCTGATGAAGTTGGTGAGGACCCCGGTTATGCCCCGCACGGATACCTCTGGGTGGCGCACAACGATCCCGCGCTGCAGGGACTTCGCCATGCGCAACGGCTTCAGCGTGACCTCGGACTGACCGAGGCACGCATGCTCAGCCCAACCGAAGTCATGGAAATCAATCCTGCCGTTGGACCGAACGGGATTTCAGGCGGCGCATTCTGTCCCACCGACGGTTTTATCCGGCCGATGAAGATGCTCGAAGGTTATCTCTCCGATGCAGGCCGGCGAGGTGTTGAGCTCGCCGTCGGTGAGGAAGTCCGGGAACTGAAACTCGATGATGGACACCGGGTCGGAAGGGTAGTCACTTCGCGTGGAGAGATCGACGCCGGAATCGTCGTCAATGCCGCCGGCGCGTGGGCCAGCAGGATCGCCGGTCTTGCGGGAGTGGAACTTCCGGTCACTCCGATGCGCAGATCCGTGGCGATCACCCTTCCGACTTCTCGGCTCCCGGACGAAATGCCGATGACGATCTTCACCTCGGATGGCTTTCACTTACGCGTACGCGACGGTCGAGTGCTGCTCCTACTGCCCGAGGTGGCGCGCGAGGATCCATTCGACAGCTCGATCGATGATGCCTGGATTCGAACGGTGCTGCGCATTGCGCAAGAAAGGGTTCCCACGATCTCTGGCCTGACGATCGATCGAGAAAACTGCTGGAGCGGGCTCTATGAGATGTCCCCCGATCATCACGCGATCGTCGGCCCGGCACCCGGGGTGGAAAACTTCTATCTCGCAAACGGCTCATCGGGACACGGCGTGATGCATGCGCCCGCCATGGGTCAGGTCGTGAGCGAGATAATCCTCGACGGTCGAAGTTCGATCGACGTGACCGGACTCCGGCCGGAACGATTCGCGGAAGGGAGACTCAACGACGCCTCGAGCCTGCTCTGAGTGTCATCCGGAGTCTTTACCCTTCATCCTTCATCTTTCATCCTTCATCTTGTATCCTCCCGAGACATTTGGTCACTGATTGGATTCTGAGAGGTGTCAATGTCCATACGTTCCAGTCGTTTTTCTATTCTGTTCACGACGACCTTGCTGCTGGCGGCTCCCCTGGCCGCCCAGGCTCCCGGCATCTATGCCCTCACCGGAGGGACGGTTCATCCAGTCGGCTCGGCCGTTATCGAAGGGGGCACCGTCGTCATTCGAGGAGGGCTCATCGAAGCGGTGGGCCGCAACATAGCGGTGCCGGCGGATGCCGTCGAGGTGGATGTTCGCGGCATGCATGTCTATCCGGGACTCTTCGATGCGCAAACGGCAATGGGACTTCCGGAGCCCGCCCCACGCGTCAGCTCCTTCGGCTCCGATCCGCCAGCCACACGCTCACCGGCGAGTCCGGAGCCGACCGCGTCCTTCAGAGCCGCGGATGCGTTCAAACTCGCGACCGAGTCGCTCGAAACCAGAAGAGCGACGGGCGTAACGACGATTCTCGTCGCGTCGAATGCGGGGATCTTCAACGGACAGAGCGCCATCCTCAATCTCTATGGCGACGACGTTCCTGCGATGATCCTCAAGTCGCCCGTCGCGCACCAGATCTCATTCAATCCGCGGTCCTCATGGACCTATCCCGATTCGCTGATGGGTGTGAACTCGTATATCCGGCAGACACTCCTGGATGCGGCCCAGTACGAAGCTGCGACCCGGATCTACAGCCGCGATCCGAGCAGCCGGCGCAGGCCCTCGCCGGATACGAATCTCGAGGCGCTTGCGCCGGTATTGCGCCGCGAGCTCCCAGCGGTATTCGTCGCGGACACTGAAACGATGATCCGTCGGGCGCACGCCATCGCGAGCGAATCTCAGCTCCGGTGGATACTTTCAGGTGGACGCCAGACCTACCGGATGGCAGACGAGATCCGGAACTGGAACGTGCCCGTTCTCGTCTCCGTGAACTTTCCGCAGCCTCCCAGCTCGGCAGATCAACGCAACGAAGAACCGCTTCGCGTGATCCGCGATCGCGTGCTCAGCGTCACAGCGCCCGCGGAGCTCGCCCGCCGCAATGTTCCTTTTGCGCTCGTATCGGGTAAAGGCAAGCCGGCCGACTTCATCAAGGGAATCCGGCGGGCGATCGATGGCGGGCTCTCGGAGACGGCGGCTCTCCGTGCCGTCACACTCAGCCCCGCGGAGATCCTGGGAGTGGACCGGCAGATCGGATCCATCGATCGCGGAAAGATCGCCAACCTCGTCGTGACCGACGGTCCGATCTTCAACCGTAATTCCAAAGTGCGGCACGTCTATGTCGACGGCCGTGAGATCCGTCTTCCCGCTGAAGACAAGCCGGCGCCATCGACGACTGCAGCGACGGCCTCGCCAGTCGATGGCGGCTGGAATCTGACGGTGCGGGCACCGGAAGGGGACGTCGCGATCCAGGTTACGTTCAAACTGCAGGGCACGGAGCTCAGCGGCACGTATTCCGGCGGTGCGGGATCCGGCGACATCCGTAACGGAACGGTCAGCGACAACCGGATCCAGTTCGACATCACCACGCAGACACAGGCCGAGACGTTCGACTGGTCGTTCAACGGAACCATCAGCGACAACCGGATCGAAGGAACAGTCACGACGAATCTCGGTCAGTTCCAGTTTACCGGGAGTAAAACGCCATGAATCGACATTCGAATCGAGCTTCCAGGCTGCGGATCTCCGCACTCGGGATCACACTGATCTCTTTGTGCTCCTTTCCCGGGCTCTCGCAGACCGCCTCGAACCGCGAGATTCTCATCCGCAACGCAACCGTCATGACCGTCACGAACGGCACCATACCGAACGGATCAGTTCTGATTCGAGGGACGCAGATAATCGCGGTTGGACCGGATGATCAGGTCAGGGCCGGCGCGGGCGCCCAGATCATCGACGCGACAGGCCATTACGTAATGCCGGGGATCATCGACACACACAGTCACGCCGGCATCGAAGGTAGCGTGAACGAGATCTCGCTCACGAACACGGGGATGGTTCGCGTTAAGGACGTACTCACGAACGAGGACATCAGCTCGTACAGACAGCTCGCCGGCGGAACGACGGCGGCGAATCTCCTGCACGGTTCGGCGAATGCTATCGGAGGGCAGAATGCGGTCGTCAAGTGGAAATGGGGACGACCCGTATCCGAATGGCCGATCCCCGATGCACCAGCCGGAATCAAGTTCGCTCTCGGAGAGAATCCAAAGAGCTCGAACTTCAGCCCGCCCGCAGGAGTTCAGCGGCAATACCCGGCGACCCGGATGGGCGTAGCAGAACAGATTCGTGACACATTCACGAAGGCGCGGGCATATATGGCGGAGTGGGATGCGTGGAATTCCAGCAGGAACAGGGCAAACCTGATTCCGCCGCGGCGCGATCTGCTCATGGAGCAGATGGCGGAGATACTGCGGGGGAACGTTCAGGTTCACGCGCACTGCTACAGGTCCGACGAGATCATCATGCTGATCAATCTGGCCGACGAGTTCGGCTTCAAGATCGCCACGTTCCAGCATGTCCTGGAGGGCTACAAGGTAGCGAAAGAGATTGCGGCACACGGCGGATTAGGTGCGGGAACGTTCATCGACTGGTGGGGGTTCAAAGCGGAGTCTTACGACGGAATCCCCCACAACGTCGCGCTGATGACCAGGAGTGGCGTGCTCGTGTCAGTGAACTCCGATTCCGACGAGCTGGCGCGACACCTCAACCTCGACGCGGCGAAAGCGATGAAGTACGGCGGACTGTCCGAAGAAGAAGCCCTGAAGACGGCAACGATCAACGCGGCACGACAGCTTGGAGTCGCTCACCGGATCGGCTCGATCGAACCCGGCAAGGATGCAGACCTCGTGATCTGGACCGGCCATCCTTTCTCCACCTACTCGAGGGTCGAGACCACGATGATCGAAGGTGAGATCTATTTCGATCGCACTCGCGACCTCCAGCAGAGGGAAGAGCGGAAACGGGAAAAGGAAGAACTGCTGAAACGGGAACGGGAGGCGGAAGAACGCGAGAAGGCGCTCTCGAAGCCGCCCGCCGCCAGTCCCGGACCTGCCATGGGGAGAGATCAATGAATCTTCGAACGCTGCTTCTAAGCGCAGGACTCGCGGCTGCCGCATTGCCGCTCGCAGGACAGTCGGTGATTCTCAACAATCCCGGTCCCGGCGGTCCCTTCGTCATCCGGAACGCAACGATTTATCCGGTCACCTCCGCGCCAATTCCGGGCGGATCGATCGTCATAGCGGATGGAAGAATCACGGCCGTCGGCGCGACCGTGCCGGTTCCGGATGGAGCGACGATCATCGACGGGACCGGACTCTCGGTCTACCCGGGCATGATCGATTCCGGCTCCTCGGTCGGCCTGACTGAGATCAGCTCCGTCGCCGGAACGAGAGACACGCAGGAGCTCGGCGATCTCAATCCGAATGCGCAGGCCGCCGTCGCAGTCAATCCGCACAGCAATGTGATTCCTGTGACGCGGATCAATGGAATCACGACAGTGCTCACCGAGCCCGGTGGCGGTCTCATCTCCGGACAGAGTGCACTGATTCAGCTGTCCGGCTGGACACCGCCGGAGATGGTTCTCAAGAGTCCGGCCGGAATGCACATCAACTTTCCGCGAATCCGCACGGGTTCATTTTCCGCGCAGCCCCAGGATGAAGAAGCGGAGAAGCGGGCCAGAAAACAGTACACGTCGCAGCTCGAGAAACTCCGCGACACGTTTCGTGATGCAAAAGCGTACGAAAAGGCGCTTGCTGCACCCCGCAGAACTTCCCCGCAAGAGCGTCTCGAACAAGACCCCATCCTTCACGCGCTCGTGCCGGTGATTCGCGGTGAGGTCCCGCTCGTCATCTTCGCGAATCTCGAAGCCGACATCCGCGAGGCCATCAAATTCTCAGACGAGGTGGGCATCCGGATGATCCTCTCCGGAGGACAGGAACTGCAGACAGCCATCCCGGAGCTTCGGGCGAAGAACATCCCCGTACTCCTGGGTCCGATCTGGACGCTGCCCGGGAAGGAGGATGATCCGTACGACCTGCTTTTCTCGAACGCGGCTGCACTTCACCAGGCCGGAGTGAAGTTCTCGATACGGACGGGCGGCGCGCACAATGCCAGGCACCTCCCCTACCAGGCGGCCGCGTGCGCGGCATTCGGCTTGCCGAAGGAAGAGGCTCTGCGCGCCGTCACGATCAATGCGGCCGAGATCTTCGGCGTAGCCGACCGGATCGGTTCTCTCGAAGCCGGAAAGATAGCAAACGTCATCGTCACCGACGGAGACCCTCTCGAGATCCGGACGAACCTCGTCAGGCTGTTCATCGGCGGCGAAGACATCCCGCTGGATTCGTACCACACGCTGCAGTACGAAAAGTTCCAAAGAAGGCCGTAAGTGTGTGAACCCTCTCCCCGCCGGAATATTGGCAGATGCGAGAATGAACTCCCGCTCAGCCAAAACCGCGGCGGGAGAGGGGAAGTACCACTGACCCTAGAACAAATACTGAAGTTGCGCGTTCAGCTCGGTGACTGCGGCGGTGAAGCGCTGACCGGGCTGGATCCGGAAGTGATGGTTCAGTTTGAGCTGGACGTGACCATCGGATCCTGCAGCCTTCGCCAGTTCCGGGGGAACATTCGTCAGACGCACCATCACGGGGACCTCTCCCGCATGAGTCTCGAAAATCTCACGGAGCTTCGCGAGCGATGAGTCGCTGACTGACGGGTAAGACATCTCGAGCGCGATGGTCTTCACCTTTTTTTCGCGGATGCCGTCGAGTGGTACGAGGTCGAGTGCATTCAGTTCCGGGGTGACCGGCACCTCGTGCAGGATCTGCGCAGGCTCATACACAACGCTTTCGGCATCCGCGGGCGCGGTCACGGCGTCCGCATCGTCCAGCATCGCCGCGCGCACTTCCTCCGCGAGCTCGGGGCTACGCAGCTCCACATCCGTTCGGACTCCTGCTCCCCCGTTGTCTTCCCGGTCCTGTTCAGGGTCCGGAGCGGGGCCGCCGAACAGACTGAGGTTGAACCGGTCGACATCGGCGCCGATCCGCTCCCGCTCGAGCTCCGCCTCACTTTTCTCTTCCGGATCGTCACCGACTTCGTAGTACGAAACCTGCTGGCCATCCGCGGCTGGACGGGAAGGCCGCTCCGCGACGACGAAGTCATCCTCGGGATGGCCACCGTACTCGTCTTCGATCTGTCGCGCCTGCTGCTCTGCCTGCGCCAGCGCTGCGCTGCGCCCCCCTGGCACACCCCCGGTATCCTTCACCGCAGCGGTCAGAAGAATCGGCACTCCATTCTCGAGCCACTTCGCGTGCTTCTGAAAGAGGTCACTGAAGACGACCACATCGACGCTTCCGTACTGATCGTCGAGAATGAACTTGGCCATCAGCTTGCCTTCGTTGGGACCTTTCTTGATCCTGGACTTCTTGAGCTGGCCCACCATTCCGCCGATCGTCACGGTCTGATCCACGAATTGATTCAGCGTGTCGGTGTTCGCCGTTGCAAAAAGGGCGAGATCCTCTTCGAACTTGTTCAATGGATGGCCGGTAATATAGAAGCCCAGCGTTTCCTTCTCGTGGGCGAGCTTCTCGTCTTCGTCCCACTCGTCAGAGCCCGCGGGCGTCGCGACTGCGCGTGGCGGCATGATGAGAGCACCCCCCGGGCCGCCGAACAGCGTGGTCTGGCCGCGTTCTTTTTCCTCTTTCGCCTTCAGCGCGCTCTCGGCCGTACGCTCGAGTTGTTCGAGGAGGGACTTGCGGGAAAGCCGGAACGAGTCGAACGAACCCGACTTGATCAGCGCCTCGACAACCTTCTTGTTGCAGGCTCGAAGATCAACCTCTTCGCAGAATTCGAACAGTCCGGTGAATCGGCCGAGGGATCGCCTGGCAGCGAGAATCGACTCGATCGCGCCTCCCCCTACCCCTTTCACTGCTCCCAGGCCAAACCGGATGTTCGGTCCCACTACGGTGAACGAGAAATTGGACTCGTTGATGTCTGGTGGAAGCAGCCGTATGCCCATCTGTGCAGTCTCGTGGATGAATTTGACGACATTCTCGGTCTTGTCCATCTCCGAGGTGAGGAGCGCAGCCATGAAGTGCCTCGGATAGTGGACCTTCAGCCACGCTGTCTGGTACGCGATCAGAGCATAGGCGACCGAATGAGACTTGTTGAAACCGTAACGCGCGAACGGCTCGATGTAATCGAAGATCGCGTCGGCTTTCTCCCGGGTATAGCCATTAGCGAGCGCTCCGGAAACGAACCGGACCCGCTCCTTCTCCATTGTGGCCTTGTCCTTCTTGCCCATCGCCTTTCGCAGAAGGTCTGCCTGTCCCAGTGTGTAGCCAGCGACTGCCTGCGCGATCTGAAGAATCTGCTCCTGATAGACGATGACTCCATAGGTCTCTTCGAGAAACGGCTGCATTGCCGGAACGAGATACTTCGCCTTCGACTGCCCGTTCTTTCGACGCACATATTCGTCGACCATACCGGCGTCCAGCGCACCAGGGCGGTAGAGGGCGTTCAGCGCCGCAAGGTCTTCGAACTTCGTCGGATGTGCCTTTCTCAAAACGTCCACCATCCCACCCGACTCGAACTGAAAGACGCCTTTCGTCCGGCCCTCCTGGAAGAGACGGAACACATCCGGATCATCCAGCTCCAGCTTGTCGATCTCGACCTTCACGCCTTCCTGCGCGTGGATCGACTTGACGGCATCGTCGATCACCGTGAGCGTGCGCAGGCCAAGAAAGTCCATCTTGAGCAGACCCATCTTCTCGACGATACGCATGTCGTACTGCGTGACAATTTCGTCCTTGTTCGTCCGGTAGAGCGGTACGTAGTGGTTCACGGGCTCGGGCGTAATCACGACTCCGGCCGCGTGAACTCCCGCGTGGCGGGTCAGCCCCTCGAGACGGAGCGCAATGTCGACCATCTTCTCGATCTCTTTGTCGCTCCGGATGGCCTCTGCGAGGAGTGGAGAATCCTTTTTCGCATCTGCGAGCATCACGCCCGGCCCGGCGGGAATCGCTTTGGCCACTTTGTCGACGAATCCGAACGGCATTCCGAGAACGCGTCCAACGTCGCGCACCACGGATCGGGCGGCCATCGTTCCGAAGGTGATGATCTGCGCCACATTCTCGGCGCCGTACTTGTCGCGAACGTACTCGATCACACGGCCCCTGTTGTTCATGCAGAAATCGATGTCGATGTCGGGCATCGAGATGCGGTCGGGGTTGAGGAACCGCTCGAAGAGCAGGTCATAGTCGAGGGGATCGATGTCCGTGATACCCATCGAATAAGCCACGAGCGAGCCCGCTGCAGAGCCGCGGCCGGGGCCTACGGGGATTCCGTTGTCCTTCGCATACTTGATGAAATCCCAGACCACGAGAAAGTAGCCGGGGAATCCCATGCTCCTGATGATTCCCATCTCCCGCTCGAGTCGGTCGATGTACTCCTGACGCTCATGTTTCTTCCGCTTCGCCTCGAACAGATGCGCCATTCCTGCGAGGCGAGCCTCGAGACCTGCCCGCGCAACTTTTTCGAAGTAGGTAGCGCTATCGTTGCCCGCCGGCACCGGGAAGTTCGGCAGGTGGTAGTCCTTCGGCTCGATCTTCAGATTTACCCGCTCCGCAATCGCGAGCGTGTTGGCCACCGCCTCGGGATATGCAGCGAAGATGCTGGCCATCTCGTCGGGTGACTTGACGTAGAAATCGTCGGAAAAGAATCGCATCCGGCGATCGTCGTCCATCGTCTTGCCCGTGCCGATGGCGAGGAGAACCTCGTGTGCGAAAGAGTCCGTCTTGTCGAGATAGTGCGAGTCGTTGGTGGCGACCATGCGCAGGCCGACCTGCTCGGCAACCTGAGCCATGAGGGGAATGATCTTCACCTGATCCGGGATGCCATGGTCCTGAATCTCGAGGAAGAAGTTGTCGGCACCGAGGATCTCCTTGTAGGCACGGGCAGCATCGACTGCTTTGGTGTAGTTGCCACAGGCGAGCGCCTGAGAAACCTCCCCCTTCAGGCAGGATGAAAGGCAGATCAAACCCTCTGAGTGCGCCTTCAGCAGCTCTTTGTCGATGCGCGGTTTGTAGTAGAAGCCTTCGGTGTAGCCGGCACTGACGAGCTTGACGAGGTTCGTGTAGCCAACGTCGTTCGTTGCCAGGACGATCAGATGATTGTTTGAGCCCATGTCAGCGCTCTGATCTTCGACTCCCGCTTTGTCGAAGCGCGATCCGAGGGCCATGTACATCTCGCACCCGATGATCGGCTTGACGGAGACCCTGTTCATCGCGTTGTAGAACTCGATCGCACCGAACATGTTGCCGTGATCGGTGATCGCGCACGCCGGCATTCCGAGTTTCGCGACTCTGGCGGCTAAGTCGTCAGGACGGTTGGCGCCGTCGAGCAGGGAGTACTGCGTATGCAGATGGAGGTGAACAAAGGACATCGATAGAGAGGTTCTCCGGGTGAACTCTGGCAGGGGCTATTTTACCATCTGGACGAGGGGAAAGGGTGGGATCAGAGACGAATGTTGAATGTTGAAATTGTGAGTGTTGAATGATTCAACATTCACAATTTCATCATTCAACATTCGTCTCTGGAACGCTGATACTCCCGAATCTTCAGCTGTCGAAGGCCACGCCACTGTCAAACGACAACCGCCTGCGATCACCCAGAGGGGGAACCACGCGCGTGTCGAGCAGCTCGCGCAGATTCGTCACCTCGATGAAGAGGTGGCGGTGGCGCATACAGTGGACGGCGATCGCCAGAAAGATGGCAGCGAGAAGACTCCAGTAGAGCATCATCGTGGATGACGTTGTCCCGGGGACTTGCCCTGCCGCTCCAGCGAGGGACCAGAGAAATACGGGGGCCGGCAGGAAGACCAGGGCGCTGAGCGTGCGGCTCGCCTGGATCCTGAAATAGGGACGGAGGGCAAGAAGGGCGAGCGACAGAAACCAGCCGAACGACCACGTTCCCGCAATCTGGGACTCAACCAGCGGCTGGATGCGCGAAACGGCATCCGTGGAAGCGCGCACGACCATACCGATCCGAAACTGAAGAGCGGCGAGATACCCGAGAGCCAGCGCGGAGCAGGAAACCGAAAAGATGCCGAAAAAAGCGGCGAACAGATTCCGTGCGGCCACGAGCGAAGCCATCCGCAGAAGAATCGCGGCAACCGGAACCATCATCAGAAGGATCGCGATCATGACAGCGGGAGATGCAGAGCCGGAGAGCTCACCCGCTGCGGGATCGTAGAGCAGTCCATCCAGACCCGGTGTGCTGCCAGCCTGCATCACGCCGCTCGCGACGAGTAGCGCGAACAGTGCGCAAAAAATCACTCCAGCATAGAAAAGGCTCTTCGGCATGCGGCGGCTCCCTGATGATTGTACGCCCGGAATCGGAAAATGGTTTGCGTACGGTCAACTCGGTGCTTTGTGGCGGGGTGTTCCTACGCCCTGCCTTCGTCCGCGGTTGAACATCAAAAGAGGCAGGGGACAGGACTCCCCGGCCACATCGGGCTCAGGATGGCGTGGTTCCCAGGCCGCCTCCCTGCTCCATGGAATCGGGATCGACATCGAGGGCCAGCGGGGGATCCTGGGCGGTCGTGATGTCGCCCAGCCGGATCTCGCGGACCCTTTTCGCTCCCAGTGCTGGAAACCGGTATGCGAACTGCGAGGCTCCGTCGAGGGTACTGAAGGCCAGGCGGAACCGCGTCTCAATCCCCGTTTCGTCCACGCCTCGAATCGCGATCCAGGTCTGGCGGTCAGTCTCGAGCAGGAAGACTCGATCGTCGGGCGATAGATCCTTTAGCGGACTCACGGCGGGCACGCTCCGTCAGAGTTCTCTTAAAGAAACGATCTCATCCAGACGAACGCGTATCGAGCCTACGCCGGCATCGAGCTTCACGAACTCGGCGCCGTCATCGGTGTAGACATCCGCGATCTTTCCCCGCTCGCGCTGCCGGACACCCTTTGCATCGAATTCGAGCTCCACGTCCTTCTTCGTGACCGCCGCGGCTTCGAGCTGGTCGTGATAGTCGCACGACACCGGTTCGTATTTTTCTTCAGACATAAATGAAAATCCTCCCGCAGGAGGATCTTCACATTCAATGCCGATGGAGAGCGAACTACTCGTCTTCGCCTTTGCCGGACATGGCCCGCTCGAGGGCGAGCGCCATGGCGCTCTTGCTATCGTTGCTGCTGGCAGCGGCCTTCGAATCTTCCTGGTACTCGAGGAATTCACCCCGTTCCGCGGCTGCCTTCGCACCTTCATGACTCAGCGAGATGCGGCGGCGCGATCGATCGACTGAGAGAATCTTGACCGCGAGCTTCTCGCCCGGCTGATGCGCTTTGCCCGGATCCCCGCCCGGAGGAAGACTCAACTCGGACACGGGAATCAGTCCCGTCAGGCCCGGCTCGAGGGCGACGAAGACGCCCGGCTGTCCTGCGCGCTCGACGGTACCCTCAACGACGCGTCCCACAGGAAACTTCTGTTCGATGTCTTCCCAGGGATCTCCCATGGCGACCTCACGCATGGCGAGCGAGATC
The DNA here is from genome assembly GCA_041748075.1 of Thermoanaerobaculia bacterium. Classification (GTDB taxonomy): domain Bacteria; phylum Acidobacteriota; class Thermoanaerobaculia; order Gp7-AA8; family Gp7-AA8; genus JBGSYJ01. The sequence goes on from JBGTDX010000073.1 coordinate 71,337, forward strand.
CGCCGGCGTTCCGCATCGACTTCGCGAATCCAGCCCGAGATCGTCGCGCCGATTGCCAGCGATTCGTCGTTCTGTTTGAGACCGATCGGCAGCTGCGAAACGTGCAGAAGACCGTCGAGGCCTGGCTCGAGCTCCACAAAGAAGCCAAAGTCGGTGGCCCGTGCAATGGTGCCGGTGAAGGCGTCGCCCGGCTGGAAGCGTTCGATCGCGTCGTTCCAGGGATCGCGCTCCTGATCTTTCATCGAGAGCGAGACCCGCTTGCCCTCGTTTTCGATCTTGAGGACCTTGACGGTCAGCTGCTGTCCGACGCTGACGAATTCTTTCGGGTCGTTCACGCGGCGCCGGCTCATTTCTGAAACATGAAGCAATCCATCGACTCCACCGAGGTCGACAAAAGCGCCGAATGGCATGATCGTGCGGACTGTTCCGGTGAGCATCGCCCCGGGAACGATGGTCTTGCGAACTTCATCGGCGCGGACCGCTGCTTCCTCACGGAGAAGCGAGGCACGCGAGACGACAATCTTGCGACCGTCATCGGAAAGCTCGGTCACCCGGAAGTCAAAACTCTTCCCGACGTAACCGTCAGGGTCATTGATCTTTCCGAGATCGACCTGCGAGAGCGGGCAGAAAGCGCGGACACCGCCGACGCTCACGTCGAAGCCGCCCTTGTTGCGTCCCGTGATCTTTCCTTCCGCCGGAAGGCCGTTCTCGTATGCCTGACGAAGTGCCTGCAGCGAAGCGCGGCCGGCCATCATCTTGCGCGAGAGGCGGATCACCGGGGCGGTGGCCACGACCATCGCTTCGACCGTGTCGCCCTCCTGGTTTTCCCCTTCGGCCAGTTCGGCGACCGCCATGACGGCCTCCGAGGGTCCGCCGTACGATACGTAGGCGTCGTCTCCCGAAATGGAGACGATCGTGCCGCGAAGCATGTCTCCCTGTACAGGGGTTTTGAAGTTCAAACTTGCTTCGAACGCTTCCGCAAACGAAGTGTCTGCGTTTTCTCTGGAATCCGTCATGCGAATGAAAAACCTTTCAGGATGGACAGTCCCGCCTCTGGCGAGATCTGGTTGGGTTGCGTATCTTACTCGAAAT
>JBGTDX010000074.1:0-24992 GCA_041748075.1 Thermoanaerobaculia bacterium
GCGCGGCGAGCACGTCGGCTGCCATGCCGGTCAGCGCAATGGCCGGGACGAGCCCGCGCTCGGCCATCAACGCGTCTGCTTCCGCGCGCACCGTTACCGGCAGCCATTCGTGAGAGACGACGAATAGCCATGGCACTCCCCGATTGGCGCCGTGTTGAACCGCCGCGGCGACGCGACGCCGCAGATCGTCCGCGTCCCGTACGGGCGACTCGAGGCAGGCTGCATTCAGAAACGCGAGGGGCACGTTGCCCCACGCGAGACAGAGATCATCTCTCGAGTCCACCTGCCCTCGACCTGTCGTCGGCACGAGGGCCTCCATGAAATGGCGGTAGTGGCGGTTCGACTCACTGATCAGCGCGTCGTCATCGTGCATGCCGGGACTCTACCATTGGTCGGGAAAATCGGGGAGAGGGTATGATCCGAGAACTGACCGCGACTCCAGGTGCGAGAACGATAGCCCTATGACGGAGGATTGATGACGACTCGCTCACTCGACCATTCGATACTGCAGTCGTTGCGCGAGAACATCCGCGGAGCGGTGCTGGCCAGCGGGGATGCCAGCTACGACGATGCGCGAAGGATCTGGAACGCTCGATTCGACCGGCGACCCTCCGCCATCGCCCGCTGCACCGGGCCGCGGGACGTGATCACCGCCGTGAACATCGCGCGGAAAAACGACCTGCTCGTATCGATCCGAAGCGGCGGTCACGATTACTCCGGGAGATCCATCTGTGACGGCGGGTTGGTGATCGATGTGTCCGGCATGAGAGAAATCGAGGTCGATGCCGCAGCGAAGACAGTGACTGTCGAGCCGGGCGCGCGATGGGGTGCCGTCGATCACGCGACACAGGCTCTCGGTCTCGCCACGACCGGCGGAACGGTTTCCACCGTTGGCGTCGCTGGCTTCACACTCGGAGGAGGGTCCGGTCATCTCACGAGAAGGTACGGGCTGGGGCTCGACAATCTCCTGTCAGCCGAAGTCGTCATCGCGAATGGCGAGCTGATTCGAACGAGTGAGACTGAGCACCCCGAACTTTTCTGGGCGCTGCGCGGTGGAAGCGGCAACTTCGGTGTCGTGACGTCATTCGATTTCCAATTGCACGAAGTGGGACCGCAGGTGTTCGCCGGGCAGATCATCTATCCCTTCGACCAGGCTGCGGATGTCCTTCGTTTCTATCGCTCGTTCATGGCAGACGCGCCGGATGAGATTCAGTGCTACGCGTTCCTCTTCCGCCTGCCGCCCCTGGATGTGTTCCCCGCAGAGTTTCATTCCAGAGTCGTGCTGGATCTGGTCGTGACTCACTCGGGAGATCCGGCGAAGGCCGAGACGGATCTCGCACCGCTCCGTGCCTTCGGAAGTCCCTTTCTCGACGGCGTGGCGACCCAGAAGTACGTTGAACTGCAGCAGTCGTTCGATGCGGGCATGCCGGCTGGAAACCGCTGGTACTCGAAGGCGCACTATCTGTCCGATCTCCCGGATCGCGCGATCGAGACGATCCTGACTCACAGCGCGGAGCTTCCCGGTCCGTCCACGATGGTCTACCTCGAAGCAGAGGGAGGTGCCGTCGGCCGTGTCGATCCGTCCGCGACGGCATTCCCTCACCGGAACGCCGCCTTTGCGCTTCACATCTTTCCCGGCTGGACGGATGCTGCCGACGACGGTGCGATCATGGACTGGGCGCGCACATTCCACCAGGAGATGGCACCGCACTCGACGGGCGGCGTCTACGTCAATCTTCTCGGCGGAGATGAGCCGGACGGATCGCAGGCGGCATACGGGGCAAACTACAGCCGGCTTGCCGCGATCAAGCACAAGTACGATCCGACCAATCTGTTCCGCAACAATCAGAACATCGAGCCCAGCGGCTGATCGCACGCGGAGATGAATTCCCCAAAAGGTTGCCCGCCGTTCCCAGGCGTGGGCCGTACGGCCCGATCTGAGCCAGGTGTGACGCTTCGTGGAGCATGACCGCAACCAGCATGGTCTCGAGGCTGGATCCGTCGCCGATACCGGCAGCGGCCCACACGCTCGGCGTCGCCATCACGAAGAACCTCGCTCCTCAGCACACAGTCTTCGCTGAAGAGGATTACCTGGGCGTAGGGGACGACTCCGATGCCCGCAATCTCCCGCGACGCAAACTGCCACGCTTCGAGGCTGCGATCGATCCAGGCGCGATCTGCTTCCGGCACGCTGCACGCCGGTGACACCGGCATCGGATCCTGCGGCACCGATACACAGGAGCACACGGCAATCACGAGACCGAGCGTAATGAACCTCAACACGAGTTCTGTCCCGTTCGACGTTTTGCGGCTTCTCGATGGGTGAGTCATTCTTCGCTCGCTTGATCAGAGTTTGTCTGAACAGGAAAACCACGCAAGACCAATGAGAGACAAACTGGCGAGCTGCCCGCTCGAATGACCCGTAGGGCGGGGAGTGCGGTCAAGTGATCTGAAGCCCGATATCAAACGTTCCCAGATATCCTCGCTCCTCTTTGGTCAACCGGAGCATCAGTTGGTCGCCGCCGCGCCGGAAGATGCCATCTCCGTCGTTCCTACGGGTGCGTTGCCCCTTGCCGGAGTATGGTGGTTGCGCATGCACCTGGTCCGTGATGGCATCATCGAAGTAGAGTTGCGAGGTAAACTCATGACTGCGGCGCGACGCCGAATCGGTGCGGATCTTGAAGTGAATGTGGACGGTCCGGCCCGGATACCAGCCGGGATAGATCGTGACGAACTCGACTCTGCCGTCAGTGCCGGTCACCTGATACCCCCGCAGAAACTTCTTTCCTCGTGTGTCGAACAGTCCGTTGAAGTCCTCAAAGTCCGAATAGACACCCGACGCGTCACACTGCCAGACATCCACGATCGCGCCGCTGAGCGGGGTACACGATCCGCCGGCAATCCGGGAGACGTGAAACACCAGACGCAACGGACTTCCCTGCGCCACCAGACCGTCCGCAGGGTCCGACCTGATGTCGGAGCGATTGAGCTTGTCGTCGACGAAATAGGGGCCTTCCGTCTGCTGGGGCCTCACCACGCAGGAGGGAATCGTCGCCGTGAGCTCGCGTGCCGGCGTCGGAGTTGACGTGCTCGTCTGAGCTCGTGAGGGTGACTGCTCGCACGAGCCCAGAAGGGGCGCTGCCGCTGTCATTCCGATCAGGCCGAGCATCTCCCTTCGGCTGAGGATGCGCGCTACCGGCGGCTTCTTCATACTGTTTACCTCGCCGTGGAATTGTACGACTTCTGCACCCCATGGTTTCCGCTCACGGGCGCGAAGCGGTTATGTGGGAGAACGCACGGGGAGAGGGGATATGGTCAGGGATCGGCACGGGCGACTCTGCTCAGTTCTTCGACTGTGCGTAACTCGCCGGCTCGCATGACCGAATGCAGTCTGCGAAAGCTCTTCACGTCGACCACCGGGTCCGCCGTGAGCAGGAGAAGGTCGGCTTCCTTGCCCGCCTCGAGCGAGCCGATGCGATCGGCGATGCGCATGGCACGCGCGGCGTTCATGGTCGATGCGGTGATGACCTGGTGCGGCGTCATGCCGGCGGACTGCATCGCTTCCATCTCTTTGTAAATCGACGGACCGTGCAGGGTCAGCGGATTGCCGGCGTCGGTTCCCGTCGCGATCGGGATGCCGGCGCGGACCAGGAGCATGAGATTCGCCGCGACTCTTTTCTCCAGTCTCTCGAGCCGTGCTTCTTCCTGAGTCAGCCTGTCCCGAGATGCGAGGCCTGCGTCGAGAGTGGCGGTCTGCGCCATTTTCTCGAGCGTGGCTGCGTCGACGCATCCGTTCGGATCATCGATCGCGGGAGGCTTTCGCTCCACGATCGAGCGAGTCAGGCGAACATAGCCCGAGACGACCGTGAGTGTCGGGATGACGATCGTGCCGTTCTTCCTTGCGAGGTCGATGAACTCTTCATCCACCGGCTCATCATCCACGCTGTGAACGAAGACATTTGCACCGGCGCGCAGCGAGGCTTTCGCTTCGGCGAGGCCGGTCGCGTGCACGATCAGCGGGAGTGAATGCTTCCGCGCTTCATCGCCCGCTGCGGCGACGAAGGGGTTGGTCATCGCAATCGGCAGATCGGGAGTGACGATGTTCCAGACCTTGATCGCTTTGGCATTCCGCTCGGCCAGGTAACGAACGCCGCTGCGTGCCGTCTCTTCCGATGTGATCGCGATGAACTGCCGCTCGGCGGGAAGGTTCAGCCAGTGATCGAACGTAGAAAGCAACGGTCCCGCGGCGACGACGTGCGGCGCCCTGGTGTCGCTCTCGAACCGCTTGCCGAGCTCCAGCGACCATGGGTAACCGCCGACATCGAACACCGCGGTCACACCCGAGCAGACGTAGCTGCGTGCAAAGCGCTCCGGGTTGTCCCTGAGCTCCGCCTGAACCTCTTCGTAGGGATACAGCGACCGGACGTCGAACGCATCCGGCCGCCCGTCGGCCCACCCGGTCTGTCCGAAGTGAACGTGCGCATCGACCAGTCCCGGAGTGATCCACATTCCCCGAGCATCGGTAACCTCGACTCCTTCCGGCAGGGGGCACTGCGCCGCCGTTCCAGCGCAATCGATCTTTCCACCGCGAACGATCACGTTGGCATTCGGAACCGGCGGCCCACCCAGCCCGTCGATCAATGTTGCACCGGCGATCGCGCGCGGTGGGGGAGGCGTGCCGGGAGGCGCATTCATCGCCCCCGTGACAGCAATCTTCCACCCGTCCGGAGTCTCGACGAAAACGCGCTGTGAGATTCCGGAGTGCTCGTCGGTTCCGTACACGACGCGGTAGCGATAGGTGCCGTAGACGACGCCCGGCGCGACGCGCACCAGATCGAGCGCGCGCGCCTCGAATGTATCGGGCCAGGTGGATTCTGATTTCGCGAAGCGATCGTATCCTCGCTGGAGTCCCTCCGTGCCTGCGGCGGAAAAGTTGTCCGTCGGCAGATAGGTCGCGAGATAGGCGGCGCGATCGCGGTTGCGGATGGCGTCGAGGTTCTGCTCGAAGACCGCGCGCGCGGCGCGCAGCTCCGCCGCTTCGTCCGCAAGGAGAGTCGCATGCGTCAGGAAAAGAACGGTGAGAAGAAGAAGTCTCCGCATGGGGGCATTGTATCGGTTGGGGAAGGGACAGGGAACTCGGGAAGGATGCTGGCGACATCTGCCCCAACAGTGCACAGACAGATGTGTCATCCCGAGCGCAGCGAAGGATCATCTTGCGACGCTCGATCTCTTCAACAAGATCCCTCGCTTCGCTTCGAGGGGATGACACATCGGCCCTCGCGTTCCCGACGCGAGTGCCAGCGGGTCTTATCCTGCCCGCGAACCCAGTCGATGACACTGACGACGGGTCAACGCCCTGGTCCGCAAGCGCGTGATACGATTTTCTCCGGGCAGGCGTTTCGCATGCATACGCGTGCACGGCAGATGATCGATGGGGGGGGAAATGAAAGGACGGCATCCTGAGAAAGAGGCTTTGGAAACCGCGGAGCGGGCGGCCGCCGAAAAGGAAGTTCCCGCCGCGGATTCGCTCACGCCGTTCGAAGCGGTGAACTATCAGTTCGACCGCGCGGCAAGGTCTCTTCAGCTCGCAGAGCCTCTCCAGATCGCCCTCAAGACGCCGTTTCGCGAGGTGATGGTCGAGTTGCCGCTGCGTATCGACGGAAGCCTCCAGACCTTCCACGGCTATCGCGTGCAGCACAACAACGCCCGCGGCCCGCTCAAAGGCGGACTTCGCTACCACCCGCACGTCGATCTCGATGAGGTTCGCGCGCTCGCTTCACTGATGACGTGGAAAACTGCCGTCGTCGACATCCCCTACGGCGGCGCGAAAGGGGGAATCGACTGCGACCCGAAGGAGCTCTCTCGAGAAGCGGTTGAGCGAATCACCCGCACGTTCATCGAGCGCATTCACATGTTTATCGGACCGAACGAGGACATTCCCGCTCCGGACGTGAACACGGATCCGCAGGTGATGGCCTGGATCGTGGACGAGTACTCGAAATTCCGTGGTTACTCTCCAGGGGTCGTCACCGGAAAACCGATTGAGCTCGGAGGATCCGAGGGCCGGCTCTCCGCGACTGGACGGGGAGCGGCAGTGGTGGCTGAGCGAGCAGCGGCCGGGATGGGGCTCGACCTCGGCGGGGCGACCGTGGCGATTCAGGGTTACGGAAACGTCGGCTCCTGGGCCGCTCACCACCTCGCCGAGCTTGGCGCGCGAGTCGTCGCGATCAGCGACGTGAAGGGCGGGGTCTTTTCGGGTGACGGAATCAAGCCGGAGCTGGCACGCAGGGCTGTAGATGCCGAGGGCTCGGTGGTCGCTCTCGATGGAGTGGAGCAGATCTCGAATGAAGATCTTCTCACGCTCGACGTCGACATTCTCGTACCGGCAGCACTCGGTGGCGTCATTCATTCGGGCAATGCCGGGGAGATCCGCGCGCGGCTGATCGTCGAGGGAGCCAACGCGCCCACGACACCTGCGGCCGACGACGTGCTCGTGGAGCGTGGATTGACAGTGATCCCCGACATCCTGGCGAACGCCGGGGGCGTGACGGTTTCATACTTCGAATGGGTCCAGAATCTTCAGCAGTTTCGCTGGAGCGCAGAACGCGTCGATCAGGAGCTGGTTCGAACGCTCGTCCGAGCGTACGACGAAGTCAGCCGGATCGCCACCGAGTTCAAGGCTCCCCTCCGCCAGGCCGCCTTCATACTCGCCATCCGCAGAGTCAGCGAGGCGGTGAGACTGCGGGGCATGTGAAGGGTCCGGCGGACCAGCAGCAGCACCTGCGGAACTATCCGCGCCAGTCGCGCTGGCCGCATCTTCGAAGTCGCGATCGATGACCCGAACCGCAAAGCCCTCGGTCAGGATGACACCGCGGTGGTTTCCGCAGAGCAGGCCTCGGGTGGCGTATCATTCGGACGTTCATCTGCATGAGGAGGTGACCAATCGTGCGAGCTGCTGCCCTTCGACTGCTCCTGGTCCTGACCGCTGTGGTCACCGCCGGACCCCTCCCGGCGGATGAAATGCTGAATCGGGCGAGAGCGATCACCGAGAGCGAAGCGGAAGCGCTCGCCCGGCTTATGGTTGAAGCGGAGCTCGCGAAGATGGCGGATATGACGTCCGAGCAGAGCTGGAGCTATCTGCGGACCGAGTGGACACAGTTCCTGATGTCGCACGTGGCCGCAGCGCTCGAAGCCTACCGATCGAAGCGCGGCCGTTATCCGGCGGCAGGCTCGATCGGGGAACTCGAATCCGCTCTGTTCACGGAGTTCACCTCCGAGGTGCCGAAGGTCGACCGATGGGGTACAGAGTTCCGCTACGTGGTGTCGCGCGATGGAAAGAGCTACAGGCTGATCAGCGCGGGCTCCGACACCATATTCGACGAAACGTCGTGGGGAACGCCGGGACCTCTGGCGTCGTCCGATGAGGACGCCGTCGTCGAGAACGGCCGTCCGGTTCGCGTCTGGACCACCGAGACACAGCCGGGCCTTGGAGTGCTCGCGAAACTGCGTCCGGACGCGCGAGCCCGACTCGCGGAGGCAGACAGGCGGCTTGAGGTGAGCGACCAGGCAGGCGCCCTCGCGGCATACATGGAGGCTGTGGAGCTTGATCCTGCAGCAGCCGATCTCGACAGGATCAACCGGTACGCGGTATTGCCTTACAGCATCGCTCCTGCACCTCCTCCACCACCACCGCCGCCTCCTTCGGCACGCTCTACGCCCTCAGCTCAACCACCCTCTGCTCCCATGACGACTGATGCGATGGAAAAGCGCGGAGAAGAGGTGCACATCGCGGCCCTGCGACAATACCTTCGCATCCATCCCGGCGAGCGCGACGCCATCACGAGTCTCGCCACGCTGCTTCCTGCGGAGGAAGCGGACACGCTCATGGGTGAGCTCGTGCAGCAAAGCCCTGAGGATCCCGAGGTCTATGAAGCGCGGGGGCGGGTTCGCTCGCAGTCCGGCCGTTTTATGGAGGCGCTGGCCGACTACGAGATGGCCAGCCGGCTCGACGGGGGCAACGCGGAGCGATTTTATATGCTGGGAGTCGGCGCGTACGAGGCCGCAGCAAAACAGACGGGTCAGGACGAAACGCAGAAGCGGGCGCTCATCGCGCGCGGTCTCGTAGCCCTCGAGCGCGCCGGATCGCTCCGCGCCGATTACTTCGAACCTCTTGTCTTTCGAAATCTCCTGCTGCGCGAACAGGCGAAACTGGAGGAAGACCCGGTAGAACGCCAGAAACTGATCGACCAGGCGGACGCATTGCGGCAGAAGGCGCGCGATCTCGCGAACGCGCGGCGCGCAGAGCCCTGAAGCGTGCGAGCGCGCGCAGAATAAGCTCGACGCCCGTCTCGACGATTCCCTTCATCGGGACGAAGCCGCTGTTGACTTGTCCTCAGCGTCCCGATGGCGGAACGGACGGTCTCCCGATCAGTGCGAAACGAGCCCGGAGAGAGCTCATTCAGGCTTCCTGGCGTCGATCCGCTGTCCATCGCGCACGATGGTGAGCTTCCCGTCGCCGCTCAACTGGACATGAAGCGTCGCGCGCGCACCGATGAATCGGCTCGGGGAAATGACGATCAATGGGAAGAGCTCTCCTTCGAGCGCCAGCTGCATTGTTTCGTCGTCGTGACGGAGCTCCGCGGTTCCCGACTCGAACACATACCTGCCGGTGATCTTCGGTACCAGCTCACTGTCGAGTTTCTCGTCGCCGGCGAGAATGCGTAACGCGTCGTTGCCGCTCGGGCTGTCCGGCTTGAGTCGTACCGACTCGGCGTAGGCTGCCGCTGCACCAGCGCGGTCTCCCGCTGAGATGAGTGCATCTCCGAGCGAGTCCCACACATTCCAGGACTCGGAATGCTTCTGCGTGTTCAGCCGAAAGACAGCGACCGCTTCCCTGGTGCGTGCGGTGCGCAGCAGTTCGTATCCGAGGTCGTTGATCTCAGCTTCGGCGAACGCCTGCCGGCGAAGCCACTCGAGCGCCGGCTCTCCCTCTTTCGCGATGCGATGAAAAGCGAGTTGCGAAGGGGAGTCCCACCGGGGGTAGTTCAGCCAGTCGAGGGGCTCATGCGCGTGCGATGGATCAGGGGTTCCCGACATCGCAATGGCTGCGATCTCTCCCGCGATGGAAAGTCCGGACGCGCCGTTGATCAGCACGACCACGCCGCGACGCGCCCGCGGATCACCGTAAAGATACGCCTTGAAGTTGCCGTTATCGCCCCAGTGCCATGCATTGAATCCTTCACCGGTTTTCACGAGTCCCCACCCGAGTCCCCAGAAGATCTCCTCTGAGTCCGCCACCTTCGCAGTACGGCGCGCACAGTTGGCGCAGTCGACGGGTGCGGCGACCTGCGGAGAGAGCATCGCCTTCTGCGACGATGGACTGAGGCGTTGGGCCGTCAGGACAGCCGATAGAAATCTGCCGAGGTCCGAGGCCGTCGTGTGCAGTGTTGCGGCGGAGAGACTTCTGTCAGGCTTGCGGCGGGCAGGTGATTCTCCCAGTGCGTTGTGACCCCACGCCTTGATATCGTCGTACTCCGGCCTCCAGTCATAGCTGCTGGCGCTCATGCCGAGCGGGTCGAAGACGAGACTGCGCATCACGGTGTCCAGCGGCGCAGAAGTGATCGACTCGACCGCGCGCTGCAGGTAAACGAAGCCCTCACCGGAATAGCTGAAGCGCGTACCAGGCTCGAACACGAGCTCGAGATCTTTGTCTCGCGGGCGCCAGTTCGGCAGCCCCGTGTGGTGGGTGAGTACCATACGCGCGGTGATCACTGCGGCGCGCGGATCGTTCAGGTAAGGTTCTTCGACATAAGATGCGAGCGGCCGGTCCAGTTCGAGCCGCCCCTGATCGACCAGTTGCATCACTGCCCACACGAACACCGGCTTGCTCAGCGACGCGGCCTCGAAGATCGTACCTTCGTCCACAGGCGTGGCAGTCTCGACGCTTGCAACTCCGTAGTGATGTGTGCGAACTCTCGTTCCATCGACGATCGCTATCGCAGCTCCCGGGACTCCGGCTTGCTCCATGAGCCACGGAACAGCCTCGCTCAGGGAATCGACTGGTGGAGCGGTCGAGCTGACGCAGGCAGCGAGCAGGAAGAGTAAAGGCGACAGGGCGGGATGAAGGACAGGCGGCGTGCGGGATTGCAGAGTATCCGACATGAAACTACGAACCTTAGCGTAGATACGGCGGGATGCGGGAGGAACCGGGTGACAAAACACCAAACGTGAACTCCGCGTGGCGCTCGGGCGATTCACCACAGACCCGGCAATTCAGTCAGTCTCCGGTCCGCGGAAAGTACGGACCCTCCCCCCACTGAAGGCCCTCGACGATTCCCGACTCGCCGACCTTCACGGTCACGATCGTCCAGTCCTGCGGGGAGTAGAAGCGATCCGTACCGACCGGCACGAGTATCCAGCTGCCGAGAGCGGCGCGACGAGCCGTCTCGAATCGGAGCCTGACGGGGGAGTCTCCCAGTCGATAGCTCCCTTCGATCCGAGCCCACTGATCGGGATCGATCTGCAGGACCTCGGGGCTTGGAACGACGGGCGTTTCGACTGTTTCGCCCATGAGGAGTCGCGGCAGCTGGCTGCGGAGAACATCCGCCGCTCCCGTGAATAGGTTTCCGGTGAAGGCGATCGTGATATCGGACTCTGCGTAGTAGTCGACAAACGCACGATACCCGTTGGTCAGCCCGTTCCAGCGTACGCCGTCTTTCCCCACCAGACTCTTTCGCACCTCGTCGCCGTAGAGTCCCTGCACGACGGCCCGTTGAATCGTGAAGATGTCACGTGCGGTCGAGTACACCGATCCTGCGCCGACGAGAAAGGAAAGGTCTGTCAGCGCAGAGCGGACAGGACCTTCAGCATCATGGAAGTAGCTGAGTGCGCGATGCTCGATCAGATCCCTTCCGGTGGGTTGCTTCGAATGAATCGCGCCTGCGGGTGCGAAGACGTATTCCTCCAGAAGACGAGCGTATGTTTTTCCGCTGGCAATCTCGAGAATCCTCGCCAGCACGGAGTAGCCGGCGGAACTGTAGGAACGTGCCGTTCCAGGCGGAAACAGCAGTTCCTTTCCCTTCGCGAAGTTCACCATTTCTTCGGCCGATCTGGGGACGCTCTCCTGCGATTCATCCGTCACGCGGTGGGGGACTCCGGACCGGTGCCGGAGCAGCATGTCGATGGTGATTTCATTGCCGCGGGGGAAGTGAGGGATCCATTTCGAGACCGGATCGTCGGCGGATATCGTGCCCTGTTCGATCAGTCGAATCGCCGTGATGTACGTGAGAGATTTGGTGACAGAGGCTACGTTGTGGCGGGTGACCGCGGTGTTAGGGGTTCCGAGCTCGTAGTCGGCCATTCCCCAGGCTTTCTCGTAGAGGACCGTGTCACCCTCCGCGATGAGCAGAGTTCCGGAGAGCTGACTTTCCCGCTCGAGCGGTGTTACGAGACGGTCGACGTCTGCTCGAAGTCGCGAACGATCGGGAACTGCGACGACCTCCGCGGAAGCTGGAAGACTCGCGGCCGCGAGGAGCAGGACGAAAGCTCTCGTTCGGAGAAGAGTGTTCATTGTCTGGAGCTCCTATCTGCAGCGTCCTGATTGATTGTTGTGCGTGATGTCGATGGGTCCGAAGCGTGTGTATGCAAACAGCTGAACCTGATCGGCTCGAGACGAGGGTGGGCGGAGTCCGTCCTGCCATGGAACGACCGACTCGATCGGCCCGTCCTCGCTGCGGAGTCTCGGCAGGATCCGCAAGCCTCGGGGAATCGTGATCCGGATGGAGCCATGCATGGATGTCAGCGATGACGGCCGGGGAGCCGACCATGCGAGCTCGGCATATACCGGTCCGTTGCCGGCGTGCGCCACGACCGCACCCCCGACGCGCTGGAGGTTCACTCCGCCCTCGAATGAAGTGACTTCGATGTCTCCGCAGACATCGCGGACCTCCACGTCGCCCCATCGATAGCTCCGTATGACGAGCCGGCTTCGAGCCGGAACGACAACATCGATGTCTCCCGAGTCATCCGACCAGACGAAAGCTCTGGCGCCCGAGGTCTTCAGTCCGAAATGATCGCGTACATGATCCGTGGCGGTCGCGCCGTTCCGGGTTGGCGTGAGGGAGACGGACAGAGAGCCGGAGCCACTCCCGGTCACTCGGATGTTTCCCCAGGCTTCGATGTGAATCAGCGGTTCGGCTTCGCGAATCTGCGCTTTGAGCGTCTGAGCCTCGACAGACGACGCGATGACAAGGAGGAACATGGAAAGAACGAACTTCATGGTTGTACCTCTTCAAGAAGAGCGGTGATTGCGCTCTGAACCAGCGGAGACGACTGAGTGAGCTGTGCGCGTTCCAGCGTCGATCGCAGTTCTGCTGAAGAACTGCCCTGGACAATCGAGTCGAGAGCCGCCAGCCGGATAGCGGGATTCGGATCGCTTTCGAGGGCATTCATCAATTCCCGCATGCCCTGTGACCGCGAGCGGACACTTGCAATCTGCTCGAGCCGGTCCGTGGCAATGCCGGGACCCGCGTCGGGAGAACCGGGACGCGGGACAAACAGCGTGCTCAGACCGAGAGCGATCGCAGCAACGATGGCGGCGGCAGCGAGCCATCGAACAGGGGCGGATCCCTTCGCGCGGAGCTTCTCTGCAACCATGAGACGCAACCGTTCGCGCATCCGGTCCGAGGGAACAGGTTCCCCGTCGTCCGGAGGGCCCAGCATCAAGGCATACGCTTGCCTCTCCTCGCTGCATGCGCTGCAGTGCGCCAGATGCTCCTCGAGCTGTTCGCTCTCCTCGGGCCCCAGCCGTCCAACAGCTCGCAGTGGAATCCGATCAAATGCTGTTTGACAATTCATTCGCTCCTCGTTTTCTCTCGCTCGAGACATACCTCACGGAGACGCTTTACAGCGCGATGGATACGGACTTTCGCCGCTCCCACTGTGCAGCCCAGGATCGCGGCGAGCTCGATCATGGAGAGCTCGTCCACGCGGCTGAGAATGACGAGCTCTCGATCGGTGTCCTCGAGCTGTTCGAGTGCCCAGTGAAGCGTGATTCGCGACTCCCGCCGGCGCGCCTCGTGGACATCTCCCGGAAGATCGGACATCTGCTGGAGGGAGACCGCGTCTTTCGATCTCGCGCGCTGATCGAGATGAACATTCCGGGCGATGCCGTACAGCCAGGCGGTAAAGGATCCTTCGCCGCGAAACGTCTTTCGATACCGCAGAACGCGGTGAAAGGTTTCCTGGACACCATCCTCGCTCGAGGGGCGATCGTTTGTGCGACCGAGGAAGTATCGGAACAACGGTCCGTGGTGTCGCTGGAACAACTCTTCCAGCAGCTTGAGCTCACCCGCGGAGATTCGAGACATGATCACGACGTCGTCTTCCACTGATCGATAAACCTCGATTGAAAGGAAAAGGTTACAGCGCGCCTGAGTCCCCAGGATCCCGAGAATTTTCAGTCGTCGTGAAGTGTATGTAGCAGAATGCCTCGAGCCCCTTTTCTCATTTCCATCTCGCTCTTCGTCCTCCTCTTCTCCGTACCAGTCCACGGCGCACTGACCGACCGCACGCCACTGGCGGAGTCTCGCAGCACGTTACCGGATGCAGGGCCGGGGCGGGTCGTCGCCAGCGATACCGGACTCTTTCTCGTTCACGGCCAGCGCATTTCTTCGGATGGCGTCAGGATCGATCAGGAGCCGGTTCCAGGAACTGAAGGTTATGCGGTTGCCTGGCCGGGAGGATGGCTGATTCTCCGCGCGAGTGGGGCGCTTTTCCTCGGGCCTGAAGGTCCGCCGGAGCCCCAGCCGCAGTTTGCTTTTTCCGGACGGATTCTGGGCGCAGCAAGCAACACCGGCAGGCTCGCCATTCTCGAACTGGCTGAAGGCGCGCAGCCGTCGTGGGTCTATCTCTCGGTATTCGACGAGAGCGGTCTCGTGCAGCGGCGGCCCCTTGCTGCGCTCGATGGCGGCGCCATCGCGGCATTCGGCGATGGGTTCCTCGCCATCACTCACGTGCGAACGTCGGAGGAAGCGTCGGTGCTTCACGCCTGGCGAATCGATGCAGACGGAACGCCCACGGCATTCGAAGACCTCGGAGTGGTCGGCCGGTGGCTCCAGAGCATCGAGATTGCAGCCGCTGGCGACCGCGCGCTGGTCGTGACGCATCATTATCGAGAGATCAGCTCACGGGTGATCGATGGAGCACTTCAATCGTCGGTTCCTCACCTGATCAGCGGGGAATTCTTCAACAGCGCGTTTCCACTGGCCCTGGAAGAGGGCTTCCTGCTCTCGTATCAGCCGGGTGCTGGCGGCCACAGCCCCGACGCTCGCGCTGTTTTATTCGACACAGAAGGCAATGTTGAAGATGAAGTGGCGGCCGATCCCATCGTCGGAGGCGACCGCATCGGACAGCGCTATCTCGTCGTCCGACCCTGGGGACATGCAGGCCTTGCCGAGGGTGATCCGCGGCGAATCATCGCGGCGCTGCCGCTCAAGCAGCGTCTGTATCAGCCGGCTGGAATTCGTGAGACCGCCGTTTCCGGAGAGATCACGCTGGTCGGGATCGGACACTTCAGTACCGAGAGTGACTGGATCCGATTCGATGCGGATGGCAGACCGATCGACAGCGAGCCGCTGAGACTGACCCCACGAGTAGCGATCGCGCTGCCCGAAGGTTTCGCGTTCCTGACGATACAGGGAGGAGGCATCACGATCCGCCGACTCTCGCGCGAGGGAGGATGGATCGATCCGGAACCGGTACTGCTTGCGAGTATCCCCGGGCTCAGGACGTTCGCGGCGCACGCGAATGACCGCGATCTCATGGTGGCATGGACCACCGAGCAGGAGCTCGTCTGGTCTACATTTGCACACGATGGCACCGCTCTGCAGGCGGAGCCGTTCCGGTTGGAGCGACGGCAGAACGTCTTCACCTCCATCCATCTCGCAGGCAATCGTCTCGAGCGCCTCCTTCTCGTACGGCACCTGCCGCAATGCAACATCCTCTGCCCGCCGGTTGCAGGGCAGTTCGGAGCGATGGCGCTGACTGCCGATGCGGAGCCCGTCGGCGAGCTCTATACCCTCGACGTGAGCACCATGGGTGTAAAAGCGGTGCATCTGCCGGACGGCACATGGGTCGTACCGTCAGGAACGAACGATGATCAGCTGCTTCATCTCGCTGCGGACGCGAGCCTGCTCGAGGAAGCTCGAAATCCGATGCTGCGAGATATCCGCGACGTCGAGCCCACTCCTGCTGGATGGAGAGCGACAGCGGGGGGACCCTCTCGCATGGTCGAGATCAACGGATTCAATTCGCCGGTGCGCGTAACAGGCCTCGGTGACGTCAGCACGCCGCACTTCGGCTTCGGAAGATGGCTCGCATTTGCCGCCGAATCTCCAGGACCTGAGGACACGACGATTCCGTGGAATGGCCGGCTCTCGACCACTGAAGGAGATCTGTCGATCGAGGTCCGCGAGACGCGCCGCGATTCCTCGGGACTACACCTCCTCGTCGCCGTCAGGAACGAAGGAACGAGGGTCGCCACCAACGTCCGGATCACGTCAACGAGTCATACCGTATCGTTTCCTTCCGCACCTCGAACCGTGAGAGAGATTCCCGTGATCGCCCCGGGCGAGATCGTCTACCTTGCAGCACTCGAACGAGGACAGATTCCCGCTCCACTCTTCTTCGCGTTGTCCGACGACATCGAGGACATCAACCCATCCGACAACGTCGCCAGCGTGTCTCCCCCCGAACCGCCGCAACTACGCCGGCGTGGCGTGGGACGTTGAAAAACTCGCTCAGGATGACACCGTGGTTCTTTCCTCGCCTCAATGACAGTCGTGTCATTCGCCTGTTCGGGATTACAGGCTGAGCGAGCAGCGCCTCCTGAAACCGTGGCCCGTTCGATCATCAGTTCAAATCGGCTGTCCGCTGCGAATCTGCCCTTATTGTCTCGCCGGATGCTGGTAATCGAGCATCCAGATGTCAATCTCGACCGCGAACCTGGTCTCGAACATCCATTGTCCATCGTGCGAGAGCTCTGAATATCGAACACCTTTTTCCCCCGGCCCTCCCGGCGTCGAGACTCCCGTCTCCCGATCGAGAATCTCGAAGCGTTCGTCCACGCTGCTATAGAGAAGGATGCGTTCCGAGTCAGGAAGCCACCAGGTGCGCCAGTCCGACCAGCTGCCCTCGAGCGTCCTCAGGTCCCGGTAGGTCTTCCCTGCGATGTCGTAGAGGAACAGCGTACTGCCGATCGACTTGCCCGAGCTGGAGTAAGACGATCCGAGCAACCAGCGTCCATCGGGGGAGATCCGCATCAGGTGAAGGCGCCTGTCCGAATCGATCGGAGGCAGTGCGATCGCCCTCCGTTGATCGGGAGGCCGCGTCAGATCGACCATGTGCGGCCGGTAGTCCGCCCCGACCTGGACATACAGGGTCTTTCCATCCGAAGAGAGCACCGGGTCGAGCAGATTTTCGTTCGCCACGCCAAACACCCGCTCACGACCGCCGCCATCGATGTCGATACTCCAGACCTCTGAATTCCCGTTCGGCGGCGCCGAAACGAAGAGGAAGCGCGAACTGTCGGCCGTCCACACGAAAAATTCTTCACGGCTCGGATCGTCCGTGAGGCGGCGTGCCTCGCCGGTCTCTATTCGAATGATGAGAATATCGAATTGCCCGTTCTCTTCGAGCCTGGCGGCAAGCCACTGATTGTCCGGAGACGGACGCTCGGAGCTCAGGTTGCGGGACGCTGCAAATACAGACTGGGACTCCGGCCCGAGGACTCCCCGTTGCGAATCGAAACCGCTTCTCGTAATGGTGCGCTTCGGCTTTCCGGACTGGAAAATGACTCTCGTTCCGTCGGCCGACGACGACGCATTCCGCAAGCTGGAAGTCGACATCGTGATCTGTTCCGGCTCGCCGATCGGCGTGCCGGTCGCCTCGTCGACCCGAACGCGGAAAAGATCCGAGCTCGATCCGGACTGTGTCGTATAGAGAATGCCATCGGCCGTCCAGATGGCGTGAGCGCTTCCCCCGGACGATATCGGTGCGCAATGGACGGGGTTACCTCCGGCCGATGCAATGGTCGACACAAACGCCAGCCCGTCAGGTGTACGTCCGTCGAATGCGATCCTCGTTCCGGACGGCGACCACGAAGGATGCGTCGCCCATCCCTCCCACAGTTTCCGGAACGCGCCGGTAGAGACCTCGACGAGCCAGAGCCCGCCGGTTCCGGTGATCGACCCGGCGGTCGAGCTCTCCGCGGCAACCGCCAGCATTTTCCCATCGGGAGACCAGGCCGGGTCATGCCCGAAGTCCGTCAGCCGCCGGACCGACTCTCCCGATGCGCCCATGAGAAACACGCCGCCGCCATCGCGCGCGGAACGGAAGGCGATCGTCCGGCCGTCCGGCGAGTACGCCGGCGCATAATCCTCGGCGGCGCTGTCCTTCGTGAGGTTGATCGACGTCTCCCCCCCGATGCGGCGCAGGTAGATGTCGGCATTGCCGGAAGCGCGACTCACATAAACGAAGCTGTTGCCATCGGGAGAAATGCTCGGCATCATCTCTCCCCCTTCCTCCCACGTGACCGCGACCAGCCGGCCCGTGAGCCCCGCCGTTGCTACGGACTCTGGAGCCGCCGCCGTACTGCGGCCCAGCCACCAGGCCACGCCAATCGAGCCGGCGATTAGCGCGGCGACGAGCGCAGCTGCCGGCAACCGTAAACGGTGCGTGCCGGATGAGTCAGCGCGAGGTGCATCTCCCGATCGTTGCGGAAATGGAAGTGCCGGATTCGATTCGGACGCAATCGGGCTTGTTTCCCTGACTGTGGCGGCGAAGCGATAGCCATGTCCCGGGACAGTAACGATGAAGTGAGGATCCCCCTGGCTCTCGCCGAGGGCGCGACGGAGTGAAGACACAGCCTGGTTGAGATTGTTCTCGGCGACCTCGGTGTCCGGCCAGATCGCCCGCATGAGCTCGTCCTTCGACAGGACGACGTTCGGATGCTCGACCATGAAAAGCAGCGTGTCGAAGAGCCGCGGAGTCAGCGGAATGGTCTCGCCGCTCTGATCCATCAGCTTGCGCCGTCCGCTATCGACGCGAAAGCGGTCAAACTCAAAAACAGACGCCTCAGGCCGGTTCATTGAGGTTTTCATAAAATTTCAGAAGATTTTTCACCTTATCCTAAAGCTTTTCAGGTCCCGCAGGAAGCAAGGTGCCCCCCGTCACTCAACATCAACCTGAGAAAAGGGGATCACGAATGAGCAATTCGGCCAAAGTCACACGCGAACCATCAGTGAAACGAAGCGCTTTCATCACCGGCCTGGCAGCCGCCATCGTCGCCGCCACCTTGTTCACCAGTCCGATCCACGCCCAGAACGGAAGGGCGTTCGCGTGCAACGACCGAACCCTCGAAGGAACCTACGGAATTCAGATCCAGGGCACTCGCCCCGTTCCTCCTTCCCTCGGTGGCGGACGTGAGGACGTCATCGGGGTGGTGCTCCGCACTTATGACGGGTTCGGAAACTTCTCGCAGATCGGCAATGTGAAGGGCTTGGTCACGGGAATCGTGCCCGACCAGTTGGGCTTCGGAACCGTTGTCGTGAGCGCCAACTGCACCGCCATCGCATTGTTCCAGCCAGCCCCCGGCGTCGTGATCGAGGAACGCCTGGTCATCCTGCATCAAGGCACCGAAGTGCGCGCGATGACTTTGAGCCCGGCCGGCCTCATGGTGACCGGCGTCGCGAAGAGAATCGATCGTCGCTGATCTGACGCATTTGCAATTGAATCCGCGATCCCCCCGGGTGCACCACTCGATGGTGCACCCGCCCGGTCGTGCTCCCACTCATCTGAACAAACCAACCGATCCACGACAGGGGATGTCCATGAAGATTCGAAACGCCGCCCGCGCGATCCTGATTGCCGGACTCACTTTCTCCAGTTTCGCTCTACTCGCTCAGCCGTTCTCGACAGGTTTCCGCGCGCCGATCGAGGTGGCATTCACGAATCAGGGCAACCTGATCGTCGCCGAGGCAGGCTCGGGGCCCAACACCGGCCGCATCTCTCTGGTCGACCGCACCAGCGGCACGCGACGCACGCTGATCGACGGATTGCCCTCCGGCCTGTTCCGTGAGGGTACCAGTAGCCAGCCCTCGGGACCGTCCGGCCTCGCTCTTCAGGGAAGCACTCTCTATGTCACGATCGGTGGAGGGGACTCGGTTCTTCCGGGTGGACCTCCGGGCACGCAGCTGCCGAATCCGAACCTCGCCTCGCCGATTCTCAGCTCGCTACTGTCGATACGAACGAGCCTGACACTCGACCTCACCCGCGGCGAATTCACCATGACCGTAGGGCACCACACGACGCTGAAGAACGGCGACGCCGTCACGTTGACGAATTCTGCGAACGAACAACTGACCGTGGCGCTGGTTGTGGACTTTCCCGACTTCATCGCAGAGCCGCGTCCCGATCTTCCGACGAACGTCCGCCTGGCCAACCCATTCGGCGTCGCTGCAAACGGACAGACACTCTATGTGGTGGACGCGAGCCTCAACCGGATTTTCGAAGTCGATGCGACCCATGGCACGTTCACCACATTCTCGATATTCGGCTCGATTGTGAATCCGCTCGCGCCGATGGGACCTCCGATGATCGATGCCGTGCCGACCAGCGTTCGCATCCGGGGAAATGAACTGCTCGTCACTACGCTGACGGGATTTCCTTTCCCGCAGGGCAGCGCGGAAGTGCGTTCGATCAACCGCAGCACGGGCGTACAGTCATCACTGATCACCGGACTCACTTCGGCAATCGACGTCCATCCCCTCGGCGCGGCACCCACATCTTCGCTGCTGGCGCTCGAATTCAGTGCCAACCTGCTCGCAGGCCAGCCCGGAAGACTGAAACTCGTCAGCCCCGGTTCAGCAGCAGTCGTGCTGGCGGACGGTCTCATCACAGCGACGGGACTCGCGGTCGATCAGCGCAGCGGCGAGGTCTTTGTCACTCACCTCGGTCCGGGCATCATCACGCGCGTCAATGTCGGCGCTCTGATTCCGAGAGCGAATCCCAGTTCGGTGATTCCCGTCATCGCCTCGGCGCCCGGCGCCTTCGGGTCTCGGTTCACGACGTCGGCTCAGATCAGCAACCCATATCCCTTCCCCATCTCCGGACGAATCGTCTTTCATTCACAGGCGTCCACCGCGGAGCCTTCCGATCCAGGAGTCGACTACGTTCTGGGACCGTTCGCGACGCAATCCTTCAGCGATCTCGTGGGAGCGACAGGCGGGAGCGGACTGGGAACCGCCGACGTCATCGCAGCAGTTGGCAATGCTCCCGTCGTCGTCACGCGGATCGTCGACATCGGCTCACCGGGAATGCCTGAGGTCCAGATCCCGCAGGTCTCGATCTCCAGTGCGCTCACGGCAGGAACGAGCGGCACGCTGGTGACACCGCGTGACGCTTCAACTTCGCGGTTGAACGTCGGCATCCGGGTTCTGGGAGAGCCCGTCACAATGACCATCACACTCCATGATGGCAACGGCGCGGAGCTCGAGACGGTCACCCGGACCTTCGGTGCGAATTACTTCGTGCAGCAGCCCGCCGCCGAGCTCCTCGGGAGCGCTGTAGGTTCGAACCAGTCGATCGTTTTTTCGATCGAAGCGGGAAGCGCAATCGTGTATGGCGCAACCACTGGCAACAACGGTCAGGGAATGGCGTTGCAGATCGCGTCACCTGTCAATCTGCAGGACTAATACGTCTTTTCCAATGTGGCAGGGCCTTCCCAGGCCCTGCCCTTTCCGTTCCAGATGGCCACGAGCAGCATCATTACGAGCGCGACGAAGAGGACGCCGTGGATCGTTCCAACGACTGTGACGCCGAACGGCATCCCGGCGAGGTACCTGGGCGGCATCGCCACGAAGAATGTTACATGGGACACGAAATTCACCGGCTGAGCCTCTGCGGTTGTGTTCCGCTTACTCAGACAGCCGGCGACAAGGACCGCGGTCTCGAACCTCGGTTCGACGGCCAGCACGAGAGGTCCATGACTTGCGCCGAGGCTGAACCCGTAATAAGCGAGCCGCTTCCCATCGATGTCGTTTCGCGTCGTCAGATAGTCGACAGTCCGACGAACGTCTTTCGTCGGGTGAATGATGAGATCCCGTCCCGCCGGAGGCGACGACCCGAAGATGTTTCGTTTTTGGCGCGTGCGCGACTCCGCTACCGGAAATTCGTGATCAGCACCGCGTCGCGCGTGACCGTTCCTCGCGACACAAAAATTACATGATCGGGCGACACATCAAAGCTCCACGTCGTGTCGCCGAAATCGGCGACGATCCTCGGCTCTCCGTCGAAGGGGTACAGCCACACAGGTCCCCACGACGACAGCAGCAGCCCTTTGCCGTCGTGCGCCCACCGCAGCCGGCGCGGATCCGATAACGGTGGCAAAGGGCTGCTGCGCCAGGAGACGGCCGAGGTACGCGCATCGAGGACGACGAGATGCTTTCCGCCAGGTTCGATATCGATGAAGGCGAGGCGATCTCCTCTCGGCGAATACACCGGCGAGAGCGCCGGCGTGCGCGTGAGCTGAATCCGCTGTTGGCCGTCGGCGGACACCTGCCACAGCCGGCCAAGGACCGCGTAGACGAACGAACGGCCGTCGGGGCTCGCAGCCACCGGCGAATCGTCGACCGGGCTGGCTACCACTCTGCAACCTTCGCCTTCGTCGTTCGTGACGCACAGCTCAGTCGCAACCGGCGTCGTCGCGACATAAGCGATCCCTCCGGCGAATGCGATCGGGTGCTCCTCGCGATAGGGATTGCGGAGCAGCTGTTTCCGCCCGCTGCCGTCCGCGTTCATCAGCCACAGGGTCGTCGTTCCGCGCTCCGTCGAGGTGAAGACCACCCGTCCGTCCGGCAGCATCGACATGCCGGCGACACCGTCTAAATGGCCGGTCGAGATCCTACGCGCCGGCTCGCTACTGCCGAGGGTCTTGCGCCAGACATGCACAGTCGCGTTGGTAAGATCCGCGACGAGCTTTTCTCCGTCGGACGTAACGCTCACCTCGCGGTAGTGGAGGGTGTCGTTCGTGATGCGGCGCGGAGTGCCCGAAGGATGAGGGATGAGCCAGATCTGCGTTCCCGTCTTAGACACTCCGTGAACGCTCGCGGCATCCGCCGCTCCGATCGCGACGATGCCGCTCTGATCCGGCAGCCATTCGAGCGCGCTGAGCGACACCCAATGCGCATCCGACAATGAGTGCTCGTTCCCGCTCTCTGGATCGAAACCAACGACGGTGGCGCTGTCGGGGTTCACCAGCCGTTTGACTGATGCCGCGATCATGCGGCCGTCCGGCGACCACGCTGGCCGGGCGAAGGAGATCGGCGCGAAGAGCTCCGGAAACCGCCGCACCGCGAGGACGCGCACCGCGCTGCCATCGCTGTTTCCGACCATCAGCGCGCTCTGGTCCGGCTTCGGATACGCGTCGAGCAGCCACGCCATCCGTTTTCCATCGGGCGAGAACGCCGGTGCACTATCGGTTCCCGTCCCCACACGCTGAGGCGGACCGCCAATCGTCGTCACCCGATAGAAAGCGCCACGTGGCTCCTCCTCGCTGCGAATTGCGTAGACGATCGCATTGCTGTCGGGGGTGAAGGTGCATCCCAGAATGGAGCCGGCGATACGCGGAACGATCTGAAGATCTTCGCCGGTCGCGAGCTGACGGATCCAGAGGCTGACGGTGGGTCCGTCGTCTTCGTGCGCGTAGGCCAGGAAACGGCCGTCGGGCGAGACCCTCATGGTGATCAGATTGCCCTTGGCCGTGATCCGTTGGAAAGCAGTGACGGCCGGAGGTGGCGGGGAAGCCGAACGGCGCCAGAAAAGGATTCCCGCCGCCGCCATCCCGAGCAGAACTGCGGCGATCGCGATGCCCGCAATAGCGAGATAGAACCGAGTGCGCGCGCCCTTGCCAGCGGGGCGCAGGGAATCCCTCATGGCGACCAGTTCATCGTGCATCTGAGCCGCGGTGACGTCCCGATCTCTGGGATCCTTCTTCAAGGCGCGTTTGATGAGTTTCTCGAGTTCAGGCGGGATCACCTTCCGAACGGTGCGCAGCGACGGAGGATCATCACGAAGGATGGCCGCCGTCGCAGACATCGGATCGGTTGCCTTGAACAGCCGTTGACCGCTCAGCATCTCGTGAAACAGAACGCCCAATGAGAAGATGTCAGATCGCGCGTCGACGTTCTGGCCCTGAATCTGCTCGGGCGACATATATCCCAGCGTGCCGATGACCGCCCCCGTCTGCGTGATGCGGCTCTCCCATTCGGCCGTCGACTGCTCGCTGCCGAGGGGCGTCATCGGCAGACAAAGCCGGGCCAGGCCGAAGTCGACAACTTTGATGTGCCCCGATCGGGAGAGCATCACGTTGGCGGGTTTGATGTCGCGATGAACGATCCCCGCTTCGTGTGCAGCGGCGATCGCGCTGGTGATCTGGATCGCCTCATCGAGAAATTTTTCGAGAGGCATCGGTGAACCGGCGAAAGACCTCAACGATTCTCCGTCGATGTACTCCATGACGATGAACGGGATCTCCCCGTGCTCATCGATCTCGTAAATTGTGACGATGTTCGGGTGATTGAGCGAGGACGCGGTCTTCGCCTCCGTGATGAAGCGGCGAATGCTCTGAGGATCCCGGGCAGACTGTGCGGGCAGCATCTTGATCGCAACGCGCCGCTGGAGCCGGGTGTCTTTCGCGAGATAGACTTCGCCCATCCCGCCCGCACCGAGTGCGGAGACAATCTCGTACTGATTGACTTTCTGGCCTGGAGTCAACGCCGCGATGTGTTCTCTAGCCATCAGCTTCGCCGCAGCTTCGATCGCGGGCGAGTCGATGAAGTGTTCAGCCTCTGCCTCATGCTCGAGCAGCGACTCCACTTCACGACGAAGCTCTTCGTCGCCGGCGCAGGCCGAGGAAAGAAATGCTGCACGCTCCTCCTGGCCGCGCTCGAGCGCCGCGTGGTATAGCCGCTCGACCTCGTGCCATCGCTCAGGGGTCAAGGCTTTTCTTTCCGAGCTCCCGCAACAGCCAGACTTTCGCCAGACGCCAGTCGCGCATCACCGTTTCCTCGGAAACTTTCAGCACCTCGGCCACTTCCCGGTTCGACAGACCGCCGAAGAATCGCATCTCCACCACCTGGCTCTTCCGCGAATCCACACCGGCTAACGCGGTTAATGCTTCGTCGAGCTCGACCAGATCATCGCCCCGGCCTTGAGGGAGATAGGATGCCTCGCTCAGCGAGACCCGAAGCGCGCCGCCGCCGCGTTTGAGGTAGAGCTTTTCGCGGGCAAAGTCTACCAGAATGCGTCGCATGATCTGCGCCGAGACGGCGAAGAAGTGCGCGCGATTCTGCCACTGTACGTCTCTCCAGTTGACGAGCCGCAGATACGCCTCATTAACGAGCGCCGTGGTCTGAAGCGTATGGCCGGGGCGTTCGCCGTGCATGTGGCGACGCGCAAGCCGGCGCAGTTCGTCGTAAACGAGCGGCATCAGTCGCTCGAGGGCAGCCTCGTCGCCTCCGCTCCACGCTACCAGCAGTTGAGTGATTTCGTGTTCTGGGGGTTGCGCCATTCGAGACTCTCCCCTTTCGATCCCGACCCAGGCACGCGAGGACGACAGTTCTGACCTCCGACCTCACGTTCGACTAACTATTTTCCTGAGGTCCTTAAAGTTTTCACCTTCATTTCTCGCCTTAGTAAGCAGAACCACTCAGTTCGCCCCTTCGGGGGCACTCACAGGAGGAGCGATGAAACCCACAACGACAGAGAAGGAGAAAATCATGATTATGAAGCGATTCAGTTTTCTGATGGTAGTGGCTGCGGTTTCGGCGGTGTTGGCCGGCGGGGCTCTGGCGACACCTGGATCTGGGGTCACCGGGGATGTCGTTGCGAGGGGGAACTTCGAGGACCAGGTGGACATCATGTTGAAAGTCAAGGGA
>JBGTDX010000075.1:0-21280 GCA_041748075.1 Thermoanaerobaculia bacterium
CCGAGCCTGAGCAGCGCATGCATCAACCAGTCGGGACAATTCGCAGAAGAATTCGAAAGCTCTGTGATCACCTGTTCGTGGATACGCCTCCAGGGTGACGTCTCACAAGCAATGCCCAGAGTCCCGATGGGTTTGCCCGAGGCTGCCCTGACGGGAATCTTGATCGTCTCGAAAAAGAGGCCTTCATGATCGCCAGTACCCTGTTCAGGGACGACCACGGTGCGGCCGCTCGTGAGCGCGGCCAGATCGCTCTCACGATATTCTCTGCACTCGCTGCGGCAGAAGAACGCTACATCAGGCTGCCCGCTCGCCTCTTCCGGGCTGCATCCGTGATACTGCGCAAAGTTGACACTCGTGTAACGGAAGCGGAAATCGGCTCCCCTGACCCACATGAATCCGCCCAGGCGGTCGAGCCTGCCGGTCCATTTCTGCAGCAGAAAGTCCAACTCTTCATGCATGGTCTGATCGATCGAGTCACTCAGCTGAATCACAGGCGCCGCGCCTGGAGGCGCCGGCGGAGCTGTTCTAGTCATGAGACTATTCTCGCGTTCAAAGTTTCACTTTTCAGTTACAAATTGGTAAAGACATTTTCGTAAGATCACTCGATCCGTGTCCGCTCTGTTCCCGCAATGGGTCATCGAGAGCTTCGCATGGCGCCCTGAATCCTCGAGTAGCCGCACGGCTCGAGCGCCCCCTCGACTCGAGAAGATCACGTAACAGCAAAAAGCCCCGGCTTGCGCCGGGGCTTTTCGTCGCTGCGTGCGGGGTGCGTTTTAGAAGCGGATGCCTGCCGACACACGATACGTGCGGGGCACCTGGACGTGAGGCGCGAAAGCGGTGTAGTCGGCCGTAGCTTTGCCGAAGTTCGGGCCGCGCCGCCAGTGGACGCCTTCGACCGGAGTTTCGGTGAATGGATTGAACCTCTGCAGGGTGCTGGTGTTCGCAGCCGTCAGAATCGACGTGTCGTGCGCGATCAGCGCGTCTTCGTTGAACACGTTGATCAATTCGCCCTGGATGAATAGCTGCAGGCCACCCAGCCAGTTCAGGCCAGTGCCGTAGTTGATTGACAGATCGGTCGCGGTCAGGTCCTCGAAGCGGAACTCGCCACGATCGCTGAAGAAGTACGTGGCCGCCGTCGTGGGGCTGATGTATCCGGGATTGACCACTCCACTCGCGGCCGGGTTGATCGTTCCGGCGAGCGAGTATGTCGAGCCGGAGTCGAATCGCTGCAGCAGGCTGATGTTGAAGTCGCCGACGATCGTTGGAACGTCGATGCCCGCCCAGATGCGAGCTTTGTGGGTCTGATCCTGCGGAAGGAATCCACTCGGGTTGTTCTGCGGGAACCCGAAGTACTCCGGACGGAATTCGTTTCCACCGGTGGCCACCGGGCCGTTGCCGGTCGTTTCACCGACGATGTTGCCCTTAAGCTCGGACCAGGTGTAGTTCGCGCCGATGTTGACGCGGTTGAATACGCGATACTGTCCCTGGACTTCGACGGCATCATAGGTACGGTGGAAGTCGTTCGAGTTGCCAGTGAGAACGAGGTCAGCGCGGGCACCCGTGACGCTGGTAACCGATCCGATCTCGAGGTTGGAGAACTGGGTGTAGAAGTCCTGCCAGTCGCGGTTTATGTAGTCGAGGCGAACGAAGCCGTTGCCGATCTGCGTGCCGGCTCCGATGGTCCATTCGTCCACGCTCGGGGAAACCAGCTCACCAGCCAGACGACTGTTGAAGCCCGGTACCGACTGCGCAAGCAGGCATCCGGTGGGTCGTGCAACGGAGCATGGCGGCAGTGCACTGAATCCACCCTGCGACTCGAAGTAGGCGAATACGATCGCCATGGCTTCGTGCGGCGGAAGATTCGTGATCGGCTCACCGCCGTAGAGATACTGGAAAGTGGCGGGATTGCCTGCTGCCGACCCGGCTCCCGAGACACCCTCGGAAAGACGGTTGACGTACGTGCCGTAGCTGGCGTTCAGCCGGAGACGGCCATCGCCGCGAACATCGTAGCTGATGCCCAGACGCGGGCTGATCTTGTCGTCTCTCGCGGTGATGTTGCCAGCGCTGTCTTTCGAGTCGTTCTTGTCGTAGCGAGCGCCGAGCTGGAAGGTGAAGTTGCTGTTCAGGTCCCACTTGTCGTTGATGTAGAACGCGTCGGTGTTCAGATCCGAGCCTTCGGAAATCTGAAGAATCGGAAAGTGCAGAAGGATGTCGTTGTTGCCGACCGAGATCAGCGGGTTGCCATTGGCGTCACGGGTCGGGGCGAACGTGCGGAAGAAGCCGACGAAGTTGGTCGGCGACTGGAAGTTGTTGGCATTGCGAGTCTCATGAAAGCGCTCTCCGCCAACGAGGATGTTATGCGTGCCGAAACTCTGCGTTCCCAGGAAGTACGTTCCCTTGAGAGCAAAGTGCTCGTTGTCGCGGGCCTCGGGTCCGCACGATCCGCAGAAGTACGGCTCGTTGGTGACCGTTTGGAATCCGGGCGCCACGAGGCGGACCGGAGTGCCGGTTGCGAGGTTCTTGTCCAGACCGCCCGAGTTCACGAAGGCGAACGTTTTCTCGGACCAGCGCGCTTCGAGCAGAAGGTCGTTCCCGAAGATCCCGTTGTACTGTGCCGAGGTAAAGTCGTTCGGCAGTTCACGGGCAGGATTCACGGAGGAAGTATCGAAGCAGCCGATCTGGCAGTCGTTGGTCTGCGAGACGGGTGCTTCGAGGTACGAAGCGATGAGCGAGTGTTTCGGCGTGATGGCGCCCGTGAGCTTGACCTCGAGCCGTTCGTCTTCGGTGGTGCGGAGGAAGGTCTCGGAGCTGTTCGTGAAGGCCGACTCGAAAGATGTTTCCGTGTAGCGGCCGGCGAGGAAGAACCAGAGACGGTCGCGGATGATGCGTCCGCCGAGGGTCGCTTCGTAAACCTCATTCAAAGTGTCTGGGGGATCCGGCGGAGCTGCGCCGGTTGTCGGGTTCCGGAACGAAGTATCAGCCGTCCAGCTCGGGTTGGTCAGGCTGTCGCGGAACGATCCGCTGAACTCATTCCCACCCGACTTTGTGATCGCGTTGACGACGCCGCCGGTGAAGAACCCGTATTCGGCCGAGATACCAGCAGTCTGGATGGTCGTCTCCTGGATCGCGTCCTCGATGAACAGGTTGTGCGGTTGCCCACGGATGCCTTCATTGACGATTGCCCCATTGACGGTCCATAGATTGTCGAATGAGTTGGAGCCGGAGATCGCCAATCCGTTGACGCCGGTGACGACGCCCGGTGCGAGCGTGGTGGTCGCGATCAGCGTGCGGCCGATCGGAAGATCTTCGATGAGGCGGGCGTTGAAGTTCGTCTGGACTTCAGTTGTCTCCATCACGGCCGGAGCGGCCGCGGTTACGGTGATTGCCTCGGTGACGGCCGAGAGACGAAGGTCAGCGTCGACACGCGAGGTGCCGCCGAGGGTCACGCGTGACGTCCTGGTGACCGACTGCATGCCTTCCATGTCGAACTGCACGGTGTATTCACCGGGAGGCAGACCTCCGAAGTTGTACTGACCTGATTCGTTGGTGACCGCGATTCTGGTCCCCTGCATTGCGGGGGAATTGATCGTCACGGTGACGCCGGGAAACCCGACGCCTTCGTGAATGACCGAACCGGTCATACTGCCTGTAGTCCCCTGTGCAAACGCCGAGGCGCACGCAAATAGGAAGAGTCCGAACAGGACGACACTGCGAGTTGGCTTTATCATTCTTAATGCTCCTTTCAGAAACGGTAGCGCGGCACTAACGGCTGGCAGGAACAGGCATGCAGCAAGCGCGCATACTCAACTGCGCACCGCTGATGAGCAAGTGACCTACCGATCACTCGATCTCCCGAGGCCAGCCTGGGATTCATTTGCGCCACGGCCTGAGGGACTGCCTGCAGACACGATGGAGCCGCTCGCCGATTCAGTCTTGAACGGAGCCGACCATGAGATCTAATGGGGCCGGACGGACGATCGCACGTGCTCGATGGCGTCGAGATCGAGTTCTGGGCCACCTGGTGCAGACCATGCCGGAAGGCCATGCCGCATCTGGATAGTCTCAGCCGGAAGCATCAGGGTGACGGATTGATCGTCATCGAAATGACGGTCGACACGACTCGTGGTCGTGCCGCGTCACCAATGCTTCTTCTAATGAACCGCCCCGGAGAAACTTCAGAAAGGCCCGCGGGTTTTGTCATCCCGAGCAAGCGCGGGCGGGCGGGAGGGGCGAGGGAACTCCGGCGATGGTTCATACTTGCCTATCGGTCTCCACCACCACCCTGTCCCCGTCACGAATCACGAATGTTCTACCGCCGGAGATCCCTCGCCCCTCCCGCCCGCACAACCAGGCTCGGGATGACAGCTCGTTCGTTTCTCGCCAATGATTGTGTCGAATCATTCTCTTGCTCGGGATGACAACCTGTTCATTTCCGAAACAATGACCTGTCCAAATTCTGAGACTCGGCCTGACAGAGCGAAGAGAAAAAAGAGGTCGACGCGCTGTGAGCAGCGCTCAGCGGCGCGCGCCGCGTCGCCGTTCCAGGCGCGGGCTGATGCGCTCCATGACCGGGTCTCGACCGGCGAAGTAGTCGTCCGATGTGACTGCAACTTCGACGTCGGGGATCACTGAGGCGGGATCGGCGTCAGGAATCAGCGCGAACCAGCGCGTCGAGTACTGTACCGTGAGCCCCGAGAATGGCAGCTTGAACGTCCTGACGTTTCCGAAATGATTCGGCTTGCCGCCCGTCGGTGTTCCGATCAGTGTCGCGTTCGTCTGCTGGGCGATGGAGATCGCGTTCATCATCGCTGAAGAAAACGTGCCTGGCCCGATGACCACGAAGAAGCGATCGGGGTGATTGACGTGGGGCAGAGCGACGAATGTTTTGGTGAAGAGTCGGGTGACGAGACCTGAATCGCCGCCCGAGTTGTTGCGGAGGTCGAGGACGAGGCGAGCAACGGGATGCGACTGCGCGAACGCAGCGAGCTCGCTTGCAAACTCATCGACCGAGAGCGACGCCATCTCCTGACAACGGTTGTAGGCGACGTAGAGCGTATTGCCCCACGCGATGTACTCGTACCAGTAGTTTCGGTCAGAGTCTCGGCGATAGAGCGGCCTCTGCTCCAGCGGTATTGCCTCCGACCAGTTGATCGACGCCTCGTTCGTTTTGAGCAGAACGCGGTCGAACTCGAGCCCGGCGCGATCCATGAAGCGGAAAGTCGCCAGCGCCGGTGCCCCGATCAAACCGAGCGCGTGCAGCACGTCCGGCGCGACCAGGTGTCGTGGGGCCATCTCCCGCAGCCAGGGGTCGTTCTCATGCGGGATGATGTCCGCGATCGCGTCGAGGATCTCCTGGAGGGGCCGGCCGTCGATCGCGATCAGTCGGGCACCGATCAGGTCCCGTTCCGTTTCCGCGGCGCGAACCACGAAGAGTCCGTCGGCGAACCAGTAGAGGTCGATCGGAACACGTGGTGGAGGCTGGCTGTAGACCATCGTGTGCGAGTCGCCGATCCGAGCCACCAGCTGGAGGATGCGGACCACGACCTCGTGGTCTTCGAGCTCGGGCACGTCTCCCTTCAGGCGCTCGACCTCTGTGGAGAACGCCTCCTGAGAGATGTGAGTGAACGCGTTCACATGGAGACGAGCAAGCTCGGTGGCCAGGTGCTGGATGTCCGAAAGCCATGCAGAATCATTTGACGATGCAGCGAGGGGGGTTGCCAGAAGAACGGCGAGGAGGAGTATCAGAAGAGAGCGGCGATTCATGCGTCACCTCCGAGCGATACCGTAAAAGTGTCATCGGCGGCCACTGTCTGCAGTGGCATGGGTCACAGTCTCCTGTGATGGCTTGTCGCGCGATACTCGAATGGCGTCATGCCGAGCGTACAGGGGTTCTGCCTGAGGCCATCGTGAGCCACTTGATAGCGCAAGGGTCGGCTCCGTTCAAGACAGAGTACCCAGGCGGCCCTATCTAATGATCGGAGTGATCGGCTTCGCTTCTTCGCGAGTTCAACGTCTGCGCCGAAGTTCGCGCAGCTCGTGGGTACCAGCCCGCGCCGCATTCTGGCCGTGCGTTACGATAGGCTTGGGCCGCAGCGCTGAAGCGCCGGTCCGTCAGGCCGTACGGGAATCGCGCTTACGGAGGACTTGCATGCGACCCGAAAAAGCGGTGAGATAGATGAAGCTGACTCGCAATTGGCGCATTTCTGCACTCGCCCCCTTACTCGCGATCTCTGTAGTTTCTCCACTGTATGCAAAAAAGCCGAGAGCCGCGCGGCTATGTGTCTTTCTGCTCGTCGTCACAGTCTCTTCTTCGGTTTACTGCGACGCCCCGGTCTCACTTTCCACAGGACGAGCTCTCGATTTCCAGGTCACGACTCTCGATGGGGCAACTGTGCCACTCCGGACGCTGGTCGGGCAGGGGCGGCCGGTCGTGATCGAGTTCTGGGCAACCTGGTGTGGACCGTGCCGTAAGACGATGCCACATCTGGCTGCTCTGTATAAGAAGCACCAGCGGGATGGGCTGATCGTGCTCGGTCTCACGGTCGAAGATCCCGTGAAGGATCGGGAAAAAGTGAATCGCTTCGTCGAGGCGCTGGCGATCACGTATCCGATCGCATTTGCTCCTCGGGAGCTGTATCAGGTGATGAATCAGAAGCAAGAAATCGGTGTGCCCAAAATTCTCGTATTCGACCGTTCCGGCACGCTGGTCCAGCACTTCAGAACATACTCGCCATTGACGAACCGGCGCGTCAGCACAGCCGTCGCGAAGGCTTCTCGGCGCTAGGCTTCCCAAAAACAAACAGTAGTTGGCCAGGCCTTACCTTTTTCACAGGCCGCGGGCTCCAGCGCGAGCAATCAGGGGATCCTTCGCTCCGCTCAGGATGACAACTCCTCCGCTTAACTTAATCCCATTGCGTCTGATACGCATCCAGCAGGCAAGAACTGTCGCGATGTCGAGTTTGCAACTACGGGAGTTTGAATCGAAGCGGGTCGAGCACGATGCGCTCTCTCGGCTGCTCGCCGCGCAGAAACGCCACGATGGTCTCGGCGATCTCCGGCGACGAGAGAAACAGGTCGTCGTCGTGAGAGCCTCCTTCGATTACCAGGTGATGACCGTTCGGAAACCCGGGAAGCACGTCCTCGGCATTCTCCTGTGGCGTCCGGACGTCGAGCGACCCGCTGATGAAAAGCACCGGGACAGTCGCCTCGACCGGCGAACGATACGCGTCGCCGAGGTCTTTCGCGGGCCATTGAGAGCAGGCGGCGTTCAGCCAGACGTTCTGGTCTCCGAGCAGCGCAGTCTTCTGCTGCGAGCGAATGGCTTCCCGGCGCGCTTCAGTAGCGCCGGAGGCGCAGTCCATGGAGAGAGACATGACGAGCTCGCGCCTGCCGAGACGCTGCTGGAGTGCCAGGAGCGCAAGCCCGCTGAAATCTCCCTTCAACATCGGAAGGCCGCGCTCGAGGAGAAGCTCGATGTCTTCGCGTTCACCAAGGACCGAGTAAATCGCTCGCCGGAGATCGCCGGCACCGACTACGACAGAGACCACCTCTCCGGTTTTCGGATTCTCGACCCGCACGGTCACCGGTTCGCGCTCGAGTTGCCCGACCAGCTTTTCGAGCGAACCCAGGAAATCGGGGGCTGCGGCCTGAGTCCGTTGGTCGGCGCGAATCGCCTCGTCGACCCGTCGCAGAACCTCATCGATCCTCGCCGGCAGTTTGTACGTGTGGTCTGGTCCCTCGATGCCCGCGAGCACGGCGCGGTGAACGCGGTCGGGATGAGCGCGGATGTAAGCCATCGCGAGATGCGTCCCGTAACTGGTTCCCCAGAGGTTGAGCTTCTCGGCACCGAGCGCCACCCGCAACGCTTCGAGGTCCTCCGCCGACTCGACCGTGTTGTATGCCGACAGATCCGCGCTCTCTCCCCAGTGCCCGGCGCACTCCTTCAGAAAAGGCGCCACCACACCTCGCAACGTCTCTTCCTCCCATGGACGGTCCAGGGGATAGCTCCAGGTTCCCGGGCAGACCATGTACGGCTCGGTCCCCCATGTGCCGCGCTGGTCGTAGGCGATGACGTCCGCGACCTGACGCATCTGTTGAAAGAGGGCAAACCGATCGCCCGAGGACGACCAGGTGCCGGAACCGCCCGGGCCCCCGGCCAGATAGACGATTGGTGGACCGGGGCGATCGGCCGTGCTTGTGAATCGGACGAAGTGGACCTCAATCCGGCGGCCGTCCGGATCGGCGTGGCGTTCCGGAACGCGAAGGCGTCCTTCTTCCGCATCGATGACCGTCGGCCGGACGGCGTGCTCCGTGGTCGAGAACCGGATCGGCGTACGCGTGAGCGTGCCTTCGACGACGGGAGGCCCGGTGGTTTTCAGGATCGGCGTCGCGGGACGGGACCCGCATCCGCCGGAAGCTGCAGCGAGCGTCAGGAAAGTAAGAATGGCCGCAGCCGGACTCACACGGCCGCTGGCAGGGCCGGACCTCGGAGTATTCATGAGTGCAATCTGTGTCGCCGCGAGCGCGCCGTCTTGAATAGATTGAACCGGCTGCTGAAACGCATCACGGGAGCCGCTGCAGTGCGGAGGCAACGGCCCTGAACCGGCCCGGCGTCCAACCGGTCTCACGCTTGAACTCCCTGCTGAAGTGGCTCTCGTCCGAATATCCAAGCTCCAGTGCGAGATCCGCGAGCGAGATCTCGTCTGCGCGCAATCGCACGATGGCGCGATCGGCTCGCAGCCGCCGGCGGAACGATCCGATGGTGAGACCGTAATGGGAGCGAAAGGCGCGAGCCAGGTAAACGGGGTGGACTCGAAACTCGGACGCCAGCCGAGACAGGCTCTGTCGCTGCGCATCTTCGCCCTCGATCCGCTCGTGCACCTCGGTGATCCAGGTCGGACGTTCGCGGGGCTCGCCGTCTCCCACGCTCCGGAGGCACTCCCATAGCTGCCGGATTACATCGCGAGGAGCCCCGTTCCGATGCTCATACGAAGCGGCGAGCGAGAGCAACGGAGTCAAGGCTCGAGCAGCTCGAGCTTCACCCGCGAAGATCCGCGGGCGGTCGCATCCCGAGGTTTCCACGCTTTCGAGCGCCGCGTCCCTCACTCCCAGCAGCAGCATGCGCACACCGTTCGGACCGGTGGAAGTCGCATGCGGCAAACCGCGGGGCTTGTAATGGAGCTCGAACGCGCTGCAGCTTTGGATTTCGCGATCGAGGCCCTCGTCCAGTCTCCCATGCAGAACGAGAGTCACGATTGCGTGGTCGTGAGCCGACCAGAGGTGACCCTCGCCGGCCAGCAGCACCTTGTCGCGAAAAAACCAGTCGCCCTTGTCGTCCATGGCCGCCTCTTGCCCTCGGCAAACGATAGTGTCTTCTAATTCTCGCGGGAAATAACGTGAAGCCATAGCCATCCCAACTGCACCTCTAAGTATCCCTGGGCGAAGGGTGCGCGCCCTTCGCCAGTGTGTCCCTCCGTCATTCGGATGCCATGGCCTGCGCCGGGAAAGACGACGATGGTGGTGTTGCCGTTGGCACTTGTGTGTTGGCGCCATCGCTCCACGGCGAGCTCGGTGGGGTGCGCCTGATCCCGCTCGCCGAAAAGCAACAGGATCGGCATTCCGAGGCGTTCGAGGTGCAGCGCCGGATCGTAGGAAGCGACCCAGCTCCAGTTGATTCGATTCTCTTCGGACGGCAGGATGCGATCCAGTTCCTCGGCCAGCGGTGCCAATGTGGTCCCGCGGATCCCCTGGAGATCAGAAAGCAGATCGGAGCGACCTTCCCCAGTACCGAGGTAGTCGAAATATCGGTTAAGAACATTCAGAGCGCGGGCTCGTTCGGAGCCCGAGAGACCTGCCTTGTCAAACTCGTTCCCGTAGGAGAATATCTCGGACATTCGTGGACTGGCGCCCCCGCCGGAGACGAGGATCATGAAGGCGATGTCCTTACGTCCGGCCGCTGCCACGGGCGCCACCCACCCCGCCTGGCTTACGCCCCAGAACCCGATCCGATCGGAATCTATCTCCTTACGCGACTTCAAATGGTCAAGCGCTGCGACGGCGTCACCGGCGAGGTCATGAATCGACGCAGTCATCCATGATCCGCCGGAATCACCCGAACCTCTCTTGTCGAACGAGAGGCTCGCTACTCCCAACTGCGCAAATTCTTCGGCGTACGGACGAAATCCGGCGCGCGGGTGGGGTCCTGATCCATGCAGGAACACGACGGCTGGCACCGGACCCGGATTCAAGGGGATCAGCAGTGTTCCATGGAGCTCTACGTCGCCGTTCCGGAAGATGACTTCCTTCTCTTTGACGGCAGGCTTTTTTGCATACAGTGGGGAAACTACAGAGATCGCGAGTAGGGGAGCGAGCGCAGAAATGCGCCAATTGCGTGTCAGCTTCATCTATCTCACCGCTTTTTTGGGTCGCATGTAAGTTCTCCGTAAGCGCGATTCCCGTGCGGCCTGACGGACCGGCGCTTCAGCGGCGCGGCCCCAGCCTATCGTAACGCACCGCCAGAATGCGGCGCGCGCCGGTACCCACGAGCTGCGCGAACTTCGACACAAACGTCGAACTCGCGAAGAAGCGAAGCCGATCACTCCGATCATTAGATAGGGCCGCCTGGGTACTCTGTCTTGAAC
Source organism: Thermoanaerobaculia bacterium (assembly GCA_041748075.1). GTDB lineage: Bacteria > Acidobacteriota > Thermoanaerobaculia > Gp7-AA8 > Gp7-AA8 > JBGSYJ01. Next base: position 10,641 of record JBGTDX010000075.1, read on the forward strand.
GGAGCCGACCCTAGCGCTGCGTGCGCACTCTCATCGCGCGAGCTTCTGATCACCGATGACCTCGATCAAAACATACTGAAACATCCTGACCCCCGCGCCATGATTTGCGGCTGCGGCAGCAGGCGGGCCGGCGCGGATCGGAAAAGTCTGATGTTACGATCTGAAAGCTGTCGTGCTCGGAAGCTCATCGAAGCGAGACTTTGCGCTCATGTCAAATCACGCACTCCGATTCCGTCTGAACATCGCGCTCATCGTCTGCGCCGCGATCCTCTGCGTGCCGCAGACGTTCGGTGAGACCGGCGAAGAGGCATTCGATGGTTCTTTCCGTCTGGCGTCAGGGGAGGTCATCACAGGCGGACTCTTCGTTGAAGGGGGTCAATCCAGGTTTCTCTTCATGGATACCGCGAATCTCGCCAAGGGTGGGCTTTTCGAACGCGCCGGCGATCGCCTGTTGCGCTCCCTCGTGCCGCCGGGCGTCGAGATCGAGTTCATCGAACGCAACGGCGCGATCGACGGGCTCGTATGGCGGGGGGAAGGACGTGATCCGGTCGTGGGACGACGGGTCCATCCGCACCGCTCACGCGCCGTGAAAATGACTTCCGCAGACGGAACGGAATTGCGGGGACGTCTCATGCTGCCGGCGTGCCCGGAACCGCATCCCGTGATCGTGTCGGTTCACGGCTCCGGTCCCGTCAACCGCTACGGTGGCCCGTATCACACGTTCTTTCTGCAACAGGGTATGGCCGTCCTGGCTTACGACAAGCGGGGTTACACGACCGACCGCGAGGCGTGGCGGGAACCTGATCTGGCGAGTCTCTCGGCCGATGTCGTCACCGCGGTCCGCTTCGCCGCGGAGCAGCCGGAGCTCGACAGCGATCGGATTGGAATCGCCGGCAGCAGCCAGGCTGGATGGGTCGTACCGCGCGCAGCGGTCGAGGCAAGACAGACGAGCTTCATGATCCTTCGGGCCGGCGCGGCGCTGACGCAGCTCGAGACGGTCCTTCATGAGATCCGTCAGGAGTTGCGGGCCGAGGGACTCAGCGGTCTCGATCTCGATCACGCGATGGAGTTGCGACGGGAAATCTACCTGCTGGCCATGGAGGGAAAGCCGATCTCCGCGTCCGATGCGCTCGTCGCTCCCTACCTCGACGAGCCATGGTACAAAACCGCCTTCGGTGAAGGACCGGTCAGCGAGCGCTGGTCCGCCCACTGGTGGAACTGGGCGCGCCGCAATCTGTCTGTCGCACCTGCGGCGGATGTCGCGAAGTTCGAAGGCCCCGTGCTCTGGTTTCTTGCCCAACTCGATGAGAACGTGCCGCTAGTTTCCACCCGCGCGGCGCTGGAACGCGCTTTCGAAAGCGCTCCTGGCGATGATCACGAGGTGGTCGTCCTCGAGGGCGCGTTGCATTCGTTTCTCATCCCCGATCCCGACGGTCCACCGCGGTTCGCGCCCGGATATTTCGATCGGATGAAGAGCTGGCTGGAAGAGCGAAATTTCTCGGACAGGAAGTGCTTCGCAGGGCGGGCGATGATGAAATGAGAGAGCTCCTCGATGCGACTCGAGCTCGCGCCCCAGCGGCATCCGGAGCCGTGAACCCTGCAATCAGCGAAGCTGTCCCGAGCAACGCATGGGATTCGCCCGCCCATACTGACAATGCCTGCTAATGAGCGACCCCAAAGGTTGGGCTCTCTCCTCATTCCAACAGTCAGCCGCAGAGAGAAGAGGTTCTTCAGGCACTCTCACGTTACGAATGTTTGCTGCTTCAATCCACGCGCAGAATCGAGTCTCCTGTTCCGTTGTCGAGCGTCGAAGTGAGCACTACGACTGCTCCGTTCCCTTCGACCACTTCGAGTTCGAGCTGCATGTTGCTCAGATCACCCAGAGATTTTCGAAGATCTCCAAGGATGGCGTGGGAGATCTGGTTGATCTGCAGGTACTGCCGCGCACCCAGCGAGAAGCTGGCTGATCTGATCGCCTGCCCAACGATTTTCTGGTTGCCGGAGATGAAGCGGAGCGTCGCGCGGACCGTGACCGGCTCTCCGGCCGTCTCGACCAGAATCAGATTCGTCCTGAAGGTGTTCGGCCGCCGAGCCGAGACCGTCGATGCCGCCGCATCGTTGATTCCGCCCATCCGTTTCGTTTCACCACCCAGCCGGATGCCCGAATCCAGCGCCAGGGTCGGAACTCCGGACCCGAACGTCGCAGGCTCTCCGGCAACGGTCGTATACGTCCGGCTGGTGAGCACGAAGGTCCCGCTCGCAGGCGTGAACGTGATGTAGCCGGCATCGTCTCCAGAGATGCCGAACAGGTTCACCAGCACATCGTTGATAATTCTCGACTGCGACGCCTGAAGCTCGATGGTCCGCTCGATGACCGATCCGGTGCGGGAGTGAAAGCGCATCATGCCCGAACCGGAGCTCTCGCCGCTGTTCATGATCGCGACGTCCGTACGGAAATAGGTGTCGTTCGCTCCGCGGAGCGCTCCGGCCACCGGAATCAGAACGGGTCCGGTGGCTTGATACCCGTACTGCCTTGGCCAGTCCGCAATAGCCCACGTGTCGCCGCTTCGTCTGTCGACCGGAGTCGCGTACGCCAGGAGGCGCCCTGTGGAATCGCCCCTGGTAGTAATGACTGCGGACACGCCTCCTGGCGGCACCGAGCTGTTGAGAGGCAGCAGACCGAATCCAGCGAGCGATTCCTCCCGGCTGTCGAGAGCCACCCCCTGCTCGTTGAGGAACTGGATCGTGGCCGACGCCGGCAAGCCGGTCGCTTCCTGGACGTAGAGGTTCGTATGCGTCGTCTCGGAACTCGTCAGGCCGGTGAGGAAAATCTTTTCATTCGCCCCTGCGGAGCGGTCGGAGCGGAACGCCGGAATGGTCGTCCCGTACGTTCCTGCAGGGTTACTCGAGTTGAACACACTCGCGCTGGCTACAACCGAGCCCGCACCATTGCCGCGGAGTTGCAGAGACCCGACAGCCGTCGTGTTCTCGAAGATGGTCCGCGCGATGTCGGCGTACGTCCTCGATGAATCAGGCGAGAGATCGAATGACGGAAGTGACCTGAATACAGGTGATCCGGACGGCCGGAAGTGCAGTCGCAGCCCCTCGATCTTCACAGCCTTGAGAAGACTCGTCAGCGTCACGTCCGAGATGAACGTGCCGACGCTCCCCTGCACGTGCGCAACTCCGGGGAGGAAGATGGCTACCTCGCCCTCGGCAAGTGGAAGCACCTGTCCGGCGGGCGTCGCCGCGGTCGCCGTATGCGAGACCACCGCCGATGTCGAGCCTGACTTGTCGCCCGCAAGAGGCGTCCCCGGTCCACCTGACTGTTCCGTTCCCAGTCTGTACACCAGGGTAAGCCTCGCGTTGAACGTCCCGGCGTCACCACCGTCAGGCCGGAGGGTCGGATCGATCGTGAAGGGAACGTCGACCTCGCGGCCCGGCTCGATCGTGATCACCTCCGGCGAGGGAGTCAGCCAGGCAACATCGGAGCTTGCAACACCCCTCAACGTGGCCGAGCCGGTGTTTGTGAATGTAGCCGTATCGTCAACGCTCGAGGCGCCGACAGGCGAGCTCACATCGACGCGGCTGTTCACCGCGACGCCGATGACATCTCCTATGGGAGCATTCTCCGCAAGGAAGATCACTCCCACCGACGTTCCCGGCTGCACTCCTGCACCGGAGACCACCGATCTGCCGTCATGTCGTCCCTGGGAAACGGGAAGGGTCGTGATCGTGATCCGTTGCGAGGCACCAGGCGCGAGATCGAAGCTCTCCGGACTCTGCGCGAAAAACGTTCCCTGCCTGGTGAGATTCACGGTCGTCTGCGAACCGCCGATGTTGCGCACGGTATACACAGTGGTGTCGCCACCGGATGTCGGCCCGACGATCGCTTCGGGGAATTCCGTGATGACGACGCGGGGGGCGAACTCGATCAGTCGCGTCGCCTGTCGCTGGCCGCTCGGATGCGTGACCGACAGTGTGACGAAGTAAGGACCGGGGCCGGCGAAACTCTTCGAGGGATTTCTTTCGCTCGAGCCGGTGCCGTCGCCGAAGCTCCAGTGATACGTACTCCGAGCGTTGACGCTGTCAAGACACGATGCCGGGCCGTTGAAGAGGAGCTCGGACGTGAAACGGATCTCCTCTCCCGCGACGCAACTGAGCGCATTCGGAGCACAGCCGGACGTCTCGCCTCTGAAACTGAAGCCCGCTCCGCTGAGCGGAATCGAAGCGCACGGGTCCTCGAGACTGACGACGACCGTGCGGCTGTCATTCTGCCCGCAGCTGTTCGTCACACGCACCCAGTATCTGGCCGTCGATTCGCCGGACTGGAACGCAGGGGTGAGAAATGAGGACGCTGTCGCGCCGCCGACGGGATTTGATAGATCTCCTGAGGCCCCGCGGTACCACTGGTATTGCAGCGGCGCGGTGCCGGTCGCCGTCACGCTCAAAGTGACTATTCCGCTCAAGGCTGCAGCGTCCCGAGGCTCGACCGTGATCCTCGCTGCGACACAACTCTGCGTTATCGTCGCCGTTGCGCTGTCGATTTGACCGCAGGCGTTACTCACGCGCACCCAGTAGCTGGCGCTCGTCTGCCCGGGGTTGAATAGAGGGGTTTGGAACGATGCTGCGGTGGCGCCATTGATCGGCTCCGAGAGATTGCCGGAGTTGCCTCGATACCACTGAAACGACAGTGGCGCCGTTCCTTCGGCCGTGACACCGAGCGTGACACGACCATCGGAGGAAGCAGCGCTCTGAGGTTGGTTCGTGATCGACGGCGCGCTGCAGGCGCGCGTCACGGTTACGGTTCTGCTGTCGTCATCACCACAACCGTTACTCACGCGTACCCAGTAGCGGGCGACGTCTGTGCCGGGAGGAAAGCCTGGCGTCTGGAAGCTGCTGGAGGTGGCTCCAGGTAGTGGCGTGCTCGTCTCCCCTGTGAAACCGCTGTACCACTGGTACGTCAGCGGCGCGCTGCCACCGGCAGAGACCGAGAGGATGATTTGACCATTGGCTGAGGATGCGTCCTGTGGCTCACCAGTGATGGTCGGTGCGATACAGCCTCTCGAGACGGTCGCCGTGCGGCTGTTGTCGGAGCCGCACGCGTTGCCGACGCGCACCCAATAGGTCGCGGACTCGACTCCATCGGCAAGCGCTGGCGTCTGGAACGAGGGCCCGGTCGCTCCGCCGATGGGACTGGCCGTGTCGCTGGAGGTGCCGCGATACCACTGGTACGTCAGCGGCGCGGTTCCGTCGGCAGAGACCGTAAGCGTCGCAACGCCGGTTGCCGAAGATGCGTCCTGGGGTTCCTGCGAGATTGAAGGCGCGGAGCACGAACGGGTCACAGTAACCGTTCTGCTGTCGTCCGAGCCGCAGCTGTTCGTCACACGCACCCAGTAGGTCGCAGAGTCCACGCTGGACGCGAACGCCGGTGTCGTGAAGTTACTGGAAGTCGCACCTGGGAGAGGACTGCCCGTGTTTCCTGTGGAACCGGCATACCACTGATAGGACAGCGGAGCCGTTCCGTTTGCGGAGACCGTAAGGGTGACGACACCGTCCGTCGAAGATGCGTCCTGCGGGTCGCCGGTGATCGAGGCTCCGACGCAGCTTCTGGATACCGTGACGGTGCGGCTGTCATCTGTCCCGCATGAGTTCGTCACGCGGACCCAGTAGGTCGCCGATTCGACTCCATCAGCGAGCGCAGGAGTCTGCAAGGATGCCGCGGTAGCGCCGCTGATCGGACTTGCAGTGTTCCCGGTCGTGCCGCGATACCATTGATAGGATAGCGGGACCGTTCCGTTTGCGGAGACCGTAAGGGTGACGACACCGTCCGTCGAAGATGCATCCTGTGGCTCGCCGGTGATCGAAGCGGCATCGCAGTAGGTGAATGCATTCGGGAGCGAGCCGTTGCCGGAGTCGGGGTTCGTGACCGTCACCGTGACAGGCCCCGAAGGGTTCGCCGGCGTCGTCGCGGTGATCTGCGTTGCACTGACGACGTTGACCGAGCCTGCGGATGCACTTCCAAACGTGACACTCGCTCCGGCGACGAAGCCGGTGCCCGTGATTGACACGGCAGTGCCGCCAGCTGTGGGACCTGTCGAAGGGCTCACGGACGAAACAGTCGGAGCGCTCATCGTGTAGGTGAAGCCATTCGTCAACGTGGCGTTTTGCAGGTCGGGATTCGTGACGGTGATGTTCACGGATCCGGCAGCTCCCGGCGGCGTGGTGGCCGTGATCGACGTTTGGTTCGTGACTATGACATTCGTCGCAGCCGACCCGCCGAAGCTGACGGTTGCGCCCGCAACAAAACCGGTGCCGCTGATCACGACCGACGTACCACCTGCCGTCGGTCCGCTGCTCGGGGAAGCCCCGGAGATCGTCGGCGCGGCGCTCGAAGTCGTTGCCGAGACGACCTCACTGGGCTCGCTCGTGACCTGGTTCTGATTGTCCGAGTGAGCATCTGTCACGGTCCGAATGTGGAAAAAATAGGTGGTTGAGGGGGAGAGGCCTGAGACGACAGCTTCGCTCGCGCTTTTTCCCTGAACATTCGAATCGATATTGAAAGGACCCGCGGGGTTGGACGCGCGAAAGACTACGTATCGGCCCACGTCATTGGTATACGAGATCGGTGTCCAGGACAACCTGATGGATGTCGTGCTGCTATCTGTCTGGGCAAGGCCAGTCGGAGCCACCGTCTGTGTCTGATCCCAGCCTGGCTGGCGAGCGTCTGCCCAGGCCTTGACGGACATGTTGCTCGCACTGAGACCGTTGTAATCGAGTCTAAGCGAAGAAATTGTTGTCAGGTTTGAGAAACTGGACGGAAGATCGCCCGTAAGCTGATTCGAGTAGAGCCACAAACGCTGCAGATTCGTAAGATTGCCCAGCTCAGGGGGAATCGACCCGCTCAGCTGGTTTGCGTGGAGCCACAAGGAATCCAGATTCGTGAGATTGCCCAGCTCCGGCGGAATCGACCCGCTCAGCTGGTTTGCAGAGAGCAACAAGGAAACCAGATTCGTGAGATTGCCCAGCTCCGGGGGAACCGACCCGCTCAGCTGGTTTCCGTCGAGCCACAAGGAAACCAGATTCGTGAGATTGCCCAACTCGGGTGGAATCGACCCGCTCAGCTGGTTCCCGTCGAGATCCAAGCTCGTCAGATTCGCGAGATTTCCGAGCTCCGGCGGAATCGACGCGCTCAGCTGGTTTTTTCCGAGGTCCAAGCTCGTCAGATTCACGAGGTTGGCCAGCTCCGGCGGAATCGACCCGCTCAGCTGGTTTGAGTTGAGCCACAAGGTCTGCAGATTTGAGAGATTGCCCAGCTCCGGCGGAATCGACCCGCTCAGCTGGTTTGAGGAGAGCCACAGGGACGGCAGATTCGTGAGATTGCCCAGCTCCGGTGGAATCGACCCGCCCAGCTGGTTTGAGTGGAGAAACAAGGAAAACAGATTCGTGAGATTGCCCAGCTCCGGTGGAATCGACCCGCTCAGCTGGTTTGAGTCGAGCCACAAGGAAACCAGATTCGTGAGATTGCCCAGCTCCGGTGGAATCGACCCGCTCAGCTGGTTTCCGTCGAGTTCCAAGCGCTGCAGATTTGAGAGATTGCCCAGCTCCGGCGGAATCGACCCACTCAGCTGGTTTGAGTAAAGCCACAAGCCCTGCAGATTGGTGAGGTTGCCCAGCTCCGGCGGAATCGGCCCGCTCAGCTGGTTTGAGTCGAGCAACAAGAACTCCAGATTCGTGAGGTTGCCCAGCTCCGGCGGAATCGACCCACTCAGCTGGTTTGAGTAGAGGTCCAAGAACTCCAGATTCGTGAGATTGCCCAGCTCCGGCGGAATCGACCCGCTCAGCTGGGTTGAGCTAAGCCACAAGTCCTGCAGATTCGTGAGATTGCCCAGCTCCGGTGGAATCGACCCGTTCAGCTGGTTTCCCTGGAGGACCAAGGACTGCAGATTCGTGAGGTTGCCCAGCTCCGGTGGAATCGATCCGCTCAGCTGGTTAAACCCCAATGAAATTGTGCGCACAGTCGTTTCGCCAACGTCGCAAGTGATGCCGAACCAGCTGCACTCCGTACCCGCGGCTCCCGTCCACCCCGTGTTGTTCGTCCAGCTGGCGCCGTTCGTGGCGTTGTATAGCGCGAGCAGTGCGTTTCGCTCGCTTGCAGGTATCGCCGCATGCAACGAGCCAGCCGCGAGAAGGATCGCGATACAAAGGACGAGCGGAGTGAAGAGTGTGCGATGCAACGTACCAGCTGGCCTTTCACTGGACATTTCGAGACTCCTCAGTGGAACTGACGGACTCCTGTGGACATCACTGCTTAGACCCTTGGGCTGTTATAGTGAAGGTCGTCAATCGACCCGCAAAATCGAGTCTCCCGTACCGTTGTCGAGTGTCGAGGTAAACGCAACGACGGTTCCCTGTCCGGCGATCACTTCGAACTCCAGTTGCATGTTGCTCAGGTCGCCGAGCTTGTTGCGCAGGTCAGGTCCGAAGATCGCGTGCGAGATGTTGTTGATCTGCAGGAACTGCCGCGGGCCCAGCTGGAAGTTCGCGGATCGGATTCCGTACGCCGAGGTGTTCTGCGTTCCGGAGATGTACCGCAGCGTTGCCCTCACCGTCACTGGCTGGCCCGAGGTTTCCACCAGGCCGGCGTTGGTCCGGAACGTTCCCGGAGTTCCCGCCTGCACCGTGGTGAGCGAAGCGTCCGAGACTCCGCCGAGCTTCCGCGTCTCCCCTTCCAGACGCATTCCCGAGCTCAGCGGCATTGTCGGAACTCCCGAGCCGAACGTCGCCGGCTGTCCCGCGAGCGTCGTGTAGGTCCGGCTCGTCAGCGCAAAGCCACCGACATCGGGCGTGAAGACGATGTACCCTGCATCGTCGCCCGTCACACCGAAAAAGCCGGCGACGACGTCATTCAGCATCATCGACTGCGACGAAGGCAGCGTGATGGTCCGTTCGGTGAGCACGCCCGTGCGGGAGTAGAACTGCATCGTTCCCGAGCCGTCCGCCTCACCACTGTTCATGATGGCCACATCCGTCCGGAAGTGAGTGTTGTTCGCTCCCTGCAGTGATGCGGCCACGGGGATCAGCACCGGCTCGCTCGAGGCATAGCCGTAATACCGTGGCCAGTCGACCACCGCCCAGGTATCACCGCTCGCCCGGTCGACCGGTGTGGCGTATGCCAGCAGTCTTCCCTCGGAGTCGCCCGTCGTCGTGATGACCGTGGAGACGGATCCGACGGGCGCCGACGAGTTGAGCGCCCTCAGGCCGAAGGCTTCGAGCGTTTCGATGCGGCTTTCGATGGGCACGCCCTCCGCACTGAAGAACTCGATCTGTGCGTTTGCCGGATGTCCCGACGCTTCCTGGATGTAGAGGTTCGTATGCGTGGTGGGCGAGCTCAGAAGACCCGTCAGGAAGATCTTCTCGTTCGGCCCGGCCGAGCGGTCCGAGCGGAACGCAGGAATGGTCGTTCCGTACGTGCCCGCCGGGTTGCTCGCGTTGAACACATTCGCACTCGCCGCCACAGCGCCGGCATCATTGCCGCGAAGCTGCAGCGAACCGACCGCGGTCGTATTGCCGAACACTGAGCGTGCAATGTCGCCATACGTCAGAGGCTTGTTCGCAGCGAGATTGAACGGCGGCTGCGAGCTGAACGTTGTCGCTCCCAGCGGCCTGAAGAACATCTGCAGATTGCGAACGGTCAGCGCCTTGTACAGACTCGTCAGGGTGAGGTCAGAGATGAACCTGCCGACACTGCCCTGTACATGGGCAATGCCGGGAAGGAAGATCGCCACTTCTCCCTCGATGAGCGGAGGAGCCTGACCCACCTGGGCCGCCGCCGCTGCGGTGTGCGAGATCCCGACTGATGCCGTACCCGAGCCGCTGCCGCTCCGTGGCCGGATCGGCGAGCTCATGCCGGCAGCCTTGCCGAGCTGGTCGGTGCCCAGCCTGTAGACCAGCGAGAGCTTTGCCACAAAGGTCCCCGACTCGCCCCCGTCGGGACGCAGTGCCGGGTCGATTGCAAACGCCACGTCCACCGTTCCGCCCGGGGAGATCGTCACGACTTCCGGCGAGGGCAGAAGCCAGGCAGTATCCGAGGAGAGCACACCGGTCAATCCCGCCGAACCGGTGTTCGTGAAGCTCGCGGTTCCTTCGGCACTCGGCGCGCCGATGGGCGAGCTCACATCGACCCGGCTCATCAACGCGACTCCGATGACATCCCCCTCAGGTGGTGCGACGCCAAGCGCTACGATCGGCACGAAGGTTCCGGGCAGCACGCCATCTCCGGAGAGAACCGAGGTCCCCTCGCTCCGGCCGTCCGGCAGAGCGAGCGTGGTGACCGTGATTGTCTGCGAAGCACCCGGCTCGAGCGTGAACGACTCGGGGCTCTGCGCGAAGAAGGTTCCCTGCCTTGTGAGATTCACCGTGCTCGCCGATCCGCCGATGTTGCTCACCGTGAAGCTCGTCGTATCGCCGCCGGAGGTCGAGCCGACGATCGCTTCGGGATAATGCGTGATGACAACGCGCGGTGCAAAGTCGATCACTCGCGTGGCCTGTCGCTGTCCACTCGGGTGCGTGACGGTGAGGGTCACCGTGAACGGTCCGGAACCCGTGAACACTTTCGATGGCTGTCTCTCGCTCGAGCT
>JBGTDX010000076.1:0-4454 GCA_041748075.1 Thermoanaerobaculia bacterium
AGCATCTTCGCTTCGCGCGGCGACAGCGTCGCCTTCAACGCGGCGACGATCTCCTGCGCGATGGCTGTCTGGATCGTGAAGACGTCGGCGAGCTCGCGATCGTAATTCTCGGCCCACAGGTGCTCGTCCGTGCGTGCGTCGATGAGCTGGGCGGCGACGCGGACTCTGCCGCCGGCGCGCCGCACGCTCCCCTCGACGACATAGACGACGCCGAGATCGGCGGCGATCTCTCGCAGGTTCTTCCCCGGCGTCGCGTACTGCATCACCGACGAGCGCGAGATCACCTTGAGGTCGGCGACGCGCGAGAGGTAGGTGAGCACGTCTTCGTGCACGCCGGCGGCGAAGAAGGCGTTCTCGGCCTCGGCGCTCAGGTTCTGGAACGGTAGCACGGCGATCGAGCGGTCGAGCCGCTGCGCCTCGTCGACGGCGGCGCGCACCTCGCGCAGTCGCTGTGCTCGCTGGACCGCAACGATCACGACGGCGGCGACGATGAGAGCGAGCAGGGTGATTGCGATCGCGATCCAGCGGCGTTTCCGCGGAGCTGCAAGCTCGGAACGAGACGACACGAAGGCCGCGGCCGTGGTCTCCCGGCTGACCTGTTTCAGATCCTCGAGCAACTCGGCCCCGGAGGGGTAGCGAAGCTCGGGATCCTTCTGCAGCGCCTTCGTCAGGATCTCGCAGAGACCCGCCGGTATCGCGTCGCGAAGGTTCGTCGGGGGAACCGGATCCTCCGAGAGGATCGCGCGCGCCACGGCCCTGTTGTCGTCGCCGTCGAACGGCCGGCGGCCGGTGAGCATCTCGTAGAGGACGACGCCGAGGCTGAAGACGTCGGCGGGCGGCGTGACGTCGCTGCCGCCGAACTGCTCGGGCGCCATGTAACGCGGCGTTCCCATCACGGTGCCGGGCCGGGTCTTCAGCACCGTCTCCGCCTCGATGTCCCGGCGCACGAGTTTTGCGAGACCGAAATCGAGCACCTTCACGTAACCCTGAGGGCTGACGATCACGTTCTCAGGCTTCATGTCGCGATGGACGATGCCCGAGTCATGAGCCGCGGCGAGCGCCGCCGCGATCTGGGAACCGATGCTGATGACGTCGTCGACCGGCATCTCACCGCGCGTGATTCGCTGCCGCAGCGTCTCGCCCTGAGCCACTTCCATGGCGATGTAACGCAGAACTCCCGCGGTGCCGATCTCGTAGACGTGCGCGACGTTCGGATGGCTGAAGGCGGACGCGGCCTTCGCCTCCTGGACGAACCGTCTCGTTCGCTCCGGGCTCTCATCGTGATCGGCATGGAGGACCTTGATCGCGACCTCGCGCTCGAGCTCTGGATCCCAGGCGAGATAGACCTCACCCATCCCGCCCGAGCCGAGCTTGTGGCGGATCTCGTAACGCCCGAGGCGCGTACCAGAGACAATTGTCATCGGGATCGACAGGAGTCTAGCAGTTCAGGGGCCCTGTGCCGCCGTCCAGGAGAAAAGTGTCATCCTGAGCGAAGCGAAGGATCCCCCGATTGCTGCATCAGAGCGAGCCCTGAGGGGATCCTTCGCTGCGCTCAGGATGACACGCGTTCGCGCGCTCGAGGGCAATGGGGTCGGACCCGCAAAATGAAAATCTCATCGTCCGTGATGGGTGCTCGAGCTCCAGGTGTCGTACATCTTTACTGCTCGCAAAGGCAGGGCCTGGGAAGGCCCTGCCACATGCGGTGTCGTACATCTGGAAGCAACGGCCCGCCAGGAATGCGGTCGCCCCATGACGCGCAAGTTCGAGATGTTACGAGAAACGGCGGATCGGAATCCGCCGCTACTTGGCGCGGGCCAGGATTCCATGGGCCTCCAGGTACGCTTCCGTTATACCCTGAGGTCATCCAACACAACATGAACAGGTCGGTCGCGATTCGATGATCGGACAATCCCTCGGCCACTACCAGATTACGGCACCTCTCGGGAAGGGAGGCATGGGTGAAGTCTATCGGGCCAGAGACACTACCCTCGGGCGCGACGTCGCACTGAAAATCCTTCCGCCGGCCATGGCCGCGAATCGGGAGGGTCTGGCGCGATTCCAGCGCGAGGCCCGCGCGGTCGCAGCGCTCAACCATCCCCACATCGTCACCATTTACTCGGTGGAGGAGCGCGAGGGAGTCCATTTCCTGACCATGGAGCTGATCGAGGGCACGCCCCTCAATCGCCTGATCCCGGAGGGTGGTCTCCCCGGCGACCGCATCCTCGCCATCGCCGCGGCTCTGGCCGACGCACTCGCCGCCGCGCATGCCAGGGGGATCGTTCATCGCGATCTCAAACCGGCTAACGTGATGGTCACGGCCGACGGCCGGCCGAAGATCCTCGACTTCGGCCTGGCCCGGGTTGCTCTCGACGAGGGCGCCAGCGGGGCCGAAGATCAGCGGACCGACGTGCGGACCAGCGACGGCGTCATCATGGGAACGGTGCCCTACATGTCGCCGGAGCAAGTATCTGGACGCAGTGTGGACCACCGAACCGATTTCTTTTCGCTCGGCGTGATGCTCTACGAGATGGCCACCGGACATCGCCCCTTCGGCGGTAACTCCTCCGCAGAGACTGCGTCCGCAATTCTTCGGGACACCCCGCCGGAGATCAGTGCACGGAGAGGCGACTGTCCGCCGATGCTCTCCTCGCTGATCGCGCGATGTCTGGAGAAGGAGCCCGCCTCCCGTTTTCAGAGCGCGAAGGAGCTCGGGGACGAAATCGGGTCATGCGGCCCACATCATGAAACCACGCGCCGTGCAGCAGGCGAAGGCGCCCCCGCCGTCGCGATCCACGATCGCTCGATTGTCGTTCTCCCGTTTTCCAATCTCAGTCCCGATCCGGAGAACGAGTACTTCAGCGACGGGCTGACTGAAGAGATCATCAGCGATCTCGCGAAGGTCCGGGCGCTCCGGGTCATTTCCCGCACTTCGGCGATGCAGCTCAAGGGAGCGAAGAAGGACATCCGGACCATCGGCCGCGAGCTGGGCGTCCGCTATGTGCTGGAAGGAAGCGTGCGCAAGGCGGGATCGAGTCTGCGCATGACCGCGCAACTCATCGATGCGGCTTCCGACGCGCCGCTGTGGTCGGAGAAGTACAGCGGCACGATCGACGACATCTTCGAAGTGCAGGAACGGGTAGCCCGCGAGATTGTGAAGGCCCTTAACATCACTCTCACCTCCGACGAGCACGCGCAGCTGAAGGAGCGACCCATCGCCGATGTGCGCGCATTCGAGCTGTTCCTGCAAGCCAGGCAGGAGCGGCGGCGGTACGCCGCGGAGCGGGCCGTGCCGCTGATCCGCGAGGCGATCCGGATCGAAGGAGAGACACCACCGCTGATGGCGGAGCTGGCCTGGGCGAAGGTGATGCTCGTGCGTGCAGGCACGAGCCCGGACCGCGAACCACTCGAAGAGGCGGAAAGGGAATCGCGCGAGCTGCTCCTGCGCGCGCCTGATGCGCCGTACGGGCATTCGATCCTCGCGCATATCGAGTATGAGCGGAAGAATTTGCCGCAAGCAGTTCATCACTGCCTGATGGCGCTGGATCGGGAACCGAATGACTCCGACACGTTGCTCTCGATGTGCATCAGCCTTATGGCCGCCGGGCAGATCGAACGGGCGGTCAAAACCGGTAAGCGGATGGCGGCCTGCGATCCGCTGTCGCCGTTGTTATTCATCGCTGTCGGTGTCCCTCACTGGTTCGAGGGATGTCCTGAAAGGGCCGTCGATGCTCACGTGAAGGGGCTGGAGCTGGACCCCCAGAACTTCATCGTGCATTGGTCTATCGGCTACACCTATGCCCTGATGGGGCGGATGGAGGACGCGTGGCGTCACGCCAGAACTCTGGAGGTGTTGGCTCCGGACGTGCCGTACACACGGCAGTTGCTCGCCCTGCTCGACGGGATGGATGGACGCCGCGAGGCGGGGCTGGCGCGAATCAGAGACATCGATGTCACGCCGCTCGACGCACATCATCACTTTCATCTCGCCGAGGCGTTTCTGGAATGCGGCGATCGCGAATTTGCGCTGGAATTGCTGGAGAGATCAGTCGACGGTTTTCACCCCGACCGCTATATCGCCGAATACTGCCCGTTCCTTTCATCCCTTCGCGGGACGCCACGGTTCGAGAAGGTGGTTGCAACGGCACGCATGCGGACGAAGGCGTTTCCGGAGGAGCTTGCGAGGTTGAACGAAACGTAGCGGCCTGGTCTGGAATATCTGCTTTTTGCCGGACCGTACATCGGAGCAGGATCCGGCGAACACAATCACGGCTCGAGTCTTCTCGGGCAAAACAACCGCCGCGCAGGACGGTGGGACTGGATCTCTCGATGTCTCCAGATGTCGTACAGTTGGCCCCTACCTTCCGGGAACCGGGCCGCGAGCTCGCGAAACGATCCTGTCGAACTCCCGAATGCGGTCGGGATCATCCAGGGCCGCGCCGATGTCTCTGACCAGA
>JBGTDX010000077.1:0-27854 GCA_041748075.1 Thermoanaerobaculia bacterium
CCACGAGGACGCAGAGATCCCAAACGATCGCTGCGACAACGAGCTGCTTTCGCGTAAACAATCCGCGCTCGGCACCGTGCTGCATCATCCGCATCGCGAGCACAAGCTTGAGGGCGACGAACGCCGCCATGAGCCACGGGACCGAGTTCAGCACCAGGGCGATCCGGTAGCGACTGTCGAGAATCCAGCCGAGGGCGAGAAAGCCTACCGTGACCAGGACGAGAGTGGCGAACGCGATCCCTTTCACGGCCCAGTCGCGGCCGCTCATTGCGATGTACAGGCCCTGCACGAGCTGCTTCCACGTCGAGCCGATGAGCATCACGAGAACGATGAGCCCGAGGATGATCGCGCGGGGGCGACCCAGGGCATCGTCGACATTGCGCGCGATACTGATGATGGGCTCGGTCGCATCCGACCAGATGAGCGCGACCGGAACGGCGAGGATGACAATCGCCCACGCCGCGAGTGTACTCAACAGCGCCGCCTGCCATTTCCCAACAACGAGAGCACGATCTTCGACCGGACGCGTCGCCATGAATGGCGAGATTCCGTATGAATTGGATGCGTTCGCACTCGATTTGCCAGCGGCAGCAGCGGCGAAGATCGCCAGGAACGGCGGCATCAGGACCGCCCCGACGACGATCTCGAAGACGATGACGGGCGTCTCGTGAAACAGAAAGAGAAGTGAGAGCCCGACCGGCAGCACGATCGCAACGAGAAGTGGCAACGTCCGACCATACTGGCGCCACTCGAACCAGAGTTGCGCCCGAGCTGCTGATTGAAAATCAGGGCGCACCGGGGAATGGGCCAAGCCAGGCGCGAACGGTTGCGCTAGGCTCCAGTCCGGCACGTCGCCACGCCGCGCGCGACGCACCGCCGACAACGCTGCGACGTACGCGAGTGGCACTAACGGCGCGAGAAGGAGGAACATCGTGCCCTCCCTCACTTTGTTTTCGAGCGCGGTGAAAACCACGATGTCAATCGACACGAGCAGTGCGATCGACACTACGATGCGCATTCCACGAAGCGGATAGGGCAACCATGTCAGGGCCTGCGTCCACGCGAGGAGCGATGCCGCAAACAAGGCCGGCCAGTACTTCGGGACGTCGAAGCCGGAAGGAAAGATCCCTGCGATTCTCATCGCGAACCACAGCAGCACCATCGACACGCAGCCGTACAGCATCGGCCATCCCGCGAGCGCTGCCGAGGAGACGGGAAGCGTCAACATTCGCGGCGGGTACATCGACTCGCGCGCGGCGAGATCGCCGGAAATCCCGAACGTGAACACGGCGAGTAAATAGCAGAACGTTGCTGCGAGGGGTACGGGGACGAGAAGAGCGAAGGTCACGTCATCGATGTCGTGATGCGCCTGTGTCGTGAGAGCGGCGATCTTGATGCCGCCGAGGGTGAAGATCGTCGCGAGCACTGCGATCAGTCCCCAGCGGTGACGCTGCAGGAACTCCCACGCAATTGCGGCGGCCGGAGTACGCATTCCTTACACGCCACCGATTCGCTCGACGAAGATCTCGTCGAGCGATGCACCGCCGTGCGCGTCCCTCACCTCTTTGAGCGGTGCGCTCACTACGATCGTTCCCTGCCGGATCATCGTCACGTGATCGGCGACCTGCTCGACCTCCCCCAGGAGATGCGATGAGAACAGTACCGTGCGCCCCTCGTCGGCGATCGTGCGGAGCACAGCACCAAGAATGTCGCGCCGCACGATGGGGTCGAGGCCGGAGGATGGCTCGTCGAGCACGAGCAGTTCCGGACGGTATGCGAGTGCGATGAGGAGACCGGCGCGCGCTTTCTGTCCCTTCGAAAGCGTACTGATCCTCGCCGCAGGATCGAGCGCGAACCTCGTGCGCAACTCGGCGGCGTATGCGTCATCCCAGCCGGGATAAAACGCGCGCGAGTAACGCATCAGCTCATCGACGCGCATCCAGCCCGGAAGATCGTTCTCCTCCGACAGATAGCCAATGCGGGAGAGCACGCCGACGGGATCCGCGACCGGATCGCGGCCGAACACTCGCACGCTCCCCTTCTCGGCCCGCAGGAGCCCGAGGACGTGTCGAATCAACGTTGTCTTGCCCGCGCCGTTCTCGCCGACGAGACCGTACACACCGCCACGAGGAATCCGGAGGGTGACCGAGGACAGCGCCTCCCGCGCACCGAAACGGCGCGTCAAATCCGAAATCACGATCACCGGTTCAGCGGCGGCCATTGGATTGAGGTGTGAGGCAATGGTACAGCATCAGGCTCCCGCCAACTCCCCCTCGCTCCTCAATTCTCTTTTCGCCCTGCCCCCGAAGACTTGCGCACGATGGCGCCAATATCGCCGATCCGGAGAGCACAGCGCCCGCACGGAGCACCGCCCCGCGGTTCGCACGGGACTTGCAGCCCTCAAAGTTCAGGAGGTCTTCATGCGAACACTCGCGATCTGTTTTCTATCCGTGGCACTCCTTCACTGCGCTACGGTCTCCGACCGCCCTGCGTCGGTGGCCGCACCTACGGTGACGGTCGACGTTCCCGGAACCATTTTCTTCGGCGCAGGAAACACCGCCCCTGTAACCCTCGAAGTCTCGATCACGAATCATGCGACGACACCGCTTCGCGTCAGACAGATCGAGGCTTCCACTCCAACGATGACGACCTACCGGCTCCAGAACATCCGGCAGCGCTTCGACGAAATGATCGCCACGGGTGAAACGAAGACCCTCAAGCTCTTCACCAACGCGGTCACAAGCGTCAACTCGCCAAAGGAGCCTCTCAGTGTCCGGACCATCGTCACGCTCGAGGCCAACGGTGTTCCGTTCCGCGAGATCACGATGAGGTAGCCCCACCGTCCGTAGCCCGCCGCCGTCGCACGTCGCCCGTTGCTGTTTCCGTACGCGATATTTTCACAGACGCGGGAACCGGATGATCTGGAGCCGCTCATGTGAGCGGTGAATTGCCAGTACCCGCCGGTCGAAACGTCTTTTTGTACGTTGTAAGGGGGGAGATCCGGATCGGCGGGCATCCGGCGCCTCAGTTTCACCTCGCCGAACTACAGGACGATGGAGATTCGATTTCAGTCGAATCCGGCGATGATTCCCTGATACTCTTCGGCCACGCGGCACCAATCGGCGAACCCGTCGTGGCTCATGGGCCGTTCGTCATGAACACCCGCGAAGAAATTCTCGAAGCAATCAGAGACTACCAGGCAGGAAAGTTCAGGGGCGCAATCGCGCTTTGAGGAAAGCGATCGAGATGAAGACTCTATTCGGGCAACTGTCGTGACTGCGATCGAGACCGAGGTTCTGGTAGTGGGCGCCGGCCCGATTGGAATCGAGCTCGCTGTAGCACTCAAGCAAGCAGGAATTCCGTATGTTCATCTGGACGCGGGACAGATCGGGTCGACGATCGCCTGGTACGCCCCGCAGACACCATTTTTTTCCTCACCCGAGCGCATCGCCATCGCGGGTGTGCCTCTCCATACCGTCGACCAGACCAAGGCAACCCGTGAAGAGTACCTGGCCTACCTCCGCGGCATCGTGGAACAGTTCGATCTGCAGATTCACACTTACGAGCGCGTCGTGGGAATTCGGCGTGACCCTGACGGAACCTTTTCCGTCACCAGCCGCGGAAACGGACGGCGTCGCCACTGGCACACCAGGAACATAGTCCTCGCCATCGGCGACATGCACAGGCCGCGAGTTCTCGAGGTTCCCGGCGAAACTCTTCCCCATGTCAGCCACTACTTCGGCGATCCGCACACCTACTTCCGCCGTCGGGTGCTCATCGTCGGCGGACGGAACTCTGCGATCGAAGCTGCGGTGCGGTGCGTCCGCGTGGGCGCGCAGGTAACCCTCTCGTGCCGTAGTGCAGAGCTCGATCCCTCCCACATCAAGTTCTGGCTCCTGCCCGAGATCGAAGGAATGATTCGGGACGACCGCCTGACGTTTCTTCCGGACACCGCAGTCCGCGAGATTCACAGCGACGTGGTCGTTCTCGATCGGCTCAATGCGGAAGCTGACGCGAAGCTCTCCGTAGAAGCAGACTTCGTTCTGCTGCTCACGGGCTACGAACAGGATCCCGAGCTTTTCATCCAGGCGGGCGTCGAGCTGTGGGGCCCCGCACGCCAACCGGTTGTCGAAGAACAGACGATGGAAACCAACGTTCCGCACCTGTTTATCGCCGGCACCGCCATTGCGGGAACTCAGTCGGGAGCCGGCACGAGGCACTTCATCGAGAACAGCCATATCCACGTCGACAGAATCCTGGCCGCCCTCACCGGAACCGTGGCCCCGACCCGAGAGAAGACCTGGGACATGCTGGAGAGCTGAGAGCCTGAGCACCAACGTCCCATCCACTCCGTCTCCGACGCTGAGGCTCGAAGTACGTCGCACCTGACGGACTACCGGCTCCGGACTACTTTGCTTTGCCTTTTCGCTTTCCCTTCTTCCACCCTCTCGGCTGCCGGCCCGGCGAGGCGGCAATCTGTGCGTCCGGATCCGGGCTGCACAACCACCAGATGGCGAACGCGAAGGCGTACAAGCCGACGAGGCGATAGAAATGTGCAGCTCCCGACCAGAAATTGCGAAGCGCGTCACTGTAATGAACCCGGCTCCACTCGCCGAGCTGCAACACATAGATCGACTTGATCGCGGCGAGCACCCCGAACACATGCGTGATGTACAGCAGGATCAGCGCAAGGGCGAAGCCTCCGACATTCCTGTTCGAGAACGTGCCAAGGTTCGCCGCAAACAAGGTCGTCAGCAGAATCAGGTTGAATGTCAGGTCATGCGCCGGAACGCCGGGCCGCGCCGAGGTCCGGGGAAAGTCCGTTCGATTGACGATGATGTTGCGCCCGTCCGCTCGAAGGCGCGTGACAGGAGGCTTTTCACTGATACGAAGGACGGGCTCGGCGGACTTCGCAAGGAGAGTCGCGTAGGACGGACTCATGCCCCACCAGACCGCGAGGCCGAGGAGGAATCCTGCGAGCGCCTTACCTGCTGTCTGCCAGGGGTGGCGGCGCAAAGCGCGAGCTCCAGAGCAGAAACAGAAGAACGCTGATCAGAATGATCACCGTCTGCCAGACGGCGACGTGGAAGAGCTGAAAAATATCCGGATAGTGAGCCCCGAGCCATACGAGCATGGCAATCCGGAACACGTTGATCACCTGAAGTGCGATCGATGCGGCTAGGATCCCGACGATACGGTGCACCAGGGGTGCGGGATACGCCCCGATGGCGGCGATCAGAAGAATGATCGCCTCGATCCCGTTACATCCATTCTTCACGTCGACGATGAAGCCCGTGGTACGAATCAGAGTTCCTTCACTCACCTCGGCAACCTGGCCGAGGCCGCGAAGCATCGCAGCCGAGACGGACGTAATCCCCTCAGTGAATGGAACGATCACGTGATCATTCACGGGATTGAGCGCAATCACGACGTAGAGCACCGCGATCGTGGCCAGAAACTTGATCAGAAAAATCGCTTTCTTCCGTTTCATCAGGCCGCCGCAGCATAACTTCCAGAAAAGCGAATAACAAGGAAAGCAGACCCCTGGCGATGATTCCGGCGGTCCGCACTACACTAGCCCCCCATGCGGCCATCTTTCAACGACGAGACCGACTTCCTCTCCTTACTGCTCCTTACGCTCGGAGTAGGTGGCGCGATTTTCGCCTTCGCTGCAGGAGCACTGGTTCTGTTCTGGAAGAGCCTGAAAGACAATCCGGGAGCTGTCGCGGAGAAAGGGTCAGCGGGTGCGCGAGTCAATAGAAGCTTTTTTCTCCGGTTCGCCATTCTGCTCGTGATCGTAGTGCTGGCTTCGTTCGCAATCTTCTGGCTGGGCTCGGGATGAGAGCTCCCGCCTCGGAAAGTCAGGAATTCAGGCGGTGAGGGCGTTGTCAGAAGTCTTTCGTATCCGGACGTCGACTCCACAAGTAAAACGATGACGAACACGATCGAACAGGCCGAGAAGAAACTCGACGAGATCGCAAAGGATCCACGGCACTGGAGCCGCGTGATCCCGATGTCGTTCATCATTCTTTCGCTCTTTGCCCTGGTGCTGGTACCGCTACTCGTCAAGCGGCACACAGACAGCCTCCGGCTCGAGCTTCGGACGATAGTCGAGCCTGCTGGAACCATAGCCGACGACATCCAGTCGCTGCTGGCGACCGAACTTTCTTTGCTGATCGCGTTTCAGGTGACCGAGCAGCCGCAGTACATCCGGATGTATCACGAAGCGGTGGAGAGCGAGCGAGCGGCTCATCGGAAACTCGAGCCACTCGCGAGAGACATAGGTGGTTTCGTGCAATCGGCGCTCGATGAACTGAAAGCCGCTGAATCCGAATGGCACGCGAGTATTGCAGATTCCGAGTTCGTCCGGCGCCCTCTTCCTGCACCTGTGTTCCTGGCGCGCCTGTTCGAGAGACTCACCCTTCTGCAGGAAGCACAGGCGGCGGCACGGAACCTTGCGCGTGCGGTTGAATCCGAACGGGAACTTCGCCGGAATCAGATCAGCCGTGCAGAGCAGGTGAATGTCACGGTCGCGATCGTGCTGACGGTGCTGGCGCTGATTTCTGCCCTGCTCGTAGCCTGGCTAGGGCGGCAGATGAGACGTCTGGCAGAAGAGGCCGATCGCCAGCGGATGGAGGCACGGCGCGAGGCCGAGGAGGCCAAAGCGGCACGCACACTTGCCGAATCGGCCGAGCAACGGGCCGCATTTCTAGCCGAGGCGAGCCGCGAGCTCAGCGTCTCGCTCGATTACTCCTCCATCATGGAGCAGGTCACCCGGATGGCGATCCCCACCCTCTGTGACTTCTGCGTCATCGACGTGCTCGATGAAGAAGGCAACCTGCGCCGGGTTGCTTCGGCACACCGAACCGAGACTCAGCGACAACTTCTGATCCCCTCCGGCGAACCTGATTACGCCGGGCTGGGGCCTGTCCGGAAAGCGCTGGAGTCAGGATCCGCGATCGTCATCGAGGAGCTCGCCGCCGAGATGAAAGCGGCATTCGCGAGCTCGACTGAAGCCGAACAGATACTCGCCCCCCGGGAGGCCGTCCTCGCCCCGCTCGTAACACCTCAGCGTGTGATCGGCCTCATGATCTTCGTCTTTGCCGAATCCCGCAGAACGTTCTCGAAGGCCGACCTCGAATTCATCGTGGAGTTCACCCGCAGGGTCGCCCTCGCTGCGGAGAACGCGAGACTCTACGCAGAGTCTCAGCAGGCGGTTCGCTCGCGTGAGGAGATCCTCGCGATCGTCTCCCACGATCTGCGCAGCCCTCTGACGACCATCACGATGACGGCGTCGATGCTCGCCGAAATGCCCCCTCCCGAAGCCGAGCTTCCCCAACAGTTCGATGTGATTCGTCTTTCCGCGAAACGGATGACCCGGCTCATCGATGATCTCCTCGACGTCACCACCATCGACATCGGACATCGCCTCCCGATAGAAAAGAGCCCCGTGGACCTGCCTGAGCTGATCGACGAGCTTGCCGAGATCTTCCGTCCGCAGGCTGCGGGGCGGAATGTCGGGCTAAGCTGGCAGGTCGACGTTTCGCCGCCAACGATTCCGGCCGATCGCGACCGGCTCAACCAGGCGCTCTCGAACCTCGTCGGAAACGCGCTGAAGTTCACCCCGGAAGGCGGAGCCGTGGACGTTGGTGTAACGGATCAGGGAGATGAAGTTCAGTTCTCGGTGCGGGATGACGGCTTGGGGATTCCGGCTGAGCATCTGCAGCGGATCTTCGATCCATACTGGCAGATGAAGCGAACCGCTCGGATGGGGGCCGGGCTCGGGCTTCCTATCGCGAGAGGGATCGTCGAGAGTCACGGCGGCCGGATCTGGGTCGAGAGCGATGGCACGCACGGCTCTACGTTCCGATTCACGATTCCGAAATAAAAGCGCCCGCCCCGTTTCGGTCCGGGTGGGGTGGAAGACCCGCGCGATCTGCCCGCTAAACTGTTACGGAACGGTCATTTAGGTCCGTCTGCACTCACTCCACCAGGTGCCAGCGCGTCTGACGGCCCGCAAGATAGCGCACGCTCTTTCCATCGAACACAGCCGACTGTTCGAGCTTGATCTGAACGAATTGTCCGTCCCATTCAGGAACTGGGACGCGAACGTCGCCCTCGATCGCGTACGCCGTGCCCGGGTTTAGCGTCCAGTCTCCCTGTACGGGCGTGGGTCCCTGGTTGTCCCACATGCCGATCGTCGGGCCGGCACCGTGACCATGGAATCCGATAGGGTGCGTGTAAACGGTTCCTCGGATTTTCTCCCCGCGCGTCGCCTCGAGTGCAGCGTCGAGGATCTGATTTCCCGTCCGTCCGGTCCGGAACTGCGCCGTGAGCAGATCCTGCCAGCGATTTCCCATGCGCAGCGCATGCGCCAGCCCTTCCGGCACCTCCGTCTCACCCGGCAGGAGCACGTATCCCATCTCCTGCGTATCGGTGCTCAGGCGCAGGTATGTAATCCCTACATCCGTATGGATTACATCCCCTCGCTGGATGATTCCGCTCGCCCCGAAGAATGGCTCCTCGAGTGGATACGGAGTTCCGCGGCGCTGGATGTTGACGTAGGGCATGAACCAGACGGGCACCCCCAGGTCTGCATACCTCTGACGTATGTACCACGCCACATCGGCGGTCGTGGTCACGCCGGGCGTGATGACTCTCGAAGAGAATGCCTCGCCGATCACGGCGCGGGCGATCGCAACGACCTGAGGATAGATCTCGAGCTCGAGAGGTGTTCTGCTCTCGAGCCACCGGACTGCCAGACGCTCGGCA
Organism: Thermoanaerobaculia bacterium; assembly: GCA_041748075.1. Classification (GTDB taxonomy): domain Bacteria; phylum Acidobacteriota; class Thermoanaerobaculia; order Gp7-AA8; family Gp7-AA8; genus JBGSYJ01. Next base: position 8,773 of record JBGTDX010000077.1, read on the forward strand.
CTGACGAGCCGTGCCGCCAGTGGAACCTCTCCCTCCGGCGTCGGAACTTCACCGAGCGTATCGACGAGCTTCGCGTGAAGGCTTGCCGTCAAACCATCACCGAACGACCACTGCGGACTCCTGTTGATTCCTATTTTCTGCGGAGATCGCTCTGCGATGATGGTTCCCAGAGCCTGCCACTGCGCGTCGTTCGTCCCGCCTTCCCATGCCGATTCGTAATATCCACGCAGCGGATAGCGGCTGACCGTGAGCCGTTCCACGCCCTCCTCCCCTCGATCGAACAGAACCAGCATCGTCGTTCGTCGCGCGGCAAACACGGGCTCCGGCACCAGAGTGAGATACACCGGATCCTCTACATATTCGCGGTTGATGATCACCCACATGTCGATTCCGGTTTCGCGCATGATACCGGGAAGGAGATTCTCGAGCCGGTCCGTCAGAATCCGGTTCACTGGTTCGACTCTTCCGCGCTCCGGAAGGATGGCAGGAACTTCAGTAATTACCCTGCCCTGTGCAGGAGCCGGTCTCGGCTGCTGGGCGGTGACCGGGACGGCAAGCGCGAGGGTGATCGCGAACGCGAGAGTCGGTTGGAAGGTCATGCAGTGTCCTCCTGGGGTTTTCGATGCGCCATTATGCAATGAGGCACCGCAGCCTCGCGAAACGGGGACATCCGTACGACGTTGGCGAGAACGGGATCGACGGCAACGGCTACGGCAGGGACGCAGCGCGCCCATCACTTCCGTCCCTTCGAACCTCTGCTATGCTGCGCGCCACTGATCTGGAAGGAGCGACCGATGCCCAACCGCTATCCACAGGAAGCGATCTTACGGGACGGCCGGGGTGTGCTGATCCGGCCGTTCGAACAGAAAGATGTCGAGGCGCTGCACGAGTTTTTTCTACGACTGACGGAAAAAGCAAGACGATTTGCCTGGGACCGTATCGATGACCGCAATCTCATTGAGAGCTGGGGCCGCAACATCGACTATTCAAAGGCTTTTCCCCTGCTCGCATTCGAAGGGCACAAGGTGGTCGCTGATGCCACTCTCCATCGCAGGGAAGGCGGGCCTCTCCGCCGCGTCGGCCGCGTTCGCTGGCTCATCGATCCCGAATATCAGGGAGTGGGACTCGGAACGCTGCTCATCAACCATTTCATCAACATCGCGAAGACCAATGGGTTGAGCCATCTCACCTGCATGCTCATCTCCGACGTCGAAGCCGATGCGGTCCGTGTACTTCAACACCTCGGCTTCGACTCCTACGTCGTTCCCGGATACGGAACCGATCCCGACGGGAATCAGCACGACATGACCAAGCTCGTGCTCAGGATCTGACCGGCGCGCTCGATCCATGGACTGAACGAACGCTCCGTGGTGACCAACGCAATTCCGGTTTCGACGACCCGGATGCCGTCGCTCCGGTGGCCCGCCTCGCAGAGGTAGTTCAAGAGGAAACTGAGAGTCTTTGCCCGGTCTGTGCTAAAGATCGGACGTGAACGACGAAGGCTCCGGCTCCAGCACCAGGCCTGCCACGTACCGTGGATGGCGAAGGCCCGGACCGGTGCCCCCCGCCGGGCTGGCGCCTGATGAGGGAGAGACTCTCGACTATCTCTGCGGTAACTTCCGGATCTTTCAGTACTCGAAGGGGCATCGCTACTCGACGGACGATGTGCTGACTGCCTGGTACGGTACGCAATGGGCACCGCGGGTCGAGCGCGCCGCAGACCTGGGCTCCGGCATTGGGTCGGTCGCACTCATCGCCGCCTGGCGCCTTCCCGGAGCAACCTTCTGCACCGTCGAAGCTCAGGCGATCTCAGCACGCCTCGCCAGGAAGAGCATCGAGTACAACGGGCTGGAATCCCGGTTCTCGGTGTTCGAAGGGGACCTCCGCGACCCTGCGCTGTTCTCCGGGCAACAGCCGTTCGACCTGGTCCTCGGCTCGCCGCCCTATTTTCCTTCGGGCACGGCGTCGACCGCAGCGCATGAGCAGGCGATCCCGGCGCGAATCGAAGTCCGTGGTGACGTGGGAGATTACGCACTTGCTGCGTCACGCATCCTCGCCACTGGTGGTGTATTCGCTTTCGTGTTTCCGACCGCGAGACTTCTCGACGCAGAATCAGCGTTGCGCGATGCCGGCCTGACGCTTCTGCGGCGACGGGATGTGGTTTTTCGCGAGGGCGATGATCCGCTGATCAGTCTGTTTGCTGCTTCGCGGACCGCCGACCTTCCGTCGAGTTTTCACCGGGGAGTGGAGGGCAAGCCGGTCGTCGAGCCACGTCTCGTAATTCGAACACGCGACGGCATGGTGCATCCCGAGTACGCCACCATTCGCCTGAGTTTCGGGTTTCCTCCGGGTGACGTCGGCCCGGAAGACTGAGAAATTCCGGCGAAGACATTCGATGTCATCCTGAGCGCGAGACTGTGTGAAAACCGTGTTTTTCGGAGGTTCATCCGTGGTGCATTGGCGGACGCCCGTCGCTCATGCCTCGGCAGCATCTTCGGTCTCTCCGCTCTCCGGTTCCGGCGGCATCACAAAAAGCGTTCTCGTCGGATAGGCAAAATCGATCCCCTGCTCGGCAAAGGCGGAGATGATTTTCAGGCCGACCGTCTGCCGGGTATCGGCGAACACGCTGAATTCGGGAGAGAGAATGAAATAGATGAACTCGAAATCGAGCGACGAGTCACCGAACCCGACGAAGTGTCCGCGGTCGAAGCGAACGCGATCCTGACTCTCGATGATCTCGCGGACCATCGGTGGAATCAAAGCCAGTTTCTCCGGGGGTGTCTGGTAGATGACACCGAACTGCAGGATGACACGCCGTTCGAGCATCGGCCGGAAGTTGCGGATCCTGCTCTGCAGAAGGTCGCTGTTCGAGAAAATGAGCAACTCACCCGAGAGCGACCGCACTCTGGTGGTTTTCATGCCGATCTTCTCGACCTTCCCCTTCTGTTCTCCGACGATGATGAAGTCTCCGATCACGAACGGTTTGTCGACAATGATCGAGAGCGACGCGAACAGATCGCCCAGAATGTTCTGGGTCGCCAGAGCGATGGCAATGCCGCCGATGCCGAGTCCTGTGACGAGGGCCGTGACGTCGAACCCGAGGTTGTCGAGCGTCAGAACGCCGACGATGACCCATACGACGATCTTGAGCACGAACGAGAGGGCGGACAACGTCGTGAGCGCTACCGGATCGGCTCCCCGCTCCCGCTTGTGACGTCGCAGCCAGAACTCCGCGAGGGCGCTCGCCCACAGCCCCACCTGAACCATGAATCCGACGACGGCAAGGAATCGCACGGCGGCGAGTGCCTTCGGTGGGAGACTCAACGCCGACAAACTGTGGTGGGCGAGAGGCAGGGCGAGCAGAAACAGGTTCGTTCGCTCGACAAGACTGAGCAGAACATCGTCTACTTCGGTGGTCGTATCGGCGGCCTTCCGGAGGCGCCGCCTCAGAAGGGTCCGAACCAGTCCAACCAGGAGCAGGGAAACTGCGAACATTCCCGCAGCGCTGACCCACAGCCGCAACGGGTTGTTCAACAGATCGAGCTCCAGCCAGGACGTTGCAGCATCCATCTGGTTTCAGTCCTCTCATTTGCCGGCTCCAAAGGAACGGCTGACCCGGCGCAGGCGGTTCGTAGGATTCGCGCGTCACGTCTCCTCAGTGGGCGCGCCACCCATGCTAACCGGATTGATGAGGGAGGGCTACCCCATGGCGCTGCACACCGGCCGCGCCGTGCGAACGAGGAGTTGAACTGCGTGAGCTCTCCGGGTCCGAGCAATCTGCCGCAGATGCACCAGCCCGAGACCTGCCGCGAGATTCACCATCCGCCGCACGCTCTCTTCTCCACGCTCGCCAGCTCAGGCGGGAGACGCGCTGTTTCGGATCACCGAGCTTCCCCGCGGATCAGAGAATGACCCAGAAGTCTGAGAGACCATCATTCCCAGCCTGCTCATCACCCTCATCTCTGGCCATGTCCTTTGCCTCGGATGTATCGAACGGAGCTGGATTCTCGCCGTGGCCGCGCTTCCGCCCGCGGCGGCGGGGCCGCTTCTTCTTCGGACGCGGCTCGGCACTCGTCGCCGGTTCCTGTGCGGCCGCAGCCGGAGGTTCTTCGGGTTCCACATCCGGCACGGACGCTTCTTCGCTCACCGACGGTGCGCCATTCGCAACCGATGCGTGGGAATCCTTGCCACGGCGACGGCGACGTCGACGCGAACGCTTTGGGGCATCGCTCTCGCTGCCGGCCGATAGCTGATCGGATTCCGAGGCAGGCGCCTGCGGAGGAGGAGCGGGAGCGGCTTTCGGTGGCTGTTGCGCCGGGGGCTGCTGTGCTTTCGGGATCTCGTCCACGGCCGTCTGCTGTTTGGTGGGAGCAGCCTTCGATTGCTCCTTCTGCGCCACCTGTTCCTTCTCGCGCGCGAACCATTCGACTTCCTGGTCGGGGCGGTGCAGACGATTCGAGGCGATCACCTCGATGTGAATATCGAACTCCCGTTCGAGGGCGGCAATCTCCTGACGTCTTCCATTCTGAAATGCGTCAGCAAGCTCGGGATGCAGGGCGATGCGCACGCGGCTGATCGGATTCGTCGTCGCGCGCGTTTCAATCCGCCGCAACAGGTTGAGTCCCACCATTTCGGGACTGGCGATTCTCCCCGTGCCGTCGCAGGTGGGACAGGAGCGATGCGTTCTGAGGTTGAGCGCCTGCTGGATTCGCTGGCGGTTGATCTCGAGCAGACCGTTGGGGCTGATGCTGCCTACGGTGAACCTCGCCTTGTCGGTTTTCATCGCATCACGGAGAGTCTTTTCGATCGATGTCTGGTTCTTCCGGTTCCGCATGTCGATGAAGTCAACGACAACCAGACCGCCTATGTCGCGAAGCCGGAGATGTCTGGCGACTTCTTCAGCTGCCTCCAGATTGGTGCGGTGCGCGGTTTCTTCCTGATTTCCTGCCCGCGTCGATCTTCCCGAGTTCACGTCGATCGCCACGAGCGCTTCCGTTCGATCGATCACGATGGATCCGCCACTCGGCAGGGGTACCGAGCGCTCGTAGATACGGTCGATCTGCGTGTCCAGATCGTAGCGTGAGAACAGAGGCGCTCGGTCGGCGTACCGCACGAGCCTGGTCTTTCCCCTGGGCGGCAGGAACGACTTGACGTATTCCGATGCCTTCTCGAAGGACTCCTCGTCATCGATGAGGACTTCTTCGATCGACGCGTCGAGATAATCGCGGAGAGTTCGAAGAATGATGTCCTGGTCGCTGTAAAGCAGACGCGGACCTTTGCCTTTCCTCGAATCGGCCTGAATCTTCTTCCACAGACGGATGAGCGCGGCGAAGTCTCTGGTCAGCGTCGTCTTGTTCTGGTCCAGGGCGTTCGTTCTTACGATGAATCCCGCACCGTCGGGAACCTTGAGTTTTTCGACCTGATCCTTGAGTTGCCGCCGGACCTCGTCGTCCTCGACCTTTCGGGAAACGCCCCGCGTGTCATCGTAGGGTGTGAGCACCAGATAGCGGCCGGCAAAACTGAGATTCGTCGTCAGTCCGGCGCCCTTCTGCCCTTCCGGTTCCTTGGACACCTGGACGATGATCGGCTTACCTTTGTCGAGAACTTCCTCGATGCGCGGGCGGCGCTCTTTGGCGGGCGAGCGGTGCCAGACTTCCGGCACGATGTCCTGCAGCGAGAGAAAGCCATGCCGCTCGGCGCCGTATTCGATGAAAGCCGCGTTGAGTGCGGGTTGCACGTTGACGACGGTACCGCGGTAGACATTGCCGCGGGTGAGGCCGCGCTCGGCGACCTCGACCTGAAATGTTTCGAGCGTCGTCCCCTGGACGACGGCGATGCGCAACTCCTCGGAGTTCTGCGCGTTAATGAGCATTCGGCGAATCAATGGATCTCCAGATTCCTTACGCTCCTGGATGGAACGAGGTGTGCGAGACTGATTGTACACATGGGGTGGCCCCGTCAGGGGCAGGCGGCTCTCAGTGTAGTCGTTCGTCGAGCGAACCCCTACTGGTGGGCGCAGCCGGCGGCGGCCCATGGCCGCCAGACCTCAGCAACTGAACGCTCCCCCGGTACATTCCGCCCATATCCCGGGGGGCGATACAATGAGGCCCTCCACGTCTGATCCAACCGAGCCAGATTATGAAACCAGACTTCACCTTCGCCTTCGCAATCGCCGTTTTGATCCTTGCCTCTCCGCATCTCCAGGCGCACTCTGAAAGGCAGATCGCAGACACGACGGTCATCGTCGTGCGTCATGCGGAGAAAGTCTCGGATGACCGCGATCCCGTACTCAGTGAAAGGGGAAAAGATCGCGCCAGGGTACTCGCCCACGTGCTGGGCGAAACCGCCATCGACGCGATCTACACGACGCAGTACCTTCGCACGCGTCAGACCGCCGAGCCTCTGGCTGCCAGGCTGAATCTCGACGCGATCGCGCTGGAAGCGACCGATACTCACATTTCAGAACTGGCAGATCGAATCCGCACCGCACATCGCGGTCACGTCGTCCTCATCGTCGGACACAGCAACACGGTCCCGGCAATCCTTGCGGCTCTCGGCGCGTCCGACTCCCGTCCGATCGGAGACGAAGAGTACGATCACCTCTACATCCTCACCATCCGGGGAGACGACACAGCGCAACTGCTGACGCTCCGTTACGGGGCGGCAGGCGCGAGTCCGGCTCATTCCGCTCGCGTGAAACGGTAGATCTGAATCGGCCCTGGCGAAAGGTCAGTGGTCTCCCGAGAGACGCTCGAGCTCGCCCTCGAGGAACGCCAGAGCATCCTCGAGATTCTTCCGATAGCGAGGGCTGGTGCTCGAATCCAGATCGTGCAGAATGCGGGTTCTGGACAGCAGCAGACTATGACGCCTTCGCTCGACCTCGCGCTGCTCGGCTGACAAGGACTTCCTGACCGGGCCCTGATCCACCGCCGCGTCTTCCCTCTGCGACTCGACGGACTTGCTTTCCCATCCCCTGGCCATAGTCCCAATATAGGTACCACCCGAAGCTTGCGCCACTGGGAGAAACAAAGAAGACGGATGAAGCCCCCCTCCCTGCCGGCGGGCTTCATCCTTTCATCCTTCATCCTTTATCCTGTCTCCATGGCTGACTGGACCGGCAGACGCATCCTCAGGGAACTGAGCGATCAGGAGCTGCGGCAGAGAATCCTTACCACTTTCTTCCGGAGAGGAGACGATCACGCGCGCCACCTCGCCATCGTGACGCTCGCTGGTTCCCTCAGATTCCGCCCGGAGACCCTTCGGAAAGCGCCGGCAGAGCGGAAGGCAGAGCTCCTCGCATCGAGGCTCGCCGCCGCAGACTTCGAGGAAACGTTCGACAACGCGCTGATGGTCTATCACACCTCGGAGGCCCGCGAAATGCTCGCTGCCTTCCTCGATCAGTGGGGTATCCCGCATGTGGAGGGCTCCATCGAAGTCGACGACTACGCACCGCCGAGCCCTGAGGCGGTCGACCAGGCCGTGGCTCTGCTCCGCGACCGCTTCCCGGTCCGGGACATCGCCGTCTATCTCGCCTCAGCGGGGCTGCTCATGGGAGTATCGATCCCCGAATGGCGCGCCGCGACGTGGCCGACGGCTGACAGGCTCGCCGCGGAACTGTGCCCCCCCCTCTCCTGAGCCACTATACTAGCCCGCATTTCTCCCACTGCTTCGTCGCGAGGCAGTCGAGAGCGGCCTGTATGCAAGGCGTACGACGGTTTCGCGACGAAGGCATAGTCGAGACTATGTCGAGGAGCGAAACCGTCGTGCAACAAAGCAGACAGGCCTCTATCGGCTGCCGCAGCAGAAGCAGTGTGAGAAATGCGGGCTAGAATCGTTGCATGACCTCGCACCGGGAGCGGGCAGAGGACCGAAGCGTCTCCGTCGATCTGCAGAAGGTCGAGGGGCAATCGCGCCATCACGCCAGCGATCAGCTCGCAGTGGAAGAGCCCCTCGAGATCCGCATCGGTTTTTTTCAGGATGGTCAGTCTGTCCAGCGCAGCATCTCCATCACCATGCGGACTCCTGGCGAGGACTTCGAGCTCGCGGCCGGCTTTCTGTTCACCGAAATGATCGTCGACGCTGCAGACCAGATCAGGTCGATCTCTCACTGCGGCCGGCCCGCAACCGGTGAGCCGCGCAACGTCGTGCGCGTCGAGCTCGCACCGTCTGTTTCCGTCGACCTGGCTCAGCTTCAGCGGAACTTCTATACGACCTCGAGCTGCGGGGTCTGCGGTAAAAGCTCGATCGAGGCGCTTCAGATGGGAAAGAGTCCTCCACTTGCTCCCTCATCGCTCCGTCTCGATCCCTCGGTCCTTCATGAGTTTCCACGCCGGCTGCGCGCCTGTCAGGCCACATTCGATTCCACCGGTGGCCTTCACGCCGCCGGCCTTTTCACCTTCGAAGGAGAGTTGCTCGACATCAGGGAAGACGTCGGGCGCCACAATGCGGTCGACAAGCTCATCGGTACGGAGTTTCTCGCCGGACGCACGCCGCTCAACGACCGCGTGCTCATGCTCAGCGGCCGTGTCAGCTTCGAGCTCGCGCAGAAAGCACTCGTCGCCGGGATCCCCGTGGTCGCCGCCGTCGGCGCGCCGTCGAGCCTCGCTATCGAAACCGCGCGTGCATTCGGTATGACCGTCATCGGATTCGTTCGCGACGACCGGTTCAACATCTACTCGGGAGAATCCCGGTTGCTGTAAGTGACTGTGACGTGCATCCCCCGAGCGTCGACAATGACGGAACCCGTCATGGTGGAGAGAAATGAACCATGTGTCCTCCTGAGCGCGCTGCGCGCGCCGTGCACACCCGGATCCCTCGCTCCACACCCCGGGATGACACTGCGGGAGTTTTCACTAGAATGTCCCCGTGAGCCTTCCACCCAACGATGACGAGAGCGGCGGCGACAACCATTACGTCACTAAAGACGCCGACGTATCTTCGGAATCTGCCGAGCGGCAGGCGCCCGCCGCCCGAACCCCCCCGTTCGAGCCTAGACCTGCAATCGGCGCCGTGCCGAGGTCCGCTGCCGGTATCCCCTCGATTCTCGCGACCCTGAAACATGGGTGGGAAGAAATGGGAATTGTGCGCGGCACTCGGGCGCTGCTTCGGGTCAACCAGAAAGACGGATTCGATTGCCAGAGCTGCGCATGGCCGAATCCTGAGGAGCGTCACGTTGCGGAGTTCTGCGAGAACGGCGCGAAGGCCGTCGCAGAGGAAGCGACGACCCGCCGGATCACCGCCGAGCTCTTCCGTCAACACACAGTGAGCGAGCTCGCTCAGCAGACCGACCACTGGCTCGGCAAACAGGGCCGGCTCACCGAGCCAATGATTCTGCGCGAGGACTCCGATCATTACGAGCCGATTTCATGGGATGAAGCCTTCGACTCGATCGCAACGGAACTGAACGCTCTCGACTCGCCCGATCAGGCGGTCTTCTACACATCCGGTCGCACGAGCAACGAAGCCGCGTTCCTTTACCAGCTCTTCGTGCGGCAGTTCGGCACGAATAACTTGCCCGATTGTTCCAACATGTGCCACGAGTCGAGTGGAACAGCTTTGACCGAAACGATAGGGGTCGGAAAGGGAACCGTCACGCTCGAGGACTTTCAGAAGGCTGGCGCGATCTTCATCATCGGCCAGAATCCCGGAACGAATCATCCCCGGATGATGTCGTCTCTCCAGGCGGCCGCGCGGAGGGGCTGCCGCATCGTGAGCATCAATCCCCTGCCGGAGACCGGCCTGATGCGCTTCAGCAATCCCCAGGAGCTCTCCGGCCTGCTCGGCGCTGCGACGCCTCTTTCGGAACTGTTTCTTCAGGTGCGTATCAACGGCGACGTTGCGCTGCTGAAAGGCATCATGAAAGAGATGCTCGAGGAGGAGCTGCGACGCCCGGGGGAAGTTCTCGACCATGAATTCATCAAGGCGCGCACGAGCGGTTTCCGTGAGTTCGAATCGTCACTTCGCGATGCGCCGTGGGACGTGATCGTCGAGGAAAGCGGTGTCCCGCGGGAACAGATTCGGCGCGCGGCGCAGATCGCGGTGGAGGCCGACGGCATCATCGTCTGCTGGGCGATGGGTCTGACGCAGCACAGAAACGCGGTGGCTACCATTCAGGAAATCGTCAACTTCCTGCTCCTGCGTGGCAACCTCGGACGTCCCGGCGGCGGAGCCTGTCCAGTGCGCGGACACAGCAACGTGCAGGGCGATCGCACCATGGGCATATGGGAGCGCCCGAAGGACGGCTTCCTCGATGATCTCGCCAGAGAGTTCCGCTTCGAACCTCCCCGGGATCACGGGTTCGATACCGTCGAGTCGATCAAAGCGATGCACGACGAAAGAGCGAGGGTCTTTTTCGCTCTCGGCGGAAACTTTCTCTCGGCAACTCCCGACACCGATTTCACGGCGGCAGCCCTAGGCAAATGCAGTCTCACAGTCCACGTGTCGACGAAGCTGAACCGCGCACACCTGATCACCGGCCGGCGCGCAATGATCCTGCCATGCCTCGGCCGGAGCGAACGCGATGTTCAGGCGAGCGTCGAACAGTTCGTCACCGTCGAAGACTCGATGGGTATCGTCAGCGCCTCACGCGGAGCATTCGAGCCTGCCTCCGATACGCTGCTCAGCGAGCCTGCAATCGTTGCGCGGCTCGCCACCGCCACCCTGGGAAACGACACGACCGTCGACTGGCTCGCCCTCGCCTCAGACTACGACCGGATCCGCAATCACATCGAAGCTGTGATCCCGGGATTCGAGAGGTACAACGAACGGATCCGTGTCGGGCCCTTCGCTCTCCCGAACTCGGCACGTGAAGGGGAGTTCAAAACGAGTGACGGATTTGCGCACTTCACCGTTCATCCCATCCCCCGTCATCGTCTCGAACAGGGGGAGTACATCATGATGACCGTGCGCAGTCACGACCAGTTCAATACGACGATCTACGGGCTCGACGATCGTTATCGCGGCGTGCGAGGCGGGCGGCGCGTGATCTTCATGAATCATGATGATGTGAGAGATGCAGGCTTCGAAGAAAGTCAACTAGTTGACTTGAGCAGCACCTTCGACGGATCCATCCGATCTGTTGAACGGTTTGCCGTCGTCCCGTTCGACATTCCGCGAGGTTGCACGGCAACCTATTTCCCGGAGGCCAATGTTCTCGTTCCGATCGGATCGGTCGCCGAGAAGAGCAATACCCCGACTTCGAAGTTCGTCCTGATACGCATCACGCCGTCGCGGGTAGACAGTTCGGAATAGCGACAATCTGTGACCACGTATCCCTGCTACAGGATCGCTTTCTTCGGTGTTAGTCGGCCGTGACGCCAACCATCTCGACGAGCGCGGAATGGCGCGTGGCGATGCGTCGCTCGAACTTCGCTTTGGATCGATTCACCCGCTTGAGATAGTTCTGCGTTTCCTTGAACGGAGGAACACCTCCGAACCGGCGAACCGCCGTGGGACCGGCGTTGTACGCGGCGAGTATGAGCGTCTGATCTCCTTTGAAACGATCGTGGAGATATCTCAGGTACCGCGCGCCCGCCCGGACGTTGTCCGCCGGGTCGAGAAGATCCTTTGCTCCCATCAACTCTCCGGTGCTCGGAATCAGCTGCATGAGGCCATGAGCATTTTTGTGCGAGCGCAATCGGGGCTTGAAGTCCGACTCCGCCTCGACAACGGCTGCAACCAGTTCCGGCTGAAGCCCGTGGCGCTTCGCTTCCTTGTAGATGATTGCGCCGTACGGAATCTCCGTCCTGAAAAACTCTGCCTTCACGAGGTCCAACGACAAGCCGTCGGGCACCGGAGGAACCGAGAGGAAGTCCCGGCGAATGGCAGGAGTGATCAGACGCAGCGGAAGTTCGTCGCGGATCATCGAGAGCTGGTCGTCCGAAAGGAACATCGCGCTCGAAACCTCCGATGTGGTCGGTTGCACGGCAGCAACGGGAATCCTCTTCTCCGGGGTTTCCTGTTCGGAGTCGACCATGGGAAATCCCGCCGCACCGAATGCAATCGGAACGCTTAGAATCAATGCAGCGTACGGATTGCGGAGCGCCTGGCGGCTACTGCTCAGGGTTCGATGCACGACGCGCATCGTTCCATGCTGCTGGCACGGACAGATCACGCGCCACTCGGCCAGCGACACCTTTCTCGCCCCGTCCGGACGAAGGCGGGTTCGTCCTTCGGCGAACGGCTGCGATAAGGCGGATGCCATGTCGTCTTGCGATAAGGGCAAAATCTGAACCACTTCCGGTATTGCGTGCTTAAACGCTATGCGGCGCAATGGATTACGCGACTACGGTGGAGCACGAACGTCCCTCTCCCCGCACGGTCTCCCCCGCTGACTAGCGAGGTGCGGTTACGTCGTAACTGGCAGCCGGTCCTGGCCGGAAAACACCGAATAGTGCGGCTGCGCGGTCGTCCATCAACACCCAGATGGTGTAGATGCCGACGATGGTTCCGAACGGAATGTTGAACAGGTGAAGAACGCCGAGGACCAGCGCAAGAATGCGTGCCCACGCTGCGTACCGCAGAAGGCCGATGCCGGCAACGATCTGCGGAATGGAGAGAACGAGAAAGAAGATCGCGAGCATCGTTCCGATACTCGTCGTGATCACCATCGCTTCGCTGTCCTGCGACAGCCAACCCGCGCCCGCAAGAACAAAAAAGAGAAAGGCCGCGATCAGAACTCCCAGGACTCCGAATGCTATGTGGATCGCTCCGAGAACTGTGACGTGCTTTTCCAGGTTCGTCTCCTTGCCGGCTGCGCCGGGTCTCGAAGTGGATACGTAATTCTACCCTGTATGTTGCAGACGTGCGAGCGTCGCGCGGTTCGTCGATGGCGCCCGCCACGAGAAAAAAGGCACGCTCTCGCGTGCCTTTTTCGGATAGATCGTGACCAATGCTGGACTTAGCGCCTGTTTGCGCGCAATGCCTCGAGATCCCGTTCGATGGCTGACTCTTCCATTTTCGTGTCCGAGTAGCGCTCCTGCAGTTTGCCGACTACGCGGTCACGCTTGCCTTCCATGTACGTCAGATCGTCGTCGGTCAATTTTCCCCATTTCTCTTTCATGTACCCCTTGAACTGGTTCCAGTTGCCTTCGACTTCACCCCAGATGGACTCTTCGCGATCGGTACGACCTGCTGGATTGTTATCCATATTTTTATTCCTCCATGAGCTGGAAATCGACGCGAAATTGCGTGTTTCCCGGCTCTTCATACACTGCAATGGACATGCCTTTTACTGGTCTCACAGGACGTCGCAACTGAACCGTTCGCGTCACTCCGCGAGATAGTCCAGCGCCAGATTCGACAGCGCGCGCACACCCAGGATCAGTCCGCTCTCCTCGATGTAGAACAGCGGCGAGTGATTCGACGGCGCATCCGCGGCGCTCACACCCTTCGGCCTCGTTCCGAGCCAGAAAAACACTCCAGGTACCTGCTGCTGAAAAAACGAAAAGTCCTCCGCGCCCAGCACTGGCGGCACCGAGAGGAGCCTTTCGGCCGTTGCAACCCGCTCGAGTGTCGGCAACATCGCAGCAGTCAGATCCGGATCGTTGTAGGTGACCGGATACCCTGTCGTGATCGTCACTTCGGCCGTCGCCCCCGCGCTCTCGGCGATCGCTTCCGCCGTACGTTTGACTCGGGCATGCATGTCTTTCTGCATTTCCTCGTCGAGCGACCGCAGCGTCCCCTCCATCGTCACCTCGTCCGGAATGATGTTGCTGCGCACTCCGCCATGAATGCTTCCGATCGTGACGATCGTCGGTGCCGCAGACACATCGAGCTGGCGGCTCGGAATCGTCTGCAAGCCCAGAACGATCTGTGATGCGACGACGATCGGGTCCACTCCCAGCCATGGGTATGCGCCATGCGTCTGCCGTCCCTTCACTTTGATGCTGAGCGTATCGACCGCGGCGAGAAGGCTTCCCGGTTTCAGAGCGGCCTGCCCCGCCTCGTATCGGGAGGTCACGTGGAGACCAAAGATCGCGTCTACTTTCGGATTGTCGAGCACGCCTTCTTTCACCATCAGCTCGGCGCCGCCTTCCTCGCCTGCGGGCGGTCCCTCCTCGGCGGGCTGGAAAATGAACTTCACTGTTCCCGGGATCTGTTCGCGCATACCCGCCAGCATCTCGGCCACTCCCATGAGCACGGCTACGTGGGCGTCATGACCGCAGGCATGCATGACCCCGACTTCCTGGTCGTTGTAGGTGGTTCGCACCTTCGATGCGAAGGGCAGATCGACCATCTCCGTCACCGGCAGCGCATCCATGTCGGCACGCAGAGCCACGACCCGTCCCGGTTTGCCTCCTTTGAGAACACCGACCACCCCGGTGTGCGCGACACCGGTCTGCACTTCGATGCCGAGAGACTCGAGGTGCTCAGCGACGAGCTTTGCGGTTCGAAATTCACGATTCCCCAGTTCCGGGTTCTGGTGAATGTCACGTCGCCATGTGATTACCCGCGGCTCCACCTCAGCGGCGCGCCGGTCAATTTCAGTCGAATGGTGATCCATCGGAGCTCCTTCGAGTTTCGTCGCGAGGAAGAGTACGGCAAGAACGGCAGAACACGCGAGCATCGTCCATGCATTCAGTTGCTTCATTCGCATCGTGTCATTACATCACAGCCGCCGGAGTGATCTGCAAGACCCCAATCGCACATCGGCCGCGCTTCTCCCGTGCAACACTTCGGCAACACGAAATTGGCGATCCGATCCTCCCGCGCTAAGATCCCGCCCCAGAGGAGACTCCATTGAACAAATTCTCGATCGCTTTCGCGCTCCTTCTCATCGCCGGCTGCGCCGCTGTTCCGGATCCCGTGTCCGTGGCTCCAGCTCCCACCACCGCCGAACTGCAGCAGCCCGTTGCACCCCCCATCTCGATGAATCAGCGATTCGACGCGCTTGCGGAACGCTACTTCGAGGACACACTCGTGCTCAGCCCACTGACGGCAGCTTCCATCGGAGACTACCGCTACAACGATCGGTTCTCCGTGAGCATCTCGGAAGAACATCGTGCGGCCACGAGGGCTATGAACCAGCGTTACCTCAATGAGTTGGCAATGATCGACGACGGCGCCCTCGATGACCAGCGGCGCCTGAGCCATGCGATGCTGGTGGCAGATCTGCGCAGAGATCTCGAGCAGCTCGAGTTTCCCGGCCACCTCATTCCGGTCAACCAGTTCTACAACACCGCCGCGCTCTTCGCACAGCTCGGCTCGGGCTCCTCTCTGCATCCATTCCGGACGGCGAAGGACTACGACGATTTTCTCGGCAGAGTCGACGGCTTCGAACGGTGGGTCGACACGGCCATCGCGAACATGCGTCGCGGGATGGCTTCCGGTATCGTGCAGCCGCGCATTCTCATCGAACGGACGATCCCGCAGCTCGATGCTCTGATCGCCGACGACGTCGAGAAGAGCCTCTTCTATCGTCCTCTTCAGAACTTTCCTGAGGCCGTATCCCAGTCCGACCGTAAGCGCCTCACGTCAACCTATCGCTCGACGATTGTGAACCGACTCAATCCCGCTTACAGGAAGCTGCGCGATTTTCTGAAGAACGAATACCTGCCGAAGAGCCGCTCGACGGTCGGCATGGCACACCTTCCGAACGGCCGCTCCTGGTACGAAACTCTGGTCCGAAGCACCACTACGACCGATCTCAACCCGGAAGAAATTCACCAGATCGGTCTGTCTGAAGTCGCGCGCATCCACGGCGAAATGAAAGCTGTCATCGCCGAGACCGGCTTCAAGGGAGATCTTCATGCCTTCTTTCAGTTCCTTCAGACCGACCCCAGCTTTTACTTCACCGACCGGGAGGATCTGATTCAGGGCTATCACGACCTCAAGGTCCGCATCGATGCGCTGACTCCGCACCTGTTCGACGTCGCCCCGAAAGCGGACTACGAAGTGCGTGCGGTCGAGCCCTTCCGCGAGCGCTCCGCTTCCGGCGGCTCATACTCCGCGGCAACCCCGGACGGCTCGCGCCCGGGAGTTTTCTACGTGAATGCGTACGATCTCAAGGCACGGCCGAAGTACGCGATGGAGGCGCTCTCGCTTCACGAAGGCGCGCCGGGACACCACTTCCAGATTTCCGTGCAGCATGAGCTGGAAGATCTTCCACGCTTCCGCCGCTTCGGCGGATATACGGCCTACTCTGAGGGATGGGGACTTTACGCGGAAAGCATCGGCAAGGAGCTCGGCGTCTATACCGACCCTTATCAGCACTTCGGCGGTCTCGATGCGGAGCTCTGGCGCGCGATTCGTCTCGTCGTCGACACAGGCATCCACGCGAAAGGCTGGACACGCGAGCAGGCCATCCAATACGCAAGGGAAAATTCGTCAGTCGGCGAGACCCGCGCTACGGCCGAAGTAGAGCGGTTCATCGCCATCCCCAGCCAGGCGCTCGCCTACAAGATCGGCCAGCTGGAGATCACGCGTCTGCGTCGAAAGGCGGAGGCGGAACTGGGACCACGCTTCGACATCAAAGCCTTCCACCGCGCGATCCTTTCCGACGGCGCGCTCCCCCTCAAAGTGCTCGCCGAGAAAATCGATCGATGGATCGAGGCTCGGAGAGGATAGGCTTCGTGTGCATTCCCTCCGACGCCACGGAGACGACTGACCATGACGACACAACCGGTACAGCAACTTTTCGATCTGACGGATCGCGTAGCCATCGTCACGGGCGGCTCGCGCGGGCTCGGTCAGGAGATCGCCGAGGGTCTCTCCGAAGCCGGCGCATCGCTGATGTTGTGTGCACGGCGTGAAGAGTGGCTCACGCCAACCCTCGACGAGTTCCGTGCGCGTGGAGTGCGTGCCGAGGGGCTCGTCTGCGACGTCACTCGCGAGGATCAGGTTCTCGCGGTCGTCAGCCGCACGATCGAAGCGTTCGGACGCGTCGACATTCTGGTCAACAACGCCGGAATCTCGTGGGGCGAGCGGCCTGAGACGATGGCGATAGAGAAGTTCCGCAGAGTGCTCGATACGAATCTCACGGGGGCATTCATCTTTGCGCAGGCTGCGGGCCGCGAGATGCTCAAGGCCGGTCGCGGCGTGATCATCAACATCACCTCCACGGCTGCATTCCAATCCTCCGTTCACGGTCCGCACTACGCGGGCTATGTCTCGAGCAAGGCGGCCCTGATCGGCCTCACCCGTGAGCTTGCAGCGACATGGGGACCGCAGGGCATCCGGGTGAACGCCATTGCGCCGGGATTCTTCCACTCCCGGCTGGCCGATCCGGTCATCGAACAGATCGAGCCGTTCATAAGAAAAACAAACCCCATACCGCGGGTCGGAGCGGCAGGGGAACTGAAAGCGGTCGCACTCTTTCTCGCCTCCGACGCATCCAGCTACATCACCGGCCAGACCATCGTCGTCGATGGAGGATCATCCATTGTGTAGTCCAACCCGGAGGAGCAGAGATAAATGACGAGAACGATCCGTCGCGCCGTCGTGATCGGCGCAGGAACCATGGGCGGCGGCATCGCAGCCCACTTCGCGAACGCCGGCATCCCCGTCTACCTTCTGGACGTGGCCACAGCCGGTGTCCTCGATCGCCTGAAGAAGCACAAGCCGCCGATGTTCTTCACGCCCGGGACCGCGGACCTCGTCACCGTGGGCCACGTGGAAAACGACGAGGCGTGGATCGCTGAGGGCGACTGGATCGTGGAGGCGATCTTCGAGAACATGGAGGCCAAGCGCGACCTGGTAGCACGCATCGATCGCGTGCGAAAACCGGAGAGCATCGTCTCCAGCAACACCTCCGGCCTCCCGATCTCGCAGATTGCCGTCAATGCGTCGAACGGGTTCCGAAGGCACTTCATCGGCACCCATTTTTTCAATCCGCCGCGCTACATGAAGCTTCTGGAAGTGATTCCCACCGAGGACACGGCGCCCGAGATCACCCATTTCGTCCGTGAATTCGCAGAACAGCGCCTTGGCAAAGGCGTCGTGCTCTGCAAGGACACACCGAATTTCATCGCCAACCGCCTGGCCTCTGTCGGCGGTGCGTCGCTCAACGAATTCGCGCTCGAACATGGCTACACCGTCGAAGAAGCCGACGCCATCGCAGGTCCGCTGATCGGCCGGCCGAAGACCGGGGCGTTCCGTCTGCAGGACCTCGTTGGCCTGGACGTCGCGAGCGACGTCGCAGCAAATCTTTACGGGATGATTGAAGGCGACGAGTCGCGTGAGGTGCTGCGCTCACCGCGAGCCGGAGCTCTGCGCAAGTCACAGATGGAAAAAGGACGACTCGGCGACAAATCCGGCCAGGGCTTCTACCGCAAGGATGGAAAAACCATCCTCTCGCTCGATTTCGAGTCGGGCGAGTATCGCGAGCGGCAGGAGCCGCAGATTCCGTCTCTAGCCGAAGCAATGAAGATCCGGAGTCTTCCGGAGAGACTGAAGTTCGTTTTGCGGCAGGATGACAAAGCGGGCGCGATGGCCCGGCATGCCGTCTTCAACGCATTCGGTTACGCCGCGCGCCGCGTTCCGGAGATCAGCGACGACCTGGTGAGCATCGACCGCGCCGTCCGCTGGGGCTTCTCACACGACCTCGGTCCTTTCGAGCTGTGGGACGCCATCGGTGTGCGCGAAACAGCTGCGGCGATGGAAACGAATGGCGTCTCGGTCGCGCCCTGGGTGCACGAGATGCTCGCCTCCGGCAACGAGTCTTTCTATCGCGACGGCACGGTCTACGATCCTCTCTCGAAATCGTACGTTGGCATTCCGGCGGATCCGCGCCAGATCGCGCTGAAGGAATGTCGCGTCGTAGAGGAAAACAAAGGCGCCAGTCTTCGCGACCTGGGCGACGACGTGCTCTGTCTCGAGTTTCACACGAAGATGAACACCCTCGACGACGACATCCGCGCGATGCTCGTCGAGAGCATCGACGAACTCGAGCGCGGAGACTGGGTCGGGCTCGTCATCGGAAATGAAGGCAGCGACTTCTGCGTCGGCGCGAATCTCGCGGGTGGGCTGAGCGATCCCGAGGCTGCAGTCAAAGGCATGCAGGATGCGCTGATGCGCGTGCGCTTCAGTGCGAAGCCCGTCGTCGCCGCACCGTTCGGCCGCACGCTGGGCGGCGGCGTCGAGGT
>JBGTDX010000078.1:0-2870 GCA_041748075.1 Thermoanaerobaculia bacterium
CGGGCTCCCCGTCACAGACCTCGGACGGATCGCAAAAGCCTGAGCCGGGGCGGCAGACCGTTCCCTCGTCGGCGAGGACGTCGGCAGGGCAGGTCGCGCTCTCGCCGGTGCATGTCTCGGCCGGGTCGCACAGATCATCGGGACCGGCGCCGACGCGGCAGACGAATGTATCGAGCCGGAACTCGTCCGCGGGGCAGGTCGCCGTATCGGCGGTGCAGAACTCGGCGACGTCGCAGATGTCCGCGGCGGCGCGGCACTGCGTGGTGTCGGCAGCGTACTGGCACTGGACGCAGCAAGGACTCTCGACGTCGCACTCCTCGCCGGTCTCGACGATGCCGTTGCCGCAGACCGGGGCCTCGAAGGCGCCGGCATCGCACGCGGTGTCACCGGCCGGATAGCGAGTGAATCCCCTCTGGTCGTTCTCCTCGCAAGCCGCTGCGTTTCCCAGCGCTGCGCCCTTTCCGATCGCCGGGCTTCCGGGCAGCAGGGCGTGCGTCTGCGTCGGGCCACCGTTGTCAGCGAGCGGCACGAGGAGCGGATTCTGGCCTTCAAGCGAACCGGCTCCCAAAGGCGCGGAGCACGACCCGAGGACGCTGAAGACGACAGGATCGAAACCTATTAGCTGGCCGTCGCTATCTAGACCGTCACAATCCGAAGCGCTCTCTGAAGTTACATTTCCGGCTACGATGCTGTTCGAAATGGCTACATCAGCAGTAAGGCTACCTTCGGAAAAAAAGATTCCGTTAGTGAAGAGTCCGGCACCTGCGCCGGAAAAGCCTTCGTCGGACCCCGTCGCTCCATTCAACGTCAGTGTGGAATTGAGCAATTCGACTTCGGAATCATAGTTGGCGTATATCCCGCCACCGAAGCCTCCAGCGACGTTTCCGCTGATCGTGGAGTTGACCGCTGAGAGCCGGCTGGTGTAGTCGGCGTAGATGCCGCCTCCGCCCCCACACGCATCTCCCTCGCAGTTCTCGGAAGCCGTGTTGTTGCTGATGGTGCTTGCGATCAGGTCCAAAAATCCGGGAGGGGGGGAGCCGCTTTCGCCCTCTGAACTCAGGTACACGCCACCGCCGTACTCTGCATCATTCGATTCGACCGTAGTTCCCTCGAACCTGCCGCCCCCCCCCAGGAAGACGCCGCCACCATAGGTAGCTCGATTGTCGACGACCCGAACTCCGACTAGTGAAAGTCCGTTAGTCGCGTCCACCGCCGCTCTGATCCCGCCACCGAAGACGGAAGATCCATGGCGCACTGTCAAGTTAGATAGTGTGACCCCGCCGGTCGCGTTGATGTGGAACACGCGGTCGTTCCCGGGCTCGACTTCCCATTGGACGATCGTCTCGTCAGGCGGATCGCTGCCCTGGATGAGCAGCGGGGTGTTGACATCGAGGTCGCCCTCGTAGCCTTCATCTTCGTCTCCCTCGGTGTTCGTGATGGTGAGGGTGTAGACGCCTGTGGGAAGATTGATCGTGTCGGGTCCTGCGAGAGCGTTGGCTTCCATGATCGCAGCGCGCAGCGTGCACTGAGCAAGTTCCGGATCTATGAAGTTGTCGACGTTGCAATCGCCATCGCCCGGGAAGTTGTCCTGCGCGTCATCGAAGCGGTCGACGTCGAAGACCGCTGCCAGCGCAGGCGGCGGTGTCGCGATCATGAGCGTGAGCAACGCGGCAAGCGAGCGGCTAGAGAACCTCGAGCGTGAATCCCTTCGGTACCCGGACGCGCTCCGCTCTCGACTCATTGCGCTCCCCCAACAGCCGACATCTGCGCAGCACATCGGTGCCCCGCGATCAGTGCTACAGGCACCAATTCCGCTCCCAGCGTCCGACCGCGCACATTGTGCAGGGATCCATTTCCGGTGTCACCAGAAAAGTTGATCGGGACGAACGCGCCGGCTTGGTGCGAGTTGCCGGCCCGAGCCAAGGAGACGTCGAGCTGAAGGAGGGAGCTCGGCTACGCCGCGTGGCGTGGGCGTGCGTTCGCTTTCTATAGGTTGAAGAGCCTGCAAAGCGAGGCTCCGGGTCGGAACTGCCGGCCGGGGAGAGCGGGACCCGATGCGACACCTGGCTGTGCGATCTCCACGAAATGGGGCGATTGACCCACCTTCCCGTTTTCGCGCAGGATTCTCGTTGACTCCGGATCCGAGACGATGATCTAATCCCGCCGTCGGTCATCGGGCCCAGGCAGCCGAGAACGGTTCTCGGGCTTCGGAAGGGGGTGTATGTCGAGCCGTTCAGGGTGGACGCTGCCGGCGCTTTTGCTTGCGTTGATGATCTCGGCTCCTGCAGTGGCTTCGGTCGACTCCGAGGTGGCGTTTCATCGCGGGGTCGAAGCGTACGGAGAGAAGCGCTTCGAGGACGCGCAGGTCGAGTTCGAACGGGTGCTTGCCGAGACTCCGAACGACCCTGCGGCCCTTCGCTACCTCGCTCTGATCGCAATCGAGCAGGACGACTCCAGCCGTGCCATCGAGCTGTACCGGAAGGCCCTGGGATCGAACCCTTCAGACCCCGATCTGCACTTCGACCTGGGCACTGCCCTGCTCGACGCAGGGCAGTCCGCCGAAGCGCTCGCCGAGTTCGAGACCGTGATCGCCGCGCAGCCAGAGCGAGCGCGAGCCCATCTCATGGTCGGGATCTCGCGCTATCGCATGGAAGAGTACGCGGCCGCGCAGCAGTCGCTGGACAAGGCCGTCGACCTCGATCCAGGTCTCACGGTCGAGGCGAACTACTATCGCGGGCTGACTCAGGTGTATCTCGGCGACTTTCGTGCCGCAGCGGGCGCGTTTGGCGTTGTCGAGGACCAGTCGCCTGGGAGCCGCGCGGGACGTTCGGCCGGTCAACTGCGGGAGCGGCTCGAGCCGTACGCGGCCG
>JBGTDX010000079.1:0-20231 GCA_041748075.1 Thermoanaerobaculia bacterium
CGCGCGCAGGCGGTGATTCCCGGTGGGGTGAACTCGCCGGTGCGGGCATTCAAGGCCGTTGGCGGCACTCCTCTTTTTATTGAGCAGGGACAGGGTGCGCGCATTTTCGATGTCGACAACCTTCAATACATCGACTGTGTCGGCTCCTGGGGTCCGCTGATTCTCGGGCACGGACATCGCTATGTCGTCGAAGCGGTCAAGCGGGCCGCGACCCGCGGGTTCACGTTCGGCGCTCCCACTCTGGGTGAGATCGAGCTTGCCGAGCTGATCTGCGAGGCGGTGCCGAGCATCGAGATGGTCCGGCTCGTCACTTCCGGTACGGAAGCGACGATGAGCGCCATCCGACTGGCACGGGCAGCCACCGGACGAAAGAAGATTCTCAAATTCGATGGCGGCTATCACGGTCACGTCGACTCTCTGCTGGTGAAAGCGGGATCGGGCTCCGCCACGCTCGGCCGACCCGATTCTGCCGGTGTGCCGAAGGAATTCTCCAGGCTGACTGTCAGCGTTCGCTACAACAGCCTTCGGTCCGTTCGCGATGCGTTCGCAAAACACAAAGACGAATTCGCCGCGATCATTGTCGAGCCGGTTGCCGGAAACATGGGATGCGTTCCGCCAGCGGACGGCTTTCTCCGGGGGCTGCGGGAGATCTGCGATGAAGCATCGACGCTGCTCATTTTCGACGAAGTGATGACGGGGTTTCGCGTTGCGTATGGCGGTGCGCAGTCGCTCTACGGCGTGATGCCGGACATCACGACGCTGGGAAAGGTGGTAGGAGGCGGACTGCCGATCGGTGCATACGGCGCATCGAGAAAGCTGATGGAGTTCGTCTCGCCCCTCGGTCCCATGTACCAGGCAGGGACGCTCTCAGGAAATCCTCTCGCCGTTGCTGCCGGAAAGTCGACTCTCAGCGTCCTCAAGCGAGCGATCTACGACGACCTCGAAGAACGCTCACGGGAATTCGAAGCCGGGGTGATCAAAGCCGCATCGGCACACCTCGTACCGATCGTGCTCAACCGTGTCGGATCGATGTGGACGATATTCTTCAACGAGCAGCCGGTGACCGATCTGCAGTCAGCGAAGAAGTCGGACACGGAACGCTTCGCGAAGTTTTTCAACCTCATGCTCGGAGAGGGCGTCTATCTCCCGCCATCGCAGTTCGAGGCCGCATTCTTCTCGTCTGCGCACGCCAAGAAAGACATCGCGCAGGTCGTCGAGCGTGTGGATCGTTGTCTGAGGAGGATCTCGAAGGACATCGAGAGATGAGAATTGAGAATTGAGAATTCAGAAAGCCCGCCCTCCTGCCCCTGGGCTTTCTGAATTCTGAATTCTGAATTCTTCAGGCAAAGGGTTCCGGCGGCGTTTCCCTCAACGACAGCCACGAGCCGATCAGTCCCGCCGTCATTCCTCCTGCCACGAGTGCGAGCGATTTCTTCCACGGCAGGAATGTGAGAAACAGCGAGGTCCAGAGGCTTACACCCTGTTGCGTCACGAAGTAACGAGCCCCTTCGTATGCGACGTAGAGAAGAAGGACTGCGAGGGCTCCCCCGATGACACCTTGCAGAATCCCCTCGAGCAGGAAGGGTCCTCGAATCGTTCTCTCCGTGGCGCCGACGAGACGCATGATCTCGACTTCCTCTCGATGTGCGTACATCGTCAGCCGGATGACATTTGCGATCATGAAGGCGGCCGCGAGCGCGAGGATGCCTCCGATGATCATGCCCGCCGTGTTGATCATCCGGACCAGCCTTCGAAGCTTCGCGACCCAGAGCCAGTCGAATTGCACTTCTTCGACTTCCGGCATGGCGCGGATGATCCCCATCTGCCGGTTGAATTCGCTCTGCTGAACGCTCTCACTCGTAACCTCGACCTCGAATGACGGCGGGAAGGGGTTCTCGTCGAGGTCATCGATGACGCTCGAGAGACCGGAGAATCCCTCACGGAATCGAACCATGGCTTCTTCACGCGACACGAAGGTGTGATTTTGCAGCACCGGATCGTTGTGCAGCGCGGTCCTGACCGCGTCGATGCCTGCCGGCGAAGCCTCGGGAGTGAAGTAGATCGTGACTTTGGATTTCCCCTGCCAGCGATCGATGGCGGCGGTGAGGTTCTCGGAAACCAGCAGGAACGCGCCGAGGATCGTGAGCGCCAGCGCGATCATCGCGATCGCAACGGAGCTGGTCCTTCTCGCCACCCAGATTCTCCGCGACGCCTCCCGGAAGAAGTAACCGAAGCTGGCCAGAAGCGAGCTTCGCTCGCCCGAGGTGCGGCTAGACATTCATCCCCACGTGATGAACGCCGTCTTCTCCTTTGGAGAAGCAATGTCGGATGAGGGCGCCTTCTGCTCGACGATGCGACCTTTGTCGAGGACCAGGAGCCGTTTCGCAGCCTGCCGGATGAGCTCCCGGTCGTGAGTCGCCACGATCACCGTCGAGCCGCGGACGTTGGCGTCGATGAATATCTGCATGATCTCCCGGGAAAGATCGGGGTCGAGATTCCCGGTGGGCTCATCGGCGATTACGATCATCGGGTCGTTGATGAGCGCGCGGGCGATGGCGACTCGTTGCTGCTCGCCGCCGGAGAGTTGGAGGGGATAGGCGTTGAGCTTCTGGGTGAGGTTGACGGCGCGCAGCGTGTTCATGACGCGCAGCTTGTGCTCCCGTGTGGGAACGTCCAGCACCGTCAGGATGAAGGCGAGATTCTCGAATACGGTCATCCGTTCGATCAGCTTGAAATCCTGAAAGACCATGCCGATCTCGCGGCGGAACATCGGAAGGTGCGATCGCTTGATCGCCGCCAGGTTCCGCCCGTTGACGATGATCTGTCCCTCGGTAGGTCGCGTCTGTCGGAGGATCAGCTTGAGCAGCGTCGACTTTCCCGCACCGCTGGCGCCGGTCAGGAAGACGAATTCACCCTTCGCGACCTGGAGATTCACATCCTGAAGCGCCACCGACTGCCGGTCGAATCTTTTGGTGACGTGGAAGAACTGAATCATGCCTCATTGTAGAAGAAAATTCAGAATTGAGAATTCAGAATGCAGAAAGGCGTCAGTGGTTGGCGAATTGAACGGAGTGTCATCCCGAGCTACCTAACGGCGGTGGGCGCCGGTGAAGGGGTGATGAACCACCGTGTCATGCTGAGCGAGGCCACGTCATCCTGAGCGAAGCGAAGGATCTCTGCTTGCGTTGCTCGATCTTTTTCAGAGAATCCTTCGCTTCGATCAGGATGACACTGGCGCGGGCTGTCATTCTGAATTCTGAATTCTCAATTCTCAATTCTTCAGTCCCGCCACAATTCCCAGTAGCAGCGCGCAGAAAGCTTTCTCCACTCTCGCGGTCGTCTCCATGACCTCGGCGTGTGTGAGTTTCTGCGGCAAGATCCCTGCGGCCATGTTCGTGAT
The DNA here is from genome assembly GCA_041748075.1 of Thermoanaerobaculia bacterium. GTDB lineage: Bacteria > Acidobacteriota > Thermoanaerobaculia > Gp7-AA8 > Gp7-AA8 > JBGSYJ01. The sequence goes on from JBGTDX010000079.1 coordinate 3,401, forward strand.
GCAGGAGATGCCGAGCACCGGGATGTTCATGTGCGCAAACACGGTCGACTCCGGAACGGTGGACATCCCGGTGGCGTCGGCGCCCAGGACACGCAGCATACGAACTTCCGCGGGTGTCTCGTACGTCGGACCGGAGAGGGCAAGATAGACGCCCTCCTGCAGCGGCACGCTGATCCGTTCCGAAACCTCGCGTGCGAGCCTGCGAAGCTCGGAAGGATAGACCTCGGACATGTCGGGAAAGCGGGGACCGAGCTCATCGAAGTTCTGCCCTCGAAGAGGATTCGTGCCGAGCATGTTGATGTGATCGGAAATCAGCATCAGGTCGCCCGCAGCGTACGATGTATTCACTCCTCCCGCCGCGTTGGTCACGATGGCCGTGCTGACCCCGAGACGGCCGGCCACTCTCGCGAGAAAGACGACATCGTCCATCGAGTAGCCTTCATAAAAATGAACGCGTCCCTGCATGATGAGGACCGGCACGCCGGCCGCCTGTCCGATGATCATGCGACCGGAGTGTCCCGCAACGTTCGAAGCCGCCGCGTGGGGAATTTCACGGTAGGGAATGATTGCGTCGGCCTCGACCCGATCAGCAAAGCCGCCGAGGCCGGAACCGAGAATGATCGTGATCTTCGGCTCGAGAGCGGTTCGCGATCGGATGTGATCCGCCGCCTCGTCAATTTTCGTCAGCATGGCCGTCCAGTATGAACCCCTCGCCCCGCGTGAGCGGGGAGAGGGGCAGGGGAGACGGGCGTTGCGACCGAGGCCACTTCAAGGCGCCGGCACCTTCGCACTCGTCATTCGCCACCCGTCATTCATCATTCGTCATTCACTTCTCACCCTTCTTTTTCATACGGCACCCCTAGCGCCCGCGGTGCGCGCGAGCGGCCGATGAAGCCGACCAGGACGATGATGGTGAGTACGTATGGAAACATCTGAATGAACTGGACCGGGATACCCGCCACGCCCTGCATCTGAATCGAGACTGCTTCGGCGAAACCAAACAAGAGGCAGGCGAGCATTGTCTGGACAGGCCGCCATTTTCCGAAGATCAATGCGGCGAGTGCAATGAATCCCCTGCCCGCAGACATATTTCGAGTGAAGAGTGACGACTGCCCGATCGACAGGTATGCGCCACCAATTGCGGCGAGTGCACCGGACAGAAGAACTGCACGGTAGCGCATCGCAGTCACGCTGATACCCGCCGTGTCGGCTGCTTCTGGATTTTCTCCCACTGCGCGAAGTCGCAATCCGAAGCGCGTTCGGTTGAGCGCCCACCAGGTGACGGGCACGAGCAGGAACGCGATGATGATTGGCGCGTAAGGCAGAAGACTTTCCTGCGGAATCTGCGGGGTCGCTCCCGTCGAGTCGAACAACGCGCCGCTCATCAGGGCGGGGACACCGAGAAAGAGAATGTTGATCGCGGTTCCGCTGACGACCTGATCTGCACGGAACCGGATGCAGGCAACCGCATGAATTCCAGCCACTGCCATGCCAGCAACGATTGCCGAGGCAAGTCCGATCCAGGGGTTTCCCGTGTAGTGGGTGACCGCTGCAGCCGTGAACGCGCCGGCGAGCATGAGTCCCTCGAGGGCAATGTTGATGATGCCGGAGCGTTCCGAGTAGAGACCGCCCATCGCGGCGAGCAGCAGCGGCGTGGCGAGTCGAACAGTCGACAGGAAGAGCGCTGCGCTGAAGATCTCTTCCATGTCAGATCTTCGACCTCTTGATGAGTCCGAACCGCCCGAAGGGTCCGCGGAAGAGCGCTTCGGCTGCCACGAACAGAATCACGACCGCCTGAAGCACGAGCACCAGATCCTTCGACACGTTTTCAGTGAAGATATCGACAAAGAGCCCGCCGCGAATCAGCGCGCCGAACAGGAGCGCGGAGAGAAGGACACCCAGCGGATGATTCCGTCCCAGCAGCGCGACTGCGATACCGGTAAAGCCGTAACCCGCGGAGAAGCCGTCGTAATAGCGGTAGCGATATCCGAGGACTTCGCTGATGGCAACCATGCCGGCAAGAGAGCCCGAGAGCGTCATGGCGATGATGATCTGCCTGCCGGTCGAGATTCCACCGTACTCCGCCGCGGAAGGGTTCGCACCGGTCGCGCGGATCTCGTATCCCCACTTCGTGCGCCAGAGAATGATGTAGACGATGACACACGCGAGCAGTGCCAGGAAGAACGCGATATTCAACGGGATGCGAGCAGGAAATGCCGGGAAGAAATCGCCGATGCGCGCGATGTGCGCGTTGTCTCCGATCGGAACCGTCTGCATGATCGGATCGCCGGGTGTCTTGAAGTGATACTGCGTAAAGTAGCTGGCGAGAGCGACCGCGATGAAGTTCAGCATGATGGTGTTGATCACTTCATGCGCGCCGAACTTTGCCTTCAGGACACCGGGTATGCCCCCCCAGATCCCGCCGGCAGCCATCGCGGTCAGGCAGGCGAGCGGGACCAGCAGCCAGGGCGAGAGGTTGGCGAACGTGATACCGACCCATGCCGTCGCGAAGGCTGCGATATACAGCTGGCCTTCCGCTCCGATGTTCAGCAGCCCGCAACGGAACGCTACGGCGACGGCGAGCCCGGTGAAGATGAGCGGTGTCGCGTAAAAGAGCGTGTAACCGATTCCGTCCGGCCATGAGATCGCGCTGCCGATCAGGAGACGATAAGTGAGGATCGGGTCGTCGCCAATCGCGAGCACGACGAGCGCACCGACGACGAATGCGGCGAGGACCGCGACGAGCGGGAAGACGAGAACGCGCAGAGAGCTCATCATGTCCCAGCCTTTCCGCCGGTCATCAGCAGGCCTATCTCTTCGAGAGTCGCTTTCTGCGGGTCGACTTCGCCGGCGATGGATCCCGCGTGCATGATGAGCAGGCGGTCCGACAGAGCCGTGACTTCCTCCAGCTCCGAGGAGACGAGCAGAACCGCGCAGCCGGTGTCCCGCAGCTCGACGAGCTTCCTGTGGATGAACTCGATCGCTCCGATGTCGACGCCACGGGTTGGCTGCGCAACCAGGAGAAGCTTCGGACGGTCGCCGAATTCGCGCCCGATGATCAGCTTCTGCTGGTTGCCGCCCGACAGCGAGCGTGCGGGAAGGTCGGGATCTGGCGGGCGAACGTCGAACGCTCCGATGAGCTTTTCTGTCCAGTCCCGGATGGCGGCGGAGTTCAGAAACACGCCGGACTCCACCGCCGGTTTCCGGTAATGAATTCCGAGGATGGCGTTCTCCGAAAGGTCGAAGTCGAGCAGCAGGCCCCGGCGGTGACGATCTTCCGGGATGTGACCGATGCCGGCCTCCCTCCGTCTGCGAACGCTGAGACCGGATACGTCGGCTCCACCGAGCGAGATCGAGCCGCTGACGTTTCCCGAGCGCGCGAGGCCGGCGAGCGCCTCGATCAGTTCTGTCTGGCCGTTACCTTCGACTCCCGCGATCCCGACGATCTCTCCGCTGCGGACCTCGAATGAAATGCCTTCGAGCGGAACCCCGCTTCCCCTCGGAATGGCCGAAAGATCGCGCACGGAGAGAACCACTTCGCCGGGTTGTGCATCCGGCTTGTCGACGCGCAGCAGAACATCGCGGCCCACCATCAGCCTTGCAAGTTCGGCAGCAGTCGTCTCGCTCGTACGGACGCTCCCGACGACTTTTCCGTCACGCATCACGGTCACCTCGTCGGAGATCGCCAGGACCTCCGAGAGCTTGTGAGTGATGATGACGACCGTTTTGCCCTGTTCCCTCATGGTCCGCAGAATGCGGAACAGTCCATCGATCTCCTGAGGCGTGAGCACAGCCGTCGGTTCATCGAGGATCAGAATGCGGGCCTCGCGGTAGAGCGCTTTGAGCAGTTCGACGCGCTGCTGCTGTCCCACTGAAAGAGTCTCGATCGTCGCATCCGGATCGACGGCAAGGCCGAACGAATTGGACAGCTCTCGAGTCTTCCTTCGCGCTTCATCGAGATTCAATGAGAACGGTGATCCGCCCTCGGCACCCAGGATGATGTTCTCGGTGACGGTCATCGTATCGACCAGCGTGAAGTGCTGGTGAACCATGCCGATACCGAGGTCGATCGCGTCCTTTGGGGATGAGATGTCCCGCGGCCGGCCTTCGACCAGGATCTCGCCGGAGTCGGCCGTGTAGAAACCGTACGCGATGCGCATGGCGGTCGATTTTCCCGCGCCGTTCTCGCCGACGATTGCGTGGATGGTCCCCGCGGTGACCGTGATGTTGACGCGGTCGTTCGCGGTGACTGCGGCGAAGCGCTTGGTGATGTTTTTGAGCTCGAGCATGTGTAGATGTCGTTGATTCTTTTACAGCATCTCAGGATGACACGAGACGTCCAGTGTCTATGGATTCATCGCATCCGTAACCTTGATCTCCCCTGCGATGATCTTCTTCTTTGCCTCCTCGACCCGCGTGAGTACATCCGCCGGGATGAGATCGCGGTTGAACTCGTCGAGGGAGTATCCGACGCCTTCGTTGTCGAGTCCGTAGACATGAAAGCCACCGTTGAATGTGCCGTTCACCTTGTCCTGAATGATCTGGTAGACGGCGTTGTCGACGCGCTTGACCATGCTCGTGAGCACGTAGCCCGGCTTGACCCAGTTCTGGTTCGAGTCGACGCCGATGACGAACTTTTTGTATTGCTCGGCAGCGTCGAACGCGCCGAGGCCTGAATTTCCTGCCGCTGTGAAGATGACGTCTGCGCCTTTGCCGATCTGTGCGACGGCTAGCTCTTTGCCTTTTCCGGGATTGTTCCAGGCATGATCGGTGACGCCGACGAAGTTCGTGATGACGCGGACGTCGGGATCGATCGATCGGGCACCCTCTTCGTAGCCTTTGGCGAACCTGTGAATGAGGGGAATGTCCATTCCTCCCACGAAACCGAGCACTCCGGTCTGGCTCTTCTCGGCAGCGATCATGCCGACGAGGTACGAGCCTTCATGTTCCTTGAACACTAGTGAAGCAACATTCGGCAGGTCGATCACTCCGTCAATGATCGCGAAGTCGAGCTCGGGATAATCCTTCGCGACCTGCTCCATGATCGGACTCTGCGCGAATCCGACTCCGATGATGATGTCGTATCCCCGTTCCGCGAAAGCGCGCATGGCGGGCTCGAGTGAGTTCGGATCTCCCGGCTCGACGTCCCGCACGACGACAGGAAGTTCACTAGCGGCCCGCTTGACGCCTTCCCATGCGGCGGCGTTGAAGGAACGATCGTCCTTTCCACCGATGTCGAAGACGATCCCGACTCTCAGCCGTCCTTCCTCGTCTGCTTCCGGACCAGGGGTGCAGGACAGCGCGAGAAGGCCGACAGCGAAGATCGTCGAGACCACAGCTGTGCGGGAGAACGGATGCATGGCCGAGTGCGGGGGATTCTAGCGGATTTTGTCGTGACCCTGCGAACCCCTTTCCCCGCCGCAGCGGGGAAAGGGGATGCTGCGGACCGTAGTACCTTCCTATCCACCTGCCTGTCGCAATTCCGCAATCAGCCCTGCGAAATCCTCCGGCAGGGGAGAGTCGAACGAAATGTGCTCTCCGGTGCGGGGATGAGGGAACTCGAGTCGTGCCGCGTGGAGGGCCTGGCGTGGGAAGCCGGAAAGGGACTTCTGAATTCGCTTGTCCGGAATCCCCTTCCATTGCGGGCCGGAATAGACGGGATCGCCGACGATCGGATGACCTATCGACTTGAGGTGGACCCGTATCTGATGCGTGCGGCCGGTGAGCAGCGAACACCGAAGAAGTGAGACGTGCGCCAGGCGCTCCACCAGCCTGAACAGAGTGACAGCCTCCCTCCCTGTGGCGACGATCGCCATTGTTTTCCGATTCTTCGGATCCCGTCCGATCGGCCTCTCGATCCTTCCGCTGTCCGTACGAGGCGAGCCGTAAACCAGAGCAAGGTACTCCTTCGTGACGGCCGGGGTTCCCCACGAGTCCGTCAGTGACCGGTGTGTGTCGTCATTCTTGGCAACGACCATCAGGCCGCTCGTGTCCTTGTCGAGCCGGTGAACGATACCGGGCCGGAGCACGCCTCCGATTCCGCTGAGGTCCTTGATATGGAAGAGGAGGGCGTTGACCAGAGTCTGATCGGAGTGCCCGGCTCCCGGATGGACGACCAGGCCTGCCGGTTTGTCGATGACCACCAGGTCGCTGTCTTCGAATACGATCCGGAGGGGGATCTCCTGCGAGACCGCTTCCAGAGGGGATGCGTCCGGGATGTCGATCGAAATCGTCTGCAGGGCGGAAACCGTCCGGGAGCGTTTCGTGGCGGGCTCCCCGTCAATGGTGACGTGTCCCTCGTCGATCAGTTTCGCCAGAAAGCTGCGGGATCGATCGGGAAGGAGATCGGCAAGGGCCTGATCGAGGCGCCTGGGAGCGCTGTCGGCGTCGAGGGTGAAATCCATCCTGAGGAGTGTATATCCGGACCAGACACCGCCTGACAGAATTGGCAGGGCCCTCAAAACCGTTACGTGACCGATCGTGGGAATGGTTTACAATCGGGTAAGCGGAACGGCAGCACGTTTCGTCGAATCGCGCAGTCACTTCTGCAGTCAATCTAACTATAGGGGAACAAGCATGTTCAATTACAGGCGTATCGTGCTCGGCGCGCTGCTGCTGACGCTCACCGCTGTGACGGCATCCGCGAACACCTTTCGTGCGGCCGATCTGGTCTATCTTCCGGCCGTAGCCAGTGCTCCCGGGGGAGGCGGCTCCTTCTTCAGGACGGACGTATTCATCAGCAACATCAGCAGCGTAACGGTGGACATCGATATAGCGTTCGCACGGAGCGGCGGCGGCGACAACACGGCGGCCCTGCTTCCAGCGAACATGCGCCGCCTCACGCTAGCTCCGGGCGAGAGGCGCGAAGTGATCGATATCCTCAACTCGCTCTTCGGTCAGCAGGGGATTGGTCAGATGCTGTTCTTCGCCTGCCGCCAGGGTGGCAATTGCGATGACTGCGACGCCGATTCGAGCGATTGCCAGCTGATCACCGTTCAGGGCCGCATCTACACCGAGGGTGGGGGAGCTGCCTGCCCGGGCAATGCGGCGCTCTGTACGTTCGGCCAGCTGTTCTCGGGCATCCCCTGGTACAACTTTGCCGCGGGTGATTCCCTTTCGACCAGTCTCGGCTATGACTCGGTCTTCATGGCCGGCATCCGTCAGGGTGCGACCTTCCGAAGCAACGTCGGCGTGACGAATGCCTCGACCGACTACTCGATGGTCCTCCGGGTCCGGCTGTTCTCGAACACCGGCCAGCCTGTCGGATCGACCAATCTGACCCTTGGGCCGCTCGGCCACATCCAGGCCAACATCGCAAACCTTTTCGCCGGATTCGCCGGGAACGGGTTTGTGGTCGTCGACCAGGTCAGCTCGACCCGCGTGACTCCGGTCACCGAGCCCCCTGACCAGACTCCGATTCCAGGGTTCTTCGCATATGCGTCGATGCTGGACAATGCGTCCAACGATCCGACGACGCTCGAGTCCCAGTTTAACCAGGAACTTCCATTTGCATGCGTTTACGGCGACTCCGCAAAGGGTCCGATGATCCGGCCGGCCCGCCGCCCCGCATCGCGGTAGAATACGGCAGTAAACGGGTCGGGAGGCTGCGCCCGGTGCGCGCAGCCTCCCGGACACGCAAGGAGACCGGATACATGGCATTTCCCGGGCCGCCGGTGTGGAATCGGCTCCTCGGGAGGGCTGTTGTACGCTTCGGGTGACGCGTGTTACCATTCGACAGCTTTCGAAAGATTGATCGAAAGCGGCCGACAGGCCGCTTTTTTTGTTGTTAGGGCATTTTTTTCAGCAGTCAGGGGTCATGGCGGCACTTCCGGAAAAGGTCGGGCAGGAAATCGAGAAGATCGTTACTTCAGAAAATCTCGAGCTCGTCCATATCGATTTCAAGACTCAGGGTGGCGGAATGCTCCTGAGGGTCGATATTGATAAGGAAGGCGGCGTGAACGTCGATGATTGTGTCCTGATCTCGCAGCAGATCAGCGCATGGCTCGATGTGGAGGATCCCCTGCCTGGAGAGTACGAGCTGCAGGTGTCCTCGCCCGGTCTGGACCGAAAGTTCTACCGGGAGGCGGATTACCGGAAGTTCATCGGGCGGCTGGTGCGGGTCAGAACTTCGAACATGGTCAAGGGTTTGTATGTGGTCATCGGACACCTTCGGGAGTACGACGGCACGAAGATCGTCGTGAACGATCCGCAGAGCAGGAAGGATTACGAGATCGAGATGGGGAACATCAAAGAGGCCCGTCTCGAGGTAGAGATGTAGAGCAGAGGTGAAAGATGAAAGATGAAAGATGAAGCGGGTCTACCGCGGTCATCTTCAGTTTTGATCTTTTGAGGAGCAGGTAGACATGTTCAGTGAGAACGTAAGCAAAGACATCCGGGCCCTGGCGCACGAGAAGGCGATCGACGTCGAGCGTGTGTTCGAGGCACTCGAGGACGCTCTCGCTACGGCCGCGAAGAAGTACTACAAGACGCGCGAGCCGATCGAGACGATTCTGGACCGCAACGCCGGCGGCGTGGAAGTCTACGTGGTCAAGGGAGTGGTCGAGACCGCCGAAGAAATCGAGGATCCGCTGGCCCAGCTCACGCTCGAGCAGGCGCGTGAGCTCGAACCTTCGGCTGCAGTCGGCGGCACGATCCGCCTGAGCTACATCACCAAGACCGTCGTGGATCTGGTCGACGACCCCTTGACCGAGATCCGTACCTACGAAGCGCGAAAGATCGATTCGGAGGTCGAGCCGGGTGACACGGTGAGGATCCCGCTCACCAAGCCGCCCGAGGAACTTGGTCGCATCGCGGCACAGTCCGCCAAGCAGGTGCTCTACCAGAAAGTTCGCGAAGCCGAGCGGGAGAAGGTCTACGTCGAGTTTGCGAACAAATTGGGCGAACTCGAGAATGGATACGTCAAGCGCTTCGAGCGCGGCGACATGATCGTCGATCTCAACGGGAAGACCGAGGGCATCATCCCCCGCTCGCAGCAGTCGCGGGCGGAGCGCTACTCTCAGGGAGACCGCATCAAAGCGGTGATCATCGACGTTCACACGCAGCCGAAAGGTCCGCAGATCGTGTTGTCGAGAACGGACCCGAAGTTGCTCATCAAGCTCTTCGAGATGGAAGTGCCGGAAATTTATGACGGTACGGTCGTCATCAAGGGAGCCGTGCGGGAACCGGGCGAGCGCGCCAAGATCGCAGTCGCCTCGCGTGAGCGCGACGTCGATCCGGTCGGCGCCTGCGTCGGCATGAAGGGAAGCCGCGTGCAGTCCATCATCCGTGAGTTGCGCGGAGAAAAGATCGACATCATTCCCTGGAATGAAGACATCGTCATCTTTGCTCAGAACTCGCTGGCGCCCGCCAAGATCACGCGGGTCAGCGTCACTTCGGACGAGCAGGCGCACCGGCCGAACCTCGACGTCATCGTCGACAACGACCAGCTGTCGCTGGCGATTGGAAAACGTGGGCTCAATGTCCGCCTCGCCGCGGAGCTGATCAGCGCGAAGATCGACATCAAGTCGGAAGAGGAAGTCAAAGACGAAGTCGCGGACGCTTTGAGCGCGATGCTTCAGGTCGCCATGGCAGAAGCGCGGGCCGCCACGAGTGTTGCTGACATCGACGGAATCGATCCGGAAGTCGCGCGCCTCCTCGACGAGGCTGGCTATGACGATCTCGACTCCGTGCTCAATGCTTCGGTCGAGGATCTCACGCAGATCGAGGGAATCAACGAAGAGACGGCGGCGGAGGCGATCGAGCTCGCTCGCACGCATGAGCAGATGGTCGTCGAAGAGGACCAGGCAGCCTTCGCGGACGAGGAAGAAGAAGAGGAGTCGGACGAAGAGTACGAGGAGTCCGACGAGCTCGAGGCCGAAGCCGAGGCAGAGACCGAGACTGAGGAAGACGAAGAGCTCGAGGCCACGGATGATGTTTCGCACGACGAGACTTCGGGCGAGCCGGACACGCTGGCTGGTGGACCCGAAGCGATGGAAGAAGAAGTCGAGCAGAAAATGTAGCTGCAGGCAGTTGGAAGCGAATCAGGAGCGATAAAGAATGGCAAAGGTTCAGGTCCGTGACCTGGCGAAGCAGATGGGCATCCCCGACAAGGATCTCATCTTCAAGCTACAGTCACTGGGAGTACAGGTCGAGAATGCATCCGCTTCGATCGATCATGAGGTCATCGTAGCGATTCTCACCGGGAAGAAGCTGGCTACCCGTCCGCGCAACGTCATCATGCGCGACGAAAAGCCGAAGGTGGAGAAGGAGCGCAAGGAGATCAAACCTCCGCGACCCATCGTGCGTACGACCAGAAAGTCGGACGCGGCTCCTGCCAGCCAGCCTGCGCCTCCTCCTCAGACTGGACCGATCATTCCGGAATTCGTCGAGGCCGCAGAGGCTGAGGCTGCCGAGCAGGAACGGGCAGCGAGAGAACCGAAACCGGCTCCGGCTCCGCGCAGGAAGACCGTCGCGCGCACTCAGGCTCCGGGGGAAGCGCCGGCGGCCGCTGCGCCTCCTGCAACTGAGCCTTCGCCTGAGACCGCGATTCCGGCGGCTGCCGCCTCCGCTGCGGCATCACCGGAAAAGCCCTCCATTTCCGGCCCCACAGGACCGAGAGCAACCCGGGCCCCTGCTCCGCGACCGAATTACACCGGTCAACAGACTCAGTATCCCGCGCGTGATGCGCGCCCCGGCGCAGCCAGGCCGGGACAGACGATGCGTCCCGGAGCCTCCGCGCCCGGCGCCCGTCCCTACACCCCCTCGGGACCTGGAGCCAGACCGGGAGATCCCCGAAGTACGCGTCCGGCTGGGCGTCCTGATGGCCCCCCGGGAAGATTTGCGCCAGGGGGACGTCCTGGAGCCGGAAGGCTCGGCGGGATGGTTCCGCCTCCGCCAACCGGAATGATCCCTGATCCGGGGATGCGCCGGAAGAAGGCAATCAACGAGGACGACCGTCCTGAAAAGAAGAAGACAACGGGAAAACGCGGCAAGCGGACGAGTGCGGGCGCAGAAGTCGATGCCGGACTCTTCACGAAGGGTCCGTTCTCCGCGACGGCCGTGCTGGACGACGATCTCGCGCCGGGCGAGATCATGCCCCGCGGAATCGGCGAGGTGGGCGAAGCCGGCGAAACGAGGCACACTCCGTCGACGCGTAAAGATTCCCGCAAGCAGGCAGCGCCTGTTTCCGGGCGTGTGCTCGAGTTCAAGAAACCCGAAGGCAAGGTCACGCTGACGGAAGGCGTCACGGTCAAAGAGCTCGCGGACAAGCTCGGAGTCAGAGCCAACGATCTGATGAAGCACCTGATGATGAAGAAGGGAATGATGGTTTCCATCAATGCCCCTCTCGGGCAGGAGTTGGCCGTCGAGATCGCCCGCGGGCTCGACATCGAGGCCGAGGTCGTTTCATTCGAAGAAGCACTCGAGCTGGAGACGATGGAGAAAACCGGTACGACGGGTACTGTCCCGCGCGGTCCGGTCATCACGGTCATGGGTCATGTCGATCACGGCAAGACATCGCTGCTCGATGCGATCCGCGAGACCAACGTGGCGGAAGGCGAAGCTGGTGGAATCACCCAGCACATCGGCGCCTACCACGTCGACAAGCGCGATCGGAAGATCACGTTCCTCGACACGCCGGGTCACGAAGCATTCACGATGATGCGGGCACGCGGCGCGAAGGTGACGGATATCGTCGTCCTGGTCGTCGCCGCGGACGACGGCGTCATGCCGCAGACCAAAGAAGCGATCAGTCACGCAAAGGCCGCCGGCGTTCCGATGGTCGTTGCGATCAACAAAGTCGACAAGCCGAACGCGAACGTCGACAGGGTTCGACAGGAGCTCTCCGGCGCAGGCGTGCTCGTCGAGCAGTGGGGCGGAGACGTGGTCTCCGTGGAAGTCTCAGCGCTCAAGAAGCAGGGGATCGACGATCTGCTCGACATGATCCTTTTGACCGCCGACATTCTCGACCTCAAAGCTTCGCCCGAGATGCCGGCGCGAGCGGTCGTTCTCGAGGCCAGGAAGGAAGTTGGACGGGGGATCGTCGCAACGGTCCTGGTTCAGGACGGGACCCTCCGCGTTGGAGATGCATTCTTCTCCGGAACGACGCATGGCCGTGTTCGTGCCATGAGCGACGAGCGTGGAGCGCGGATCAAGGCAGCCGGTCCCTCGACCCCCGTCTCGGTAACCGGGTTTGATGATGTTCCAAATGCAGGCGACATGCTGCAGGTGGTTGACGAAGAGTCGGAAGCGCGAATGATCGGCCAGATGCGCCAGGACAAAGCGCGGGAGACGAGCGTTCAGAAGTCCCGCATGTCGCTCGATCAGCTTTTCCAGAAGATGCAGAGCGGCGCGGCTAAGGAACTGAACATCATCCTCAAAGCCGACGTTCAGGGCTCGGTCGAGGTGCTCGTAGACACACTCGGGAAGTTGTCGAACGATCAGGTCACTGTCAAAGTACTTCACTCGTCAGTGGGAGCGATCACGACGAACGACATTCTGCTCGCATCCGCTTCCGACGCCGTCGTGGTCGGATTCAACGTCCGTCCGGAACGGGCAGCGACGGAACTGGCTGAAAAGGAAGGCGTCGAAATGCGCCTCCATACGGTCATCTATCAGCTCACCGACGAGATCAAGCTCGCCATGACAGGACTTCTCGAGCCGACGCTCCAGGAAGTGTTTCAGGGTCGCGCCGAAGTGCGCAACACCTTCAAGGTTCCGAAGGCGGGAACGGTTGCGGGCTGCATGGTCACCGAAGGGGTCATCCCGAGAACGGCGAGCATCCGGCTGCTGCGCGACAACCGCGTGATCCTCGAAGGCAAGATTGCCTCGCTGCGCCACTTCAAGAACGACGTCTCCGAAGTCCGCTCCGGTTTCGAGTGTGGCATCGGTATCGAGCGTTTCCAGGACGTGAAAGTCGGCGATGTGATCGAGGCATTCAAGGTGGAGAAGCTGGCGGGCGTACTCCAGTAAGACGAGTTGTGAGTTGTGAGTTCTGAGTTCTGAGTGGAACCGCGCCCCTTCAACTCGGAACTCCTTCGAAGTTGCCTCGTTCCACTCACAACTCAGAACTCAGAACTCAGAACTCAGAACTCTCATGCTTGTTGGCGTTGCACTCTTCGAAATCCACATCGGGCACGCGCAGTCTCTCAAGGAGAAGCGCGCGGTGGTGAAGAGTCTGCGTGAGAAGATCCGGCACCGCTTCGAGATTTCGGCTGCCGAAGTCGGGCTTCACGATCTGCATCAGCGGGGGAGGATCGGGATATCCTTCGTGACGCTCGATCAGAAGGGCGCGGACAGGATGTTCCAGTCCGTGTCGGAGTTCGTCGAGGCCAGCAGCGGTGCGGCGCTCGTCGGCTGGACTCAGGAGATTTTCGAGCTCGACGAAACCGTCTCGCTCGGAATTCCTCACATCGAATGGACAGATGAAGAAAACTCGTAGAACGACACAGGTAGGCGACGTCGTACGCGCCGAAATCGCCGAGATCATCCGGCGAGAGCTCGACGACTCGTCGCTGATGATGGTCACGATCACGGGAGTCGATATGACTTCTGATCTGAAGCTGGCTCGAGTATATGTGAGCACACTCGGCGGCGAGAAAGAGATCGACGAAGTCACAAAGACGCTCCGCAAGGCGAGCAGCAGGATCCGCTATTTCCTCGGAAGGCGGGCAGGGTTGCGTTCCACGCCGGAGCTCGACTTCAGGGCGGACACAACAGCGGTGTCAGCGGGATCGATCGAAAAGATTCTCAAAGATGTCGTGCCAGCGCAGAACGTTGAAGTAAAGGATGAAAGTAATGACGATTGAAACGACGACGCTTCCGGCCGCACAGCAGGTGGCCGAGCGGATCCTTTCCGGCAAGCGATTTCTGATCACTTCCCACCGCAACCCCGATGGTGACGCGCTCGGCAGCGCCCTCGCGCTCCAGCGGATGATCCGGAAGCTCGGTAAAGAAGCCGAAGTCATTGTGCGCGACGACTTCAGCAAGCCGCTGCACAACATTCCAGGCGCCGACGGCGTGACGGTCGCCGACAAACTGCCTGCTGACTACCCCGCCGGGTATGACGCGATGTTCACCATGGAGTGTCCTGAGCACGAGCGAACCGGATTTCCCGTCCTGCCCGGGCCCGTCATCAACATCGACCATCACCTCGGAAACACGATGTATGGCGAGGTGAACTACCTCGATCTCGACGCGCCGTCGGTGGGTGAGATGGTCCTCCGGATGAACGAGTATCTGAAAGTGCCGCTCGATCCCGAGATCGCGACGGCGATGTACGTTTCACTCGCTACTGATACCGGTTTCTTCCGATACACCAATACGACGCTGCGCGCGTTCCAGGCCGCGGAACAACTCGTCCGTGCGGGCGCCGATCCGGGACAGATCTCGCTATGGATCAACGAGAGCGTGTCGATGGCCTCGATCAAACTCCTCGGACTGTGCCTGAACTCGATGCAGTTCTTCGGCGCTGGACGCATCGCGACGATCGATCTGCCGTTCCGCTTTTTCACGGAGGCCAGTGCGTCGGCCGAAGACTCCGAAGGCATCGTGAACTACGGACGTGTGATCGATGGTGTCATCGTTTCGGTCACGTTCAAGGAAGCGAAAGAGGGAACGCGAATTTCGATGCGCGCCAAACCGGGCTTCGACTCGCAGGCGATCGCCGCGACGTTCGGTGGCGGTGGACACAAAGCCGCGTCCGGATGCTTCATCCCGCTGCCAATGGAAGAGGCGAAGAAGAAACTGATCCCGATGCTCGAAGCGGAACTGAATCGAGTGACGAATGACGAATGACGAGGAAAGTTCTGAGTTGTGAGTTCTGAGTTGTGAGTGGTACGAGGGGAGTGTCATCCTGAGCGCAGCGAAGGATCCCCCGAAACCTTGCGATACAGCCAGTAGGTGGGGGATCCTTCGCTGCGCTCAGGATGACACTTACTCCTGCGCAGGCCTTAAGTTGACGCCATCGGGGCTGTGCCCGGGGTCATCAGTTCCGGAAGAAAGTCGCGGCCGCGAAGGCGGCCGCTACAGCTCGGTCAACGGTTTGAACGCAATTCGCGTTGTAGCGACCGCCTTCGCGGCCGCAATGCTTGTCTGACACCCAAAACCCCGGGCAGAGCCCGGGGCTAGATTATTCGGCGCGCCTACGCGCGCCGAGCGCAGAGACTTCATGAGATCCCGAAAACCAAGACAGCCGTCCGGCCCGCAACTGGACGGACTCCTCCTGGTCGACAAATCGTCCGGGATGACTTCGCACGACGCCGTCGATCTTCTTCGCAAGACGACCCGGCTCGAAAAAGTCGGACATACCGGAACGCTCGACCCGATGGCTACCGGCCTTCTGATTCTCTGCGTCGGAAAGGCAACCCGCCTCCAGGCCTTCCTCATGAAGATGGAGAAGACCTACGAGGGAACGATCCAGTTCGGGTGGGCGACCGAGACCTTCGACGCTGAAGGAGCGCCGGTCGGTGAAGCCGTGGAAAGGAGTGTCGAGGGAGTGGATTTCGAAGCGGCGCTTCCACAGTTCCGAGGAGAGATTCTCCAGATTCCGCCGCAATACTCCGCCAAAAAGGTGCAGGGCGTGCGCGCGTATGAGAATGCGCGCAAGGGCCAGACGACGGTGCTCGAGCCCAAAGCGGTGACCGTGTACGAATTCACGATCCTCGAGGTGACTGGCTCGCAGGCGCGATTCCGCGTCCGCTGTTCCGCGGGCACCTATGTTCGCTCGCTCGCGAACGACCTCGGCACCGCCATTGGAGTGCCCGCACATCTCGCCGCGCTGCGTCGCACGGCAATCGGCAATTTTACGGTCGATCTGGCGATTCCCGCTGCCCGAATCCGTGAAGCCGAGCCGGACGCGATCCTCGCGAGCCCCCACTTCCAGGAGATGCACGAGGTCGACCTCCCGCTCGACAAAGTGATGATCGACCACACTCAGGAGCTCCGTCTGCGGCGCGGCCAGTCGGTCGTGATCAAACCGTCAGGCGAGCCCCTCGATCTCGGGCAGCTCGTTTCGCTGAGCAATCCCGATCAGAAGCTGATCGCGATCGCAGAAGTGGCCGAGGTGATTCGGGAGGGCGGCGGGCCGGTCGTCTTGCAGCCGAAGGTGGTTTTTGGAGGAGGGAAGGGCTGAGAGGAGCTGTGAAGACGAATGTTGAATGTTGAATGTTAAATGGAGGGACGTGGAGATTGTCATCCTGAGCGAAGCGAAGGATCTGCTGAAGAGGATCGAGCATCGCAGGAAGAGATCCTTCGCTTCGCTCAGGATGACGTGGACTCGCATAAGATGACGGTTCATTGCTCGCCACAGGGACTTGTCTCGTCATTCGGGAGCTCAGGATGACACTGGGTTCATTCCTCGCCATGAGGATCTATCTAGGCATCCCCGGTACCCCAACTCAACATTTAACATTCAACATTCAACATTCCGTAACCCTGTTGAATCCCAGGAAATAGCCCCCTCCGGGATTGATTTGCCCCCATCCCGCTGTTAGTGTGTCAAGTCCGTAAGAAAGGGACCTGTCGTTTAAACGTTCAAGGAGAGAGTATTTTGCCGAATTTAAAGGAGAAGTCGAACATCATCACCGAGTATCGAGTCCATGACTCCGATACCGGTTCGCCAGAAGTGCAGATTGCACTCCTCTCGAACCGAATTACCTATCTCACCGAGCATTTCAAGTCGCACGCGAAGGACCATCACAGCCGGCGAGGCCTGCTGAAGATGGTCGGACGCCGGCGCCGGCTGCTCGATTACCTCAAGAAGACCGACCTCGACCGTTATCGCACGGTCATCGAGAAGCTCGGAATCCGCAAGTAAACACCTCCCGGGGTGGCA
>JBGTDX010000080.1:0-18194 GCA_041748075.1 Thermoanaerobaculia bacterium
GTTCCTGAACACGACGCCGAGACCAGGCCGGGCGGTGCGAGTCTCGAAATAAAGAGTGGCGGTGGTTCCCCTCTCCCCGCGCGGGAGAGGGGTCAGGGGTGAGGGAACCCCGAGGTCCGATCAGATCGTGCATCACGAACCTCGCAAACTCCTCGAGAAATCACACGAACTCCGCAACCGACAGACTCCGGCCGAAATCGCGGCGTGCCCCGGAGATCGTGTCCAAGCGGATCACGCTGATCTGCGAAGAGATCAAGCTCATCATCGAGCTCGACGGACAGGGACACTTTGATCCGTCGGTTCAGTCGTGCGACGTTAAGCGCACGCACTACCTCCAGGACCGCGGCTACACCGTCACCCGGATCGAGAACGAAGAGCTGCTCGTGAATCCGGAGATCGTGTTCGAGCGGATCATGCGAATGGTTGAAGTGCTGAAGAGGCTCCCTCACCCCTGACCCCATACGCGCTAACTTTGACACTCGGAGCCGGGATGGGAGACCGAATGTTGAATGTTGAAATGTGAATGTTGAATGTTGAATTGGGACACCGGTCTTCATTCAACATTCAATTCAACATTCACAATTTCAACATTCAACATTTGCTACGGTTGAGCAGACTACGACTAAAGTTAGCGCATATGCCCCTGACCCCTCTCCCGCGCGGGGAGAGGGGAACCACCGCCACTCTTTATTTCGAGACTCGCACCGCCCGGCCTGGTCTCGGCGTCGTGTTCAGGAACACCTGGATCGCTCCGTCCTTGCCGCGCGTGGCAAGCGTCTCGCTCGACTCGTAAAGAATGACCACATCGGGCCGGCCGTCGCCGTTTACATCGGCAACCTTCAGGTCGTAGCTGTAGTTCGCCATGGGTACGAGACCTGTAACGCTAACCGGAGATCTGAACCCGCCTTTTCCGTCACCCAGCAGAATTCTCAACTCGCGCTCCGGAGTGAGGACGGAATAGACCAGGTCGAGGTACCCGTCCCCATCGAAGTCACCATGACCCAGTCCCCACGTCGGGCCGGCGCCCGGCCAGCGCGCAATCGGTACGCGCCTGGGAGTCTTGCCAGTCCACGTCAGCAGGTCGAGCCCGGCCAGCGTCGTGTGCTCGGGAGTCGAAGTGACCGTATCGGGTAGCCCGCTGGGCCAGTGCCGCGTATAGCTGATGATTGCGTCGTCCGTCTTCTTTCCCGTGAACTTCGCCACGGTGCTGGCCCAGTAGTACGAGAGGAAGGGAATCAGCTTTCCCCGTCCGACCGGATCCCATTTGAGCGGACCGTTGCTGACGTAGAGAGTGTCGGGGCCATTGAAATACACGCTGGCTCCGATGAAGTCGGGAATCCTGTCTCCATTGAAGTCGCCCGTCGACAGCCAGTCGCCGCCTACGTAGAAATTGCGCTCCGCAATGTTCGTTTCCTTCCAGGACTTGCCTCTGTCCTGATTGAGGTATACGCGGAGGTTGCTCGCATTCGCATTCGGATCGACCTCCGGGCCACGCGACATCATCGGGCCCTCGGAGATCGCGACGATATCGGGAAATCCGTCGCGATTCACATCCGTAACGATGGCTCTTCGGGTCGGAAAGTTCGTGGGCAGCCCCTTGTTCGATTCGGTGAAGTTTCCCTTGCCGTCGCCAAGAAACACAACGACGCCATAGAGATGAACGCCCAGAACCAGGTCCATGCGTCCGTTCTTGTTCAGGTCCGCCGCTACGACGCTTCCGTATTGATAGCTGGAGGGGAAATTCGCCTCTTCCCAGTACTTCCAGTTTCCCTTGCCGTCGCCGAGGAAGATTGCGGGAGGCCCGCCGACGCCTCGCTCGGGAGGAGCGATGATGTCGAGAAAGCCGTCTCCGTTCATGTCGGCGACATCGAGTGAGTTTCTCCAGGATCCGGAGGTGGGAAGACCATTCGAGGATTCGACGAAAGTGAGTGTTCGGTCGATCGAAGCGGGGGCGAGCACTTCGAATTCGGGCCGGATGCCCTGGTAATACTCTGCCGTCTCCTCAGCAAGCTTCTCCTGCGCGGAGATCTGGCCCGCCGCATCGACGCGCTGGCCCTGGACACTCTGTGCGACCTGCTTCTCCCGCCAGACCCAGACGTTCTCATCGTCCTGGCGGTAGATCTCCGACACGACATTCACGTTTCCGAACGGCCTGGCCCAGCCGGGACGGCCTATGTCGAATTTAGCCCACTGCTTTTCGAACTTCTCGATGGTGAACTGCTTTCCGTTCCTGATGAAGATCGTCTCCGGATCGGGATCGAGCCCGGGATCTTCGGCGAGATCGAATTTCTTCATTCTCCCCTCCGGGGTATCAGGGAGGGCCAGCTTCTCGGGCGAGGTGCCTTCGGGTGGTTGCGAGGGAGCCTGCGCCTCGAGAGTAACGAACGAGCAGCCGGCAACGAGCACCGCCGCGAACAGCGTACGAAGTGTGAAAGAGTGACTACCCATCCAGAAGAATCTCCTTGTCCCGTGAGTGAAAGCGTCCAGCGTCATCCTGACATTACCTTGCCCACAAACCTCAGATCAGATCGACGAGGCCTGGCTGTGCCCTTCGAAAAAAGAGCAGCCCTCCGCCGAAGATCACCGCGGTCATGGTCAGAAGGAATACGATCGAGAACGCGTCAGGTAACGGCGCGCCCAGAAATGCACTCCGAAACAAACCGAGCAGGGGTGTCATCGGATTCCACATGAAGTATTTCTCGAAGCGGCTGCCCGCTACCGGATAAAGGATGGGGCTGAGATAAAACAGAACCGAGAGCACGAAGTTCAGGATCTGCCCGACGTCGCGGAAAAAGACGAACACCGTAGCCAGGACATACGCGACCCCCGTCTGGAGGATGACCTGGATGAGCAGCGCGAACGGAAGGATCCATAGACTGAAGAACGCCTCCCCTCGGAACGCCAGAAAGAGAATAAAGAGGGAAATGGCGATCGTCTCGAAGATCATCGCCGAAGCGTTCGGGACGATGACCAGGATCTCGCTTCGAAATGCCAGCCTGCGAACCAGCGGACCGTTCTCCACGATACTGGTCGTCCCCCGAGTGATCCCTTCGCTCAGGCCGATCCAGGGAAGCAGGCCGGAAATGAGGAACAGCACGTAGCTCCCCCCCTGGACGTTGGGGCTCCTGGGAGGGATCATCATGGTAAAGACGAACCAGTAGAGGACCACCAGACTGAGGGGCTGGAGGACCGCCCAGGCGATTCCGAGGGCCGATCCGGTGAATCGGAGCCGGAAATCCCTCTTGATGAGCTCGATCAGTAGGTAGAAGGTGCGGAAGCCCTCACCCTGCTGATGTACCTTGACATCGGCAGGGGAAGTCCGTAGATTGATCACGCATCGGAAGTCTATTTTCCAATAGCATAAAAGTCAAAGATACCTCAGTGAACAAGCCAGCCCAGCTCGAACTGGTCGGACGCAAGATCCGGCAGCTCCGCCGTCAGCGCAAGCTGACTCAGGTGGAGCTCGCCGAAAAGATCGGCATCCATCAGTCAGATCTCTCGCGCATGGAGCAGGGAGAGTACAAGGTTGGCCTCGACACACTCCTGCGGATACTGCAGACGTTCAACCTCGGAATCGGGGAGTTCTTCGACGAAGGGGGCAAGCAGAAAACGGTGGTCGAGAAGCTGAAGGATCTGAGTCCCGCAGCGCAGAAGGAAGTCGAGGATTTCATCGAGTTCAAGCGGATGCAGGAGACGAGCGACGACGCCGAGGATGACGGGTGGGAGGGTGACAGTGAGCTCTGAGAGGATTCAGACGGCCGAGGATCTGCGGCAGCTTGGACTGGCGAAAGTACGTGAGAATGCGGTCGAAGAATCGATCGAGCTGTTCGATCAGGCACTCGCCCTCGCGGTCGATGACGAAGCCCGTGAACTGATCACGATCAACAAAGCGTACTCGCTCCTGCGCATGGAGAAGAGCGGACCGGAAGTCCAGCAGCTTCCCCGTATCGTCATGCGCCGCAGCAACCTGCGGCATGTCGTGCTCGCCGCCTACGGCCTCGAACAGAAGTTCGTCAACGAGAAGGATTATCGAAAAGCCAGCTCCTACGCAAAAGTGGCGCTCGACGCTGCCGAAGAGCTCGGACACGACGGATGGAAAGCGGCGGCCCTCGTAACCCTGGGGAACATCGCGGTCTTCGACTCTCGTCCCGAAGACGCCATTGAGTTTTACGAATCGGCGCTCCCACTGCTCAGCGATTCGGCCGAGGACTCGGTCACGCGGGCAATCATCGCGGGAAACCTGGGTTACTGTCGTCTGCTCTCGGGCGACACAGACGGGGGAGTTTCTCAGATCCATAGCGGGGTCGACCTGTTGTTCGCGGCTGGAGCCGAGGGTCACGTCGCCGAACCTTACATCGACCTCTGCATGGGTTACCTCGAAAAAGGGGAGCTCGAAAAGGCTCGCCACTACGGTGAGCTCGGCCTCGACAAGGCAACGGAAGTCCGCCAGGTCAGGAACGCACACTACCTGCTCGGAGAGATCGCCTACAAGTCGGGTGACACAGCGAAGGCGGAGTTTCATTTCGACCACCTGGCGACTCACTATCCGGACTTCCCACATCTCAAGAACCTTCTCTTTGCGATCGATCTTCGCAAGATGGTGAACTTCAAACTATGAACCTGACCCGTGTCCTGCTCGCCGCAGTCTTCAGCCTGGCTTCTTTCGGAGCCCAGGCTCAGGTTGCGGACCGGGACATCCTTCTGACTCCCGAAGGCACACTCTTCACGATCGAGAGCGTATGGAGTGAGAATTTCGACGATCTCGAGACCACATCCGACAGAGTGCTCCACCTTACCGTGCAGAATGACGAAGAGCTGGAAACGCTCTTCGTTCCTGCCTCGCTCGGCGGTGGGCTGCACAACAACGCGGCGCTTGCCTGGGACAGTGAGAGCCAGGCCCTGTTCGTCTTCTGGCAGAAAACTCCGAATCCTCAACTCACGAGCGAACTGCTCTTTGCCTCATATCAGAATGGCGTATGGAGCGAAGCCTCGATCGTCGAGAACGGATCGCTGCACCTCCGTTCGAACCTGCGTATTGCCACGAGTTCGCTCTATTACGAGTACGGAGAGAACGAGACGATCCTCCGGCGAGCCGGGCTGGTCATCCACGCGGTCTGGTGGAATGAGACGGGCTTCGGCGAAACGGCCGGTTATGCGATGCTCTCCCTCGAAAAGGGCGTCGTACGGTCCATTGTCACGGCGGACCTCGTCGACCTCCTGGGAGACGACAGAAAGATTGACGATCTCTTCATCCTCCCTGAGGAGTACGATCGGAGCATCTTCCGTCATCCGGCGATCTTCGAGACATCGGGCCACGACAGCGTCGACGTGGTGTTCGCCGATGCGTACACGAACCGCTTCCACCGGGTCGCGATCAAGCCGATCAAGAGCCATGGCGTCCTGCAGCCCCCCATCGGAATATGGGGCGGCGACTTCACCCCGCCGAAGGCTTTTTATCGCGAGGCAGCCAACAGCGGCCGCATTACGGTCATCCCCGGAGCCGACAGGAACAAGTTCGTCTTCTACTACCGCGGCTTGAACAATCTCGAGTACCTGACCGTCAACGGCTCGACCTGGTCTGAAGTCCGCTCGCTCGCACTCAGCGATCGAGTCAGCGCCGAAGCCGGAGTCGAAGCACTACGCCGGCTCATCTCGTCCCGATAGACGACCCCTCGAATGCGCAAGCATGAAAGCCGGCCTCGCGGCCGGCTTTTCCATTTCTGGGAGGGACTTCCGAGCTCAGGGCTCTCGCGGTGGCTGGTTCCGATTGGCTGAGACGATCACGCCGACACCGATAAGCGCCAACGCGCCCACGATGATCCAGATCTGATCCACTCCGAGGGTGAACATCGCGATCGCGACCGCAACCACGAGGATGATCCATCCGACCAGGGCTACGTTAAACCATTTCAATTGAGGTTACCTCCGGATGAGTCCGGAGCAATGGGCGTGCCCGTCCCCCGCCCGGCCGGTTCTGAGTTGTGAGTTCTGAGTTGTGAGTCCCCTCCCAACCGGTTGTGGGTTCTGGGTTGTGGGTTGTGGGTCACACCCGCCCGCTCGGTCGCCCGTCGCCGTTGCCGTTGCCGTTGCCGAAAACACTACCCGCTCCCGCGCGCAGGGTGACGGCCGCCGCCGTTCTCTCCTTCTCTCCACTGCGGCGGGGAAAGGGAACCCCGCCCACTCAGAACTCAGAACTCAGAACTCAGAACTCAGAACTCAGAACTCAGAACTCAGAACTCAGAACTCAGAACTCAGAACTCAGAACTCAGAACTCAGAACTCAGAACTCAGAACTAAAAAAAGCCCGGCCGAGGATCACCCCGGCCGGGCTGCAGAACAAACCGTACGTCGTCTTACTTGTTGACTGCGATGAAGGCGATGATGAGCGCATAGATGACGAGCGACTCGATCAGCGCGAGACCGATGATCATCGCGAGACGGATCGGGCCGGCGGCGCCGGGATTGCGGGCGATGCCTTCGCACGCAGCAGCGATCGCACGGGACTGACCGATGGCTCCGGCGGCTGCCGAGATGCCCAGAACGAACGCGGCCGACACCAGGCCCCAGCTTACTCCACCTCCGGCGGTCGTGGTCGTTGTCACTGCCTCCTGGCCGAACATTGCCGGGGCAAGCAGCACAACCGAAACGACGAGCACCATGATTTTCCAGTTCTTCACTATGGGGTTCCTCCTTTCCTCTATTTTCGAATTCCGTTTCGCCCACGGACGCATGAATCGTTCGCGGCGTGACTCGAGCTCAATGTTCTTCCGCGGTTACGGCTCCTCCGATGTACACCATCGTGAGCATGATGAAGACGAATGTCTGAAGGACCGATCCGAACACGCCCAGGCCCATCATCGGCCAGGGGAGCAGGAGCGGAAAGAGTCCGACGAAGATGCCGGTCGCGGTGTGCTCGCCAGTGATGTTGCCGAAAAGGCGCATGCCGAGTGAGAGGATGCGGGCCAGGTGGCCGATGACCTCGATCGGGAACATCAGGATCGCCAGAAACGGCACAGGCCCCATGAAGTGCTTGAGATAGCTCACGACGCCGTGCGTCCGGACACCCTGAAAGTTGTAATAGAGGAACGCGGTGAGAGAGAGCGCAACCGTGGTGTTGATGTTTCCCGTTGGCGGCTGCAGGAAGTAGAACAGACCGCAGATGTTCGACAGAAAGATGAAGACGGCGAATCCCGAGATGATGTAGAGGAACTTCTCTGCCGCACCATGCCCCACGATGTCTTCGAGCAGACCCTTGATGCCGCCAATGATCAGCTCCAGGAACTGCTGAAAGCCACCGGGGTTGTCCGCACTCAGATTGCGCGTGGCCAGGGGAAAGATGATCGACGAGAGCAGCAACACGAACAACGCCATGATGACGTGGTCGGGCAGATAGAGCCCGACGACCCCGAGCAGGGCGTTGACGGGGCCGTAAAGTATCGAACTATGGTGTTCCATCCGATTCACCACCAGCGCGCGCCGCGCGGTCCCGGGCTAGTTCCCGTACGAACGAGTACAGGGCTTCCCCCATGATCCCCACGACGACGATCGAAAATCCAAGCAACACACTTATCGTATCGAAACGAGCTACAAGCATTGTGACCGCTAACGCCACACAGAAGAGTGCGAAGCGCGCCAGGGTCCGTAACGCCAGCCTCCACGCGCTCACATGCGGCGTAGGCTGAAGAACCTTGCCTACAATGTCCTCCAGCCAAAGGAAGTTGATCATAACGACGGCGGTGCTGCAAGTCAATCCAATCAGCCCCCACAAACCGCCCGCAAACAGGGTCCAGATCGCAAAGACCCCGTAGCCCACCAGAGAGAACTTCCGGATCCGCCTGAGCACGGTCGCGTTGTCCTCGGCAGGGGAAAGCGGTTCGGCCATGTGGGGATTGTAATGGCGCAGGCCCTGGGTTTGATGATGAACGGACGCGCACCGGAGGTGCGCTCAGATGGTAGCGAATCTGTTGAGTCGCACCCCGGGTGGAGAGCCGTTCGTGGGGTCAAGACATCGACCGGCGTCCGGGAAGGCGGGTTCCCGACTCCACCGTGTACCGTCTACTCTCCCTCCTTCTCGTCTCCCCCCAACCGGAACAGGTTCACGAATGCCGCGATCACGCCGAACACCGTGAAGACTCCGGTAAGCCACGGCCAGGTGCCGAGCCAGCGGTCCATCGAGTAGCCCCAGGCGAACCCGATGGCTATCGCCAGCGGGAACATGAAGCCGATCGAAGACGCCTCGAGGAGCTGCTGGCGCTCAGAGCGCTTCTTCCGGGGCATGGGGGCTCCAGTCGCGTTATCTCGAGGCCATGCTGGTCACGACCGACTGCACGGAGGCCCGCACCTGCACCACGAGCGTCTCGGGGAGGATTCCGACCAGGAGCGTGAGAATCAGACACGTCATCGCCACGAACGCGAGACCAGGGCTCGCGGCTATCTCAGCCTTCTTGCCTTCCTTGAGATACATCGCGACGACGATACGGAGGTAGTAGAACATCGACACGGCCGACATGAGCACGGCGATGATCGCGAGCCAGCCGTAGCCCGAGCTGATCGCCGAAGCGAACAGAAAATACTTTCCGATGAAACCGGCCGTGGGAGGCAGGCCGCCCAGGGAGAGGAGGAACACCACCATGGCGAACGCCCAGAAAGGCGCGCGCGCGTGCAGTCCCTCGAAGTCATCCACGAGCTCGCCGGCGTAGGTATGACGGCGAAGGATGAGCACTGTGGTCCAGATTCCCACGTTCGCGAAGATGTAGACGGCCGCATAGATCAGAATCGCATGAAGTCCCATCGCGTTCATCGCGATGATGCCCATCAGTCCGTATCCGGCGTGGCTGATCGAAGAGTAGGCGAGCATCCGCTTGACATTGGACTGCGTGATCGCTGCAAGATTGCCGATGACCATCGAGAGCGCGGCGATGACGGCGAGCAGGGGCCCCCAATCGAGACGGAAGTCGCCCAGCGCCGAGAAGAAGATGCGCGCGAAGATCGCGAAGGCCGCCATCTTCGATGCTGTCGCCAGGAAAGCAGTCACGGGCGTCGGAGCTCCGACGTAAACGTCCGGGGTCCAGACATGAAACGGAACCGCGGCGATCTTGAAGCAGAGACCTGCGCCCATGAGCATGATGCCGATGACGAGCGCATCGTTCGTTACGAGCGTCGAGAGTGTCCGCTCGATCCCTGCCAGCTGGAGCGTGCCTGCGACTCCGTAGATCAGCGACATCCCGTACAGCAGAATCGCCGAGCTGACCCCGCCAAGCACGAAGTATTTCATCGCGGCTTCGGTCGACTTCGTCTCGTTCTTGAAATAACCGGCGAGGATGTAGCTCGAGAGTGACATCAGCTCGAGCCCTATGTAGATCGAGATGAGGTGGGTGCCCGAGGCCATGAACAACATCCCGATGAGCGCGAAAGCCAGCAGAGAGTAAAACTCCCAGGGTGAGTACTTCTGCTCGCTGAGGAAGGGTTCAGACAGCACCACGATGGCCGCGATGGTGACGATGAATAGCAACTTGAAGAAGATGGCGAAACCGTCCAGCTCGAACATTGACTGGAAGGACGCCGTCTGCCGGATTCCCTCGACGGCATGGGACGAAAAAATCACCGTACCCGCCGTGATGAGGAGCACCAGCAGAGCCGACCATTTCGCCGACACGACTCCGCCCCGCGCCCCGCTGACCGGGGCGAGCAGCAGAGCACACGCCCCGATGGAAAGGACGATCTCCGGAAGGAGAAAAATCACGTCCGACGGAATCATTCAGTGCCCTCACCCGAGACCCCTCTCCCGGGAGAGGGGAGAAGATCGGCGGGTTCCAGCGCTGCATGCTCCGGCTGCGCGGCCGGGGACGGCAACGGCGGGTACGTCACCATCTCCCGCTGAAAGTAATCAGGCTGAACCTTCTGGACGATGTAGTCGACCGGACGCTGAATCACTTCGAACAACGGCGCCGGATACAGGCCGATCCAGAACATCAGGACGATCAGCGGAATGAGCGTCCATGCTTCGCGCCCGTTGAGGTCGCGCAGAGACTGATTGGCAGGGTTGTCGAGCGGTCCCCAGAACACGCGCTGGTAGAGCCAGAGCATGTATGCGGCGCCGAGCACGATTCCGAGAGCGGCGAACGCAGCCCACCATATGTTGCGGTTGGCCACACCGAGAAGAATCGTGAACTCTCCGATGAAGCCGTTGAGTGTCGGAAGGCCGATCGACGAGAGCGTCGCGATCAGGAAGAACGTTGCGTACACCGGCATCTGCTTCGCGAGACCGCTGTACTCGGAAATCAGGCGCGTGTGTCTCCGCTCATAGATGATGCCGACGAGAAGGAACAGCGCGCCGGTCGCCAGGCCGTGATTGATCATCTGAATCACTGAACCGCTGACGCCCATCGGGTTGAGCGCAAACATGCCAAGCATGACGAAGCCCATGTGCGACACGGACGAATAGGCGACGAGCTTCTTCATGTCCTTCTGCACCAGGGCCACCAGAGCTCCATAGATGATTCCGATAATGGAGAGCACGACGATCGGCATCACCAGTTGCCGTGTGGCATCCGGAAGGATCGGAAGTCCGAATCTGACGAAGCCGTAGGTGCCCATCTTGAGCAGCACGGCCGCAAGAATGACCGATCCCGCAGTCGGTGCTTCGACGTGCGCGTCCGGCAGCCACGTGTGGAACGGAAACATCGGGACCTTGATCGCGAAGCTGAAGAAAAAGCCGAGGAAAATCCAGAACTGCAGCGTGGGCGGAATCAGCCGGCCGATCTCGTGATACTGCAGAACATCGAACGACAATCCGTTGCCGAGACCCACGATGTTGAGGAATGGAATGCCGGCATCGTTGAAGAAGTACAGCGCCAGGATCGACAGCAGCATCAGCACCGAGCCCGCGAGCGTATAGAGAAAAAACTTGATTGCCGCGTACAGCTTCCTCGGACCACCCCATACGCCGATCAGGAAGTACATCGGAACCAGCATCACTTCCCAGAAGACGTAGAAAAGGAAAAAATCGAGCGCGCAGAACACTCCGATCATGCCAGTCTGCAGCATCAGAAGCAGCGCGTAGTACTCCTTCTCACGATGCTTGATCGCGGAGAACGAGGAGTACACCGCGATGAACCCCATCAGGGTCGTCAGCAGAACGAGCAGCAGGGCGAGGCCGTCGCTGCCGAAGAAGTACTGCACGCCGATGGACGGGATCCAGTCGAACTTCTCCTGAAACTGAAACAGAGGCGCGTTCGGCCCCCGGTCGAAGGCGAACCAGAGCGGAATCGAGAGCAGAAAGTCGATTCCCGCAACCGCGGTGGCGAAGATCCGGATCGGTCCGGGATTGTCCTTCCGGAAGAAGAAGATGATCAGCAGACCGCCTATGAGCGGTATGTACGTGATCAGCGAAAGAATCGGAAACCCGGATTCGAAAATGCCCATCGCAGCTCGTTCTCCCCAGTCAGTCAAAGATGAAGGATGAAAGATGAAAGATGAAGTCCCGCGGACTCGCGTGTCGGGCGGGCGGCTTCATCTTTCATCTTTCATCCTTCATCTTTGCTCTCATGCTTTCATGAACAGATAAACCGCTGCGAGCAGGACCAGACCCGCTCCCATCGTCAATGCGTAACTCTGTACCAGCCCGGTCTGAACGCGGCGCGCGAGCGTCGATCCGTACCGGGCCGTTCCCGCTACTCCGTTGACCAGTCCGTCGACCACGTATCGATCGAACAGCGAGGATCCGTGACCGAACAGGAACACCGTCGCGTGCCGCGTGCCGTTCACGATTCCGTCGACGACATGCACGTCGACCCATGCGAGCACGTTGCTCAGAATGAGCGTTCCTGCAATGACCGTCCGGTGATACAGCTCGTCGACGTAATACTTGTTCTCGACCACCCGATGAAGCGCCGGATACTTTGCGGCCAGCCTCCTGGGGATCGTCCAGGTAGAGTCCTTCCCGTACAGCTTCCAGGCGATCACGATACCAAGGAGTGCCACACCGATCGACAGGAGAATCAGCACCCACTCCACGGCGACCGATGCGTGGTGGAACTCGAACGGTACCCCCCCCAACGGCAGAAGGATGGGGCTGAGCCAGCTCTGGAACATGTTGGGATGGTGAATGCCGAACGCGCCGAGTGGGATGCCGACCAGGCCTCCCACTACCGAAAGGAACGCGAGAACGCCCAGTACGCCGGTCATCGACAGCGGCGATTCGTGAGGATGCGCAGCATGCCCGCCCGGGTGGGTGGCCTGCGCCTTCGGCCCGTCCGTCGGATGCAGCGGTGTGTGCTCGCCGATCACGTCATGGCCTTTATGCTCCGGCTCCGAAGCCTCGGCTCCCGCTGCATGCGCACCCCGATACTCCCCCTCGAAGGTCATGAAATAGAGGCGGAACATGTAGAACGCCGTGAGAGTCGCCGCGATCATTCCGAGTATCCAGCAGAAGAGCGGCACGTACATCAGCGGGGCGCCGAGCGAGTCGAACCTCTTGAAAAATGCATTCGCGAGAATCTCGTCCTTCGAGAAAAAGCCCGCGAGCGGCGGAATGCCGGCGATCGCAATCGTGGCAATCAGAAACGTCAGCCACGTCTTCGGCATGTGTTTGCGCAGACCGCCCATCTTCCGCATGTCCTGCTCGCCGTTGCAGCCGTGAATCACCGAGCCGGACCCGAGGAAGAGGCATGCTTTGAAGAACGCATGCGTCATGAGGTGAAAAATCGCGGCGGTGTAGGCGCCCACCCCTGCCGCGAGGAACATGAAGCCTAGCTGCGAGACCGTCGAGTATGCGAGAACTTTCTTGATGTCGTTCTGCGCGATACCGATGGTCGCTGCGAAGATCGCCGTGAAGGCACCGATCAAAGCCACGACCAGCATCGCTTCCGGCGAGAGTCGGAACAAAACGTTGGAGCGCACCACCATGTAGACGCCCGCGGTGACCATCGTAGCCGCGTGGATGAGCGCGGAAACAGGCGTCGGCCCAGCCATGGCGTCGGGAAGCCAGACATATAGCGGGATCTGCGCGGACTTGCCGATCGCGCCGACGAAAAGTAGCAGGCAGATCGCCGTGGCCGGCCCCGCGAATCGGGATGGATCGGACGCCGCCAGTGCGAACACGCTCGTATAGTCCGACGTCCCGAAATAATTGAAGATGAGAAAAATCCCGAGAATGAAACCGAAGTCTCCGATGCGATTGACGATGAACGCCTTCTTGCCGGCATCCGCTGCAAACTTCTTGTCGTAGTAAAAGCCGATCAGCAGATACGAACAGAGACCCACGCCCTCCCATCCGACGAACATCACGAGATAGTTGTTGCCGAGAACCAGCAGCAACATCATGAACATGAACAGATTCAGATACGTGAAGAAGCGGGTGTAGCCCTTCTCGTGGGCCATGTAGCCAGTGGCGTAGACGTGAATCAGGAATCCGATCCAGGTCACGATCATCAGCATCGTCGCCGAGAGGGTGTCGAGCTGAAGGCCGAATGTGACCGCGAAGTTGCCGGCAAGGCCGCCCACGACTTCGCCCGTCCCGGCGGGGATCCAGGTGAAGTAATCGACTTTGAACGGAAGCGCGATTCCCTGCCCGACGTACTGAAGCACCGCGACGGTCGCGAGGATCGCCGACAGACCCGTCGATCCCAGCGCGACCACGTTTGTAATCGTCTTGTTCTTGGTCCCGTGCGGATCCGAGAGTGCGCGCAGCCCGTTGACGAGCGCGCCGAGAAGCGGAAGAACCGGGATGAGCCAGAGGATCGAGGCCAGAGTCATGCTAACCATTCAGTTCCCTCGCCTCATCGACATTGATGCTTCCTCGGAGCCGGTACAACTGAATGATGATCGCCAGGCCGACAGCCGCTTCGCCCGCGGCAACCGTGATGATGAAGATCGGGAAGATCTGTCCCTCGAGCGAGGAAAGCTGATAGGAGAAGGCCACGAGGTTGATGTTCACGGCGTTGAGCATCAGCTCGACGCACATGAGCACCGTGATCAGATTTCGGCGGATGATCACGCCGACCAGTCCGATCGTGAAGATCGTACCCGACAGCATGAGGAATGCGTTCACGCTAGGCACGAGCGGACTCCTGTTTTTTCATTTCTTTCTCGTCCGCTGCGCGCTTCTCAATTTGCGTCTGCACCAGTTCCTCGTCTGACGATTCGAGCTCCCGCTTGCCGATGACGATGGCCCCGATCATCGCGACGAGAAGGAACAGCGAAGCCACCTCGAAAGGCACCAGGTAGTCGCGGTAGAGGGTCATTCCGACGGCTTCCGAGTTGCCGATCGTGCGGACACCCATGACGAGCGGCGGCTTTCCGGTCCGCTCGTCGACCGGCCTGGTCTTCGAACGCACCAGGACTCGCGCCTGCTGAAGCTCCTTCGGATCGCCAACCGGCTCGTGGTACACCCCGGTCCGGACGACCGTTCCGAAGAGCAACAGGAGCCCGAATCCCACCGCGATCGCCCCCTTCCAGTACGGGGAGAGCATCTTCTGCTCGGGCAGGTCCCGCACGTTGATCAGCATCACGACGAAGAGGAAGAGCACCATGATGCCGCCGGCATAGACGAGGATCTGAACCGCACCTACGAACTCGGCGTGCAGCAGGAAGAACAGAACAGCCACGCAGAGAAACGTGAGCAGCAGGAAGAGCGCGGAGTGTACGGGGTTGCGCATGGCAACGACCAGGACCGCCGATGCCACTGCCACTGTGCCAACCACGAAGAATATGAGAAACGGGGTGTGCGAGAGCGCCTGCTGCAGCCCTTCCATCAGTCGGACCTCCCGGGAAGCGCCTTCACGTCGTCGCCCGCCTCGGCCTCGTCCAGTTCCTTGTAGCGCGGACGATCATCCCAGTACTCGAGCTCCTGCATGTTGAAGTACAGATCGTTGCGGTCGTACGCGGCCAGCTCATAGGTTTTGGTCGTGAGCCAGATCGATTTCGGTTTGGTGGGGCAGGCTTCTTCACACAGCGAACAGAACATGCAGCGCTTGACGTCGATGTCGTACCGGTCGAGCACCTTGATCTTCTTGTTTTTGCCGTCGATCTCGCGCGTTTCATCGTGAACATCGATGTAGATGATGTCGATCGGGCAGGCCACCGCACAGAGCTTGCACGCGATGCAGCGCTCATAGGAGAAGCGGAACATGCCGCGGAAGCGATCCGCCGGCTCGATACGCTCCTCCGGATAGCGGATCGTCACCTTCGGCTTCAGAAATGCGCGGAACGTCGTCTTCATCCCCTCGAGCAGGTCGAGCAGAAGAATCTTGTCGGTCCACTTCGATAGCTGGCTCATTTAACTCCTGATGGATTGCCACGCCAGGATCAGAATGCCGGTCACAATGATGTTGGCCAGCGCAAGAGGAATCAGCCACTTCCACCCCAGATCCATGAGCTGGTCGAAGCGGAAGCGCGGGAACGTTCCACGGAACCAGACGAATAGAACCATGAAGAACATCACCTTCGCCGCAAAGATCAGCATGCCCAGAAGGGCGCCCGCGAAGCCCCAGCCAACCAGCACTTCTGTGGTCAGCCCGATGTTGAACATCGCGATCGTCCAGCCGCCGAAAAAGAGCACGACGATCAGACAGGAGCTCACGAGCATTGCTGCATATTCAGCAAGGAAGAAGAAAGCGAACTTCATCCCTGAATACTCAGTATGAAATCCGGCGACCAGCTCCGATTCTGCCTCCGGGAGATCGAACGGAGAACGGTTCACCTCCGCCGTCATCGCGACGAGAAAGATGAAGCAGCCGACGATCTGGGGTATGAAGTTCCAAGCGTACTGCTCCTGATACTGAACGATCTTGACCAGATCGAGCGTCCCTGTGAGCATCAGCACGCCGACGATCGACAATGCGAACGGCACTTCGTACGACACCACCTGTGCCGCGGAGCGAAGCGCACCGATGAGCGAGAACTTGTTGTTCGAAGCCCACCCGCCGAGGATGATTCCGTAGACGCCGGTCGAAGTGATCGCAAGGATCAGCAGAAGACCGACGTTGACCTGCGTCACTGCGAACGTCGGAGGCGGACCGAACGGAATGAGTGCGAAGACGACGAATGCCGGGATGAGCGGAAGCATCGGCCCGAGGAAATAGGCGACCTTCTCGGCGTTCGCCGGAACGATGTCTTCCTTGAGCATCAGCTTGACCGGATCGGCCACGATCTGGAACAGACCCTGAGGCCCGACACGGTTGGGACCGAGCCGTACCTGAATGAAGGCCAGAACCCTTCGCTCGATGTACGTCATCGCAGCGACGATTCCCTGCACGATCCCGAACGCGATCATGAACTTGATCGTCGGCCAGACGAGGTATCTCATCAAAGGCTCGGGGATCTCGAGGGCCATCAGCGTGATCGTCATTGTCATTTGAAGTTCTGAGTTCTGAGTTCTGAGTTCTGAGGGGCACGGCTTCGGCGCGAGACTGAACTTGACCTTTCGTTAATACCCGGCTTTGAGATCACTTCGATGAGCGCCCCTAAAGGACGACGGACGTCGGCGATCAAAGCTTCCACTTTGCTTAGATCTTCTTGACTGAGATAACCGAGCCGCTCCGCCACGGTGAGCAATGTGTCGAGTTCTGCCAGACTTCCCTTGGCGACGGACAGATGTTGTGCAAACTCTTTTCTGTGGTTCCGGGCCTGGCCCTCGGCGACATTGGCTGAAACCGAAACTACGGCCCTCCGAACTTGCTGCGTCAGGGCAAAGTTCTCCTCTTGGGGAAAGCGTCTGATCAGCGCGTATACAGCCGGCACCAGATCAATCGCCTTCTGCCAGACAATCAGGTCGCGGTAACTGGATTTCGCCATCGTTCTTCTCACAACTCACAACTCAGAACTATCTCGCCCGTTCCACTCACAACTCAGAACTCACAACTCAGAACTCGCTAATCAACGGTCCACCTCACCGAGCACAATATCGATCGTCCCGATGAGTGCCACGAGGTCCGAAATGAAATGTCCCTCCGCCATCGCGGGCAGCGCCTGGAGATTGACGAATGACGGCGGGCGGACGCGGCAGCGGTACGCGCTGGTCGTCTTGCCGTCGGCGATGATGTAGTAGCCGAGCTCACCCTTCGGCGATTCTACCGAGTGATACACCTCGCCTTCCGGCGGACGGATCACGCGCGACATCTTCGCCTTGATCTCGCCTTCCGGCGTCTCTTTCAGCATAGGAATGCACTGGTCGAGGATTCGCCTCGACTGCCGCATCTCTTCCATACGAATGAGATAGCGGTCGTATGTATCGCCGTTCCTGCCAAGCGGCACTTCGAAGTCGAGCTCCGCGTAACACTCGTACGGCATCACCTTGCGCAGATCCCAGTCGACCCCGGAGCCTCGCAGCGGGGGACCGGTGATGCCCCAGTCGATGGCGTCTTCAGGCGAGAGGATCCCGATACCTACGGTGCGCCGCTTCCAGATACGGTTGTTGGTCAGGAGCGACTCGTACTCGTCGATCGCGGCCTCGAACGTCCCGGTGAACTCCGCGACACGATCGGTCCATCCAGGCGTGACGTCGTCGGGCATTCCGCCGATCCGCATGCAGTTGAGCGTGAGCCTCGCGCCGCAGTACTCCTCGAAGAGATCGAGCACCACTTCCCTCTCGCGGAAGCAGTAGAAGAACGGCGTCATCGCTCCTATGTCGATTGCGTGCGTTGCGAGCCAGAGCAGGTGTGACGAGATCCGCTGAAGCTCCGAGAGCATCACGCGCATGATCTGGACGCGCTTCGGAATCATGTGCGCCACGCCCAGGAGCTTTTCGACCGCCTCGACGAACCCGAGGTTGTTGGTGGCTGCCGCGACGTAGTCCATCCGGTCGGTGTGCGGGATGCACTGGGGATAGTCCATGTTCTCGAAGAGCTTCTCGGTGCCGCGATGCAGATACCCGATCACAGGTTTGGCAGCAACGATCCGCTCGCCATCCACCTGAAGGATCACCTGCAGCACTCCGTGTGTCGACGGATGCTGAGGTCCGAAGCTGATCTGCATCTCGCGAAGATTCAGCATTGGGACTCCGAATTGCGGGTGAACGTCATCGAGAGCGCTGGTGTCATCCGGAGCTCGCAAAATGGCGAACACCAGTCAGGCGAGGATGAACGCGCTGCGGCGCGCGCAGGCGCGCCATCCAGCTTAGCCCCGGGCTTCGCCCGGGGAACGTAAAACGCACTTCCATATGCGGCCGCGAAGGCGGTCGCTACAGGAACTCTGGAG
>JBGTDX010000081.1:0-125572 GCA_041748075.1 Thermoanaerobaculia bacterium
GGCAAATGGCCTTTGCGAGAGGTACTCTATCGATACGTGCCGCGCGACCTCATCGAGCGCCCCAAGATGGGCTTCGGAATCCCGATCGATAGCTGGCTGAGAGGTCCGCTGCGAGAGTGGGCGCAGGACCTCCTCGACGAAACCAGACTGCGACAGGAAGGCTACTTCGAACCGGCACCCGTTCTGCGAAAGTGGCACGAGCATCTGTCCGGCAGGAGGAACTGGCAGTATCCGCTGTGGGACGTCCTGATGTTCCAGCAGTGGTTGCACTCAACGCCGAAGGCCCATCAGTGAGCACGTCAGACATCATTCTCACGCCCCTGCTTCTGGCAGTCACACTCATCATGACGGTCACGTTGGCCGGCAGAGTCGGTTTATCGAATCGTTTTGCTTTTACAGTCTTCGTATGGCACACGATGTTCTGCCTGATCTACTGGAAATTCGCTCAGAATAATAGTGCCGACGCGAAAGTCTACTATCAGGTAGCTGTGGCTGGCGCACCCGAGTGGTCACCTGGAACGAGATTTGTGGAGTCCTTCACGGGTCTGTTCGTTTACTGGCTCGGTTTCGGAGAATTTCCGACATATCTCGTATTCAACATGATCGGACTTGCCGGTCTGCTGATTCTTGCAGCTCTCATCCTCGACGTCTGGCCAGCCAGTACCGGATTGGTGAGCTCGGTCCCGTATGCCATCGTGTTCCTGCCAGGCCTCAGCTTTTGGAGCGCCTCCATCGGGAAAGACGCGCTCGCATTTTTCGCCGTATGCCTTGCTGCCTTCTCGTTCATGGAAATCGGCCACCGAAAGCTGCTTTTTGCGACTGCCGTTGTGGTGATGTTCGCGGTGCGCCCTCATGTAGCGAGCGTCATGCTGATTGCCGCAGCGATTGCACTCGTCACCAGTAAGGGCGTGGGGCCGCTCGCGCGCGTTGCTGCACTTGCAGGTGTTGGAATCGCAACTGCTCTTGTCCTGCCAGTTACCATTCGGTACACCGGGCTGGGCGATGCGGTGACCTTCCAGTCCGCAGCGGACTACATCGAGATGCGTCAGGGCGTGAACATGGAGGGTGGCGGCGGCATCGACATCAGCTCCATGAGCGTTCCCGCCCAGATGTTCACCTACCTTTTCCGGCCTCTTTTTTTTGACGCCCCAGGCACTATGGGAATCATCGCTTCACTCGAGAATACATTACTCCTGGGCCTCGTACTCATTCTGATTCCGCGTGGGTTGTTCGTGGTCTGGCGTGAGCACTCACCTGCGATACGTTACAACGCGGTGTACGCGTTTCTGGGTCTGATTATTTTTGCGACGACAACGGCGAATCTCGGTTTGGCACTGCGACAGAAGACGATGATTCTGCCCTCGATCTTCATTCTCAGTGCGCTGGCAGCCCGGGCGCTTCATCGGGCAAAGGCCAATACCGACGAGTGGACTATCGAATCTACCGATCTCACCGTTCACGAGCCATGGCGAAGATCGTTCTGATCGGCGCCCTGCCCGAATCGCTCACGATCTTCCGGGGCGATCTGATCCGGTCATTGGTGGGGGCGGGTCACGAGGTCACTGCGATGGCGACTCCGGCAGAAAACGCGCAGATCGAACACATCGAGGCTTTGGGTGCCCGCTTTCGTTCCTACCCGGTCCGGCGTAGCGGCCTGAATCCTTTGACCGACATCGTAACGCTGTTCGCCCTTCGAAAAGCATTCCGCGAGCTGGACCCGGATGTCGTGCTCGCATACACGATCAAACCGATCATCTGGAGTGGCATTGCGATTGGTCGGCTTAGTAAAACACGGTTCTTTGCCCTGGTCACCGGACTCGGATTTGCCTTTCAGGGCCGCACTTTGTTTCACAGAATCCTCAGATCAGTCGCGACGTTTCTCTACAGGACAGCTCTTCGCCGGGCAGAAGCGGTAATCTTTCAGAATATCGACAACCAGAAGACGTTCATCGAACTCGAGATTGTTTCGCAGTCCAAAACCTATGTCGTCAATGGATCGGGCGTAGACACCAACCGATTTGCACGCGTCGCTTTCTCACCCGGGCCGCCCACTTTTCTCCTGATCGCCCGGCTGCTATCCGAAAAAGGTCTTCGAGAATATGCCGCTGCTGCGCGTCTGTTGAAAGAACGGCATCCGGAGGCAATCTGCCAATTGGTTGGACCTTTAGACCCCTCCCCGGATGGGATCACCCTCGAGGAGATAACCGACTGGCAGACGCGTGGTGATATTCGATATCTCGGTGATACTCGAGACGTACGCCCTTACATCGCAGGCTGCGACATCTACGTGCTTCCTTCATATCACGAAGGAATGCCCCGCACTGTCCTCGAAGCAATGGCCATGGGACGTCCGATCCTTACCACCGACGTGCCGGGCTGTCGTGAGACCGTGGAGCCAGGCACGAATGGCTATCTCGTACCCAAAGGCGACGCGAACGCTCTGGCCGAAAGAATGAGCTGGTTCATCGAACATGCCGACCAGTGGGAAAGCATGGGCCAGGCCAGCCGACGCATGGCGGAGCAACGGTTCGACGTTCGTCGAATCAACCAGGAGATGATGCGCATCATTTTTTCTCGGTAAAGAAGATATTCCGAGAGCTCGGCCTCGACGTGGTTAGGCTTGGGAACCGGCTGAAAGAGAAACGGAAGGCAGGCCTGCTCGGCCGGTCGCCGGGTGACAGGGCTCGATTGCCGAGGCGTCGGCCGAGCAATCGTGATCTACGGAAAAGTAGGCTTGTTGAGCTGGAGCGAAGCCATGAGCCCGTCGAGATGCCTGCGGGATGCTGTCGCCCCTGCTGGTGTTCCTAAACCAATGAATTCGAATGTTTCTTCAGTACGTAAATCCTGCTGGGGTTGAAAAAGCCAGTAATCGTATCTCGCACATAAAAATCTTCCGCCGCGGCAATTTCCTTTATTAGTGAGGTGCCCACATAAAAATCCTGAACACCAATCAGAAGCTTCCCGTCTTTTTTCAGATGCTCTTTAGAACGTCTAACAAATTCTCTCAAAACATCTGTTCCGTCCGATCCGCCGCCATTCCAGGCAGCATCGTTGTCAAGATTTAAGCGACGCGACAAGTCAAGTCTTTGACCAGAAGCTTTATCAACGTACGGCGGATTGAAGAAAATCACATCATAGACTCCATCAACGGAAGAAAATAGGTCGCTCTGCCAGAACTTCGCTTCGATGTCATTGAGTTTCGCGGTAAGAATAGAAGATTTAACTCGGTTCTCTGCTAAATCAACTCCGTGTATTTTCATGTTTCTCTTCTTCGCAAGACTTAAACTAAGAAGGGCTGCCTGTCCAATCCCCATCTCCAGAACCGCATTGTTGGACTGAACCTCTTTGGCCAGCGTCTTTCGAAACAGAATGGTTGTCGTATCGTAGTGAATCCGCTCATTCGATTTGATGTTTATACCGAATAGAAGCTTGACAACAATACCCCTGCTTCTCAGCCAGGAAACAAAAGGATGAGCAGCTCTATAGATCAGAAAAAAAGGCCGTTTCATCCGATAATCTTCATAAAAACACAATTCATAGAATACTCCCACCTAAAGACATGGCTGCGGTTGTCCCGTTTCACTTAGAAAGTCGCGTGGCGGTTTCCCTGCATCATAATGCGATTTTCCTCTCGGAAACGACAGTGGGCGTCGATTAACTCTGATGCGGTAAAGAAAGAAGGGAGGACGTGCCCTGATGGAAAAGTGGAAAACGCCAAAAGCCGCGTTTCCCATTTCCCAGGGGGCTGCCACGAGACAAAAAGAACAAGCGGAGCCGGTCTCACGACCGCATCGTTGATGGGTCAGCGGCTATCTGACGAATCTGATTATGGCGTTTTTGAGATATCCCATCAACGTTGGGTGGTACCACAGCTGAGAAGGACCCACACCCTGCTTCGGTTTGATCCGGTTCGCCGCCACATCCTGGAGAGCGGCCTTCATCAGCGGAATTCCCTTCGCGATCTGATGCAGCGGATACGTGTTGAAATTGTCACTCCGTTCCACCTCGATGATTTCCTGATACAGAACTCCGCCGGTATCGATTCCCTCATCGATGAGGTGGACCGTGACGCCGCAATGCTGCCGATCGCCACTCGCCAGAGCCCAGTATCCGCCGTGCACACCTCGGTATCTCGGCGTAATTCCCATGTGGGTGTTGAGGAATGGCGCGTCAATCGACGCGATGATCTTCTTCGACAGAATTCGCGTTCCATTCACTATCACGGCATCGGGCGAAGCCGCCTGCAGCATCGTGATCACATCACTGTCGTTGACCGATTCTACCTCCTGCAGAACGTCAGGAGGAAAACCGTCGTCGTTCAGGCCATAGCGAGTCATCAACTGCCTGATCCGGGATTTCGATAACCTGCTCAAAAATCGGTTCACCACGATGAACAGCAATTGGCCAAATGTCCGGGTCAGGCCCAGGCGTTTGACACGTCGGCGGATCATCGTCGAGGCCGATACCTTTCTCTCGAGAATGATCCGCTGAATGTCGAAATCGTCCCGAAGAGCGTGATACATGATGCGGGATGAAGCGCCCGGACCGACGAGCATCACGACACGCAGCTTGTCACGCTGCATACATCTCTTCGAGTTCTCTGGCGAGCTCACCCATGTTCCGAGACTGCATTCCGTAGCGGGTTTTCAGCAGGAGAAAATGGTCCAGCACTTTCCTGAGAAATGTGATGTTGCTATCGGTGTTGGTCCCAAAATTTTCCGGATGCCACCAGAGGTGAAAGACGCGGCCATTCAGGGCTGCCTGATCCATGGCCTTCCTGATGCGGTGCAGCCGGAGAGGATCGAGAAACGCCAGTCTTTTGGAGTAAGGCCGCAGAAAGCGGCTCGAGGGGATGTTGAAGGGCCGCGCCTGTGTGCAATCCTTTCGATCGTACGTATGGTGGCCTGTGAGATTCACGTAGGCGTCGAGAAGGCGAACGGCCCGGCGAATTGAGCTCTGCGCCTCGTCGTCCGACGCCTGGTGAAAACGGCTGCTCTCGGTTCCACGAAACGACTTGATCCCTAGCTCGTCCAGCAATGGGAGATAGCCGGGGTTCCATTGATTCCTGGGAAAGACCAGGCTCTCGAGCCGAACGCCGTGCCGCTCCGCTGCTTCGAGGGCGGCCGAAATGTCGGCTCTGAATGCCTGTGAGCTCTGCCCCTGCTCGAGACAGTAGTAATGCGAGAAAGTATGCGTCGCAATTTCCTGTCCCGAGTATTTCCGGATCAGATCGACCAGATCGGGAGCGAAATGGCAAGCCTCATCCAGGAACTCATGATCCCGGATGTATCGGTAGGGGGACATAGCCGGATCTGAGTAGTCCGGCAGGGTAGCAGGCAGATTATTCCTCAGTTCGTCCGCACTTCGAAAAAAGAGAAAACCGACGGCCGCCCATGTGGCGTGCACTTCGTATTCAGCGAAGGTCGCGAGCATCTGCTCGGTAGCTCGGCGAACGCCACGGAGATGCTCTGCGTACTGCTCGAGGGAACGCTTGTCTCGCACGCCCCAGTAAAGCTCGAGATCAAGCGAGATCACAAAGGTGCCGTTCGCTATTGAATTTACTCCTGAGAAATCTTCTATCACTTTAATCACGAAGCCTCGATATCTGGACCCGAACTACAGAGTCATTTAGCCGACCCGGCCTATGAAAGATCAGCCGCTTCGCGGTCTGAAAACGGGATAGTTTGTTCGACTACCGGTCTCGGCCGGGAGACTTTTTTCTGTATCCCAACGCGCACCAGTAGGGTGCAAGTTCACTAAACTCTACCCGTTCCAACCCAGCTGCTTCCATCATGTTCTGGATTTCCAAGCGAGTGAATCTCTGTTCGAGCGAAGTTCCGAAGCGGTCCAGCGCATCGGTCCTCATCGAGTAGAAACTGCGGTCACGATATGCAGACAAGGGAAGATGCTCCACATTCATCTTGAGCTTCTCGAGTAACAGAGATGCCCTGGCCAGTGGCCAATACACTGTGCCCGCGATTACCTGGCTGACTGCGTTTCGCAAGGGATATCCAAATCGTGCAATCCTTTTACGACCGAAATCACTGATCCTCCATATCGCTCGAAACCAGCCTGGGCGATTATCAAACCTGTAATACAGATAGACAAGGAACGGAGCGCCAGGCTTTAACTTCTTTACACAATCCCTTATACCCCGCTGCGTATCTGGCACATGATGAAGGACCCCCAACGAGTAACCGAAATCCATTGACTCATCAGGTAATGATATTTGATCTACCGCCGCAACATGAAAAACACAATTCATGCTGGCGGCAAGGTTTCTACGTGCGACGGCAATTGCCTCCGCGCTCGCGTCTATCAGATGGAGGATACCAACCCTTGGCGCAACGATTTTGGCCCAGCGACCACTTCCACAGCCCAGGTCGAACCCAACTGAATTCTCATCGAGACGGCCCCAGGGGAAAATGCGGAAATAGCCGTCAAACATCGCTTTTGCTTCTTCCCGGTCGAGATGGGTTTGATCGAACCGACTCCATTCGTCTCCAAACCCCTCCACTGTCTCGGGGTCTACGTTGCGACCTGTTGTTTTCTGGCTTTTCATCGTCGAAGTCATGGGAGCTATTTTGTCAAAGAGTGTGCATGAATAGGCGGCTCATGGCAACGAATGCGAGACGCTCTGTGCAAGCCCTGGATCGCTTCGACTTCGATACTCCCACCTAGTCTATGTCCCGGGAACTTTGTACATTTACAGGTTCGACTGCCCGTGAGAGCGAAGAATCCGGCGAAGAAGCTCCAGGTAGGCCGGGCCAATTACACCGATGTCAAACGCGCGCGCCCTCACCCGCGATTCCTCCGTCAGACGTTTTTTCAGAGCATGATTCTGGAAGACCGACAACATGGCACTCGCAAGCGCGTTCGCATCACCTACTGGCACCAGCAGGCCAGCTCTCCCATCGCAAACAATCTCCCGTGGGCCACTTGGGCAGTCCGTGCTGATAACTGGCAATCCGCAAGCCATAGCCTCGACAAGGACGTTTCCGAAACCTTCAAAGCGGGAGCTGAGCACGAACAGATCCGCACGCGACATCCATGCAAATGGATTCTGCTGCCAGCCGGCGAAAAGAACGCAATCCTCAA
This sequence comes from Thermoanaerobaculia bacterium, assembly GCA_041748075.1. Lineage (GTDB taxonomy): Bacteria > Acidobacteriota > Thermoanaerobaculia > Gp7-AA8 > Gp7-AA8 > JBGSYJ01. The sequence goes on from JBGTDX010000081.1 coordinate 7,099, forward strand.
TACACAGATTTCGACACAGCACGTCCAGTTCATTTCTTCTCGGTCCCTGACCAACCAGAATCAATTTCGCCATCATCTGCTTACGCACGATCGCGAATGCCCTGAGCAGGGTCTCGTGATCCTTCTGTTCAACATGTCTTCCGACGGTTATTGCGGTCGGAACTTCATCATGGGGGATCTCTGAGATCTCGCGTGTGCTTTCTTGGATATCCGAAATCGAGATCGCGTTGTAGACGACATGCATAATTGCTTCTCTGACTCCGAATCTCGTGAGTCCATCCCTCACGCCTTCTGAAGAAGGGAACACCGCATCAGCTTTGGGATAGCAGTAGCGAATCAGATTCCTCAACGTCCAGTCACTAACTGAGCGACGAGGATATGTATGTCGACTCGATGCTTGCTCGGTCAGAACGACCGGACGACGATTCCCGAATATCCGCGTCATGACATGTGCGATATTCGACCGAGGGAGAAAGCTGACGCAAAGATCAGGATTCCAAAGCCGAATGACTCGTGCCAGCTCTGCCCCCTGCAGTGGCAGGGCCAGTATTTTGCCCGGACCTCGGCTCAGCCGGCTGCTGCGAAGCGTGACGCGGTCGATACCGTCGTCCAGCTGATAGCCGTCATTCCCGCTCTGCAGAGTGATCACGCCTGTTTCCACTCCGTTCCGGCTGAGATAACCGGACAGCAGCTTCAGCGCCTTCTCCGCGCCTCCGCCACTCAGGTCATTGATGATGAATGCAACCCTCAACGATTCTCCTCGCGTCTCCCGGGCGACATCTGGTCGATCAATGCGGTTCAACGGCGACCGGCTCCCGCTCGTCGACCGGCCGCAAGTTTCTCGAACAGGGCGCCATAACGCGCTGCTACGCGCTGTCGCGAAAACTCGGACTCTATGCGCTGGCGGGCATTGGAGCCCAGAAATCTGCGCGACTCCGGAGATTTGATCAGACCTTCGACTGCGTCGGCAAGAGCAACCGCATCCGTGACGGGCACCAGGAGGCCGTCTGTGCCGTGACGAATCAGGTTTGCCACGCCCTTGACGTCTGAGGCGACAACGGGAAGCCCCGCGGCCATCGCCTGGAGAATGGAGTTGCTCATCGTTTCGCCGAAGGTGCAGTGCACATAGATGTGGACGGTCTTGAGCAGGCTCGCCACTTCGTAGCTCCTCAGCAATCCTGTGAATACGATCGCGTCGCCCATGCCGGCACGCTGCGCATGAGCACGAAGGTCTGAAGCTGTGGGGCCATCGCCAACGATATATAGCTTCAGTTCTGCATGATTCCGCTCCGCAACGAGGATTCGGACAGCCTCGATCAGCGTGATGTGATCTTTGATCGGTACCAGTCTGCTCACCATGGCGATCCGAATGGGGTGAGGCGCCAGATCAGTCGCGGTTTCGTAGTCTTCGGTGGACACTCCATTTGCAATGACGTGCGCACGATTCGAGCCGCTCCGCATCCCCATACGACCCTGCACCTCCGCGCGATACTCCTCGGTGAGATAGACGACGGCATCCGCGAATCGCGCAGCGACCCAGGATCCCAGCTGTTCCACACGGGTCTTCAGGTGATTTGCCTGCGTCTCGCGGACCATGACCCTCCAGGTTCTACGGCTGAGCTGCCGGCCTCCGAGAATCGGGATCACAAGAGCCGTGCCGTTGATCATGATGACGTCCGGATCCACCCTCTTGATGTATCTCAACACCTGTCCGTGGGACCGGACGGCGACTCGTCCCCGCTTTCTCACGAATTCGAAAGGCACGCCCAACCGCGTACACATCTGCGCGAACTCTTCCCGCAGTTCCTCGACACCGAAGAAAAGCACGAAATGATCGAAACCATCGGAGCCAGCCTGACGCAGAAGCGTGAACAGAACCGCTGCATGTCCTCCCATGCCGCTGTAGGCGCAGTGCAGGATTCTCTTCTTCATTCGTGTCCAGGTTCGGGAAGCATGCTCTGTGTTACCGACGGTTGGCTCATCGGGCCGACACTCTTCTGCCTGTGTAGTTATCGACCACGTTACGGTAAATGGCGCTATGCTGCTCGGCGATCTGATCGATGTGGTACAGCTGGAGAGCTCTCTCCCTCGCCTGCGTTCCCAGCTTCGCCCGCAGCTCTTCGTCGCGCAGAAGAGTGAGCATGGCTTCTGCCAGAGGCTTTTCGCGTTTCACCGCCACCAGCAAAGCAGTCTCCCCGTGAGTGACAGTCTCACGATGAACTGGGATGTCCGAAACGATGATCGGTTTCGATGCAAACATCGCTTCCACGACTGCGCCCGGATGTCCCTCGTGATGTGAAGGGAAAACGAAGACGTCCGCCAGCGTCAGGAGCTGGGAAATGTCATCCCTCCAGCCCAGCATCAGCACCTGACCATCTGAATTGCCTTCCTGAATCCTTCGTCTCAGTTCGGCTTCGTACGGGCCAGCGCCTGCGATGAGCAGTCTCGCGTCCGGAAAGCTCGAAGCCACACTAGCGAACGCATCAATCAGCTCCAGTTGTCCCTTGCTCTCGACGAGCCGACCCACGTTAATCACCACCGGACCCTCAAGGGGCAGCCCGAGCTGAGCACGTAAGGATCGCTTCTGATCACCGGAAAAGAGCCTTCGAAAGTCTCCGGGGTCTCTGCCGCGGTAGACGACTGAAACTTTTTCGCCTGAAACCCCCAACGCGCGGCATTCTGAATCTTTTACCGCCTGTGAGTTTGCTATGAAATGCGAAACCCACCGGGCAGTGATCGCGTCGGCGAGTTGAAATGCTCTCAGTTTCAACCGGTCTGTAAGCGGCAACTGTCCGGATGCGAGGTCGATGTAGGACTCGTCGACAAAGCTACTGATCACTGGAATCCTCAGACGGCGTCCGACCACGCGGCCTACCAGGTTCGACATGAAGAGTGACGTGACGATGAGATCAGGTTTTTCACGCCGTGCGATGGCGTGAAATCGACGGATTGCAGCAACAACTCTGAACTGCTTCGGCAACGATTCTGATATGTCGAGGTCGCTCACCTCGATCCCTGCAGCCTCGTAGGGCTCTCGCTGATAGTCAGACCGGAAAACCCGGCACACCGACCCTTGCACAAAGGGAAGACGCGGCACAATCTGCAGTACACTCTTTTCCGTACCTCCACCACCCAGGGTGTTTATCAGATAAAGCACCCGCAGGAACGTCATTTCTGGCGGCCTCATCTCGCAGACCTTTCTGGCGGAACTGAGCGAGGAATGGTATTCCAGAAGTTCGCCCAGCCGTCGGGTTCGTTCCGACCCGGCCTCCATGGTACCTCGCAGCAAGGTCCAGCGTCCTGGAGACTCGGCGTCGCCCTCGGTGTCTGATCGCGGCGTTCAACAGAGAGCCCGTCTATGGAAACCCCTGCCCAGCGACGAGAAAGAGTGGCGAGAAAAAATCGGGAACGAGGAGACCCCTGGGACCAATTCCGGTAAGATTCTCGCGTTGAATGACCTGTCGATGAAGTCTGAAACGGGAACGCCCCACATCTGCTTCGTGATCCCGAGTCTCCTCGACGGAGGAGCCCAGAGAGTGCTGGTGGAGGTCGCGAATGAGCTCTGCGGCCGTTACCCGGTTTCCGTCATAACGTTCGACAAGGCGACTCCGTACTATCCGCTGAACTCGAAAGTCTCTCTCACACAAATCGGGAACGTGGTAGGCCGCTGGCCGGGGAAGGGTTTGTACAATCTCGTGCGAAGACTTCTGGTGCTCGCCCGAAGGATACGCAGGATCGATCCCGACGTCGTCGTCAGCTTTCTCGACATTGCCAGTGTGAACGTCCTGCTCGCAAATCTCGGCTCGAGGAAGCCCTTGATTCTATCGGAGCACTGCAATCCGATCGACAGTCTGCTGTCACCTGCTCAGAAGCATGTGCGGCGATTGTTGTACAGGCGGGCTACCGCTATCGTAAGTCCAACACGTGAGGGCTTCGAGATCTTTGCGAATCTTGGAATTCATCTTCCGGGCATCCGCAAAGTCATTATCAATCCTCTGCCAGCGGATCTCATGCCGACCACAGACGTTCTGTTGCCACAGCGAGAAAAAGTAGTGCTATTCGTGGGCAGACTTTCTCCGGAAAAGCAGATCGATCATCTCATCCATATCTTTGGTGAGGCACACCTCCCTGGATGGAAGCTGCACATCATCGGCGACGGGCCCGAGCGGTCGGCGCTGGAAGCTCAGGCGAGAGCCCTCCCGAACTCGAGATCCGTAGCTTTTCTCGGCAGTCAGAAGAACCTGGCTCACCACTACCAGTCCGCCAGATTCATCGCACTCACTTCAAGAACCGAGGGACTCTCCAATGTCTTGCTGGAAGGGATGGCAAACGGCTGCGTCCCGATCAGCTATGACTGTAGGGTAGGTCCCTCGACTCTCATACGGCATGGAGTTAGTGGCGTTCTCATTCCACCACAGGACAAGGCGGCTTTTTCCAGCGAGCTCGTCTCGCTTGCGTCGGACACTGCCCGTTGCTCGGCAATGCAGCGTGAGGCCGTGAAGCTGGTGAGCGAAGTGAATGTGCAAAGAGTCGCGGCAGAGTGGGCAGGGCTGTTCGATCAGGTCATTCGGGGGGATAAAGAGCCTGCTCATTCTCGTTAGAATCTCAGAGTCGACACCCGTCACGATCAACTGCGACCCTCATAGTCGACACGCTGCCACTGGCGTCGGTAACGAAGAATCATCACCGTCAGAAAGATACATGACAGGAGATATACGACTGACGTCGAGAGCGCGATACCGGCGACACCCCATCTCTGCATGAACACATAGTTGAGCACGATATTGATGGGGAGGTTCAGCGCTGCCCCCCACATCAGGATGTGGTTCGCGCTCAAAGACGAGATCAGTCGCACGAGCAGCGTCTTCAGAAGGTAGAAAGGGATCTGCAACGCGTAGAAAGTCTGTACCCTGGCTACGTGGCCTCTGTCGGCCGCCGAGAACTCACCTCGTTGGAATAGCATTCCGATCAGTGGCTCTCCGAACCAGGCGAGAATCATGATCACAGGGATGCTGCAGACGATGATAACGGAGGCATACAGGCGCACGGTTGCTCTGATTCCCGGCCAGTCTCGCCTGGCTACCATTCTCGAGTAGTGAGGTAGCAACGCAGTCCCAAGCCCCACATAAGCGACCGACAGAACGAGCATCACCAGCTTGCTGCCGAAATGAAGTGTCGAGACGTTTCCCTGGGGCAGGGCAGCCGCCATGGCTTGATCCACGAGCACCGTGCTGCTCATGATTAACGATCCTGCGCATACGGGGGCATATTGACGAATCATTTGCCGCAGTTCCGGGGTGAAGCCATACCATCGAGGTCTCAGAACAAACCCGTGGCGGTGAATGGCAGCGGCCAAGACGGCTGCCTCGATGGCATACCCGAGTACCAACCCGACAGCCAGCCTGTAAATATCGGGCTTCGGATCAAGCAGCAGCAGCAGAACCACCGCCGCAGGCACCAACGCGGGCGAACTGGCAGGCAGCGCGAGACGATTGATCGCATTCAATCCCGCGGCCCAGACAGCCGAGACACCTTTGATCAGGAGCACGGGAACGAGAATCAGAAAGAGAGAGCGCGCCTGCGCCATTTGCGAAGGCGTGAAGCCGGAACCAAGCAGAGGCATCGCAAGATAACCCCCGAGGAAGAGCAACAGAGAACAGGCGGCAAGGAGCCCGATCAGGAGAACAGCTGCACTGGAGAACAGCCGTTGCGCACGGGCGATCCCCTCTCGTTCACGCACGCGCACGTACGTCGGCAGAAACGCGGACGCGAGGGATCCCACGAGGACGGATATGCCGAAGGTGGGCAGGACGAGCGCGATGAGAAGAGCATCCAACTCGCCGCTCGTTCCGAATCTCGAGGCAACGGCAATGTCCCGGAGCGCACCCGAGATGGCGACGAGCAAGGTCAGTATTCCTACGGCAATCATGGCCTTGCCGACCTGCCGGTTATCAGAGGCGAGTCGCAGGCTGGCGAGCCGGCTTCTTAACCCAGGCTTTTTAGAAGAATCGGAAGGCATTCAGCCCTTGGGGTTTCGGACGGCGTGAAAGCCGCTTCCGCCAGGAATCGGGGCCGTAAGCGTGGCACTGAGCGAAGCTGAATCCATTACAGCCATCAGGGTCTCCACTACGACTTCTTTCGATGACCATGAGGTCCCGAGTATTATCAGGGTATGACACCACGAATCCCCTTCGTCCAGGACGGCTCGATCGTGTTCGCGGGTTTCTCAGGATACCGGGCCACTACTCTGTTGCGATTCGTACCATGCCTGAAACATAAGGATCGTCCACAGCGGATTACTCCAGTCGAATCTACCTTTCTTGTGCTCGGTCCACTTGGACACAATAGGCCGGTGATCGAAGAAACCCTCCTCGATGATTCGCTCAGGATCGAGAAGCCGTTCGGCCCATGGCAACAGCGGGCCTCGCAACCATCGTCCAATCGGAATTGCGAATCCCTTTTTTGGTCCTTCCACGAGCCGACGTGGAACGTGACGATGGAGCACCTCTCGCAGGATCCATTTGCGCGTTCCGTTTCTAACCTTCATGTTCCACGGCATGGAGAACGCGAACTCCACAATCCTGTGATCCAGTAGCGGAACGCGCGTTTCGAGGCTGAAGGCCATACTCGCCCGATCGACTTTTACCAGCAGGTCATCTGGCAGGTACGTAACTGCGTCTATGAGCAGCATCTGTTCCGCCATACCGCTTCGAGACCAGGGATGCCGGACCGCTGTGACAGGCGTTTCCGGCTCGGATCCCCCAAGCACCACCGCTCCTGGCAGGGGCCAGCTGCTGTGTAGTGCCCTGTGGATCCCGAGGGGAGAATGGTGCTCGAGAAGTTCGCCAAGCCGTCGGGTTCGCTCCGCGACCCGGCCGCCACGGTACCTCGCGGCAAAGTCCAGGGCGCCCAGGACAGGGCGTGAAAGCAGGGTGCGTCCACCATTCCTTCTCAGGAACCCCGGGATGCGACCCAGACGCTCTGCAAGTTCAGGAGCGCGCACATACCTTTCGTATCCACCAAACAACTCGTCGCCGCCGTCACCCGTGAGGCTTACGGTCACCGAGCGTCGGGCAAGCTTTGAAACGAGCAAGGTCGGGATCTGCGAGCTGTCTGCAAACGGTTCGTCGTAGATTTCACTCAATCGTGGAACCATCGCGAGACTGTCCTCAGCATCCACGTACAGTTCTGTGTGGTCTGTTCCAAGATGCGCAGCGATCGCCCTTGCGGCCGGGGCCTCATCGTAGACCGGATCATTCACGCCTATGGAAAAAGTCCGGACAGGGGAAGCCGACTCTGCCTGCATCAGAGCGACCACTGTCGAGGAATCAACTCCGCCGGAAAGGAACGCTCCCAGCGGGACGTCCGCCACCATCTGCTGCCGAACGGACCGCCTCACGAGCGTCTCGAGCGTATCCACCACCTCGCCCGCGGAGGTTGCAGGAGGCAACGCATCATCAATCGACTCGCTCAGGCGCCAATAAGACTCTGGCTCGGCACCTTGATCTGAGTTCATTCCGTGAATAGTCAGCGTACAGCCAGGAGGAAGTTTCAAAATTCCTTCGTAAATAGAACGCGGCCCTGGAACATATCCATTTCGGAGGTATAGCGTCAGAGCCACCCGATCGATTTCACCATTCCATGCGGGAAGAACACGCAACGCCTTGAGTTCTGACGCGAACACGAATGTTGACCCAAGCCACCCGTAATAAAGAGGCTTTTCGCCCAAACGATCTCGGCCAAGCGCGAGTGTCCGCTCCAGGCGATCCCAAAGGGCAAAGGAGAACATTCCTACAAGCTCGTGAACGGTTCTCTCGAGCCCCCACGCACCGAGCGCCTCGAGAATGACCTCTGTGTCCGACTCGGTGGAGAAGGGCCTCCCTTCAGATCGGAGGCGCTCGCGCAGTTCCTTGAAATTGTAAATTTCGCCGTTGTATACGATCACGTACCGGCCATCATGGGAGATCATAGGCTGATGACCACTCGAGGACACGTCGAGGATCGACAACCTGGTGTGTGCCAACACCAATCCACCGGTCTCGTCCGTCCAGACACCCTGATCATCCGGTCCGCGATGAAGGAGCGTTTCTGCCATAGCAGTGGCCAACACTGACATATCGCTGCGCGCGTATACGCTGGAATGGTCAATGAATCCTGCTATTCCACACATGTGTCACTCTCTCGGAGGCGCGAGATCTCTGGTCACGAAAGAAAATTGGAATCACTGCTGATCACGGTAACATCGTTCAGAAGCTCGTGAAGAATGGACCTATCACGGACGCTGGGGTCGAACAGCACGCCAGCCTCCGGCAGGGAGAGGACGAATGACCTTTGCCGAAAGAGGTGATGATAGTCGAATAAGATTCGATCCCACCCAGCAATTCGGACGTCAGGATTTGTGGCGCTGCGCGGTCTGCGGAACAAAGATGGTTTATCAGATCGACACCGATGAGCTGAGCTGGCAGAAAGTATGACGCTAACCCGACGCCTGCTTTCGGGCACCTTTCAGATTGCGCTCAGTACCGGAATCACGAGACTTTTCGCCATTGCTGCTCTGCCTGTCCTGACAACCCTGCTCACTCCCCAGGCTTATGGTGTGGCTGCCCTGGCCGGAACTGCCATTTCGCTCGTCGCGGTTCTCGCACTCGCTGGCATCGACATGTCGTACGCGCGTGCCTATCTCAGCACGATACCCCCGAACGGGGAGCAGGTGGAGCGTTTCTGCTGGCGCTTCACGGTGATGATGACTTTACCGGCAGCAGTCCTGGCTGGCATAGCCTGGCTCATTTTTTCGAAACGCGCTGTAGAACTGAACTCTGATCTGGCCATCCTGATCACGCTTGCGATCGCCCTGACGACGCTGAATTCAATGAGTCACACCCGAGCCCGTCTCAATGGCCGATACCGGGCACTGTCTGTCGCGCTCGTTCTTTCAGGCTTGATTACCACCGCGGCCAGCATAGGAATCGCAGCTCTCTGGCGGCGCGACGCTACAGCCATTATTCTTTCCCTCATTCTGGGATACGTGATTTCGGTCCTGATTCTTGGCACTCCGTCGCCAGAGTTTTTGCTGAAGCCTTCGGGTCTCCGGTCGGGCGAAGGGATAGACGTCCTCAAGATAGGCATAGCAGGAGTGATTACCGCGCCGATGTTCTGGCTTTTATCATCGTCAGACCGATGGTTTCTGCAGCACTACCGCGGAACGGAAACGGTGGGGATCTATGCGGTGGGATACAGTGTCGGGTTTGTGGGGATGATGGTCAATTCTGCGCTGTCGACTGTGTGGCTGCCTGAAGCAACTCGAGAATACGAGCACGATCCGATCCTGGCACAGACCACACTGGGACGCCTCATCTCCAGACTCTTTGCACTGATGGCTATCACGTGGCTGGCCGTGGCGGGGGCGGGAAGCGACGCCGTACGCTGGTTAGCGAACGAACGCTTTCATGCGGCGGCTGAGGTGGTCCCATACGTGGCTGGCGGCATCTTCTTCTATGGGGCCGCCCATCTGGCGATGTTCGGACTCCTCCTGGCTAAACAGTCGAAGTGGGCGGCGGCCTGGTGGTTAGTCGGCGGGGTCATCTGCACAATTCTGAATTTCACGCTGGTACCTCGATTCGGCTCGATGGGAGCCGCGGTGACTCAGACCATAAGCTTCGCATGCATCTGCCTGGGGATTCTCCTCAGCTCCCAATCAAAATACCGTATGAAGGTGGATTGGATACGTCTGGGAGTCACGATAGCGATCATCCTGGGAGCTGGCTACTTCATGATCCCGTCGTGGCACCAGTTGCCCGTTCAAAGCCTTCTCCTGAAGTTTCCATTCGGTGTAGCGGTGTCCGCGATGGTCGTCTGGGTGATCGCGCCCGACTGGTTCCTGCGGGCAATCGGAACTGTGCGTCGCGCGAGGAAGGGAACGTGGCGGGAGTGATCGCCTGACCGACGACCGTCCAACTGTTCGTGCCCATGGGACCCGTGTGCCAGGGGGCCGATTATGAGGAATAATCAATCAGATTTTGTCTTCATCCTCTGAGGAAACTCACCTAAAGTAGCAGGAGAGCTCCGCCCTCGGATCGTCTATCAAATGGACGGCCGAGCAAGAATTCGTGAGTGTAAATCCGCGTGATGCTGCCGCCACGTCCCGAACATCAACAGAGACCACAATCTGGACTCATGCGCAGAGTTACCGTTGCGGAATTCTGACAAGGTACGATTAATGACTGCCTGCTCGAGCGGAGCCATGAGACGGGAGTCTCGAAGCGTGTCCTGCAAAACATCGCTTAAAGGTCCGCGCAGCCAAGACGCCAGAGGTATGCCGAATCCCATCTTTCGCCTGTAGACGAACGGTGAGGCAAAATAACGCTCTGCCAGTTTCTTCAGGAGATACTTACCCTCGCCTCCTTGCACCTTGTACTGAACGGGCAAGGCGGCACAGAACTCGATCAATTCATGATCGAGCAGAGGTGATCTGGTTTCCAAACCGCAATGCATGGACGCTATGTCCATCTTAACCATCAGATCGCCGGGGAGATAAATGTGATTGTCCAGCCACAGCATGCGATCGATGGGATTTTCTGCCTTCGCAAATGCTCTTGTAAACCACTCGGTGCGCCAGTCCCGGAGCAAGTATTTATCGCTTTGCGGCAGAAGCTCTGCGCGCTGCCGGTCGTTCCAGGCTGCGTCAAACATCAGAATCGACTGGATCTCTGGAGCGACCAGCCGCATCAATGCCCTTCTGGCGACCCGCATCGTTATACTTTTTGCGCCCAGCAGTCGGGTCCCGAGTTCAGCGATCTGGCGCGCTGAAACAATCCCCCCCGCGATTCCCGCAGAAGTCAGAGCGTACTGTGGCAGTTGATATCGCGGGTAGCCGCCTAAAAGCTCATCGCCGCCATCACCGTTCAATGCAACGGTGACATGTCTACGGGCGGCCGCTGACACGTAAAAGGAGGGAATCGCAGAGGAGTCGGCGTAAGGTTCGCCATAGTGGCGAGCCAATGCCGGCAGGATATGCTCCACATCGCCCTTGACGATCTCCGGATGATGTGCCGTTTGGCACCGGTCCGCTGCAACTTGCGCCCACGGCAATTCATTAAAGGCTGCCTCATCGAAACCGATGCTGAAAGTTCGGACCGGCTCACCACTCAGCTTCGCCATTAGAGCCACAACCACGCTTGAATCGACACCGCCGCTGAGTAAAGCGCCCAACGGTACGTCTGCGATCATGCGCAAGCGGACGGCTTCGGTAAGCTTATCTTCCAGACCCTCTAATGCGTCCGCTTCGCTGATCTGAATTTTTCGACGGTAGTCCACTTCCCAGTATTGCTGAAGCTTCATCCCTTCTCGGTCGATAATCGCATAGTGGGCAGGCGGAAGTTTCCTGATACCTCTATAGATGGTGTGCGGCGCTGGTATGAAGTGCAACTGGAGATAAAACTCGAGCGCCTCGACATCCAGAGAATCGTCCACCGCGGGATGGAATGCCAAAGGAGCAATCTCTGAGCAGAAGGCCAACCCGGTTGCGGTGAGCGCGTAGTTCAAAGGTTTCTTTCCGATCCTGTCACGAGCGATGAAGAGTTGCTGACGTCTCTCATCCCAGATCGCGATGGCGAACATCCCTCTGAGAAATTTCAGACAGTCATGCTGATAACGCCGGTAGAGAGCAAGAATCACTTCGGTGTCAGAATGTGAGGTGAACCGATCACCATTCTTTTCGCAATCCTGTCGCAATGACTGAAAATTGTAGATCTCGCCATTAAAAACAATGACGTTCCCGGTAAGCGGATCGATCATGGGCTGGTGCGCTGCCGGACTGAGATCGATGATGCTCAAGCGAGCATGTCCCAGCGCACATATCCCGGTGGGAGAAGCCCAGAATCCTCTATCGTCAGGTCCGCGATGTACGATTCCAGAAACCATCGTATCAACAACCTCGCGATTCGAAGGCGCTCCCCAGCTCAGTTCTCCAGCTATTCCGCAGATATTGCACCGTCCCAGGAAATAATTGATTCACTCCAGCAGTCAATGGTCCGGTGCTGGCGAATTCAGTCTATGCGCAGTCGATTATCAGTTGTAAGTACGGGAGGCTATTCGGAGCCGGGGATCGCGATAGCTGCCGACTTCTGTCACCCGCCCGCAGCTGAACTCATAGACGAGGTCTGCGAGATGAAGCGTCGTCAATCGGTGCGCGATAACGATAGTCGTCTTCCCGCCGCTGCCGAACAACTGTCGAAGAAGCTTGATCACTTCCGAGTGCCTGCGCACCGCACGGACTCTTTATCCCGCTGCAACGCCTGTGGAGACACCATCCGCGTACCGGGAATCGTAAGCCCCGTAGTATTCGGCGTACTCAACAGAAGTCTGCTCCAGATTGTTCAACAGTACGCCCAGGATCCAGACATTGCTCCTGAGCAACCGGTCTCGCACGTGGCTTACCCGATCGCGCGGGGTCTTGCCTCCGTACACGCATAAAACAACTCCATCCGCCTGATGTCCCAGAAGGATCGCATCGGCGACAGGACCCACCGGGGGTGTATCGAGAATGATGTAGTCGTACGTGGTGATCGCCAGTTCGAGAAATCGCTTCATCGCATCGGATGAAAGAAGCCCCGACGGATTGGGAGAGCTCGGGCCGGAGGGAACGACAAACAGTCCAGGCACATTCGACGACACGGCCACGGAGGCAGGATCGGCGTTCTCTGCGAGAACAGAGACGAGCCCTGTGCGATTCGAGAGCGAAAAGACCTCATGCACCCTCGGGCGGTGGAGGTCGGCATCGATCAGCAGCACGCGCTTGTCCAGCTGCGCCAGAACGACGGCGAGATTGACAGCGGTTGTCGTCTTCCCCTCGCCGGGCTGCACCGAAGTGACTGCGATCGTCTTCAGCCCTCCGGCGCGCGACAGCAGAAGGGAAGTGCGGAAGCTCCGATAGGCCTCCGCCACCGTCGATCTCGGTTGCGTCTGAGGGAGCAGCTCAATCGAACCAGTCTCCTCCGGCTGGAGCCCGAGCTTCTTTCGCTTCCTTCGATAGGCGTAGGACGATTTACGATTCTCAGCCAGTGCCGGAATGATGCCCAGCGCCGGCACACCGAGCAGCCGTTCGACCTGAGCGGTCGACCGGAGGCTCCGGTCGAGATACTCCAGTCCGAACGCCAGCCCGAGGCTGAGAAGAAGTCCGCCCATCAGCCCCGCCGCCGCATTCAACTTGTACGACGGGCGAAACCGGTATCTCGGGACCAAAGCCTTGTCGACGATGTGGACATGAGAGGCCCTCTCCCCGCTCTGGATCTCGGACGACACTTCCGTCTCAGCCTGCCGCTTGAGCAGCGTGTCGAGGAGTTCCCGCTTCGTTCCCACCTCCGCCTGGAGGTTGTTGTATTCGATGGCGTTGCTGTTCATCGTCATCGCTTCGTTCGTCTGACCTTCGAGTACTGCCTTGAGACTCTGCTCGCGCCGGAGCGCAGTCTGGTAGTCCGTTCGCGCATTGTCTCTCGCCTTCGATACCGTCTCCTGAATTACCGTCTGAAGATTTTGCCTGCTCTCTTCGATCTGCACTCTCGCCTGCTGCATCGCGGGCCACGTTGGTTTATAGATACTCAGCTTTTCGGCATAGTCGCGCTCGAGCCGGGCGAGATCGGTGCGTAGTTGCGATACGAGACCCGACAGGTTGTCCGCAATGGTCTCCGGCCGTGAGTTCTGCAGCTGGTAATAGCGCGCTTCCTTCGCGACACGGTCCGCCACGGCCGCGGCATAGTCCCTGTTGAAGCTCTCGAGCTTCTGCATCGTCGCATTCGAGCCGGGGTCTATGGAGATGATGTCTTTCTGCCTGCCGTACGCCTGCAGCTCCTGCTCTTTCAGCTGTACCTCTCCCCGGAGCTGTTGGATCTGGGCGTTGAGAGAGCGGCTCGTCTGGCCGACCGCCGAACTGCGAGACTCGAGAGTCCAGTCGATGTACGCTTCGGCGACCGCGTTGGCCATGTCAGCCGCGAGCTTCGGGTCGGATTGAACGACCGAGAGCTCGACCAGATTGGTCCCTCTGCGCGGTTGCGTCTGAATGCTCTGCTGAACCTTCTCGACAGCGACCTCCTTGTCCAGAGAGACTGCGTCTTTACTGCGGAAGAATCCACTGCGCTGCGATGCAAAATTGGGATTGGCGGTCAGGCGCAAACGATTCACGACGCGTGTCGCCACTTCTCTGCTTCGAATCAGGTCACGCTGCGTCGGCAGAAACTCCGGATCATAGGTAATCGGCGCCCTTGCCAGGTCGAGAATCGGCGCCTGCTCCCGGGAAAGATTGAGCAGGACGGTGGCGCGATAGAAAGGTGGCGACAGGACTGAAATCAGCGCGGCGGCTGCGAGCCCCAGCAGAATCCCGAAGAGGATCAGGCGGCGCCGTTTCACGATCACCTGCCAGTACTCGGCCAGCTGGACGCCGGAATCGGACCCCTGAATTACACGCGCAGACAGCTCTGACTCGACAGCCATCTCAGAAGAACGACTGTTTGACGATCACCACGTCATCCGATCGAAGCTCCGGATCATTGATCCGACCTGCGATCAAAGCCCGGTAGTCGACCGTCATATCCACGTCCTGCCCGTCAGGCCCACGCCGCGTGATGATGATTTTTCTCGCCGCCCGATCCGTCAGGCCCCCGGCCTTCGCGATGACCGAGAGCAGACTGATCCGGTCGTCGCTGTCGAACTCCAGCGCACCCGGCGTCCGCACTTCGCCAATGCAGAACACCTTCACGATCGTCCTCGCCGGAACGTTCACGATGTCCGAAGGAAAGACCGGGATGTTCCACTCGCTCGACGACGCGCGGAACAGTTCATCTTTGGGAACCTCGATCACCGTCGAGTCGCCGTCGGTCGCGGACCGGATGACGAAAATCTTTTTTCCCGCATCCGGCGTCAGTCCACCGGCCGCAGAGATCGCCTGAAGAAGCGTATAGCGACCCGAGACGTTCAGCGATCCCGGACGCGCCACGGCCCCGAGAATCGAGAGCGGCTTGTTCGCGTATTCCCTGATCACAATCGAGACGTTCGCCCGGTTCACGTACTCCGCCCGCAGGAGAGCGGAAAGACGTTCATTCGCCTCCACCGCTGTGAGGCCGTTGACCGAGAATTCGCCGATCATCGGCAGGTCGATCGTGCCGTTCTCTTTGACCCGGCGCTCGACATTCATCTCCGGAATCTCCAGAACCCGGATCTCAATGAGGTCTTTCGGACCGATCGTGTAGTCTCCCTCCTGCGCAACGAGAGACACGGCCGTCGCAGAAGTAATGCAGATGAGCAGAATAAGCTGAGCAATCCGAGCTGGGGGGCGATTCATCCGGGGAAGTCTCCTGTGAGAGTTATGCCGCCAATGGTCAGGCCGGTCACCACATCGAGCGTGGTCCGGTCGAAGAGATCGATATTCGAGTCATACTCCGATTGGGAAACGAAAATCCGCAATTCCACATTCCTCCGGATTCTGAAGTCCAGCCCCGCCCCATACCGGCTCACTTCGTCTTCCCGCCTCAAATTCTCAGGGACAGCCCCCGTTCCACTTCGATAATCGTCCGTCCCGATCTCGCCGGACGCTCGCAGGCGCAACCGCTGTCCCACGCGCACGACCGTCCCGATTCCATGGTGATTTCCGAGGACAAACGGCGTTTCAGGAGAGAGCGCATACGCGATCGCTCTCCTCCCGAAAAAGTGCATCTCGATCGGTCCCCTGGTCGCCAGCGCAGCGAAGTATGAACCGACGGTATCGTCGAATGGCTCGATCATCGAGCCGCCGTCCGGCTCGATCCGCCGCTGGCCGACGGTTAAATTCAGGTAGCTCCGTGGTCTTTCGTAATGAACTCCCAGCAGTACGGCTTCGCTGCGATTGTCCCGCTCGGCAGGCTGTTCGGCGAATTCCGAGCGCGCCTGTTCTGCGGCAAGCGTAAAATCGAGAAACGAGGTCAGCCGATAGCGGATGCCGGCGCGAAGCGCCGTGTCATCCCGGTCGAGAAGCGACGCGAGGGAAACGAGCCCGCCTGCTCCCTCATTCTCATGCTCGTGGCTCTCTGCTCGCGCGCTGGCAAAAAGCGAAAAATAGCCGGAAAGATCGAGCTCGGCATCCACTCCATACCAGGTGAGATCGCGAACGACCTCCAGGTCGGTTTCAGAGCTGGGCGCAGCAAGTCCTTCCGAAGTTCCGAGATCAGCCTCGACCGTCAGCCGGTTGAAAAGGGCAATGGCGGAAACGTCATACGTACCACCGACGAAGCGTCGCTCTGGAAGCTCGGCCGACCATGTGTAATCCGGAAGGACGGTCCCGCGGATGTAGGCTTTCGGCCCGAACGGGAGAATCCAGCGGGTGCCCGCCGCCACCGTTGCGCCATAGTCTTCTACCTTTTCTTCATCCTCGTCGAGGGTACCGTAGACATTGTCGGTGTAGCGGATGTTCCGGAAGAGCAATTGTGGCTGGAGACGAAAAGGACCCAGCCGGAGGGAGGAGGCCTCCAGTTCCCGGCGGATCTGCTCCTCAGGAGTAACCAGGCGCTCCCGCGGCACGACATCCGAGGTCAGTTGCGCCACGACAGACGGTGCCAGCGTCAGAACGAGCAAGGCGAAAAAGGTACGCAAAATGCTCAGATTCAAGGAGTTCCTCGGAACGGATGTCGGACAGTCAAGTGAGTTTACCCCCAGCGGGCGGAAATTGTCGAATTCGTGACTTCCGAATCATTCCAGTATCCGCGCATTCAGCAGCCGCCGCTACGCCCCGGCAAGCTCCTCCTTCGACGCGTCCCATGTCCTGCAGCCATGTTTCTCGGGAAGTTTCGTCCAGCCTCGACAGCGGAATTTCGCCCAACAGCAGCGTAGCCGATTCATACATTTGTATACGATACAGATTTGAATGGATAATCATCTGGCTGTGACACTGGAACGGCTACGTCAGGCTCCATAAATTCATGAATCGATCTGGGATCCGAAAACCTCTTCGATGCTCAGCAGCTGTAGTACTGCTCGGTCTCATGTACTTGGCTGGCGCAACATACCAAGGGTTCCAGGTAAACGTAGATATGGAGGAGGTAGATCAATCGGCTTACATGAATTATGCGAAGGGAATAAGCGCAGGCGGCTACGCATACAGAGGTGACAGGAACCGGATGCCTGTTTACCCCTTCCTTCAGTCCCTGTTCCATCATCAGGAGATGTCCGACGAGGAGTATTTTCGGAGGGGAAAGACGGTAAACATCGTTCTGTCGGTGGTTCTCCTCGTCATGATCTTCGCAGTTCTGCGAAAACGGATCGGAGAACCCGGAGCAACCGCTTTAACGCTTATTACAGCCTTTACGCTTTTCATGTTCAGGGCAGGTTGGTTTCAAGCCGAGCTGCTGTACTATTTCCTCAGCTTTCTATTATTCATACTTTATCTGGACACGCTCCGAAGCCCGACATATCTAAGGGCCGCGGCGATTGGCGTTCTTGCCGGAGTGGCACACCTCACGAAGGCTTCCGTCCTGCCGGGTCTGACTCTATTTGTGGTTTGTCTGGGCATTCGCGTGGGGGTTTCGTTAGCGAGACGGCACGCAGCGAACAAGCCGCAGCTGATTATGGCGCCTCTACTGGTGCTCGCTCTGTTTCTCGGGGTAATCTACCCATACATTTCCACGAGTAAGCAATACTTCGGGCATTACTTTTACAATGTAAACAGCACGTTCTACATGTGGTATGACTCATGGGATGAGGCCAAAAGGGGTACGAATGCTCATGGTGACACGGTTTCGTGGCCCAAGATGCCCGCCGACCAGATTCCGTCCTTCGCCCGCTATCTCCAGCAACATACGCCTTCTCAGATAGCTTACAGGATCGGTCGAGGGTTTCTCATTGTGGGATATGTAGCATGGTTGTCGCATGGATATCTGACCTACGTCTTTCTCTTCAGTTGCTTCGCCATTCTTCTTCTGATTCAGCATCGCGAGGAACTAGGGAGCCTCGCCGATCCGGACAGCTCGATTCTTGTCCTTTTTGTAGCTCTTTATTTTGCGGCTTACCTCTTTCTCTATATCTGGTACACACCTATAGCCGGCGGTCCTCGTCTTACTCAGTCATTGTTCCTACCGTTTATGTACGCAGTTGCTCGCCTGAGCATCCATGCGGATTCACGTCAGTTCTGCGTTCACATTGCCCGCGTCCGGATTTCATGGACCGCCTTTCAGTACTACACTCTTTCCATTCTGTGCATTGATCTGCTGTTCAAACTCCCAGGGAAGCTCACGCTTTTGGCAGGTAACTGAGAGTAAACTCGCTCACACCAATCGTCATTCGACAAAGGTGTTGGTCGGTTAACGACAGCGAAAGCGGTAGGAGGCTTTTTTCGCAGCCGTTCACGATCACGTAAGAGATGACTCGAGATCCGGGACCAGCGCAAACTTCCGCTCCCTGAAAGCCTCGTTACCAGGTTCTCCCCATCGAACCGATCCCCGGGCTAAATTACCGGATCATTCCAGTACCGCGAGATCAGGAATCACACCACCGCCCGCGACAACCTGATAGGAAAAGAAATGGCGGCCGGCGCGTCCTTCCAGCGGGAGCTCGATCTGCCGGCGACCTGGCGCGAGGAGGCTGGTTCGCGACCGACCTCCATCAAAACCGAACGAGATCAGAACGGGGCGCTCCTCGACTTCCAGAAAGATTTCGAGGCGATCATATCCCGCGGCGGGATCGATGCAGATCGGAACCCCGGCATCTGCCCAGAAGTCCGAAGGGTAGTACTTCAGAAAGACTCCCGAATCGACTTCATCGGTCGAGCCCGAAGCCTGTGCCACAGCGCGTCGAACCAGAGCCACCTCGCATTCCCTCAGAGCCGTCGGAGGAATCTGGTTGAGAGCCTCTGCGGCATCTTCGAGGCTCCTGCTTCTCAGATGATGCCAGGCTAGATCGACATGAAAGGCGGTCCAGCCAAGGGGATCTCTCACAGCCGAAGAGGCAAGCTCCTCGGCTCCAAAGTTGTCACCGGCGGCAAGAGCAATCGATGCAGCGTCTGGCATCGGAACGTCGGTGATCGCCGCGATTGCGTTCTGAAAGACCGCTGGATCGATGCCGCCGGTCCGTCCCCTCCTCAGGAACCGAATCAGCTCCGCTCGGCCGCCAGCCGCGGCCCACCGTTCCAAAGTGGGCGGACAAAGGCCGAGGACCTCGGCGACCTGCCCTCTCCCCGCGGGATTGTCGAACGCATAGACGTCGTGTCGCCGCACCCAAAGCTCGCAGGCCTGCTGCAGCCCGGCGAAATCATTGAGCTGTCTTCGTCTTCGGATGACCTGGAGATCCAGCTGGCGCTCGCGCCACTCCGCTCTCTCCCACCGCATGTAAATAGGTGCGGCAGCAAGGGCATCTCCCACCCCGGCAAGAGTTTCGATCGCGGCATTCAATGCCGGCGCAGAATCGGGCAGGAGAGCGGCAGCCTGCCCATCACCGATCAGTCCGGCAACGGACAGATAGTTGCGGGACACGAAATTCGGATCTGCCATCGCAGCCCGAAACAGCTCTCCTGAATACGCTCTCGCCGACGGCTCGAGCTCGTTCCAGGACTCGATTATTGCCGAAGCGGCGAAGACCCTTATGGTCTGGTCGCCCGGAGTGGCGTTAAAAGCCTGCCTCAGGACTGTCAGCCACCGTGCGCCCGGGCGACCCTCGTCAGCGCGGAGGTAATCAACGGCTCCGAGGAGCGACTGGTGAGAAGCCCATCCGGGGCGTGCTGCGATCGCAGTGAGAAGCAGAGCCTCAGCTGCCGCGAGCTCCTTGTCGACCACCTCGAGGACCTCGAGCCAGAGCTCACGGGTCGTCGCGTCGAGATCCCCTATTCGGACGGTCCCCATCGCATCCCTGACAGCGGCATCTCCAACCAGCCCGTAACCGAGGTCCGCTGTCTGCGCAAGCCGGATCGCCTCTGCCTGTCCGGGACGTCGCTCCTGCAGATAGTAGGTATTCACGAACCGCTCGGACGGCTGTCGAAGCTTACGGTCTGCAAGATAATGCCAGCCTGCAGGGACGATGAGGGCAAGGAAGACTAGGGCAAGCATCAGCCGAACTGCGACCCCACCTTTCGACGCTGTTGCGTTCCGATTAAGCATGATTCACGGTGGTGACTACGTCACCTTCGTCCTCCCCTCGAGATGTCTCCACTCACCGCCGACCACCCGGCGCCGAGGACCACCGCCAGTGTGAGGGGGATGGCGGGAATCGAAAAGTTGAATTCGACCAGTCCATGAAGCAGGAGCGAGATCAGAGCGCCGATGGCTCCCAATGCAAAAGCCGAATCCGTTGAGCTCGACTGGCGCCACCATTTACGAAGCAGTAGGACGCTGAAGTATGCCAGGCTCACCGCGGCCAGAAGCACCGAAATCCATCCCCCCGTCACCAGGAGCTGGAGCACGTCGTTATGGGCCTGCTCCACGATGAAGGTCACCTCTTCGGCCTGCACGGCCCTGAACGCTTCACGGAACGTCCCGAGACCGGAGCCGAAATGTGGGAACCGCTTCCACGCATCGATCGAAATCTCCCAGAGCCTCAGACGAAGCTCGGAGGCGGGATCGCGTGGGTCGAGAATCAGGAATCTGAGGAAGGGAGCCCGGCCTGTCGTGAAGAGAATCAGAGCGGCTCCCGCGATCAGGGCAGCAGTCGCATAGAGCGCGCGCCCGATGGATCTCCGGCCGCTGCGACGATGAGCAAGAGCGAGAGCCAGCATGATGCCAGTCGTCACCAGAGGAGCCGCTATACCCATTCGAGACTGCGCCAAGACGATACCGGCTCCGATGGCGACCCATGCCACAAGGCGGACAGCTGCGCCAACAAGACGCCGCTCCAGGACGTCCGCTGCCTCTTCGCCATGCTCTCGCCGCCCGGCGCGGCGAATCTCGAGCCAGAGCATGGCGAAGGCAAAGGCGAGAGCAATCTCGAGATATCCGGCAAAGTGGTTCTGATTTACGAATGTCCCGCTTCTCCAGGGGAAATCACTTTCAACGACACTCGCATAGATCACGTGGGCGACGGCATTCATCAGGATCAACGCAACGAGGACATTCCGCTGCATTCTGGTTCTGGTCAGGAGAGAGCCGGCGATGAATGCGCAGACGTAACTCATGATCAGAAGCGCGGCACGCACCGTTTCTCCGGGGACGACCGAGATTCGTGCAGAGATCGCCGGTCTGTCGAACATCCGCAGGATCTCGTTCGCGTTGCGATACACCTCCAGGCTCGCTGGCGAGAGGCGGCTCAGAACCTCCGCAGGCAAGGGGATGAGTTGCAGAGCCCCCACAATTGCGACTCCGCTCATCAAGGCCAGAGACACGACTGGCAGCCTCAAAGGTCCACGATGGCTCATGAATGCAATTGCCGCAGTCAGAAAAGAGAGGATCTGGATGCGCAACGTGGCACCGGGGAGGATCCCGCCATGAGGGATGGGAGCCGCCACGACGAGGAGGAGCAGTAAGGCAAAGCCCACGCGCTCCGGGATGGAGACGCCGTCAAAAAAGTCGCTGAGCTTTCGCCTTCTGGTGAACATGAAATGTGCCGGGGCAGCCGCGTCATGATGCCACGGGCGCAATGCTGCGTCATAGTAGTGCAGACAGGCCGTCCGTGCAGAATTTCGAAGACCTGCCTCGTGTCGAATCATTATCCCGGAGCCAATCAGACGATTACAGATCGCGAGTACCAGCGGATCGTTCTGGACGAAGCTTCGAGCTGGATTGCGAATGTCAAAGAAGCCGTCCTGTAAGATTGCCGTGTGATGAAACGAATCCGGATCGCCGCCGACGTCGGCGCATCGCTCATGGATCGTCTCGCGGCGGACTCTCGCTTTGATGTCGTGTTCCGAAACGTGCACGACTCAGCGGAACTGATTGGGCTCGTGCGCGATGCGGAGATTCTCGTCACGCGGCATCACAACCGGGTGACGGCCGACGTGATCGAGGCGGCGCCGCAGCTCGAACTGATCGCTCAGGGGACGAGTGGTCTCGACAACATCGACATTGACGCGGCGCGGGCGCGGGGGATCGCGATCGTCGGCGTGCCGGGCGAGAATGCGAACGCAGTCGCAGAGCTGGTAATCAGCTTCATGATCGCTCTCACGCGTACGGTTCCGGCGTATAACGAACAGGTGCGGGCGGGCTTGTGGCAGCGAGACGACTGCATGTCGCGCCGTGAGCTGCGCGCGCACACGCTCGGCATCGTCGGGATCGGACGCGTCGGTTCGCGGGTCGCGCATCTCGCGGGGGCGTTCGGCGTGCCGTGCGTTGCGTATGATCCGTATCTCGATCCGTATGAGATCCGTGCGCGGGGCGCTGAGCCGTGCGCGAGCCTCGACGAACTTCTTTCGAGATCAGACATCCTCACGCTGCACGTTCCCCTCAATGACGAAACCCGCGGCATGATCGGGGGAGCGGAGCTCGACCGGCTCAGGCGCGGATCGTTCGTCATCAACTGCTGCCGCGGGCCGGTTCTCGACCAGGATGCGCTCTTCGCACGTCTCGGCGACGACAGACTCGGCGGCGCAGCGCTCGACGTTTACCGCGAAGAACCCCCCGTGGATGTCCACTGGCCGGATCGTTCGAAACTGATCCTGACGCCCCATGTGTCCGGATGCTCACGAGAATCGAAAGACTCGACGGGGAGGCTCGTTTACGAAGCGATCTGCAGACACTTCGGGATCCCTCCCTACCCACCCACCCGGTTCTGAGTTCTGAGTTCTGAGTTCTGGGTGGTGGGTTGTGGGTTCTGGGTTGTGGGTGGGATTGTGGGTGGTGGCGAGGGATAAGCCGTTTCGTCCTGAGAGGCTGAGAAGAAAATCCTTGTGCCCCATTCATGGGCGGGAACGGTCATGATGCACGTCATCCTGAGGGAGCGAAGCGACCGAAGGATCTCGTCTTGCGAAGAAACGAGCTCACTTGCGATGATTCGTGTGGAAGAGATCCTTCGCTTCGCTCAGGATGACGTGGTTTCGCTCAGGATGACGTGGTTTCGCTCAGGGTGACGTGGTTTCGGTCAGGGTGACGTGGTTTCGACCGGCGCGGGCGCAGAGGATGTCGCGGCTTCCCACACTGGCGGTGAAAACGTGATGTGGCAACGCAAATGAAAAAAGAGAATCTCACAGCCCTTCGCTGGAGCTCCTCGGGGAAACTTCGCCAGTACTGGGTGTACATCCTGTCCAACGTCTCCATGACCCTCTATACGGGAGTCACGAATGATGTCAGAAAACGAGTTGTAGAACACAAATTAAAACTGGTGTCCGGATTCACAAGCCGATATCACTTCGATCGTCTCGTTTACTTCGAATGCTTCAATGATCCGCAATCTGCTATCGCTCGGGAGAAGCAGATCAAGGGTCTCACCCGGAAGAAGAAGATCGCTCTGGTCAAGACCATGAACCGGGAATGGAAGGACTTGTCCTCTGGAGTCCCCGACGAATGACGCCCTGGTGATGCACGTCATCCTGAGGGAGCGAAGCGACCGAAGGATCTCGTCTTGCGAAGGAACGAGCTCACTTGTCATGGTTCGTGTGGAAGAGATCCTTCGCTTCGCTCAGGATGACGTGGCTTCGCTCAGGATGACGTGGCTTCGCTCAGGATGACACCCGGGTGTAGATTGCCCTCCACATGACGACGACATCTCCGGACAACCCTCAACGGAACCGCGCTGCAGGTCGTTTTCTCGTCATCAGCATTTCGTTCGGACTTCTCTTCTCCGTGCTCACGCCTCCCTACCAGGCACCGGATGAGGCGGCGCACTTTTTCCGTGCATGGTCCATCGCAGAGGGACAGCGGTTTATCCAGCATCGAAACGGCCAGAGCGGAGCGATGCTGCCGGCAAGCCTGCTCGCCTCGAAAAACGCGTTCGAGCATCTGGTAGCAGATGAATCTCAGACGACCACGCGATCCGCACTGCTCGAAGAGCTCCGGCGAGAGACCGATGAGTCACGGCGTATCTTTACCGATCTCTCTGCAACGGCGCACTACTCGCCCGTCGCGCACGCCGTCCACGCAGGCGGCATTGCGCTCGTGCGCATCTTCGATTCGCCGGTTCTCGCAGGGCTGTACGCGGCGCGCGGCGCGAACGTCCTGGTGAGCTCGCTGTTGATCGCGCTCGCCATCCGGCTGCTGCCATTCTTCGGATGGGGGATGGCCTTCATAGCGCTGCTGCCCATGACGGTTTTTCTTCGAGGATCGGCTTCCGGAGATCCCGTAGCTACAGCGCTGGCCTTCCTGGTCTTCGCATTGATTCTCCATCTCGCCTGGAGCGGTCAGGGGATCAGCGCACGTGCCGTCGCTGCATTGCTCTTCGCTACGTGGCTCCTGGCGATGACCAAGCCGGTGTACTGGCCGATCGTCCTGCTCGCGCTGATGATCAGCCGCAATCGCTGGCAGTCGAACCGCGCGATCGCTGGTTTCTACATCGCCCTCGGGGCTTCTCTGGCGTGCGGCGCGGCCCTCTACCTTGCATGGACCTCGACCGGCACCATGCTTACCGCATCGACGTCTTCGGCGCTCTCCCTCCCGGCAGCAATCGATCCGGGGCAGCAGCTCGCTCACGTCATCGCGCGACCGCTCGTCGTTCTCCGGATGATTCTCACCGACTACGCCATGAACGCCGATCGCTATCTCGCCCACTTCATCGGGCGCCTCGGATGGCTCGACACGCCGCTGCCCACCGCCCTTCTCGGCGCATACGCGCTGGCGCTGCTGTTCATCGCCGTCACCGGAGGACCTCCGCGCGCGAGCATTCCGGGGAGGCATCGCCTGCTGGCAGCAATGGTCCTCGTGCTGACCATCAGCGCGATCAGCCTCTCGATGTATCTCGTCTGGACACCCGTCGGAGCCTCGGTGGTGGAAGGTGTTCAGGGGCGTTATTTCATTCCAGTCGCGCCTGTCGCACTGTTGATCGTTGCGAACCGGCGGTTTGCGTGGAAGGGATGGGAGGCGCGGTGGATGCCCGCCGCTTTCGCAGCGTTCTGCGTTGTCGGTCTGGGAATCACCTGCTGGGTGCTCGTTTTACGCTATTACGCGTGACGTCATCCTGAGGGAGCGAAGCGACCGAAGGATCTCGTCTTGCGAAGGAACGAGCTCACTTGTCATGATTCGCGTGGAAGAGATCCTTCGCTTCGCTCAGGATGACGTGGCTACGCTCACGATGACACGGATTTATCACTCGTTCGCCCCTCGCCCGTCGCGGACGATCCACTCACCGTCACGAAACACATGCTGCACGAGATTTACGCCGAAGTGATAGACGAGATGGAGATAGTTCGGGGCTTCGATGAGGACGAGATCCGCGCGTTTGCCGGTTTCGATCGAGCCGATCTCCGAGGCTTTGCCGATTGATGCTGCGCCATTCAGGGTGGAGGCGGTCAGTGCTTCTTCCACGGTCATCTTCATCCGCAGCGAGGCGAGCTGCATGACGATCTGCATCGACTCGGTCATCGACGAGCCGGGATTGCAGTCGGTGGAAAGCGACACGATGGCTCCGGCATCGATCAGCTCCCGTGCCGGCGCATAGCGGTCGGACATCAGGAAGAAGCTCGTGGCGGGCAGCAGATTCGCGACCGTCGACGATGGAGCGAGGGCGGCGACTCCGCGCGACGATATGTGCATCAGATGATCGGCTGATGCAGCGTTGAGCTCCGATGCGAGTGATGCCCCGTCCGTGTCGCTCAGCTCGTCCGCATGAAGCCGCGGGATCAGTCCGGCCTTCATGCCGGCCCGAAGAACCGCCTCCCCCTGATCCCTCGTGAAGACACCCGCTTCAACGAAAGCGTCGCAGTAGATGGCGAGCCCTTCCTTCGCAACGCGGGGAATGATCTCGTCGATGATCCGGGCGACGTACTGCTCCTGCGCAACAGAGTCACCCCTGCTCTCGGGGGGAAAATCGTGCGCGGCGAGGCAGGTCGGAATCAGCCGGACAGGCGATCGTTCGTTCGCCTGCCGGATCGCCCGGAGCTGTTTGAGCTCGTCTTCGAGATTCAGGCCGTATCCACTCTTCGCCTCAGCGGTCGTCGTTCCGTGCAGCGCCATGCGCGTCGTACGATCGAGGACGAGCTCCACGAGCTCGTCCTGCGTGGCGGCACGGGTGGAGCGCACGGTCGAGGCGATCCCCCCGCCCGACGCGGCGATATCCCTGTACGACTCACCCTGCAGCCTGCGATTGAATTCCGATTCGCGGTAACCGGCGAATGGAAGGTGGGTGTGGGTGTCGACGAACCCCGGGATCGCAGTACATCCATGCGCATCGAGATCGATGTCGACTCTTCGCTTCAGATCCTCCGGAAGATCCGTTTCACGACCGGCAAATGCGAAGAGCCCGTTCTCGATGACGATCACCGGATGTTCCACGACGTGCAGCTCGCGCATGGCGGAACCGCGCCGCGGCGCATTCCCGATCGGAGTCGCCATCTGGCTGAGGTTATGAATGAGAGTCGTTGGCATGGGTTGAGAGTTCTGAGTTCTGAGTTCTGAGTTGTGGGTTGCGGGTTGTGGGTTGTGGGTTGTGGGTTGTGGGTTGTGGAATGCTGAGCCCGCGACGATCCCAATTCAACATTCAACATGCAACATTCGGGCGGGCGGTTGTCGCGCTGGCATGAGGCAGACAATCAAAGCAAGCCCGCAGCGCCCCTCTCCCGGCGCGCTGACTTCATCGCACTTGCGAAATTTCGCGAAGCCCGCGCGCCACCCTCTCCCCGCTTCGCGGGGCGAGGGGAAACGGGCCGGGGCGTGCGATAACAGCCATCTCAACACTGCCGGTGACTCACCGATCGTTGACGGTCTTCCGGTACAACTGCGTGATCGGCAGCTCGTTGGCTTCCTGTTCGGCGTCCATGATCACCATCTGCTGGAACGTATCGATCGTCGAGGCGAGCTTGTTTCTGACTGCCTTGCGTTCAATCTTGAGATCCTGGATGGCTTTCTCCAGATCGGCGATCCGGCTCATGGCCTGCGAAACGATCCGCTCGGAGAGCAGTTCGGCGTCCTTGACGATCAGCTCGGCTTCCTTCCGCCCGTTTGTGATCACTTCTTCCGAGACGCGCTGAGCCGAGAGAAGCGTCTCTTTGAGAATCATCTCTCTCTCGGAGTTCTCGCCGATCTGTTCCCGCATGATCGCATTCTCACGCGAGAGCTTCTCGACATCCTTGAGCAGCGTCGCCAGCTCCTCGGCGACCAGGTGGAGGTAGGCACGCACTTCGTCGGGAGAAAACCCCCGCATCGCTTTCGAAAAGTTCTGCTTCTGAATGTCGAGTGGAGTCAGATGCATGGGTCCCGCCCTCCCGGTCGTAGTGAATAGTCAGCAGTCAGGAGTCTGGAGCCCTCCCGTCCCTTGTTCTTATTATAAGCCGCTTCACCGGACGAAGACGAATGCATTCCGCATTTCGCATTCGAGTTCAGCGCTCACAGATACGGGCCGAGCGACAGCCGCAGGAACGTGCGGATGAAATAGATCGCCAGCAGCAGAAGGAGCGGGGACCAGTCGATACCGGCCGTCTTGTGCGCGGGAAGCAGCCGCCGGAACGGCCTGAGGATCGGACTCGTCACGCGCGTGAGGAAGTCGTTGATGATCGACAGGAAGTTGTAGAACCCCTTGTAGCGCCACCGCATCGAGGACTGCGATGCGAACAGCATGATCCAGGAGAGAATCACCCAGACGAGGACGAACCAGTAGAGGATATCGAGGATGATATCGAGCGTCCTGAGCACGGTGATCAGGAATGCATTCCCGACCCCCATGTCAGCCTCGATCTCCGAACAGTGCGCGTCCCACGCGAATCATCGTAGCTCCCTCTTCGATTGCCACCGGAAAGTCGTCGCTCATCCCCATCGACAGCTCGGTGAAGATATCACCCCCGGCCACCGGCTGCAGGCGATCGCGCAGATCGCGAAGCTGAGCGAAGAATGCGCGCGTCCGATCAGAAGAGGCAATGGGAGGAATCGTCATCAGACCGCGGATGCGAAGGGCGCCGAAGGAAAGGATCTCGGACAGCAGCCGCTCCGCTGCGTCCGGAGTAACGCCGCTCTTCTGCTCCTCACCGCCGACGTTGACCTGAATCAGCACATCGAGCCGCTTCTGCAACTGATCGGCTTCTTTTGCCAGCCGCTCGGCGAGATGCACCGAGTCGACCGTGTGGATCACGTCTGCAAGTCTCGCGGCTTCCTTTGCCTTGTTCGACTGGATATGGCCGATGACATGCCAGCGTGGCGAAGTCTGAACCTCGTCCACTTTTGCGCGAAGCTCCTGAACGCGGTTCTCCCCGATGTCTCCGACACCGAGGGATACTGCATCATCGACCAGGGAGGCGGGGAACGTCTTCGACACACCGATGAGCGTCACCGATTCACGGTTTCTGCCTGCCCGGATGCACGCGGCAGCAATCGATTCCTCGATCGCGCTCAGGTTCGAGCGCATCGATTCGTTGACCCGGCTGGATTCCATGATCCTGATCGGCACACCGTAACCGAGACGATACCCCTCCCTCGTCAGGCTCCCGATGCGTCGAGGTAGAAAATCCGGCGACAGCCCTCGCAGAAGATCAGCTCTCCCCGCTTGAGCTGCTGGCTTGCCTGCGGCCGGATTCGCACCCTGCACGCGCTGCAGGACTCACGCTCCACGCGCGCGACGGCAATTCCGTGTCGCGATTTGAAGATCCTGTGGAACTCGTTGCGCAATTTTTCCGGAACCTGACCTTCGATTCCCGCAGCCTTCGCGCGGATGGATTCGATCTCGCTGCGAAGGTCGCCGAGGGATTGCTGCCACCGCTCGTAGGCCACCTGGTGACGACCCTTCAGTTCCTCGAAGGATTCGCTGCGCCCATCGATCTCGCCCTGAATCTCCTCGGCTTCGGTCATGTGCCTGAAAAGCGTTTCCTCGAGCTCCTTCACGTCTCGTCGAGTGGTGTCGATCTCCTTCCATGCAGCGGTGTATTGCTGCTGGTTCTTCACCTGCATCAACTGGCCCTGATATTTGCGGAGGATTTCCTGCTGATCCTGGAGTTGCGTCTCGATCCGACGGCGCTCCTTTGCGATGTGCTCGAGGCGCTCGGTGAGCCGCTCCATTTCACTGCTGGCGGACTGAAACTCCTCGTCAAGCTCTGCGAAGGACTCGGGACGGGCGTTGAGCTTTTCTTCCCTTTCCCCGAGATCCGTAAGTACGGTCTGAAGCTCCCATAACTTTTCGACTACCTGATTGACCAAAAACGACCTCCGCCTGAAATAAAAAAGCGTCCTGTTGAAGGACGCTCGTTGATCTGGATCCCATGGAGAGCCTGCCGGCTCGCGATCCCTACTCTTTGTCTTTCTGGCCGACAGCAGTGCAATGGGGTTGTGACTCCTTCAAAGTAGACAGTACACAGTAGCCAGGACTCAGTAGCCTCCGCCCGGATGTGCTGCCCTCGTCTTGGTGGGTCCACCAGGATTCGAACCTGGGACCTGCCGGTTATGAGCCGGTAGCTCTAACCGCTGAGCTATGGACCCGACGTCGCGATCGTACCACAGGCCCGCCACCCGCCCGGTTGTGGGTCGTGCACACCCGCCCCGCCCTCACGGTTGTGGGTTGTGAGTTCCCACCCCCTTGCGTGATTCGCGGCGCGAGGGAGAGGGGCGTTGAGTGCTGCCGGGTAGGACCCGCGGTTGGGCGGGACCTCACAACCCAGAACCGTGCGGACGGGCGGGCGTGCAGAACCCACAACCGGGCGGGCGGGCGGAAGTTACTTCAGTTCCACCTGATCGCCCACCCGCATCGAGTAGCGCATGCGGACGATCCGTCCGGTCGCGCTGCTCGCGTCGGCGGTCAGAACCCCGATCTCGCCCAGAATCTCGTCCGGATTTCCAGCCACCGGGCTCGGACGGAACACCGTCAGGAAGCTTCCGGGCTCGACAAACTGATCGCGTCCCAGGTTGATCTGAACCAGCGAGCCTTCACCGAGGGCGTATCGATAGTCCTTCGCGTTGACGATGTGTCCGGTCGACTTCTGAGTGGGAGGCGTGCAGGCGGTAGCCATCGGGCTGAGCCTGGCCAGGGGTATCGGCAATTGCGGAAGAGGTTTGAGACGGTCACCCATGAGCAGATCACTGCAGGCCTGCGTCACGATCGCAGTCGCGGTGTCATCGTTCGCGCAAAGGATCCTCACCTGACCACGAAAATCATAATGCCGGCCCAGCACGGCATCGCTGGCCGGATGGACGACGATCTCGGACGGACGTACAACCAGGTACGTCTCGCCCGGTACCAGTCCGGTGGCGATGCCACCTTTGATGTAGATGATCTCGTTCGTAGCGACGCCGATATCCTGATGGGTCGCTTCCCGGATGTACTTCAGCTCCGTGTCCTCGAAACCGCTGATCACGTTCGGGAGGGGCTCGTTGACTGCACCGAGGTAGCCCCAGCAGTAGAGATCGGCCTCCGTCGCGAGCGCCAGGGGAGGGCCGAGGGCCCCACTGTCCGTCGTCATGACGGGACCAGTCGTGTCATCCTCGGGGTCGAAACCGAAGTCCTCCGAGACCGACGTGGTCGTTCTTATCTGGCTTCCGGACGCTTCGCCCTGAACCAGCAGCGTGTCGCCGGGGTAGATCCAGTGTGCATCCCGAATCCACGTATTCCATTCCCATAGCTGCGGCCAGAGATAGGGGTTGCCGTAGTAACGGGTCGCGAGACCCCACAGGGTGTCGCCGCGGACGATCGTGTGCACGGTGCTACCCGGAGGATAGGTCGCAGGATCGGGAGGATACCAGGCCGTCCAATGGTCTCCGATCCTGTGGAGATCGGCTGGAGGGTTGGAGCTTGTCTGGCGCGCTTGTGCCGAAAGGGGAAGCGCCGCCAGAAACAGGAGAATAGAAACTATCGCCACACGACACACACAGACCCGCATTCTTCCTCTCCTTGTGACCAGACTAGATTAGCAGAGTTGGCTTGGGAGGGGAACCCCCGGCCCCCGCCCACCCGGTTGTGGGTTGTGGGTTGTGGGCCGGGACGGGTTCTGAGTTGTGAGTTCTGAGTTGTGAGTGGACCGGGGGCCCAACTCACAACCGCGCGGGAGGGAACTCACAACTCAGAACCGTGAGGGGGCACGGGTGGGACAACTCACAACCGTGCGGGAGGGCGGGTTGAGGGACGGGTTCTAAGTTGTGAGTTCTGAGTTGTGAGTGGACCGGGGGGCGGGAGGGAACTCACAACTCACAACCGTGCGGGAGGCCGGGTGGGCACAACTCACAACCGGGCGGGAGGAAGGGAACTACCGCGCCTGGGCGAGCTCTGTCGAGCTGTCGGTGTACTCCTGCAGCTCGCTCTTCCGCTTCTCGTAGTTTCTCATGACCTTCTTTACGTAGGTTCGAGTCTCACGGAAGGGGGGAACTTTGCCGCCGTACTTCATGACGTTGCCCTCTCCCGCATTGTAGGCAGCCACGATCTGAGTGAGGTCCCCGTCAAATCTCTTCTCGAGGTACTTGAGGTATTTCACGCCGGCATCGACGTTCTCCTCGGGATCGTAGAGGTCTTTCGCACCCATCCAGCGGCCGGTCCGAGGCATCAGCTGCATCAGACCCTGCGCACCGCGGTGCGACAGTGCGCGCACCCTGAAGCGGGATTCCTGCTCGATCACGGCGGCTACGAGAGCGGGATCCACGTCGTACTTCTGAGCCTTTTCGTGAATCAGATCGCCGAATGGGATCTCGGTACTGAAGAACTGCCTGCGTATTTCATCGTTGATGAGAGTGATGTCCTGATGCAGGGAGCCGCCCCGGGTCTCGGTCTCGAACCATGCGGCGTCGAAGAGACGGGCCTCCCTGGTCACATATCGATCGGGAAGCAGATGGGAGAGCTTGAAAATCGAATTGGCAGCAAAGGACTCCTGAACATCGGCTACGAGTTTCTCGCCCAGTTCGCTCTTGCGGACGACCTGCACGCGATCGAGGTCTTTTCGAACCGCAAAATGAACACTGTTGAGGGCTTCGCTGACCCCGCCCACCGAGAGGGCCGCGCCGAAAACCACCATGAGAGCACTGCCAGGCTGGTTGAATGCGCGCCTGAATCTGCGCTGCGTCCTTTTGCGGTACGCCGCATATCGGGTCGATACGGACTCGACCCACGACTGTTTTTTCCTTGGCATCTGGCCTTGTTCCTCCGGTAACTGAGTCAAGCTTGCTTGCCAACAAGCGCGCGCACACAACTCTGCGAGGCGAGTTATTGTGAGCGGGATTAGGAACAGGCACCCCGGGGGCTTTATTGCTGGGTTGGGCCGGTAAATTTTGCCGAGTTGGCGAAGTCGCTATGGCCGTGGCACTTACGCATTGAGAAAATTCTCTAGAAAATCCACAGCTCCTCTTAAGAACCTCACCCGGGAGGCTTCTGACTGCCCGACCGAGAGATCCTGCGGACGGCGAAACAGTCCATGAGCCCACCGAAAGCCCGGTTCCATGCGCCATATTTCGAACGGCCAAACCTCCTGGGCCGGTGGTTCACCGCCATTTCGACGACCTCGTATCCCTCGAGGCGAATGAGTGTCGGCAGAAAGCGGTGCATCCCGTTCGACCATCGAATTCGTTCGAGGCACTCTCGCCTCGCCACCTTGAGAGAACATCCCGTATCCGTGATCCGATCGCCGGTAATCCAGTTGCGAACCGCATTTCCGATCTTCGACTGGAGCCGTTTGCTGAAGGCGTCCTGACGGTTCACCCGAACTCCCGCCACCATTCCGGCATCGGTCTCGACGAGGTGTTCGAGAAGCCGCGGAATGTCTGCCGGGTCATTCTGAAGATCGGCATCGAGCAGAGCAACGAGATCCCGTGAGGAGGCCAGAAGCCCTGCATGGATCGCGGCGGTCTGCCCGCTGTTCTCGTGGAGGGTGACGACTCGCAGTTCGGGATACGCCGCCGCGACACGACGCAGTTCGGCCGCACTCCCGTCCGTACTGCCGTCATCCACGGCGATGATTTCGAACTCGAGACCTGCCCCTCGCAGCACGCTCCGGATCTCCTCGACCAGGATCTGGAGATTCTCCTCTTCGTTATAGAGAGGAAAGATGACTGACAGGAGGTTCGTATTCATGAGCGGATTCCTGATGTCATGGTGTCATCCCGGGCCGGCGAATGACAGGACAGGTCATGGTGGGCGAGGGTGAACCCGGTGTCATCCTGAGCGAAGCGAAGGATCTCTTCTACAAGAATCATCGCAAGTGAGCTCGTTCCTTCGCAAAACGAGATCCTTCGGTCGCTTCGCTCCCTCAGGCTGCCGTGTATCATGACCGTTCCCGCGCATAAACGGGGGCCAACATGGATTTCTTCACAGCCTCTGAGCGCAGCGAAGGATGACACCGCTTACCCGAGCTTCAGGCCGAAGGCCTGCTCGAAATTCGCGGTCGTCTGCGTCGCCACTTCTTCCACCGGCCGGCCCCACAATCCCGCCAGCGTTTCGGCGGTTTTTGTCACGAACGCCGGCTCGTTCTCTTTTCCGCGATGCGGAACAGGAGCGAGGTAGGGCGTGTCCGTCTCGATGAGAACCCGGTCGTGAGGGAGGCTCCGGGCAACCTCGCGCAGCGGCTCCGCTGTGCGGAATGTGAGGATCCCTGAAAACGAAATGAAAAATCCCTGATCGAGCAGCCTCCGTGCCACGTCTGCGGATTCTGTGAACGAGTGAAGGACCCCACGCGTCCCACGCGCTTCTTCGGACGCGAGGAGGTCGAGCAGATCCTCGGTCGACTCCCGATTGTGAATGATCACCGGGAGGTTCCGCTCCTTCGCAAGAGCCAGGTGACGCATGAAAACTTCGCGCTGCACCTCGCGGGGCGAATGCATGTAGTGATAGTCCAGACCGATCTCTCCGATTGCCGCAACTCGAGGATGGGAAGCGAGTGCTGTGATCGCTGCAAACGCTTCTTCGTCGCAGTCCTTCGCCTCATGAGGATGAAAACCGACCGCGCTCCAGACGTCGTCGTGTTGCTGGCCGAGGGCCGATGCTTCCTGCGAATCTTCGACAGCGGTCCCCGGAACGAGAAATCCGGCAATCCCTCCGGATCTTGCGCGGCCGAGCACCTCATCCCGGCGCAGCGGTTCGAGCATCGCGAGGTGGCAGTGACTGTCGGTTAGTCTCATCTATGAGTGTCCTTCGGCGTTTCAGAGGGGCGAACGTGCAACGTTCGGCCACCATGGCTGCATCGGCGTCTTGTCACACCAGCTCGAACACCATCGAAAGCCCCATGCCACCTGAGATGCAGAGCGTTGCGAGTCCGAGTTGTTTGTCGTAAAACTCCATCGCATGCAGAAGCGTCGTGACGATCCGTGCGCCGGTCGCGCCGATCGGATGCCCGAGGGCAATCGCGCCTCCGTGCACATTGAGACGATCGCGGTCAAAACCGAGATCGCGGTCGCAGGCTAGTACCTGCGCGGCGAACGCTTCATTCAGCTCGATGAGGTCGATATCTGCTAAGTTCATCCCCAGATCAGCCATCAGGCGTCGCGTCGCGGGAACGGGTCCGATACCCATGATCTTCGGGTCGACTGCCGCCTGCGCGTACCCCAAAATCTTCGCAGTGGGTCGAAGGCCGAGCTCCCTCACCGCATCCCCGCTGGCCACAATCATGCTCGCTGCCCCGTCCGTGATCCCCGATGAGTTCCCGGCGTGTACCGTGCCCGACTTGCGAAACACCGGCGGCAGCTTCGCCATCGAGGCAGCCGTCGTATCGGGACGTGCGTGCTCGTCCCGGTCGAGGGTCGTGCTCCCCTTCCTCGCTTCGATCGTGATCGGGACGATTTCTGACGCGAAGCGCCCATCGGCTGCAGCTTTCGCAGCCCTCTGTTGCGACTCGACTGCGTAGAGGTCCTGCTCGTCGCGCGAGATCCCATACTGATCTGCCAGGGTTTCCGCAGTCGAGCCCATCAGCTCGTCGGCGAGCGGACACATAAAACCGTCCCTCAGCATGCCGTCGATTACTTCCGCGTCACCCATGCGCAGTCCCCACCGCGCCTGGGTGAGAAGGTAGGGCGTATTCGACATCGATTCGGTGCCGCCGGCCACGACGACCGACGCGTTTCCCAGCTGTATCTGATCCGTTGCGTTGATGATCGATCGCATTCCGGACCCGCACGCCTGATTGACGGTGTACGCCGGAATGTCGTGAGACAGACCGCTGCGGATCGTGATCTGGCGCGCGACATTCGGCCCGACGCCCGCCTGCCGGGCGTTGCCGAAGATCACTTCATCGATCTTCGATTGATCAACTCCCGATCGCTCGAGCGTTGCCTTCACGACGTGCGTCCCGAGCTCAGTTGCGGTGAGCGACTTGAGCGATCCCCCGAACTTTCCTATAGGCGTTCGCAGAGCTGAAACGATGAAGATCTCCTGATCAGTTTTCGACATCGGTAGGAGCGACCTTTCCTGACAAGAGAGCTGGAACGAGACTTCGATACGTCTCCACGGCTTTCAAAATTTCGCTCCTGGCTATCTTCTCTGCAGCGATCAATGATGATCGTAGAAATATATTATTTTTAGGCACCGTTGCTCCCGCTACGATGCGCTGGCTCGCCTGCACTCTGTTTGCCCTCATGATACTCGCCCCCACGTCGATGCAGGCGGGGTCGATCTTTGTCTCACCGCTCGACGGCTCACAGGTTCACGGCCGGACGCTCCTGGAGATCGCGAGCGATACGCCATCGATCAACCGCGTGTCCTTCTTCGTCGACGGCGTGCTGATCGGAGTCGCGCGCACCGCTCCGTGGCGACTCGTGCACGACTTCGGCGACTCCACGGCTCCTCGCGAGATCGCGGCATGGATTCACTCCGAATCCTTCCGCGCGACGGAGACGATCAGGGTCCGGACGACGGGTCTGTCCGTCCATGACAGCCTGAATGTCGACGTCGTAGAGCTCTCCATCCGCGCGAGCGGCCGACAGGGTACGTTGTCGCCGGGGGACCTGAAAGTCATCGAGAACGGACAGACTCAGAATCTGCTGTCCCTCACTCCTTCGCGCGGGCCGATGGAATTCATATTCGTCGTCGATCAGTCTTTGAGTATGGGAGAGGGGAAACTGGACAGCGCTCTGCGGGCTGTGACCCGGCAACTCTCCCGGATGCGCGACGGGGACAGGGCCAGCCTCGTTCTCTTCAACCATCGCGTTTCCCCGCCTCGCGTCCTCACTTCCGGTGCGATCACCGGAGTCAGACCGTCAGGCGGCACTTCGCTGCGTGATGCGCTCTCATCGCTCGAGCCTGCACGCTCGTCTGCCGTGATCGTCATCACCGACGGCGCGGACCGCAACAGCGCCACGTCCGCCGAAGCGGCGCTCCGCACCATCGGCCGGAGCCGGATGACCGTATACGGGATAGCGCTGGGAAGTGGCGAAGGCAGCAGATTCCTCCGTGACGCGTCGGTGCGGACAGGGGGCACGTTCGCTCGCGCCGGGAGAGATTCGATCGAGCGCGAGCTATCGTCGATTCTCACCGACATCAATAGCCGTTACACGCTCGCCTACCAGAGCACGAACCTCGAACCCGGATGGCGGGAGGTGTCCATTTCTCCCGCGCACCGCGGAGTTACGGTACAGACCTCGAGCAGGAGGTATCTCGCAGAATGAAATGCTCTGCCTTCCTGCTCATCGCCGTCCTTTTCGCTCTGACATCATGGGCGGCCGAACCTCGTGCTGCGAGCGATTTCGAGATCGCTGCCATGAAGCGGCAACTGGAATCGGCATCCGATGCCTTCTCCCGTTTTTCTGCGCATCTCAACCTCGGC
Organism: Thermoanaerobaculia bacterium; assembly: GCA_041748075.1. Taxonomy (GTDB): domain Bacteria; phylum Acidobacteriota; class Thermoanaerobaculia; order Gp7-AA8; family Gp7-AA8; genus JBGSYJ01. Next base: position 43,826 of record JBGTDX010000081.1, read on the forward strand.
GATCTTTTTCTGGCCAGAGGGGAATCGGTCGCCGCCAGGATTCATTACGGCGACGCATTCACGCTCGCACAGTCGGAAATGATTCGATCGAGAGAGTCTTCTTCCCTGCGCCGCTATGCGCGCGCTGCTTCCTACGCTGGTCTCGCCTCTGCCAGGCTGGGCAGAGGTGGCGAGTCGCTCCGGCTGCTCGAAGAGTCTCTCCGGTACGACAGCGATTCGGCGAGCACATGGAACGTCTACGCCTCCGCCATGACCGTGCTCGGACGCGACATCAAGAGTGTGTCCGCCGCACGCAACGCCGTCACGATCGCTTCGCGAAACTCCAACGAGAGCGCCTCGAACGCGCTCGAGCTCAATATCTATCGGTATGCGCTTGCGTCTTCTTTGTCCAGGCTCGGAGCCGAACCGCCGACAATCGAAGCGGAAGCTTTGCTCCACGAGGTCCTGAACGATCTTGCCGGCTCGCGTTTCGACGCGCTGAGACGAAGGATCGTCAGGACTGAACAGTTCGAGATCTTCTCTTCGACGCGGACCGACGCGAGCGCCTACCTTTCGCTGCTCAACCGCTCCCGCCTCCGTCTCGCACGCATGTTCGAAGAGGGGGGGAGGGACGCGGAGGCTGAGGCGCAGTACCAGGCTGTTCTCAGGGATCGCATCGATGATCCTCTGGCCCTGGCGGGGATGGCGCGACTCGCATCCGGAGAGGAACGCCGGCGCTACTTTGCGGAGTCCTTCGATGCGAGCCCGTTCTCGCTGGCGCTGGTGCGACAGTACGAAGCGTTCCTGACCGGGCGCCGCGTAAAGCCCTCCACGCGTCAGAGTCAGGGAGGGAAGGTTCAGAGAGCGATCGAGGATACCGCAGAAGGGCGGCACCAGAGTGCGACTGCAATGCTCGAGCAGCTCGTCGCTGCGCATCCGGGCAACTCGACTCTCCACTATCTCCTCGTCCGGTCAGAAATTCACGCCGGACGGTTCGACCGCGCACGAGCGGGACTCGGCCGTCCCGGGATGGCGAGCGAGTTGTCGGATGAACTGCGAGCGCTCCTCTCACTGGAAGAGACAGCGGCAAGCAGGGTCCCATCGTTTCTCAACGCCGACCATTCGACCGAGCCCGTGGATCTTTCGGCTGAGGATCTCTCGCTGCTGTTGCGTCAGCTGCGGGCAGGCGCGCTGGCGCCGGAACATCTGGTCAGACTCGACGCACTTCACTTCATCGCTCCCGTCTTGTTCGAAGAAGCTACTGCGCGCGATGTCGAGACGACGACGTTTCACTCTGGTTTGGTGTACCACCTGCCATTCCGCTTCGCAACACCAGCAACTTTCCGGGGCCGTTATGACGCCGGGACCCAGCACCGACTCGAGTTTCAGATTCTCGGAATCACAGAGGCGGATGGGAAAGAAACGCTGCTGCTACAGCCCTGGAAGGTGAATTCATGATCCGGGCTGGAAAGATGGGACTGATCGCGGTGCTGGCCGCATTCGCGTTCATCGGGACGCTGTGCGCATCTCCCCTGTCAGAGGGCGTGGTCATCGGATGGAACCGGCACGATGGGCAGACGATCGTGGCACGCGGCGGTTCGAATCCAACCGTTCGTGCATTCGGCGACGAGGGAAGGAAATTGCTGTGGTCGATCTCTGGGCCCGCCGAGCCCTCTACCCTCGTTCTCTCGGAAGATGGGTCGCGGGCTGTAATCCTCGACACTCTGCACGACCAGGCGTTTGTCGTTTCCACTCAGGACGGTTCGACAGAGCGTCTGACCACCGCCCCAGGTCCGGTTGCGGCGCTCTTTCGCGGCAACCACCTGTTCATTCTCTGTCGCGATGGGCGTGAGCTCCAGCGGATCTCACGGAGCGGAGCCGTAGACTCGCTCGAGCTTGCCCCGGACACGACGTTCCTCGAGGCCGGCAGCCGGCATCTTTACCTGTATTCGAGGATCGAGGGCACGGTCAGCGAAGTCGATCCGCAAAGTTTGGCTGTCGTTCGATCCAGGAGCTTCGCCGGCGCGGCTTCCGACTTCGAGATCGACGACCACTATGGGTACCTCACGCTCCCCTCGAGCGGCAGCGTTCTGGTGTTCTCGCTCGAAGAGATGCGTGAGCGCGAGAGGCTCGCGATCGGCGCAGTGCCGATGGATCTTTCGGTCGCGTCCGATGCGGGCATGCTCGATGCCGGCGCACTGGCTATCGCGGATCCGTCCTCGAAGCGAGTATGGATGAGCGAACGGTCGCAGTCCGGAGCCGCCGCTTTCGGAAGAGGATTTCTTCGGGGATTCATCGGCCTCGGTCTTTTCGCACCGAAATCGAGCGAATACCCCACGGGAGTCGATCGCGTCTGGGCGGCATCGTGGGGTCTGGCCGCGTATGATTCCTCAACGGGAACCCTCTACCTGGTCGCCAGGGGCAGAGCGTCGAGGGTTGCAAGCGGGATCCCTCCGGGAGCCATCGCATTGACGCGGGAAGGTGCAGCTTTCTGGAATTTGAAAACCGATGGGATCGAGTTCGTCAAAGTCAGACGGTAACGTTGAATTTCGCACTTCCGTCCGGTACAACCGTTGCAACCATGGATCGATCGATGCACGAAAAAACGCCCTGTCTACGATGCAAGCGGGGGATCGACGCGTACGCGAAGCTCTGCCCGTTCTGCAACTACGACCAGCAGGCCGGGCCTCCTGCCGTTCCGCCCCCGATGATCGGTGAGGACGGCAAGGTAATTGAGACACCCGCGCATCCTCCACCTGTGATTCGCCCGAACCAGGGATTCTGGGGAAAGCGTGTGCTGATCGGCCTGGCGGTGGTCGTTCTGCTTGTCGCGACGTTTGCCGGCGGCGCGCTGGTCAACGTCCTCGGGAGCCGCAGCCGTCTTGCCCGGCAGGCCGAGCGGCAGGAGGCTCAGAGAGCGCAGCGCGAGGCGCCGCAGGACACCCAGCCCGGTCCCGCCGACTCTCTTGGAGATCTCAGACTCGTGCCGGTCGATCCCAGCGCTCCTGTAGGGGAATCGATCACCTCGATTCCATTGCCGGATTCCGACAGGAACATCCCGCTGGAGCTTCAGCGAACCGACGCGACGGCCCTTCCGTCGGAGCAGTACGCGAGGATTCTCGAGGAGGCCCGACCTGAACCCGTACCAACCGGCGCTGTCGTCGATCCACGCACGCTTCCGGGAGGGATCGAGGAGATCCGCCGAGCCGAGCAGGCCCGCATTCAAAGGGAGCAGCGCGAGCGGCAGGCAGCGGATGCAGCGCGCGCCGCCCGCCAACCGGATACTGCCACCCCTGCCCCTGCTGACTCAGCAGCGAGCGCGACCAACCCTGTCCCGATTCATCAGCCGCTGCCCGACATCGAACGGACGAAAATCAAACAGGACGGCACGATGCGATTCGATCTGAGAATCGGCGCGGATGGACGTGTCAAGGAAGTCCGCATCCTCGAGTCGATGCCGGAACTGACGGCGCGAACAATCGCTGCCATTCAGCAGTGGCGCTTCAGGCCTGCGACCCGCAACGGCGAGCCCGTAGAAGGCAATTTCCAGGTCGACATCTCCTATAACGCACCAAGATGAACGACAAGACTTCCTGCGTTTCCTGTGGCCACTCGATCGACGCCTTGGCGAAGCTCTGTCCATACTGCGGAGCCGACCCGGCAACCGGCGAGAAGCTCGATCCCTCGCCGATCGTTCAAAGTCATTTTCCGCCGAGACCGGACCTGCCTGCTTATGAATCGGTCCTCGAATTTCTCCGGGCTCGGCAGTCGATCGTCGTTGCTCTCGTGATTGTCGGAGTTCTGCTCGCCGCGGTTGCGCTTCACCAGATGATCCTCCGCCGAAATCTCAACGTCGTGAGCGATGTGCCCGCCATTCCCCTGACCGAGGTCGCGGACCTGAGCAACCAGCCGGCAACGACCGAAGAGCTGCCGATGCCCGAGCTCGAGTTCGAGACTGACGGCGTGGTTCGCAATGTCCGCACGCTGCTGCTCGAGCCGGGAGCCGTTCCTCCGCCGCCTCCCGCGCCCTCGCCCGCGCCCTCGCCCTCGCCCTCCCCCACGTCCTCCCCCACGCCCTAACGTTGACGGACGTCTGAGTCCGGAATGTTGAATGTTGAATGTTGAATGTTGAATGTGAGGGGTTGGCTCCCTGCTCGTGAAGGGTTAGCTGGGTTGCGATCTTTGCTATCGCTCGCCCCGCACGCAGCGGGAGGGTTCGTCCTTCCGCCACAACCCAGAACGGCGGCGGATGGCCGGTATACCATGTCCCCATGACCGTGGAACTGCTGCTCATCGCTCTGTTCGTTGCCACGCTGGTCTGGCTCGCCTGGTACATGCGTGCACAAAAAGGTGAGACAACGATCGAAACGCTCATCCAGCAGGGCGAGTACGCACAGGCCGCGATCGAAGCGGAACGAATGATCGCGATCAATCCCCGCGACGGGGTGCTTCATCTTCAGCATGCGGATGCTCTCCACCTGATGGGGCGGTTCACCGAGTCGGAGAATTCCTATCGTCGCGCGATGGAAATCAATTCGCGTGACGCCGCAGCCCGAGAAGGACTCGCGCTTTCCATGGCGCACCAAAAAGTTCAGCTCGACAAGGCGCGATCGATCATGGAGGAGACCATCGCCACACTCCCCGAGATTCAGGAGTTCCAGGCGCTGTCACTCGCGTTCATCCTGCTCGAGTCGAGCAGTAGGGACGAAGCATTGAGAGTTTTTTCAGACAATCTGGAACTTCTGCAGACCCGCTTCGAGATGGATTACACCGACCCGGACGACCTGCTCGCGGAAACGGTCTACCTGTACGGAGTCCTCTCGCGAGAAATGGGAGAATCTGCCGAGGCCGAGGCGCTCATGCAGAAGGTCGTCGACTGGGCGCCGGGAAGTGTCTTCGCAGAGTGGGCGGCGGTGTCGCCTACATCTGATCCCAGGCGTCGATGACCGTGCGGTGATACTCGCGGCGAATGATCTGCATGTCGAGCGGCTGCACCGACGGATGAAGCCGGTTGGAAAGAAGCACCATCACCAGATCCCGCGGCGTATCGATCCAGATCGATGTACCGGTGAAGCCCGTGTGGCCGAAACTCCCCTCGGACAACATGACCGTGGGACCGTCGGGCCGGGGTGAAGGCAGCTGCCATCCGAGACCGCGATTCTCCTCGAGGCCCAGCGTGTAGTTGCGCGCCGACAGCTCGATCATCTTTGCAGGCAGCAACCGTTCATCGCGGGCAAGATAGGCCCGGCCGATCTCGAAAATGTCGTGCGCCGTGGCGAACAGGCCGGCGTTTCCGGCCATCCCGCCCATGTAATAGGCGTTCGCATCGTTGACCTCGCCCCAGATCATGTACCGGCGGAACTGCGGAAAGGTCAGGTTACGGTCCGCAACCATGCGCCTTTCATTCGCATTGCCCCACTCGGTGGCTGCGATTGCGTACTTAAGGCCTGGCTGAGGAGAAAAAAGAGAGCGCTCGAGTCCCAGCGGCCTGAAGATGTAATCCTTCGCCAGATCCTCCATGCGCGCGCCGAAGATCCTCTCCATCGCCAGGTGCAGAACGATGAACCCGAGACAGGAGTAGATCTCGCGACTGCCGGGCCGGTAGCGGAGAGGCCGTTGCACGAGCGCTTTGAGGTAAGCGCGGTCGCCGATCCCCTGGGTGTAGAGCGGATACCAGGCCTGAAATCCGCCACGATGGGTCAGAAGATCCAGGAACGTCACGTCCTTCTTGTCGGTCGGAGCAAGCTCGGTGAGGTAATTCGATACCCGTTCGGACAGATCCAACCGGCCATCTGCGGCGGCGCGCAGAACGAGCGTCGAGGTGATCAGAGGTTTGGTCAGGGACGCGACGTCGTAGATCGTCTCGAGACCATTCCGGATCTTGGCCGGCTTGACGACCGAATGCCCGAGCGCATTCTGAACGAGGATACCGGCCGAGTTTCCCACTGCGTAGACCACGCTTGGGAAACTTCCGATTTCCATCTCGTCGGTGAAGTATTTGTCGAGGTTGCGGCGGAGAGATTCGAGCGCCTCCGCCTGCGGAGAGCCGTCGCCGGATTCGCCGTCGGAAGCAGACTCGTCCGCCGAGCCCGTCGTAATTCGAGCAGCCGCTTCGGGGGGTGGATTTCCAGGCACCATCAGCAAAAGACTTGAAGCTCTTTCCGTGCCGGGTGTTACGGAAGGAAGCTTCTCGCTCCATTCTAAAGGATTGGGAGAAGAATCGCACAAAAGGCGGAAACGGCGTTCAAGGGAAGAATGCAGTTTCCGTCAACATTCATATGGAGAGGGGCCTGGAAAACTGCTAACATCCGCCGTCCCTCAATTCACGAAATTCAGGTAAATCCGAGTTCATGTTTCGTCTCGACAAGTTAGAAATCTCAGGCTTCAAGTCCTTTTACGATCCCGCCCAACTCCAGTTTCCCTCTCCCGTGACGGCGGTCGTCGGGCCGAACGGCTGCGGGAAGTCGAATATCTGCGACGCCATCATCTGGGTGCTGGGAGAGCATCGCGCCTCCCACATCCGAGGCGAAACGATGGAAGACGTGATCTTCCAGGGCTCGGCACGCCGGCGCGCCCTCGGCATGGGCGAGGTCACGATGACGCTGGCCAGCGACAACGGCCATCCTGCCGCCGAAGACGGCAAGCTGGTGATCAGCCGTCGCGTCTTCCGCAGCGGAGAATCCGAATTCCGTCTCAACGGCAAGCGGGTCCGTCTCAAGGACATCTCGGATGTCCTCATGGACACGGGGCTTGGGATCCGGAACTACGCGGTCATGGAGCAGGGCAAGATCGACCTGATCATCTCGAACAAGCCTCAGGATCGACGGAAGCTGATCGAGGAAGCCGCCGGCATCACGAAATACAAGACCAAGCGGCGGGCGGCGGAGCTCAAGCTGGAGGAGACGCAGGCGAATCTGCTTCGCATCGACGACACGCTCTCGGAGATCAACCGGAACCTCAACTCGCTCAAGCGACAGGCCTCCAAAGCAAGGAAACACAAGGAACTGATCGAAGCTCTCTCGACGGCGAAACGATCTCTCTACGCAGGACGGGTGCTGATTGCGCGGACGGAGCAGGAGGCGAGCACGGCGACAGTAGATCAGGCCGTGAATGCAGAGGGCGAAGCTGCCGCCAGGCTCGGAAGCCACGAAGCGTCCCTCGCGGAAACCAGGACGATCCTGTCCGGGAAGGCGGCCGAAGCTTCCAGCATCCGGGAGGAAGTTGCACGCCTTGGATCGGAAGCAGATCGCCTTCGCTCGTTTCTCGAACAGTCCGAGACGAACCTTGCCGACCTGGTCCTGCGTCTCGAGGCATCTCGCACCCAGGTGGGCGAGTTGCAGTCGGAGGGCGAAGAGCAGGAGCTTCTGCTGCAGGAGAAAACCACCGCGCTCGAGCAGGCGGCGAGCGAGAGGAACCGGCTGCGGGAAGTCGCCGAAGACCTCGAACGCACACGTCAGGAGCGGGCTGACGAGGTTCGAACGAATGAGAGGTCGCTCGCGGAATCTCGGGAGAGCCTCATGCGCGTGATTGCGAGAAGTTCGGAAGCGCGCAACCAGGTGCATCAGATCGAGATCGCAGCCGAAAAGTGTGAGTTCTATCTCGGCAAGCTCAATGAGACGGCACGCCGCGCCACAGACAGTCGCGACAGCGCGCTCGAACGCGTGTCAATCTCGCAGCAGGCGCTCCAGGAGGCTGAACAGAATTTGACGCTCACGCGCCAGCGCGCTGCGGAGGCGATCGCACTCCGCGACTCTCTGACGGCCGAGCGTGACGCCATGCGCACATCGCTGGCGTCTTCGCGCGATGCGATCTCGCAGACGACCTGGAAGATCGATTCGTTACGCTCGCTGCTGATTACCCTCGAATCGCAGGAGGAAGACATCCGCCGCGCGATTCTGGACCTGGTCCCGAACGGCGTATCAGCTGCCGAGTCCGTGCGCGCCGCCGAGGGCTTCGAGACTGCGCTCGATGTGCTTCTGCGCGACATTTCAAAGGCCGTCGTTTTGGAAGATTCGACAAAGGCGATCGAGGTCATCGGACGGCTGCGTGAGCGGGGGGCCGGACGGGGCGCATTCATCGCCACTGACTACCGCACCACAGGAGAAGGCACCCGCAGAGGCAACGCGGCCGATGCAATCATCGGTGAAGGCGCTGTCGCCGACGCGGTGCGCGCTGCGGTACCGGAAGCCTACTTCGCCGAAACTCTCGAAGAGGCCGTCGAACAATCCAGGCAGAGGCCGCATGCAACGTTCATCACACGCGACGGCGACGTCGTGCGCGGTCCCCTGCTCGTCGGTGGAAGGAAAGAAAGCGCGCAGCCGGGCGTCTTTTCGATCAAACGCGAACTTCGCGACCTCGAGGATGCGCTCGGTACCGAAGAGCTCCGGGCGAGCGGCATCGCAGTCGACCTCGAACGTGTGGAAGAAAGCCTTCGGGCAGCCGACGACGCACGCATCGTGGCGGAGGAACGGGAGCGCAGCGCCGAAGCGGAATCTCGTGAGCGCAAAATTCAGGCTGCGCGCGTCGAAGAAGAGCTCGAGCGGTTCGAGAAAGACCTGACCGTCGCCTCGGAAGAGCGCTCGCTTTACGAGGAAGAAAAAAGCCAGCTGCTCACCCGCCGGGCCGAAGCGCTCGAAGAGCTCGGCACACTGCAGCAGACAGAGGCCTCCACGCATGCAGCGATCCGGTCGTCTGAAGATCTTCTTCAGAGAGTCCGCGTGGAGTTCGAGACCATCACCGAGGTCGTGTCGGGAGCGCGGGTTGAACTGGAGACCGCGATCGGTCAGGTCAATGCTGCGCAGCGTGAACATGAAAATCTCTCGCGTGTCGTGACCTCGATCCGTTCGCGGATCGCGCAGCTGCAGCTCGAGATCACGAGCCTCCTCACGCGCCAGACGGAAACCGAAAGCGCCGTGGAATCCTCCCGCCAGAAACTCGAAGAGACGCTCGACTCGCTGCGAAGCTTCAGCGAACGAAGGATCGCCATCGAAGCGGAGGTCGCCGATCTCGAGCAGCAGGTGCAATCGCTCGACGCACAGGCGATCGCATCACGGGAAACATGGAACAGCATGCGCAATGAACTCTTCCAGGCGGAGCGGCGCCGCGATCGCGCCCAGTCGGCGTTCGACCTCCTGCGGGAGCAGGTGCTGCTCGACCTTCACGCCGGACTCGAAGCGCTCGCCGAAGTCGAGCCTCCCGCGGACGACGAAACGCGGACTGCGCTCGAGAACGAAGTCGCCCGCCTCACCGATCAGATCGACAAGATCGGCCCCGTGAACGTGCTCGCAATCGAAGAGCACCGTGAGCTCGAGGAGCGCGAGATATTTCTCCGTACGCAGCGCGACGACCTGGTTCAGGCAATCGACTCATTGCGCTCTACGATCCGGAAGATCAACATGACCTCGAGAGAGCTGTTCCGCGAGGCCTTCACGGCAGTGAATCAGTCGTTCGGAGAGATCTTCGCCGCGCTGTTCGGAGGCGGCCAGGCCGCGATGCAGCTCCTGAACGAGGAAGACGTCCTCGAGAGCGGCATCGAGCTGATCGCGCAGCCACCCGGCAAAAAGACGCAGTCCATCGCCCTTCTTTCCGGAGGCGAGCGGGCACTGACGGCGCTGGCGCTCCTCTTCGCGATCTTCCGCTACAAGCCGAGTCCCTTCTGCATCCTCGACGAAGTCGACGCTCCGCTCGATGAAATCAACAACGAGCGATTCATCCGTCTCGTCCGCGACATGTCGCGTGAGACGCAGTTCATCATGATCACGCACTCTCGCAGAACCATGGAAGCAGCGGACGCACTCTACGGCGTCACGATGGAAGAGGCGGGATGTTCGCGACTCGTGTCTGTATCGTTCGCCGATCTCGAAGCGTAAGGCGGCTGTAAGCCCCCGGCAAAGGGCCGTCGCACCTCGCCGTCGCACTCACCCCGCCGCCGTCCCCGCTCCGTTCTTGCCTTCATGAACAGTGGCCCGGGTGAAAAACCAGGCGAAGAACAAGCCGATCATCGCTGCGGCAACGACGTCCGAAGGCCAGTGGCGGAAAACGATCACACGGGATAGCCCAATGCCGCCCGCGATCGCAAACGCCGCCAGACGAACGGCGATCGAGGGCGATCCAAAAACGAGAACGCCAGCGAGAGCGAATGCCCCGGCGGTGTGACCGCTGGGAAACGAGGTCGAGGTCGAATCGGCAAAGAAGAACGGGCCGTACCACAGTTCGGGACGTGCGCGATTCACGAAAAGCTTGAGAATCTGGACTGCGATCCCGGCCACGAGTCCTCCGCCGGCCATCGCTATGGCGTAGCGCGGCCACCGGGGCTGCGAGAACGCGATGCCCACCAGCGCGAAGAACGCGACAATCATCCCGGGATTCATCCCTCCCCCGAGCCTGTTGAGGTGGCGCACGACCTGCCGCGGCCACTCGACACGCAGTCCATCGCCCTCCAGGTAGAGCCATGCGTCGACAAAGAGCCAGATCAGGCCTGTCAGCACCGCGCCTGCGAGAAGAACGGAAAAGACCCGAACTGGCCGCAGATCGCGGAGCGCCGCTGCCATCCTCGGACCTGCTGTCCTGATGTCGTTCACGAAATCTCGAGATGACCTCCGCGCATCATCCGCTCTGAAATGAATCACCGCGAGGGCGTACAGTCCCGCGAGGCACCAGAAGACCACGTCCCAGGATGGAGCCTCGCGGCCGAGAAACGACTTGTCATGAAGTGGGAGCGCCGTATCGAACGTCGCCTCGTTCAGGAGAACGACCGGCATCGGCCAGCTCACTGACAGCAGGAGCAGGCCGATGAAAGCCACCGAGGCCACGGCGCGCTTCCTCCGCACGGATGCACTCCGGTCATCGGCGGCGGTAGACATCGAAGTCCTTCGCCTTGATGCGAACGCGATCGACGCGTATGTACGGTTCGAGCCGATCTCCCAGAAGGTGCGCGCGATCGCCCTGCACTGCGATGACGACGGGGCTGCGCACCCACGCTTGGTCGAGCTCCTCCTCGCCAACGTACCGCGTTCCCGCCAGCGAATCCGGCATCTCTCTGCTCCAGAGATACGGTGCCTTGAACAGAACAATCTCCTCTCCGGCAACCTCCTGTCGCTCGAGAGTCCGCACGAGAGCCTCGGTCGACCCGAAATGGTTCGCCACCGGGATCAGCACGAACATGATGTAGACCATCGGCGCCAGCGCAACGAGTGCGAGCGCGACGGATGATCGGAGCAGCGGCCGGTCGCGCGGCTTCCACGTTGCGAGCATGCCGGCGAATGATGCCGCAACCAACAGCGCGAACAGCCCCTGCACGGCCGGACTCGAGATCAACTTCACTTCGGGCGTGTCCGGCCGAATGTGCGGGGCCGCAGCGAGCAGGGCGATGCCGAGAAGTCCGATGAGCGCCATCGTGGCGAGGTTCCCAACGAATGCGAATCTCGACCAGCGGCCGCCCTCGTGCTCCGCGATGAAACCCGCAATGAGAATCGCCAGTGGCACGCACGCCGGCAGCATGTAGACGTCGAGCTTGCCGCTGATGATCGAGAACGGGATCAGCACGGCGAGAAACCAGCTGACGCAGAATCGGACGCCGTCGTTGCCGGTGCGATCTTCCGCCGGGCCCGGTCGGAACAGGGCCAGCAGCGACGCGACGATCATCACGTACCAGGGAAAGAAAGTCGCTGGAGCGTGAAGAATGTAAAACCATGGCGGCTCGCTATGGGTCCAGGAGCCGATTGCGCGGCCTGCGTTCTGCTCGACGAGGATCTCACGCGCGTACGCCTCCCCTTCGCTCATGATCGCCGGGACGAGCCAGATGAGTGGGATCGCGGCGGCGATCAGGAACGCCAGCCAGTAGCGTCCTGCGCGAAGCCGTCCGCGGCGGAACCGTTCGAAAAGGAGCAGAACCGCGACGATCACGAAGGCCATCGGACCTTTGATGAGGATCGCGATTCCGGTCGCCGCCCCCGCAAGCAGGAGATCCCGCTGACTTCCTCTCCTGAGGAAGCGATGCAGCCAGAGAATCGCAAGCGAGATCATCAGGACGAACGGCACATCCATCCGCGCGGTCTGCGCCAGTCCCCACGCGAGGTAGAAGGTCGCAAAGATGAACATGGCGGGATCCCCGCAGCCCTCGCCGGCAAGCTCTTCTCCCATGCGGCGAACCACGAGCAGGAGTCCGAGGAGAGCCAGCTGCGAGGGAAGAACGAAGGGCCAGATCGAGTCCTCGAGTCCGAGGCGGGTCAGGCCGTAGATGACCCAGAAATGGAGGGGCGGCTTGTGGCTGTAGGGCTCGCCGTTGAGGTGGGGGACCAGCAGCGAGCCGCTCTCCCTCATCTCCCGGACTACCTGGCCGTAGCGGACCTCGTCACCGATGTAAAGGTCGCGCTGCCATGGAGATAGAAAGATCGTCGCGGCTGCGAGCGCGGTGAGGAGCAGAAGTGCCGGGGAGCGGGCCATGCGGGCGGATTATAGTGGGGGAGCAGCGGAAGAGGAGGCGAACGTCACAACTCGCCAAATTCAGCATTCACCATTCAACATTCAACATTCGGGCGGGGGAAGAGGGGAGAAGCCCCCCGCCCGAATGTCGAATGTTGAATGATGAATGTTGAATGCCATGAGCCCTCCGATTTGACATCCCCCCCGGTTCTCGCGGTGATAAAATTCAAGGCAACAGATCTACAAAGGAGGGTCTTTGAATGGCGGACAAGAGCATGGACATCCAGTCGCTTCTGAGCAGCCAGGACGAAGAGTTTCAGCGCCTCGCACAGGAACATCACCGGTATGAAGATCGCCTGGCTGAGCTGGCGCACAAGACGATGCTCACTCCCGAAGAAGAACTGGAAGAAAAACAGCTCAAGAAACGCAAACTGTACATCAAGGACGAAATGGCCGCGAAGATTCGCAGCCACAGCAGCAGCCAGCAGGCGCAAGCCTGAAGCGCGGCCCCGGCCGGGACTTGCAGGATCGCGATCAGATCCGCAGGGTGTGGAAATGCCGTGGTCTCAGAACGGATCATCAAAAGGGGGCTCCGGGCGGAACCCCCTTTGCATATATGATCCCGTTGAACGGAGATCCCAGCTAATTGGCCAGACGAATCCCCCTCGCCGCCGAAGGATGGCTATTCATCATCCCGGCGATTCTGCTCGCGGCTGCCGCGCTCCTGACCCAGTGGTATATCGCGGCAATCGTCTTCGGTGCAATCGCGGCATTCCTGTTGAACTTCTTTCGGGATCCGGAGCGGCGGGGCTCCGAGAGACACGTCGACGTTCTCTCCCCCGCGGACGGGACCGTGGTACAGGTCAAGGCGATTCCAGACGGAGACATCTGGCCCGGCCTGACCTGGCAGGTGAGCATCTTCATGTCGGTCTTCGACGTTCACGTTAACCGGGCACCGGTCAGCGGAAAGATCGTGCACTATCGATACGTCCCGGGAAGCAAGATTGCGGCATTCTCCGAGAAGTCCTCGCTCGAGAATGAACAGAACCTGATCGTCATGGAGAGCGAACATGGCGTGGTGGCCTTCAAACAGATCGCGGGACTTCTGGCTCGCCGGATCGTTTTCGACAAGAAAGAAGGGGACTACGTGGTCCGCGGCGAGCGCGTCGGCATGATCAAGTTCGGATCGCGTGTCGACCTGTTTCTTCCTCCTGAGGCTGTGATCAGGGTCAAGCTCAAAGACAAGACCAAAGTGGGACTCACCATCGTCGCGGAGATTCCGGAGAGGAAATCGTGACCGACGACGTGCCGAGAAATCCACGGCGTGGCATCTACATCATTCCCACGTCGCTGACGGTCCTCAACGTATTTTTCGGGTTCATGGCGATCCTGCTGAGCATCCGGGCATCGCAGGCTGCTCTGCTCGGCAACACGGACGACGCGAGTCACCTGTTCAAGCGCGCGTGCTGGGCGATCCTCATCGCGGCCGTCTTCGATACCTTCGACGGGCTGGTTGCCCGGGCCATGAAAGCGACGTCCGAATTCGGCAAGGAGTACGACTCCCTCGCGGATGTGGTCACGTTCGGGACTGCTCCTGCAATTCTCATCTACAACTGGGGACTGCACCTCTGGGGACGGCTGGGAGCCGGAATTGCCTTTCTCTTCCTGGTTGCAGGCTCATTGCGACTGGCGCGTTTCAACATCAGCACCGCGAAGACCGATCACCGATATTTCGTCGGACTTCCGATTCCCGCGGGCGCGCTCACGGTCGCCGCGATCATCAACTACGCGCCGATGCCCGTGGCGGACCGGCGGTTCGCCGCCGTGATGCTGCTGGTGACCGCACTGCTGGCATTCGCCATGGTGTCCACGATCCGTTACCGGAGCCAGAAGTACGCAAGCCTTCAAAAGGAACGTTCGTTCACGTACGTGATTCTCCTGGCGGTCTTCCTCGTGGTTCTGCTTCGCTGGCCCGACGAGTTTCTGTTCGTGCTCGCGATCTCGTATTTAGTCTCGGGTCCGATGGTGAAGCTCTGGGGGATAGCCTTCCCCTCCAGAGAGTCACCTGAGGCTCCCGAGGGAGGAACCACGGAAGGCGTGATCGTCAGCCAGACCGAGTGAGTTTCAGATGCCGCTGAATGCAAACGCCGGATACCGTCTGGCGATCGTCAATCCGCTCACGCTGACGGGCAACGAGGTGAAGTCTCTTCTTCACGATCGCGGCATCCCGTACCAGAAGATCGCTCTGCTGAGCTCACTCGAAGAAGAGAAAGGGGCGCTCACGGATGTGGACCAGGAGCCCGCCGTAGTTCAGGAGATCAACGACGAGGAACTCGAAGGTCTCGACCTCGTTTTCTTCTGCGGCGACGGTGCGTTGAACCGGCCGTGGATCGAGAAACGTGAAGACCTCGGCTTCGTTGCCGTAGACCTCTCACAACCTCCGAGCGGCGTCGACGGCATTCCGGTAGTCGCCGGAATCAATGACCAGGTCATCCCCGACCGGAGCTCGGCGATCATTTCTCCACACCCGATCGCGACGCCCCTTTCGATCCTGCTGAACCGACTCCGCGAAGACGTCTCGATAGAGCTCTGCGTCGCCACAGCGATTCAACCCGCTTCGGAGTTCGGACAGGCGGGTATCGACGAACTAATGCAGCAGACCGTCAGCGTGTTCAATGTTCAGTCGGTTCCACAAGCCATCTTCCAGAGGCAGCTCGCGTTCAATCTCTTTCCGGCAGGAGAAGCGGTACGGGATGCTGCGGTGGTGACCTCGCAGGTGAAGTCCATCACGGGCTTCGGGACGCTGGCTCTCTCGATCATCCAGGGCACGCTGTTCCACGGCCATTCGTTCTCGATTTTTCTGAGGGCACCGGATGCAACGGCGGAAGGCCTGCTCACTGCCCTCGGCAGCCATGAGTCAATCGATTCCGGCCTGCCGGACGAGACGTTCAGCACCGTGGATGCCGCGGGGCGCGATCAGGTCCTGGTGAGCGCGGTCCGGGAAGATCCCGAAGTCCGCGGCGGCTTCTGGATCTGGATGGTCTCGGACAATCTCCGTAGAGGCTCGTCCCTGAATGCGGTTCTCGTCGCGGAGGCGGTGCTGGGACGCATCAAGCCGATTCTGAACTGAGGCATGTTCGGCCACTTGGCTCAGGTTCACTAGAATCATGCTCTCCGCCTGCTGATCAGGTGAAGTGATCGTAGATGAGCCAGAGTCCCGAGAAAACGCGCAGGAGCCTGAATCGCGAGCGGTAAAGGCGGTGCAGGTTGTTCGAATCGGAGTAGTGAATCTCGTCATGCAGAAGGTTGACGAACATCTGGTCGTAGGTGTTCGCGCGGTCCAGACTGTCCTTGACCTTCTGCAGCAGCGTTCCCTGGACCGGGCGCTGCGGGGTGAACGCAGCGAGAAAGTTCGCCTCTTCGGCGATCTTCATGCGGAGCGCAGCAGAGCGGATGTAAAGGAGCAGGAGCTCCTCGGATTCCTGGCCTCGGTCGCGGTTGTGGAAAAGTTTGAGGTAAGCGCCCGCCTCCCATGGCTCGAGCCGCAGATCGACGGCTTCCGGCGCGTCGACCATCAAATCCTCTCCCATGTGCGGATCGAGCGATTCGAGAGCTCCGTAGATCCGGAGAATGTAGTCATTGAGCAGTTTGTCGTCGCCGAACTTCCGGCGGATTGCGTCGAAACGCTGAAGCTCGAGCCTGTTCGACTCGGACATCTGTTCGACAGGTGCCGGGATCACGGTGTCGATCTGGGCGAGGATATTGTTCATGCTCGCCCTCAGCTGAGCCACCAGATTGTGTTTGACGTTGAAATTCGCGCGAGACTCTTCGAACTCCTGCTTGAGCTGCCGGAAGTTCGAGATTTCCTGCATCAGACCGGGGCTGCTCTCACCGAACCCGCGGGCGATCGCCTCTTCGCTGTCGATCAGCCGCTGTGATTCCTGAATCAGATACTGCTCTTCCTCGGAGTAGAACCGGAGGAAGCGGTTCTTGATGGTGACATTGCAATCGATGATCGCGATCAGCACGTCAGGGTGGAAAAAATTGTCTCCCATACGCTGCTTGAGCGTCCGCGCGTCGTCGAGTAGCCTGGTCTCGGTGAGTTGTTCGAAATTCTCAGTCTGCTGAACCTGAGCTTTGAGCGTCCGCACGGCATTGACGAAATTCGCGATCTCTTTCGAGTCCTGGAACTCGATGGGCCGCACGGAGACCAGATTTTCGAGCTGCCGCCGGAGCTCACCCGGATCTCTGGACCAGAACTCGCCTCTCGCCTCGAAGAAGTCCTCTCCCATCTTCGTGAAGAGAAAGTCGACCTTGTCCCGCTGGTCGCCGCTCACGGCGTCGGCGTGGAGATAGAACTTGATCAGATAGAAAATGACTTTCTTGTCGTCCCGTCTCTTGAGCTGATCGAGAAATCTCCGAAATACAGGTGGCGTGACCATCTGGTCGGCCTCGATGAGAGGAATCAGAGCTCGCTGCAGCTCGCGCTCGCTCTCCTCCATCATCGGGACGGCGTCCACCGCGGAGGAAGTCTGAATCACATCGCTCGCGCGCCTGATCGAGTCGTAGATGGCGGGGAAGTCGATATTGTAGGGAAGGGGGAACCTGAGGACGTTCTTGTAGACGCCTGTGACGAACTGGTTGTAGGTCCAGAGCGCCTTGAACTTGTCTGAAAGCCGCACGTAACGGCTGTGAAGTTGTCCGATCTCTGCAATAGCCATAGGAATGACCGGTTTCTGCCGTGACGGTCTGTTAGAATTTTCTCACAAATGACACCTCAAACGTTAGTGAGTCGCGAAGACATCCAAAAGAGAGTCGCTGAAATGGGGCGGGAGATCAGTAAGGACCTGATCGGGCAGGAGGTGATTCTTCTCTGCGTGCTCAAGGGCGCGGTCTTCTTTGCGGCCGACCTTGCAAGGGCCATGAGCATGGACATCGCGCTCGACTTCATTCAGGTCTCCAGCTACGGAAACGCCAAACAGTCCTCCGGTGTCGTCACTCTGCTCAAGGAACCGCAGCTCGACATGAAGGGAAAGGCCGTGCTGATCGTCGAGGACATCATCGACAGCGGCATGTCGATGCGGGAAGTGTACCGGTACATCGAGGGGCACGGCGCAGCCTCGGTCAAAGTTGCGACCTTTCTCGACAAGCCTGCCTCCAGGAAAGTCCCTTTCACTGCCGACTACGTCGGATTCACGATCGAGCCGAAGTTCGTCATCGGCTACGGCCTGGACTACGCGGAGCGGTATCGAAACCTGTATGAGATTCAGGTGCTGGGAGAGTAGTCCGCAGGTTCTCCCGAGGCTTGCCCCCTTTGGCATTTATCTGACGTACGACCCATTGCCCGTCGGAGATAGCGGTAAATTCGATGCTCGCGAGAAATTCCTGACTCCTGATCCTGACTAGTCTCCGCATATGCTCGAAGCCGTTCCCAACGTCAGCGAAGCCCGCAACGAGTCGACCATCCGGGCGACGGCCGATGCCATCGCTTCCACTCCCCACGTGGATCTGCTGAACGTCTCTCCAGATGTCGATCACAACCGGACCGTGTTCACCTACGTGTCGGAGAACGCCGGCTCGATGTTCGAAGCGACGATGGCGATGTACGAGGTCGCGATTCCACGCATCGATCTCCGGACACACCGCGGTGCACATCCCCGCGTGGGCGCGGTAGACGTGGTTCCCTTCGTTCCCCTGCGCGGGAGCGAAATGGCGGACTGCATTGCGCTGGCCGAGCGGGTCGGGCAGGCCGTCGCGGAGCGCTTCGGAATTCCGGTGTATCTGTACGAGTATGCCGCCAGGGCGGAGTATCGCAGAGAGCTGCCGGCCATCCGGTCCGGCAACTTCGAGAAGTTCTCCGAGAAGATCGCTGACCCTGCATGGAAACCCGATTTCGGTCCCGATCGTCTCCACCCGACGGCCGGCGTCTCAGTCATCGGCGCCCGCGTCCCGCTGATCGCTTTCAATGTCCAGCTGGCAACCGACAACATCGAGATCGCCGGCAGAATCGCCCGAGCGGTCCGCGAAGTGAGCGGAGGACTTCGATTCGTCCGCGCACTTCCGATCATGCTCGAGCATCGGGGAATCGTCCAGGTGTCGATGAATCTGCTCGACTTTCGCCGCACTCCGATTCACCGCGCGTTTCTGGTCGTCAGGCAAGAGGCGGAGAGAAACGGAATCGAGGTTCTATCCAGCGAGATCATCGGCCTGGTGCCGGCAGAGGCGCTCTACGAGGTCGCTGCCTGGAGTCTCAAGCTCGAGAACTTCAGGCCGGACATCGTGCTCGAGAGCAGAATCACTGAACTGAAGAATTCAGAATAGAAAATTCAGAATTCAGAAAGACCGTGTCATCGGAGATGAACAAGTTGTCATCCCGGGCCGGCGAATGACAGGACGGTCATTGTGGTGAGAAATGAACACGGGTGTCATCCTGAGCGAAGCGAAGGATCCCCTGAAGACTTGCCGTGACTCCTCGAGGAAGGGGATCCTTCGCTTCGCTCAGGATGACACATCGGTGCGTTTCCGCGGGTAGGGTTGCTCGTTTTCTGAATTCTCCATTCGAAATTCTCAATTCTTCAGACAAGCCATCCCGTAGTCAGCAGCCCCATGATCACCAGACCGAGGACAATGCGGTAGTAGATAAATGCATTGGTCGTGTGCGTCTGCAGGTAGCGGATGAGGAACCAGATCGAAGCCCACCCCGAGATGAATGCCGCGATGACCGAGATGATCACCGATCCCCATCCCAGAGCAGCGAGATGGTCCCATTCTGCGAGGAGCTCGAACATTCCGCTGGCGAAGATGGCAGGTACGCTCATCAGAAACGAAAAGCGGGCGGCAGCCGCGTGCGAGAGACCCCTGAAAAGGCCTGCCGTAATCGTCGATCCGCTGCGGGACACTCCGGGAATCAGCGCCAGCGTCTGTCCGATTCCGATCCACATCGCATCGGCGAAGGTGATGTCGTCCTGGACTCTGAGGCTTTCGCGCTTCGCCGCCATCTTTTCAGCAATGAGCAACACAATCGCCAGCGCGATGAGGGCGAACGAAATGATCCAGAGACTCCGGGCGGTCGTCTCGATGAAATCCTTGAACGTGAGTCCCACGACTCCGATCGGAATCGTCGCGACTCCGATGTACCAGGCCAGTCTCGAATAGTGATTCTCGAATGGCTTCAAGCCGACGATCCCTTTGAAGAACTCTGCAGCCATCTTCAGAAGATCGGTTCTGAAGTAAAGGAGAACTGCCAGGAGAGTTCCGATCTGAATGACCGCGGAGGCCGCCGCCCCCGGATCTCCCCAACCGAGCAGCGCGGGGACGATGCGGAGATGTGCGGTCGAGCTGATCGGAATGAACTCGGTCAGACCCTGCACGAGTCCCAGCACAACCGCCTGAAGGATCGTCATGCTACATTTCCCATACGACCGGAAGAATCATGGGCCGACGGTTCAGTTTTTTCCTGAAGTACCTTTTGAGAATCACACGCATTTTGTCCTGGATCGCGTCCGCATCGCCGAGCTCTTCCCGCCCCGTGTGCACGAGTGTTTTCATGAGCAATTCGCGGACCTCGCTGAGTATCTCCGCGCTGGCGTCTACATGAATCAGGCCACGCGTGATGATCTCGGGCTCGCGAACGATGTCTCCCGAATTGAAGTTCAGAGCGACGACGACGATGACGAACCCATCCTC
Source organism: Thermoanaerobaculia bacterium (assembly GCA_041748075.1). Classification (GTDB taxonomy): domain Bacteria; phylum Acidobacteriota; class Thermoanaerobaculia; order Gp7-AA8; family Gp7-AA8; genus JBGSYJ01. Next base: position 63,914 of record JBGTDX010000081.1, read on the forward strand.
GGCCAGGTGTTTCCTGTCCCGGACCACCACGCTCGCGACCTCTTCGTATTGCCGGTCGATGAACACTTTCCCCGCTGCAACTCGTTCCGGAAGGACACGTCCCGACGTGGTATCGAGCTCCGCCACATTTCCGTTCATCAAGAGGAATGTCCGATCCTCGGGGATGCCTACGCTGTGCGCGATCCGTTCATGCAGAACCAGGTGACGTACCGTCCCATGCATCGGAATGAAGTAGCGGGGCTTCGTCAGGTTGATCATCAATCGCAGCTCGTCGGCCGATGCGTGACCTGAGACGTGGATGTCAGGCACCTCGTGGTACAGAACGTCGGCGCCTCGCTGATAGAGGTGATCGATCACGCGCGCGACCGCCTTCTCGTTTCCGGGGATCGTTCGAGCCGAGATGATGACCGTGTCTTTCGGCTGCAATTCGATGGTCCTGTGCTCCATGAGCGCCATCTTCGCAAGAGCAGACGAGGGTTCTCCCTGCGTTCCTGTCGTGACGATGACACCGTTGGACTCGGGCTCGTCGCCCGCACGCACATCCCGCGGAATCTTCAGATGGCCGAGGCGCTCGGCGGTCTCCATGTTGTTGACCATCGATCGGCCGACGAATGAGACTTTCCGGCCCGTTTTTCGCGCCGCATCGACGATCTGCTGAACCCGATGGATGTGGGATGCGAAAGTCGTGATGATGATCCGTCCCGGAGCCTGGTGGAAGATCCGCGTAAATGCATTTCCGACCGTGCTCTCCGATCGCGTGTAACCCTCCTCGGTCGCACCCGTCGAATCGCTGACCAGCAGAAGAACGCCCTCTTCGCCGTGAGCCGCGAAGCGGGCGAGATCGGCCGGATTCCCGTCAATCGGATTCTGGTCGAGCTTGAAGTCGCCGGTGTGGATGATCGTGCCCAGGGGTGTCGTGATCGCGAGAGCCATACAGTCGACGATCGAGTGAGTGACCCGGATCGCTTCGACCACGAAGGGTCCGGCCTCAACCACGTCCCTCGGCTTCATCGTCCTGAGGTCGACGTCATCTTTCATTCCGAACTCTTCGAGCTTGTGCCTGACGAAACCGAGTGTGAGCGGCATCCCGTAGACGGGAACATGCACCCGCTCGGCAAGGAAGGGTAGTGCACCGATGTGATCCTCATGCCCGTGGGTGAGAAAGATCGCCTTCATCTTGTCGGCGTTTTCGAACAGATACGTCATGTCGGGGATCACGACGTCGACCCCCATGGTTGCCGCGTCAGGGAACATCATTCCGCAATCGACTGCGATGGCGGCATCCTCGAGCTCGTACACCATGAGATTCATACCGATCTCGCCGAGGCCGCCGATCGGAATGACGCGTAATTTTGAGCTTCCGCTCTCTCGTTCAGACATCAGGTTCATCGTGCATCAGGCAAACTCCGCGCCGTGTTGGGACTGACGCGAGCGCATTCATCAGTGTCATCCTGAGCGAAGCGAAGGATCTCCTGCCTCGAGGAGATACCGCCAAACTTCAGGGGATCCTTCGCTTCGCTCAGGATGACACCGTGGTTCGACGCCGCATCCGTTCGATCGTCCGCTCCCTTCCTGCCTCACGGATAAATTCTGTTCAGCATGCGGGGATACGGAATGCACTCCCGGAGGTGATGGACGCCTGAGATCCAGGCCACGCACCGCTCGATTCCCATTCCGAATCCGGAATGAGGAAACGTTCCGTACTTCCGAATGTCGAGATACCACTGGAAGGCCTCGACCGGGAGGTTATGCTCCTGAATACGTCTGAGCAGCAGATCATGATCATGGATGCGCTGCGCGCCGCCGATGATCTCGCCGTATCCCTCCGGAGCGAGCATGTCGAGGCCGAGAGCCAGCTCGGGATCCTCGGGATCGGGCTGCATGTAAAAGGCCTTGATCGCTACCGGATATCGCGAGACCATCACCGGCCGGTCGTAGGCCTCGGCCAGCACTGTTTCCTCATCTCCGCCCAGGTCGTCTCCGAACTTCACATCCATGCCCTTGCCGACGAGAACGTCGATCGCTTCGCGGTACGTGATGCGGGGAAACGGGCGCCGGACGTTCTCGAGTTTCGAGACGTCCCGCTCGAGGATCTTCAGCTCCTCGCGGCATCGATCCATCGCGCGAGCGACGACGTACTCGACGAATTCTTCCGCCAGGTCCTGAAGGCCGTCGAACTCGAGGAATGCGACCTCGGGCTCGATCATCCAGAACTCCATCAGGTGACGGCGGGTCTTGGACTTCTCGGCGCGAAAGGTCGGGCCGAAACAGTAGACCTTACCGAACGCCGCCGCAGCCGGCTCGAGGTAGAGCTGGCCGGACTGCGACAGGAATGCCGGCTCTCCGAAATAGTCCGTCTCGAACAGAGTGGACGTTCCTTCGCACGCGGCAGGAGTGAGGATCGGCGAGTCGATGAGTACGAAGTCGCGTTCGTAGAAGAAGTCGCGGCAAGCCTGCTCGACTTCACTCCGAACCTTGAGTACCGCGTGCTGCTTCGACGAGCGGATCCAGAGATGCCGCCGGTCCATGAGGTACGCGGTGCCATGCTCTTTCGGAGTGATGGGATAGTCGGTGGTCGGATGTACGAGCTCGAAGAACTCTACTCCAAGCTCGACGCCGCCCGGAGCGCGGGGCTCGAGCCGAACCGATCCCTTCACCCGTACCGTCGACTCCTGGCCCGCCTCCTCCGCTGCCTTCCACGTCTCGTCGCTGACCTCCTTGCGGGAGATCACGCCCTGCAGATATCCGCTTCCGTCCCGGATGATCGGAAACTGCAGCTTTCCGGAACCTCGTTTGTTGTACAGCCAGCCGTTGATGGTGACAGTCTCGCCTGCATGCTCGCGCAGGTCTTTGATTCTGATCTGGGTCATAGGGTCTCTCGAAAAAGTGCGGATTATAGCGGATTGCGGATTTCGAATTGCGGACTCGGGTGGATGACGGAAATCCTCAATCGCAAATCGCTGAACGAATCTACCTCGGTACCTTCACCCTCAGGCTCTTCGGCTCGAGAGTCAGGACGAGAGGTGTCTTCATATCGAACAGCTCGCCGTCCATCCCGATTCTGAGCTTCGATCTCGATGTCTGGACCTTGAGGGATGTCGTCCTGAGCGACCGCACATCTTCGCCCGGCATCATTTTTCCCCGGAAGTACCGGGCCATGGTGCGAATCAGCTCGAACTTCTGCATGTATGGCAGCCAGTAGATGCAGAGCTGGCCACCGCCAAGGGTCGTCCGTGGTGCGATGAGCCCGAAAGTAAACACATCGTAGGGATTCACCGAGACGAGAAACACGTGTGTTTTGACCGCTTCGAGGCTGTGAGGGGTCTCCACGATGAGTGAGACGTGGTGAAGCTTCCGGAAAGCCTGCCATGTAGCTTTCCGGTAAGCCCGCCACTTGCCGAGCTTTCGAAATTGTTCGCGCTGCTCGACGATCTCAGGATAGAGGCCTATGGAAATGTTGTTCAGGAAGTAGTCACTGTTCGCACGTCCGGTATCGACTTCCGTGGTTTCCCCGTGAAGCGCGACTTCGAGAGCCTCGCTCCATTCGAGGGGAATCTGAAGATCGCGGGCGAAGTGATTGAAGGTGCCGGCTGGAATGATGCCCATCACGGCATCGGTTCCCACCAGTGCCTGCGCGACTCCGTGCAGAGTGCCGTCACCGCCCACGGCGACGAAGAGGTTCTGCCCCGACTCGATGCGGGCTTTGATGTCTGCAACCAGGTCGAGCGATTCTCGGATTTCGATGAAATCGATGCCCTGATTCGCAATTCTGTCCCTGATTTCCTGGGCCATTTCAGGATCGCGGGCGCCGGAAGAGGGATTGAAGTAGAGGGCGCCTCGCAGACGTGTCGTCATGGTCTCACCGGGTAATCGGGCAAAAGAATATAGAAAATCGGGGCTATGTTACACGGCGAAGCGTCCAAAGCCTTTGTAAAGGAATCCCATGAAAAGAATGGCCGGGTGGATCGTCGCCCTGCAACTCGTCGTCGCGTCGGCTGGCTTTGCCCAGGAACCTCGCCGGGACTGCTCGCTCTGCGGCGGTGTGGTCGCCGACCTTACCGTCGTACCCCCAGCGGTCGTTCCGATCCTGATCACGCCCCGATACCAGGAGCTTTCTACAGCCGCACGCTGGATCGAATCGCTCTCTCCCGAGCAGAAACGGCAGATCACAGTGATCGTGACGGTCGAGCTCGACGCTCTCGATGAGCCAATCCCGAAGGTCGAAGACCGCATCCAGGGAATCGTGCGATGGGCGCATGCGAACGGCCCGTTCTCCTCGATCGGCGTGCGCGTCGACGGTACCGACGCCGACATAGAGGGTTACGCAATCAAACGGCTCGCCGTCACGGCGCAGGGGCTGGAGCTTGCGCGGAACATCGTGGCGGGTCCGATGGCCATCACCCGACTCGAGGAGATTTACAAAACGGGCGCGGAAGCGTACTTCGATGAACTGATCACGGACGAAGACGCCGGCGAGGTCGTTCGCTGGGTCATGGAACGCGACCCTTCGAAGCGGGTCGTCGCGCGGGTTCAACCGACCAGTCCGAACGCCGCCCACGACATCGGCCGCGCTCTCACCGCCGGTGCAGTGCGCGCGTGGATCGCTGCGCCAAACAGCGAGCCCCTGTTCCGCGCGATCGCCGCGGTCAACCAGCAGTTCATCGGCGACTACTCGCCCGATCCCTCCGCATCCATCACTCTGCTCTCCCGCGAAGGGAATCCCATCGAGGGGACAGTGCTCGCTTTCGTGCGCGGCGAGGATCTTCGCACAGTCGTGATTCCCCCCGGCAGCCCGGATCAGTGGAGCATCGTCAGCTTTCCGGAAGACTCACTCACTTCCCCCACCCGCGCGGACGCCGCGGGCGTCAATCCGATTACCGATGCCGGCAGCCGTGGCGGACGGTTCCTCGTCGGCATACCACCAGCGTCCACGCCTTTCTCGATCAGCGTCGACCGTCCGGCGATAGCCGACGACTCGATCACGCGGGAGACCGTCGAGGTCATGACCGACCGGACGCTGACTGTGGAAGAGATCATCCGGAACCACCAGGCGTATCACGCGTACCAGGAAACGATCGAACCGCGATATGTCGCTCGCAATCAGACCGATCTCCGTTTCGCAATCGGACCCGGCGGAGAAGTCGTTGAAGCCACCATCGCGGGAGATTTTTTCTATGATCCTTCGGGCCGGTCGGACTGGGTCTGGCAGGAGTTTCTGATCAACGGGGTGAAGTGGAAGTACGGTCGCATTCCCGAGGTCCCGATCATCCAGGCGGAGAAAGTAAGCCAGCTCCCGTTGAACCTTCATCTCACCAATGACTATCGATATCAGCTCATTCGACGAGTTCCGTTCCGCGGATTCGACGTCTATGAAGTCCGCTTCGAGCCGGGTCCTGATTCGCCTCGCGACCTGCCGATGTTCCGGGGTACAGTCTGGATCGATTCGAGAACGTGGGCACGGATCCGCATCGCGATGGTGCAGCTCAATCTGCGCGCCGAAATACTTTCGAACGAAGAGAGGATCGACTTTGCTGCCTTCAGCCGGGAAGAAAGGCGTCTGCTCTCGATCGAGGAGATTCAGAACACCCCAGCGCCGGACCTGATCTGGCTTCCGTTCGATGTCTCGGGACACCAGGTCGTCTCGGTTGCAGGGCGCGCCACGCCCGTGAGCCGCTCGACAACCTTCTCCAACTTTCAGATCGAGCCGCCGGATTTCGACGCCCGGCATGCGGAAGTCAGCGCTTCGAACGCCCGCATGGTGCGCGACACAGACCGGGGCCTGAAGTATCTCGAGCGCCTCCCCGACGGCACGCGAGTCGTCAAGGAAGGTACCGACACGTCGAGCGTCTTTCTGCTCGCCGGGCTCAATCATGACTCCGGCCTCGAATTCCCGGTTCTTCCCATCGGGGGGATCGACTATTTCAACTTCAACATCAAAGGTACCGGACTCCAGACGAACATCTTTTTCGCGGGAGTAATCCTCGCGGCCAATCTCACCGATCCCGGATTCCGGGACACGCGCTACAACCTGGGAGCCGACTTCTTCGGCCTCGCCATCCCGTTCGAGAACACTTCCTATCGTGAGGGAGAGGAAGTCGTCGGAGAAGGGGTCCGGGCGTTGCCGCTCAGCCTCGCACTGCGGGCCGGGCATCCCGTGTTCGGATTCGGCAAGCTCGACGTCGGTCTGGACATTTCGCACATCTCGTATCAGCGCGCCGAGGATACCGATGCTGGCTTCGTGATCCCTTCCAATACGTACGTGCTCACTCCTTCGCTGAGCGCTCGGTACGATCGCTGGGGCTATTCGTTGGCAACGAATTATGCGATGGGCATGCGCTCGAAATGGGAGCCGTGGGGCTATCTCGACGAATACGATGAGGACCATCAGGACTATGCCCGCTACTCCGCCACGCTGGGCAAGAGCATTCACCTGCCGAATTTCCAGCGTGTGGGGCTCGAGCTGACGTATCTCGGCGGAGAGAACCTGGATCGGTTCTCGAAATACGAGCTCGGCCCCTTCGGTGTGATGCGCGTGCGCGGAATCAGCTCAGGATCGGTTCGTGCCGAAAAGGCGATTCTCGGACACCTCTCATACGGGCTGGTGTTCTCGCAGCAATTCCGGCTCGAGGCGTTCTATGACCACGCGCTCATTGATGATTCGACAGCCGGGCTCCGCAGCGAGCCCTTTCAGGGTGTCGGCATCGGCGGTCAGACGATCGGACCATTCGGCACGATTCTGAGAATCGACATAGGCAAGAGCGTCGGGCGGAATGCGCAGGACGACTTCACCGCGAACGTGATCTTTCTGAAGCTGTTTGACCGGTAAGGGGTAAGGATACAGCCACTGGTCGAACAAAAAACCCGGCGCAAGGCCGGGTTTTTCATTCGTTACTGTGTCGCGATTTCAGTTTGGGTTGTCGACGTAAAAATCAACAGAGCCGATCTCCGCCGTGTTGCCCTGGCCGTCGATCGTCCTGACTGTCAGCCGGTGCTTCGCGTCGCTGAACTGCGTGGTATCGAGCGTGAACCGCCAGCCGGAATTGATGCTGTTAGCGATCGTCGGGTAGGCGCGCTGCACGTCCGTGCGCGGCAGCCCGTACTGCGCGATGCCCATGAGATTTCCATCTACGTAGATCTCCACCGTCTGCACCCCGCCGGCATTCTGGTCGAGAGCCCATCCGAAGAAGGTCACGTTCCCCCGGACGAAGTCGGATGCCGTGGGGAAATCGATGTACCCGAACGCCGGAAGATCGCTGGAGCCGGTCGCACAGCGGAAAAATACCGGAATCCCCGAGGTACTCGGAATGTCTGCGAAGGTCTGCTCGAGGTCCCCTACACGAACTTTCATGGTGTGATTGCCGACCCGGAAACCACGGTTGTTGACCAGATCGCCCACGTCCAGCGAAAAGACGAAACCTGCTCGCGGAGAGTCCGGATACGTCGGATAGTACCGCTGCACATCGAACCGCGGTATGCCGTAGCAGTTCACCTCGGTGCCGAATGCAGGATTGAATGCGCAGTCATCCGACGAGAGCACCCGCGCCCCGTCGATGAGCAACTCGACATATGCCACCCGGCCTGTGTCCTCACGCGTGCCCAGATCCAACGCCCAGCCACGGACGGGAGTACTGATCCGGTCCGGTGTTGGAGGAGTCGGTGGTGCGGGTGAGATCGCTCCCGGTGGCCCCTGTGTCACTTCGGAGCAGGAACCGTACAGGACTGCGTCGCGCAGTGGTTCGTCGATGAAGCCGAAGGGCCGGAGATTATTCGTGCTGTTGAAGACCTGTATGGTTCGCCGGCCGATGATTCGCGACAACCCGAGACGGTCCGTCACTCGAACGGCGAGGTTGTGAACGCCTTCCGGAATTCTGGTCGAATCGACGTGTGCGACAAATCCGCTGAACAGCGCCGAGGGAAGGTCCGGGAAGTTGTTTCCGACGTCAGGCCGCGGGTCGCCATAGACCGCGGACTGGTAGATGAGGTTGTCGACCAGGACGTCTACCGATGCAACCCCGTCCACGTCAGCCGCCCAGCCGACTACCGGAAACGAGCCGCTCACGTCATGGGTCGTCTGCGTGTCCGGAATATCGAGATGGCCAAAAGGAGACTGATTGATCGAGTTGTCGACGGTGATGGTACGGCGTCCGACCTCGAACGATCGATTATCGCTCGTCGTGACACGTACGTGAACCGTGTGATTGCCGTCCGGAAACCGGCTGGCGCTGAACCCGGTCTGAAACCCGGGACGCCTGGACTGAATGCCCTCGTAGTCCGGGAATGCCTGGATGACGTCGATACGGGGAAGACCGAGGTTCGCCGAATGCTGGAACTGGTCGTCAACGTAAAGGTCGATCCGACTCACATCCACTCGGTCGAGCGCGAAACCCTTGACCAGGACCATTCCGGAGACGACTTCACCCTCTACGGGAGAGTCGATCGTCGCGATGAAGTCCTGTGCAATAAGTGACGGCGCAAGTAACGAAAATAGACAGCCGACAACCAGGCCGCGGGTAACCCATCTCCACATCATCCCCAACCTCCAACCCGAAAATGACCTTAGTACTGCAAGGACTGCTTCTTATGGATGGAATTTCCGAAAAAACGATACTCCCTGCGGGGGGGATAAGTCAAATGAAGAGAGAGGAGCAGGTACCGAGGACTGTTGCCCCGGGGGCCAATGCGGGGCTCGACCCGACCGGGGAAGGCCGCCCACAGCCCGCCGCGCCACATAGCGGCAATCTCGTCCCTCCGGAGTCATTTCGCACGCATCCCTTCCCTGCTTTCGGAGCAAGGCCCAGACCGCGTTACACTACTTCCTGACTCCCTTATGCGTCCTGCACTCAACGACATCCGCGCGGCCGCCGAGCGAATTCGTCCCTACGTCCGTCGCACCCCGCTGATGGCGACCCGTGCGATTTCGGAACGATGCGGTGTCGAAGTCCGGCTCAAGTGTGAAAACCTTCAGCGCGCAGGCGCCTTCAAGATTCGCGGCGCCATGAACGCCCTGCTCCAGCTCTCGTCCGAGGAACGACAGCGTGGAGTCGTCGCATTCTCCTCCGGCAACCATGCCCAGGGCGTCGCCCTTGCTGCACAGCTCCTCGGCATTCCGGCAACCATCGTCATGCCGGAAAGCGCAGTCGCTGTAAAGGCCGAGGCAACCCGCGGATACGGAGCAAAGGTCGTCCAGGCGGGGGTCACCGAGGCAACCCGCGGCGAAGTGTCGAAAAGAATCGTCGAGGAGACTGGCGCCGTACTGATCCCTCCATTCGACGACCCTCGCATCATCTCCGGCGCAGGCACTGTGGGCCTCGAGATCATCGAGGACTGGCCGGAAGTCGAGACCGTCATCGTTCCCGTTGGCGGCGGAGGACTCATCTCCGGGGTCGCCACCGCGGTGAAAGAGATGCGGCCGGAAGTCGCAGTCTACGGGGTCGAGCCGCTGGCTGGAAACGATGGACAGCAATCATTCAGAACAGGCTCGATCGTCCAGATCGAAACGCCGCAGACCATCGCGGATGGCGCACGAACTGCCAACATCGGAGAGCTGAACTTCGAGATCATTCGGGAGTACGTGTCCGACATGCTGACCGTGGACGACCCCGAGCTGCTCGAGATCCTGAAGTTCGCCATCTACAGGACGAAGCTCGTGATCGAGCCGACCGGCGCGCTCGGTATCGCGGCGCTGATGACCGGTCAGGTCAGGCCGAAGGGTCCAGTTGCGATCGTCGTTTCGGGCGGCAATCTGGATTTATCTCTGCTGTGCAGGTGAGATCGACTCGGCGGAAAGTGGCCGAGGTTCCCACCTATTACGATACCCTTCCTCGATGTCCGAGAACCGCTCACTTTTCGAATCCTCCGAACCGGCAAAGAAGAAGACTGCCTCCGATGCCCCTTTGCCCGAAGTGCTGCGGCCGGAGACCATCGATGAGGTAGTCGGCCTCGGGGATCTGCTGGGACCCGGAAAATTTCTGCGAACGGCGATCGAGACAGACCGCGTGCCGTCACTGATTTTCTGGGGTCCGCCCGGTTCGGGCAAAACCACGCTCGCCCGAATCATCGCCCAGACGACGAAAGCACGGTTCGTTCCCTTCTCGGCAGTTACGTCGGGAATCAAAGAAATCAAAATGATCATGGAGGAGGCGCGAAGGGGCCGTGAGTTGCGCGGTACGAGAATGATCGTATTCATCGACGAGATTCACCGCTTCAACCGCGCGCAACAGGACGCGTTCCTGCCGTACGTCGAGTCGGGCGACATCACCCTCATCGGTGCGACAACAGAAAACCCCTCGTTCGAAGTGAACTCCGCGCTTCTTTCGCGCTCGAAAGTCGTGGTGATTCCTCAGCTCGAGGGGGAACACCTCGCAACCATCCTCCAACGGGCGATGAAGCATCCTCGCGTAACGGCGAGCGGCGTGAGTCTGCCTGCCGATTCGCTGGATTTCATCGCGGCGACGGCCGGGGGAGATGCGAGGCAGGCCCTGAACAGTCTGCAACTCGTCATCGAAACCGCGGACCCCGCGAAAGGTCCTGTCGACGCGGCGGAGATCCGTACCATCCTCAATCAGCGATCGCTGCTGTACGACAAGTCGGGTGACGAGCACTACAACATCATCTCCGCGCTCCATAAGTCGATCCGCAACGGCGACGCCGACGCTACGGTGTACTGGCTCGTCCGGATGCTCGAAGGCGGCGAAGACCCGATGTACATCGCGAGAAGGCTCGTGCGGGCAGCCGCCGAGGATGTAGGCCTGGCGGATCCTGAGGCTCTCCGGCTCGCGGTGGCGGCAAAGGACGCGGTGCACTTCATCGGCATGCCGGAGGGAGGCATCGTGCTCGCGGAGATCGCCGTCTATCTCGCACAGGCACCGAAGTCGAACGCGATCTACACCGGCTACAACGCGGCGCGCCACGAAGTGCGCGAGGGCGACAACCCGCCGGTTCCCCTGCACATTCGCAACGCGCCCACGTCACTGATGAAGGGGCTCGGCTACGGAAAAGGCTACGAATACGCCCACGATCACGAAGAGCAGACCGCGGCGATGGACTGCCTGCCCGAGGCACTCGTCGGCCGGCGCTTCTATGAGCCGAAGAAGTCCGGCAGAGAGGCGGAGATCCGCGAGCGGCTCGAGAAATTGAGGAAGGCGCGGGAGAAGTAGTCAGACGTCATCCTGAGCGAAGCGAAGGATCTCTTCCACACGTGCGCGCGAGTGCTCGGCGGCCCGGCTACCGACTACTCCCCCAAGATCGGCGTCGGCCGCCGGTTCTCGTCAACGTTCACGTAGACCACCTGCGCCTCGGTTACCAGAACGCTCTCGCCCAGATCCGTGCCGCGGCTGGCCCTGACGATCACACGGGTCGTGATCGACGTCCGTCCGATCTTGAGAGTCTCGGTCCAGAAGCTGACGAGATCTCCCACGAAAACCGGCGAATGGAACACGATCTTGTCCATCGAGACCGTAACCATGTTGCGGCCGCCCTGACGGCGCGCTTCGATCGCTCCGGCCTGGTCGACGTGCGACAGCACGATGCCACCGAAGATCGTACCGTGGGCGTTGGTATCTCGCGGCATCATCAGGACGCGAATCGCGGGCTCGTCCCACTTACGAAAATCTGTCATGTCGTCAGCCGAGCGGCTGTGTCGGCGGCTGGACAAGAGCGTCATTCACCGTAATTCTCGACTCCCTGCGGAGCTTTGCGAGGAGCGAGGCTCGAAGTTTTCGTGCCTCGTTCGTCCGCATCGTCGCGATGAAGGAATCCTTCTCCGCAGCGAATTTTGCGGGATCGAACTCCGTCCGCGCCAGGACCCTGAAGGCCACGGCGCCCTGGTCCACTTCGACCGGACCCTTCGTTTCGCCGACCGAGGAAGTCAGAGCGGCGTCAACGAGTGCTCCGACATTTCCTGTCATGCCTGCGATCGCCGCCTGCCGGCTGACGCTCGCATCGACGGGATCAATCCCGAGGGCAGACGCAACCTGCTCGAACGTTCCGCCGGCCATTGCGGCCGCGAGCCCCTGCTGGGCGGCTTGCCTTCCCTTCGAGAGACGCACATCGGACTCGACCTGCGCACGCACTTCAGCAAGCTGCGCGACTCCTGCAGGCCGCTGCCCGGCGAGCCAGGGAACGATCGGACCTCTCTGGGTATCGATGATGGATCCGACGGCGCCCTGATCGGCGGAGAAGGCCCAGCTTGCGAGCGGCTCGCTGGAACCAATTCCGGTAATCTGCGTGTTCCTGCCGAACCAGCCGGTGTCATTGAAGGTTACGCCGTTGCCTGCGAGTGCACGCACCTGTTCATCGGTCGTCGCCCTCGACTGCTCGAGGAGAACGCGCACCTGTGCGATCCGGTTGCGCGCCTGGTCGCCGGCTCGCTGCTCAGTCAGAGTTCGCTCGAGATCCTCCCGCACCTGTTCGAAACTGCGATATCCCGCGGCACGCCGCTCATTCACCTTCATGATGTGATAGCCGTACTGGGTCTTGAAGGGATCGCTCAACTGGCCGACCGGGAGCGAGAAGGCGAGTTGCTCGAACTCGGGCACCATATCGCCCCGGTCGAACCATCCGAGGTCGCCCCCACGGGCTGCAGACCCGGGATCAGCGGAATTCGTTCGTGCCAGCCCTGCGAAATCGGCTCCGGCTTCCAGCTCCGCGTGCAGAGAGTCGATCCTTGCCTTCGCTGCAGCGTCCTGCTCGGGCGTTTCTGCACTGATCAGGATGTGCTGAGCGTTGGCAGACTCGGTTCCCTTGAACGACTCTTTCCTCCGCTCGTATTCAGCTCGAAGCTCCGCCTCCGACAGGCGAACCTGAGCCCGTATCGCGGCCATGTCGGCCAGCAGATATTTCACCTGCCTCTGGTCGGGATGGGAGTAGCGGTTGCTGTTCTCGCGATAGAAGGCCTCAATCTCCGCGGGCGTGACCGAGACGTTTGCAGCGCCACGATCGGCGCGATAGAGGATGTACTGGATCTCTGCGCTCTCATTCCGCTGCCTGTATGCGGCCTCCGCCGTGGCCGGCGATATGACGAGCGCATTGGTCAGAGCGCTTTCGAGTTTTCCGAGAGTGAGTTCCTCAGCAATCTCAGCCTCGAATGCCGAGGCAGAGGAGTATCCGAGACTCGCGGTGACATAGCGGACATAGAGCTCTTCGCCGACGAACTGGCCGTCGGGATTGAGAACCGGGATTTCGAGAATGCGCTTGCGCACCTCTTCTGATGTGGCCGACAGCCCCAGCTTCTCGGCTTCCTGGAGCAGAAGTTTGCGGTCGACGAGCGAATCGAGGACCTGCTGAGGCAGGTTGAGCGCCTGGAGAATCTCCGGGCTCAGGCTCTGGCCGTACATCTGCTCGTAGTTCTGCTGCGTGAAATAGATCGCGCGCTCAAACTCGCGGATTGGAATCGTTTCGCCGTTCACGCGGGCGGCTACGGTTTCGCCTCCCGAAGCACCTGCCACTCCGGAACCTGCACCACCCCATTCGAGGAAAACCAGCCCGACAAAGGCGACGATAACCAGGACCAGGATCCACTTCAGGTGCTGAAAGCTGTTGCGCATTACCTTGAGCATCGGGAAACAAACCTCCGGTGAAACGTTGGGAGTAAAGATTCAGGGGTGAAAATGAAGGATAAAGGATGAAGGAAACATCCCGCGTCAGGGAAAACTGAAATTGAGAACCGCACGCACCCTGCAGGACGGCTGGGTGGTGGCTTCATCTTTCATCGTTCATCTTTCATCTTTAGTCTTTCGGTCGATCTCAAAACATCGGGCTCGGGACGAAAATGCCAGCGGAATCCCGGAAGGAATCCGGTGTTGAAAAGCGGGGCAGTTTACCGAAACGGCACCCGAAGCGCAATCGCGGGGAGAAATCCTGGTTGCCGACCGTCAAATTACTGTGCTATAAACAAGTTATTCTCCGCCTGCTCCGGCCGGCGCAGGGTTCGCCCACACCTCACCATGGCAAGACTTAAAAACTCGTCCTCGAGTGCCAACATCGATTGGTATCTCATCTCTATTGATCGCCTCAAGCGGATCGGATTGATCGCCCTGATTCTGCTGATTGGCGTGGGCGGTTACCTTTACTGGGACCACCGACGCCAGAACCCTCAGATCATGGCCGATCGCGCCATCAAGGGGGCGCAGGGAGCCCTGGATACGCTCGCTTCATCCAGGGAATTTAACAAGTTCAAGTCCGACTACGTAGAGGCCCGAGACCACCTCGATACGGCCAAAGGTCATTTCGCATCCGGAACCTGGCTCGAGGCACAGGGCGAGGCCGATAAGTCGCTCAGCATTGCCCAGGCCGCGCTCGCCCGCCTGCCTGGCCAGAAAGAGTCGGACGCGCAGTTCCTCACCGTTGAGGGGCAGGTTCAGTATCAGAAAGCCGGCGGGGAATGGAAAGCTGCCGAGGTTCGCACGCCCCTGTTCAACGGCGACTGGGTCAAGACCGGCGGGAACTCGTCGGCCGAGCTGATGTTCTCGAACGGGTCGCTTTACACCATTGGCCCGAGCGCTCTGCTCGAGATCTATGCTCTCGCCGCCCCGGGATCCACCGAGAAGCAGAACAGTGTGAAGATGCAGATCGGCTCGATCGAGATCAACACTCATGAGGACATCTCGACGGTGCGCACCTCCGGGGCCCAGGTCGTGGTCGACTCGAAGTCGACCACCCAGGTCGGAGTCGACGAGGAGAGCAGGACCGAGGTCGTCAGCCTTCGTGGAACCTCGTCGGTTAGCTCCGTCGCAGGAGGCGATGCGGTCCGCCTCGCCGCCGGCCAGCAGATCGCCGGAAGTGAGGCCGGGGAGCTTTCAGAAGTTACCATCGTCGTTCCCCCGCCGGCTCTTCAGGTGCCCGCCGACAATCAGGTGTTCCAGAGCACGCCAAACCTCCGGATCGCTCTGGACTGGGCGGACGAGAGGCGTGCAACGACGTACCAGCTTCAGGTATCCAGGTCGAGACTCTTCACCACGTACGAGATCAACGCCACGCGCAAGGAAAGCCGAGCGGTCGCGCAGGTATCCTCGGAAGGGCTGTTCTACTGGCGCGTCGCTTCAATCGACGCCCAGGGAAAGATCGGGCCCTTCTCGCCGAGTCGAAGATTCCGCGTTCGAGGGCTGGGAAGTCTGGTGGAAACGCTCGAAACTGATAAGACCCCGCCCGTACTTCAGGTCAAACGGCCGTTCAACATCGGAGGGCAGTTCTATCTGATCGAAGGCAGGGCCGAGCCGGGAGCTTCTGTGTTCATCAACGACGAGGAGATCGCCGACGTGAATACCGATGGGACGTTCAAGAAGCTCATCAGCCTGGACAAAGTGGGATGGAACGCCGTGGTGATCAAGGCCGTGGATCTCGCAGGCAACCAGACGGTGCAGCGTGAACGGGTGTACTCGGAGGAGTGAGGCCGGCCCACCCTTCCGGTTCTGAGTTGTGAGTTCTGAGTTGTGAGTTCCCGCCCGTCCGTTGGCGGGGCTGGAACTGTGTGAGAATTGCGGACAGAAGCCCCGCGGAATCCCGGAGCCCTGGGCAACCGAGGCAGCCACTTACAGCTTACAAAACTCAGACTTCACAACTCGGCGGGGCAGCCCCTCACAACTCAGAACTCACAACTCAGAACTCACAACTCAGAACTCACAACTCAGAACTCACAACTCAGAACTCAGAACTGACGACTCACAACTCAGAAACTCAGAACCCAGAACTCACAACTCGGGGGCCGGGCAGAGGCAAGGCTTTTGCACTTCGGCAGCGACGGCCCTCGCCGACACTCGCAAAGGAAAACCATACATGGCTGTGAAATCACTGTTGTCGATGTTCTCGAACGACCTGGCCATCGACCTCGGGACCGCAAACACGCTGGTCTACGCAAAAAACAAGGGCATCGTCGTGCGCGAGCCCTCGATCGTGGCGGTCAACAAGATCACTGGCAAGGTCGAGGCAGTCGGCAAAGAGGCCAAGGAAATGCTCGGGCGTACGCCGGGCAACATCGTCGCCATCCGCCCGATGAAAGACGGGGTGATCGCGGACTTCGAAGTGACCGAGAAGATGCTCGATTACTTCATCAAGAAGGCGCACGGGCGCTCGTTTCTCGTCAAGCCGCGCATCGTCATCTCGGTGCCGTCCGAGATCACCCAGGTCGAAAAGCGGGCCGTGAAGGACTCGGCACTCCGCGCCGGGGCCACCGAGGTCTACCTGATCGAGCAGGCGATGGCTGCCGCGATCGGGGCCGGCCTGCCGATCACCGATCCCACGGGCAATATGATCGTCGACATTGGAGGCGGAACCACCGATGTGGCCGTGATCTCGCTTGCAGGCATCGTCTACTCCCGCTCCGTTCGCGTGGCGGGCAACGAGATGGACGACGCAATCATTCAGTACATCAAACGCAAGTACAACCTGCTGATCGGCGAGCGATCCGCGGAGCAGGTAAAAATGGAGATCGGATCGGCATTTCCTCTCGACGAGGAGATGACCATGGAGATCAAGGGGCGCGACCTCGTCGAAGGCGTTCCGAAAACTCTGGTCATCTCGGACGAGGAAATCCGGGAGGCCCTCTCGGAGACGGTGACCACGATCGTCGAGGCTGTCCGGGTGGCGCTGGAGCGGACTCCGCCGGAGCTCTCGGCGGACATCATGGACAAGGGAATCATCATCGCGGGCGGCGGCTCGATGCTCAAGAATCTGGACAAGCGGCTGCGTGAAGAGACCGGACTCCCGGTTACGCTCGCCGAAGATCCGCTGGCCTGCGTGGCCCTCGGAACGGGCCAGATGCTTACAGACTTCAATCTACTCAGAAAAATCTCGATCGACTAGGTTCCTAAAACTCCCTCAAGAGCATGCAAGTTGCCGTCGAACGCCGTCCCACGCTTCTGTTTCTCATCGTTCTAGCGGTGCTCTTCCTTCTGATGAGCGCCAGCACACGAACGCGGGTGCTGGGAGAGACGCGGACGATGTTCGAACGGACCGTGATGACGATTTTTTCGCCCGTGCCTAAGGCAGTCAATTACGTTGGCCAGAACGCGGAAGACATCTACCACGGCTACATCGACATGCGACGGGCGGTGGATGACAACCTGCGGCTCAATCGCGAAGTCACACGGCTGACCAACGAAAATCTGGGACTGCGGCAGTCGGCAAGCGATCTGTCGCGGTTGCGCTCGCTGCTCGGCTATTCCGAACAGTTCGCCATGCCGACTCTGCTCGCGAACGTGATCATGCTCGACACCGCGAGCCGGTTCAAGTCCGTGATCCTCGACCGCGGCTCCGACCATGGAGTCGAGGTCAACGACGCCGTGGTCAATGCTCAGGGGCTGGTGGGACGAGTCGTGCTCACGACCAGAGATCTTTCGAAGGTTCAGCTCATCGTGGATCAGCACGCTGCGGTCGGCTCGATGCTCGATCGCACGCGGCGTCAGGGGATCGTCCGTGGAAATGGCAGCGGAGGAGTCGAGATGTACTACGTTCCGTCGCTGACGGACGTGGCGGTCGGCGACTCAATCGTGACTGCCGGGATTGACGGGATCTATCCGAAGGGACTGGCAGTCGCTGTCGTTACCGACGTGGCCGAAGGCCGGGATCTGTTCAAGAAGATTGTAGTGGTTCCGACCGTAGACTTCGGCAAACTCGAAGAGGTGATCATTCTCCAGACGAGGAAGATTCCCCCGGCGGTTGCGAGGTACCAGCCTTGAGATGGCTCCGCTTCGTGATCGGGCTGCTGCTCGCCCTGACGCTCCACTCACTTCTGGACAACTTCTATCCCAACGCTCTGGCGTTCTTCAATCCGTACATCATTCTGGTCGTCTACTACTCCATGGGAGGCAACCTGTTCGGGGCCATCGTCGCGGGAGTGCTCGCGGGCCTGGTCCAGGATGCATTCTCAGGCGCGATTTTCGGCCTGCACGCCTTTTCGCTGACCTTCTGCGGCTATCTCGTGGCGTATATCAATTCCCGGCTGGTACTCAGGGGAGCGGCAGCATTCGGCGGCGCTCTGATCGTTTCGGTCATCCTCAACGAAATCGTGATCTACGTGCTGGTCAACATCCTGCTGCGCCAGCGGATCGGCATGTTCGAAGAAGGCCTGCTCATGAAGACGCTGTTCACCTCGCTGTTCGGAGTCCTTATTTACCATCTGCTGTCCCTGTTCCTCCGCGAGGAGCCGATCGAAGCGACGAGAAAGCCCAGCGGGTGGTGAGAGGGAACTTCCCTCTGCCGGCGGTTGTCAGCTCCTCATTCGGGATTGCAGCGCGACCGCATTCTCCCCTGACCCCTATCCCGTGGGGAGAAGGGAAACGGAGGGCGCTGTCATCGTCTTTGCAATGGAGCGCGCACAGAATTTGTTTTTCAGTCTGTTTTCGAGATGTAGGATTCTGAACAACGCCGTCCATCTCGCGAGAAACTACTGATTCCTGACTACGGATCCTTCTATGCGCGCCTATCGAGACGATCAGAAATTCGTGAACTTCCGGATCAACATCCTGATCTGGAGTATTGTGATGGTCTTCGTTTTTCTTGCGGGCGCCTTCTGGTGGGTCCAGGGCGTTCAGGCCGAGCGCTTCCGCGGCCTGTCCGAGTCCAACCATCTCCGTGAGATTCCGATCCCTGCCAAACGGGGACTGATCCTGGACCGCAACGGAAAGATTCTCGTCGACAACGAGCCTGCCTACTCACTGATGCTGCGCCGGGCCGATCTGCGACAGCGCGTCAGGACGGAGCCGGAGTTCAATGATCGGATGCTCGCGTTCGTCAGCAAAACGCTCGGCGTCACGATCGAGGATCTCCAGGCGAGGATGGAGAGTCAGAAGCGAACACCATTCACCCGCCCGATCCGCATCGCCGATGACCTGACCGTCGCCCAGATCGCCGAGTTCGAGGCAAACCAGCTCACCTACCCCGTCCTGAGTGTCGAGACCGTACAGCGCCGCAATTACCGCTATGGAACCATGGCGGCCCACGTACTCGGTTACATGGGTGAGGCTACTGAAGACGACATGAAGAAGGATCTCAGCCTCAAGCTCGGCGACCTGATCGGCAAAAAGGGCGTCGAGCTGGTGTACGACGAGTACCTGCGTGGCCGGGACGGCGCGCGCTACATGATCGTGGACACGCACGGGAAGGAGCTCTCGGAGTACGTGTCCGCCAGGCGCGAGCCGGTGGCCGGTCAGAACGTGACGCTCACGCTCGATTTCGAACTGCAGCGCCGGGCTGAGCAGTACTTCATCGAGGGAGAACGGGTCGGAGCCGCAGTCGCTCTCGATCCAAAGTCGGGAGAGGTCATGGCGATGGTATCGAGCCCGGCGTTCAACCCGAACGTCTACTCCCGCCGCTTCACGCCCGAGGTTTACAAAACGATTCTTTCGAATCCATTCAAGATCGAGCTCAACAGGGCCATATCCGGACTCTACTCCCCCGGTTCCGTCTTTAAGGTGGTCATGCTCATGGCCGGTCTCGAGTCCGGCGTGATCAACCCTTCCACGACGTTTCACTGCGGAGGCAGCGAGGCGTTCTTCGGACGCCGCTTCCGCTGCTGGAAGCGAGAGGGCCACGGCACGGTGGACGGCCAGAGGGCGATGAAGGTGTCCTGCGACATCTTCTTCTACAACACGGGAGCGCGGCTGGGCGTCGACCGGATTGCTGCCTATGCCCGCAACCTCACCTTCGGTGAGCTTTCGAAGATTGATCTCGAGAACGAAAAGGCCGGGCTGGTTCCCAGCGAGGAATGGGCCCGCGTGAAACAGAACAGAAAATGGTATCCGAGTGAGACTATTTCGGTCTCGATCGGTCAGGGACCGCTCATCGTCACCCCGCTGCAGATCGCCAACATGATGGCCGCGATTGCTAATGGCGGGGACGTGCTTCGTCCCCACGTGTTGAAGATGGTCGAGGTCAGGGAGCCGAACGGAACCCTCACGAGAAAGCAGGTCGCGCCCGAAGTGCTTCACGAGATCAATCTGCCCCCGCACGCCCTGAACGCGGTGCGCAACGCCCTCTGGAAAGTGGTCAATGAGCAGGGTGGAACGGGCAGCATCGCGCGGATCGAGGGGCTCGACGTGGCGGGCAAGACCGGAACCGTCCAGGTGATCGCTCAGTCCGGCTGGAAACAGAAACTTCCCTTCAAGTACAAGGATCACGCATGGTTTGCGGCCTTCGCCCCTCGGGACAGCGCCGACCTGGTGGTCGTGGTCTTCGTCGAGCATGGGGAAGCCGGCAGCTCGAACGCCGCTCCGCTCGCCAAACAACTCTTCCAGGCACGCTTCACAGATACGGGCGTGGAGACGATCGACCTGGCGGACCCGGCCACACTCGAACAGTTGCGTGCGGGAGAACTACCTCAGCCCGGCGTTTCCAGACAGTGAGACGCATGATTACGCCTGACAGCTCAGCGGTGCCCGCATGCTAGACAACCGGGCGGTCTCGCGGATCGACTGGAACATGATCGGCACGGCGATCATCATCGCCGCCATCGGTTGCCTGCTGGTTTACAGTTCCACGTATTTCGGCAGCAACGCGCCGTTGTTCCAGAAGCAGATTCTGTGGGTCTGCATCGGCATCGCACTGATGATCGTGTTCATGCTGGTCGACTACCGCGTGTTCTTCGACATCTCGCTGATCCTTTACGGCATCGGGATGATTCTGCTTCTCTACCTGCTCATCTGGGAAAAGACCACGGCGAACGTCAGTTCGTGGATCCACGTCGGAGGGTTTCAATTTCAACCTGCGGAGTTCATGAAGATCTTCGTGGCTCTGGTTCTGGCGCGGTACTTCGACTCGAATGACCGGGCCTATCTGACGTTCCGGAGCTTCGCCATGATCACCCTGATCATAGGCGCACCTCTGGTGCTGATTCTGGTCCAGCCCGACTTCGGATCCGCAGCGACATTCTTTCCACTGATCGCCGCGGCCATGTTCTTCGGCGGCGTCAAACCGAGGTACTGGATCATTGCGATTCTCATCGCGGCGATCGCCCTGCCAAGCGCCTGGTTCTTCGTTCTCAAGCCGTATCAGCAGGAACGGATCATGATCTTTCTCGACCCGGAACGGGATCCTCTCGGTTCGGGCTACCAGGTGACTCAGGCAAAGATCGCGATCGGATCGGGTGGCATCACCGGCAAAGGCTTCCGACAGGGAACTCAGGCGAAGCTCGAATACCTCCCCGCCAACCACACCGACTTCATCTTCGCCGTCCTTGGAGAGGAGTGGGGCTTCGTCGGCGTCATCGTCGTGCTGACGCTCTACCTGTTCCTCATTCTGCAGGCTTTCCAGATTGCAAAGACCTCACGGGATCGAGGTGGAACCTTCCTTGCCATCTGCCTGATTTCGTTCTTCGTCTTTCACATCGTCATCAACGTGGCGATGCAGATCGGACTGCTGCCAACCACCGGCATTCCTCTGCCTCTGATCTCGTACGGAGGCTCGTCGACGATGATGTTTTTCATCGCGATCGGGCTCATTCTGAATGTGGATTATCGGAAGTTCGTGAATGTGTGACGGGGGAGTAGCCAGGAGTCAGTAGTCTTCACTGAGATTAGTGTCGACAGCGGAAGGAGCTGAATAAGAGTGAAGGGAGAAGAGTGAAGAGTGAAAAGGGACCCCCCGCTTTCACTCTTCACCCTTCACTCTTCACCCTTCTTCGTTATGCCAAGGCCAGATAGCACAAACTCGGGAGAACCTACTGACTCCTGGCTACTGACTACTCCCCTTACACCAGATTCCGCAGCTCCTTGCCCGGCTTGAACCGGATCGTATTGCCGGGAGGAATCTTCACTTCGACACCGGTCTTGGGATTCCGGCCTATGCCCTTTTTACGCTGCTTTACCTGAAACACACCGAAACCGCGGAGCTCGATTCGCTGGCCGTTTGCAAGTGCGTTTCGAAGGCCTTCGATGATCGTGTCCACGGCCTGCGCGGCCTTCCCGCGAGATACGTCCGTACCCTCCGCGACTCTGCTGACGATGTCTGCCTTGATCATTCAGCCTCCTGGAAGGTGCGATTATAAAGATCCTGGCGACGGATGGCAACACGGGAAGCTATTGATTCTTTTAAACTTGCGTGCTATGGATTCCTGACCCCATGGAGAGACACAGGCTCGATCACTGGCTCAAGCTTGTCTGCGTCTACAAGCACCGCGCCGACGCGACGGAAGCCTGCAAGGGTGGTCATGTGAAGCTGAACGGAGCCCGCGCGAAGGCGTCGGCAACGGTGCGTGAGGGCGACATGGTCGAGATCACCTCCGACCACATCCGCCGCTTCGTTGTTCTCGGCTTGCCCGAACACACCATCTCGAAGGAAGTTGCGCGAACGATGTATCGAGACGAATCCCCGCCACGGCCGGCAGCACCACCCCGCAACGCGACCCGGGAACGGGGAGCCGGACGTCCGACGAAACGGGAGCGGCGAGAGATGGAACAGTGGCGCAGGAAGTAGAGAGAGTCTTCCCCCCTCACGCGGAGAGAGGAAAGCAAATCTAAAACTGCTCGAGGACTCGCAGGTCATTCTCGAACAGCGTACGGATATTCGGCACACCGAACTTCAGCATGGCCACACGGTCAATGCCCATACCGAAGGCAAAGCCGCTCCACTGGTCGGGATCCATCCCGACGTTACGCAGAACGTTCGGGTGCACCATGCCGCATCCGAGAATCTCCATCCAGCCGGTCTGCGAACAGGTACCGCAACCCTCCCCGCTGCAGAAGACGCACGATATGTCGACTTCGGCCGACGGTTCGGTGAAGGGAAAGTAACTCGGCCGGAATCGAACTTTCGTTTCCGGTGTGAAGATTCGATGAAGAAAGTGCTCCAGAGTTCCTTTCAGGTGGCCGAAGTGGATGCCGCGGTCGATGAGAAAGCCCTCGACCTGATGGAACATCGGGGATCGGCGCATCGTGATCTCATCACGCCGGAACACGCGGCCCGGAGCGAGCACTTTGATCGGAGGCTCCAGACGCTCCATCGCGCGAATCTGCACGTTCGAAGTATGGGTGCGCAGGAGGAGACCATTGTCGAGAAAGAACGTGTCCTGGCTGTCGCGGGCGGGATGATCGGGCGTGAAGTTGAGCGCCTCGAAGTTGTACCAGTCTGATTCGATCTCCGGACCGGATTCGACTGAATATCCCAACTCGGTGAAAATCCGCTCCATTTCCCGCCGCACGATCGTGATCGGATGGTAGTGTCCGAACGCGGGCCGCCGGCCTGGAAGTGTGACGTCGATGGACTGGCGAGCCTCTTTCTTTGCACCCTCTTCCGAGGAGGCGCGATCCAGCTTCTCCTTGAGATCCGACTCGATCCGGTCGCGCAACTTGTTGAGCGCATCGCCCGCCTCTTTCTTGTGCTCGGAGGGAACCGTTTTGAGCTTTCCGAAGAGTGAAGGGATCAGGCCGCCTTTACGCCCGAAATAGCGTACGCGGAGCTGTTCCAGCGCCGCGTGGGTATCAGCCGCACCGATCGCGGCATGGAACTCTTCTTCGACTCTCCTGATTTCCTCGAGCATGATCTTCCCTCAAAAGCACGCGTCCACACGCGCTGGCTCCGCGTCCGCCCCCAAACAGAAACGCGGGCATTGTAGCCCGCGTTCGTACGATCAGTCTGTCGGTTCTCGAATCAGGCGGACTTCTGCTTTCTGCCGTCCAGCGCCGTGCGGGCGCTCTCGACGACGGCCGTAAAGGCCGCAGCGTCGCGAACAGCGAGGTCTGCGAGAATCTTGCGGTCGAGCGGGGAGCCCGCAACCTTGAGGCCTGCCATCAGCTGGGAGTACGACATACCGTTCAGGCGGGCGGCTGCGTTGATCCGGGTAATCCAGAGGCTTCTGAAATCGCCTTTACGGTCTTTGCGTCCCGTATAGGCGGAATTGAGCGCCTTGTCGACCGCCTGCTTGGCGATCCGGTGACCGCGGGACTTCATCCCGTAGAAGCCCTTGGCGAGCTTCAGGATTTTTGCGCGGCGGTTCTTTCTCTTGTTGCCTCGTTTGACTCTGGGCATCGTAATCTCCTCGTTGTGCCGTGAAGGCTTTTACGAGCGGCCGGGTCAGGAGGTACTTCAAACCGCGGGCGCGCTCTGGGGTGGAGGACGAAGGGCGGAGCCCCTCATCCGTACCGCTTACTTGTACGGAAGCATCCGGTTGACGGTATAGGTATTTGCGCTCGAGACTTCCACCTCGCCAGCCAGACGGCTCTTTCGCCCGGATGACTTCTTGGTGAGAATATGCGAATGGAAGGCCTGGCTGCGGACGATCTTTCCCGTTCCCGTCTTCTTGAATCGTTTCGCCGCACCGCGGTGCGTTTTCATCTTAGGCATAGCAATTCCCCTCAAACCTGCCGTAAACCACTGCGTTGACTCGTTGATTCCCGCGGGAGCCGAGTAATCCTGAGCGTAGCGAAGGATCCCCCACGACTTGCGGCCCTTTCGCAAATGCGGGGATCCTTCGCTACGCTCAGGATGACAAGCTCGTTTTTTTCGGGCGGGTGGGTCCCAGAACCCCGAAACCACAACCCACAACCCGGACACTACTTATTCGGTGAGATGACGATGATCATCCGGTTGCCCATGAGATTGGGCATCCCGTCTGCCGAACCCTGATCTTTGATCTCTTCGAGCAACCTGTCGAGGACTGCCCGCCCGAGCTCCATGTGAGACATCTCCCGTCCTCTGAAACGAACGATGGCCTTGACCTTGTCGCCATGCTCCAGGAAACGGATCACGTGGTTCTTTTTGAACTCGAAGTCATGCTCGTCGATCCGGGGGCGGAACTGCACCTCCTTGACGACGATGACCTTCTGCTTCTTCTTTGCCTCGTTCTGCTTTTTCTTCAGCTGAAACTGGTACTTGCCGAAGTTCATGATCTTGCAGACCGGCGGCTGTGCGTCGGGCGCAATCTCTACGAGATCGAGGTCCTTTGCGCGCGCCATTTCCTGCGCCTGCGCGATGGGAACGACGCCGACCTGCTGGCCTTCGTCATCGATGAGTCGTACTTCGGGGGAGCGGATCAGGTCGTTGATTCTGGTTTCGGGACCCGACGGCTTTGCAAACCTGCGATCAAAACGGCGTGGCGGAAAAATGCGAACGTCCTCCTGAAAAAAATTGAGAATGCAGAATTCAGAATTCAGAAAGGGATCCGAGAAACGAACCCGCGGGGCCATTTCTGAATTCTGAATTCTGCATTCTCAATTCGGTTAAACGGGCCTCAATCTACGGACAACCCGCTATAAAGTCAAGGAGCGAGAGGCAATTAGCGCCTTCGCTTCGGTCACGAAATCGACGATGGACGAGACCCCCTGATCTCCTCCAGTGCGCTTCCTCACACTGATGGTTCCGGCCCCTTCTTCTTTCTCTCCGACCACCAGCATGTAGGGGATCTTCTGAAGTTGTGCCAACCGGATCCTGGCACCCAGTTTCTCATTGCTCGCGTCGAGCTCGACTCGGAGGTCCTCGGACGCGATCTGCCTGGTCACCTTCTCCGCGTAATCGATGAACTTTTCGGAAAGCGGCAGAACCACCGCCTGAACCGGGGCCAGCCACAAGGGAAATGCTCCGGCAAAGTGCTCGATGATGATTCCGAAGAACCGCTCGATCGAGCCGAGAATTGCCCGGTGGATCATGACCGGACGGTGCTCGCTGTTGTCCGCGCCGATGTACGTCAGATCGAACCGTTCCGGCAGAGCGTAGTCGACCTGAATGGTTCCCAGCTGCCACGGCCGGCCGATCGCGTCGGTCACCTGAAACTCGAGTTTCGGACCGTAGAAAGCGCCTTCCCCCGGATTGACGTGAAACTTCATGTTCCGCGAGACGAGCGCCTGCTCGAGCGCGCGCTCGGCGTTCTCCCACATCTCGTCGGTTCCCAGCGACTTCTCCGGACGTGTCGAAAGGGCGATCTTCACGTCCTTGAACCCGAAGATGTCGTACATCTCTTCGATCAGGATCATCTCCCGTTCGATTTCCGACTGGATCTGCTCGGGCATCACAAAGAGATGAGCGTCGTCCTGCGAGAACGAGCGGACACGGGTCAGTCCATGAGTCACGCCCGAGCGTTCATACCGATGAAGCCGGGCGAAGTCCGCGATTCGAACGGGAAGATCGCGATAGGAATGACGCTCGGCCGCGAAGATCTGAGTATGGCCGGGGCAGTTCATCGGCTTGACGCCGTACTCCCGCTCGTCGACCTCCGAGAAGAACATCCCCTCCTTGAAGTTCTCGTAGTGCCCGGATGTCTTGAAGATTTCGGCATCCCAGATCAGCGGGGTGACTACTTCGGAGTAGCGATCGCGACGATAGAACTCACGGACGAAGTCGATCAGACCGTTGTAGACCTGTGCCCCCTTCGGCATGAAGATCGGCATCGCAGGGGCATACTGCGAGAACATGATGAGCCCGAGCTCGCGTCCGAGTTTCCGGTGATCGCGCGCACGCGCTTCCTCGAGCTGAGTCAGGTACGCCTGCAGCTCCTTCTGATCCGCCCAGGCGGTTCCGTAGATCCGCTGGAGCATCTGGTTCTTCTCGTCGCCGCGCCAGTAGGCGCCCGCGACCGATAGCAGCTTGAATACGCCGAGTCTCCCGGTGGAGGGAACGTGCGGGCCGCGGCAGAGGTCCTTCCAGTCGCCCTGCCGATAGACGGAAAGCACTTCATCCTGTGGGATGTCACGGATGATCTCAGCCTTGAATTTCTCGCCCATACTTTCGAACTCGGCCACGGCATCGTCGCGCGAGAACTCTTCGCGTCGCACGGGAAGATCGCGCGCCACGATCTCGGCCATCCGGGCTTCGATCAGCCGCAGATCGTCTTCAGTGAAGGTGCGGTCGGTTGCGAAATCGTAATAGAACCCGTTCTCGATCACAGGACCGATGGTCACCTGAGTGCCGGGAAAGAGCTCCTGGACCGCATGAGCCATCAGGTGCGCGGTCGAATGGCGGAGGATGTCCCTACCCTCATCGCTGGCTGGCGTTACAATCTCGATCCTCGCCCCTTCGGGGACGGGCGCGTAAACGTCGACTGTCTTCCCGTTGACCTTTCCCGCGAGAGCATCCTTGGCTAACCGCCTGCCGATGGAGGCGGCGACATCAGCCACAGTGGCTCCGTCCGGAACTTCTTTGATCGAACCATCAGGCAACTGCACATTCATCGGTGAAACCCCTCATTCATGAAAAAAAAAGACAGGGCCGAAACCCTGTCTTCAAACCGCGATCTTTCGCCGATTCAACGACAGGGAGCGCCCGCGCGCGTCGTCCGGGTCAGTCTCGTCGTCGTGAAGTTCATGTTCATCCCGTAATGGTAGGCCCTAGCGGACTCGAACCGCTGACCTCCACCGTGTCAAGGTGGCGCTCTAACCAGCTGAGCTAAGGGCCTTTGTTCTTCCGTGCTGCGGAAAATTTGGTAGGCGCTAGCGGACTCGAACCGCTGACCCCCACCGTGTGAAGGTGATGCTCTACCAACTGAGCTAAGCGCCTGAACTGCGAGTCACAACCTGACTCGGTCGTGCCCTATTTCCGGCCAAAGGATAGTGGGCGCGGGGTGCGGGGTCAAGGGAGGGCGTGGGGTTGGGCGTAGTTCTGAGTTGTGAGTTCTGAGTTGTGAGTTCCCTCCCTCCCCTCAGCACCGGGTGGCGGGGGCGTGGTTGGTATCTCCTCAGAACTCAGAACTCAGAACTCAGAACTCGTTAAGGCCCACAACCCACGGTAAACTCTCGCCGTGAAAAAACAAGAGCTCATTCTCGTTCTCGATTTCGGCTCGCAATACACGCAGCTCATCGCCCGGCGTGTGCGCGATCAGAAGGTTTACTCCGAGGTTCATCCATTCGACTTTCCGGTGGAGGGAATCCGGGAGATGGCGCCCACTGGAATCATCCTCTCCGGCGGCCCGCAGTCGGTATACGGCGAGAACGCTCCCTACTGCTCGCGCGAGATCTTCGGTCTCGGCATCCCGATTCTCGGGATCTGTTACGGCATGCAACTTACCGCCTACTTCCTCGAAGGCGTCGTCGAAGCTGCGAGCGAGCGTGAATACGGCGGGGCCATGATCAGAACGGAGCCGAGCGTGCTCCTCGACGGCACACCCTCGGAGCAGCACGTCTGGATGAGTCACGGCGATCACATCAGGAAGCCGCCACCAGGGTACAAAGTGATCGCATCCAGCTCGAATGCGCCGATTGCAGGCTTCGAGAACACCGAGTCCCGCATCTTCGGAATTCAGTTTCATCCCGAGGTCACCCATACGCATGCGGGTGCGGAGATCCTGCGTAACTTTCTGTTTCGCATCTGCAGCTGCACGGGCGACTGGGATCTCGGCGACTTCAAGAGGCACAAGATCGAGGAGATTCGGAACACGGTCGGCGAGAGCAATGTCATCGCTGCAGTCAGCGGCGGAGTCGATTCATCGGTGGCGTCCCTCCTCGTGAGCGAAGCGATAGGCGATCAGTTGACGGCCGTCTTCGTCGACAACGGACTGCTGAGAAAAGACGAGGCCCTGCAGGTGATGTCCCGTTTATCCGACGGACTCGGGATGCACATCATCGCTGTCGACGGACGTAAACGGTTCTACGAAAAGCTCGCCGGCATCACCGACCCCGAGGTCAAGCGAAAGCGGATCGGAAACGAATTCATCGCCGTGTTCGAAGAGGAGGCGAAGAAGATTCCGGACGTGCACTATCTGGTGCAGGGCACGCTTTACCCCGACGTGATCGAGTCCGTCTCGATCAAGGGGCCGTCAGCCGTGATCAAGACGCATCACAACGTCGGCGGGCTGCCGGAGAAGATGGGCTTGAAACTCATCGAGCCGGTGCGTGAGCTGTTCAAGGATGAAGTGCGGCAGCTCGGTATCGAGCTCGGACTGGAAGAGGAATTCGTCTGGCGACACCCGTTCCCCGGCCCGGGACTGGCTGTCCGCATTCTCGATGAAGTCACCCCGGAGCGTGTCGAAATCCTGCAGAACGCCGATGCGATCGCAATCGAGGAGATCCTGCGGGCCGGCCTCTATCGAGAGATCGGTCAGGCATTCGCCGTCCTACTGCCTGTAAAGACGGTCGGGGTAATGGGAGACGAGCGGACGTACGAGAACGTCGTCGCAATCCGCGCGGTGAGCACCACCGACTTCATGACGGCGGACTGGTACCCGATGCCGTACGAAGTGCTGCAGACGATCTCACGGCGGATCGTGAACGAGGTGCGCGGGATCAACCGCGTCGTCTACGACATCTCCTCGAAGCCGCCGAGCACGATCGAGTGGGAGTGATCGGAAGGGTGAAGAGTGAAGAGAAGGGTGAAGAGTGAAGGGTGAAGGGTGAAGGGTGAAAGAGTAGCGTGTCATCCTGAGCGCGAAGCGAAGGATCCTCTTGCTCGAGGCGCTGGCGCGAGTCTTCAGGGGATCCTTCGCTGACGCTCAGGATGACACTCTTCACCCTTCACTCTTCACTCTTCATTCTTCATTCTTCACTCTTCATTCTTCACTCTTCACTCTTCACTCTTCACTCTTCACTCTTCACTCTTCACCCTTCACTCTTCACCCTTCACTCTTCACCCTTCACTCTTCACCCTTCAGGTAGTCCACCGCCAGCGCGGCGAGTGTCCGCACTCCCAGCGGCATCGCGGCCTCATCGACGAAGAATCGCGGTGAGTGATTCGGTGCGGCTTCCATTAGCGACGTCGAAGGCGGCGTGACTCCCAGGAAGAAGAACATCCCCGGAATCTGCTCCTGGAATGCCGAGAAATCCTCGGCGACGACGGTTGGATTGATGACGACGGCGTTGCCTTCACCCGCGATGCGGTGAAGGGTCGGTGCCATCTTTTCGGTCAGAGGAATGTCATTCCAGGTCACTCCAGTGCCGTTCGGATCAATGGTGACTTTCGCTGTAGCTCCCGCGCTCTGGGCGATGTGCTCGGCCGTGCGACGCAGCCGCTCGTGAATGTCGCGGCGCATGTCCGGGTCGAGCGCGCGCGTCGTGCCGACCAGCTTTACTTCGTCCGGAATGATGTTGTAGCGCAGACCTCCCTGGAAACTCCCGACCGTCACGATGGCGGGTGCGAGCGTCGGATCGAGTTGCCGGCTCGTGATCGTCTGGAGGCCCAGGACGATCTGCGACGCGACGACAATCGGATCGACCCCCCTCCAGGGATATGCACCGTGCGTCTGCTTGCCCTGAATGTGAATCTCGAAACGGTCACTCGCCGCCATCAGTCCGCCGGCACGGTAATTCACCTTCCCAGTGTGCTCGCTCGACATCACATGCAAGCCGAAAATCGCCGAGGGCTTCGGATTCTCGAGCACTCCGTCGCGGATCATGGCGACTGCACCGCCCTCACCTTCCTCAGCCGGCTGGAAGATGAACTTCACAGACCCCTGCAGGCGATCCTTCATCCCTGTGAGCACCTCGGCCACTCCCATCAGCATCGCCGTGTGCGCATCGTGCCCGCAGGCATGCATCACTCCGACTTCCTGCCCGCCGTAGGTCGTCTTCTTCGTCGAGGCAAACGGCAATCCAGTCTCTTCGACAACCGGAAGCGCGTCCATGTCTGCACGAAGCGCGACCACCGGCTCGGCCTTCGCTCCGCGGAGCAGCCCCGTGACACCCGTTCCGCCCACTCCTTCCTTCACTTCCATTCCGAGCGACCGGAGATGATCGGCAACGATCTTAGCCGTGCGGACTTCTTCTTTGCTGAGCTCGGGATTCTTGTGAAAGTCGCGCCGCCACTCGACGGTCTTATCGGTCACCGCTGCCGCGCGGCGGTCGATCTCCGCGTCGAGAGATTGGGCGTAGGAGGGTGCGGCAATGAGAACGAAGAGAGTGAACGCTAACCGGTGCATGGCAACCTCCGACGAATGACGAATGACGAATGACGAATGACGAATGACGAAAAGGATACCGCTGATTCAAGTGGCCGAACATTGCATGTTCGGCCCTGCCGGGAATCCACGGCTCTGATTCCAGGGACCGAGCGTGCAATGGTCGGCCATCTTCGGGTCGCTTTTACTTGCGCACGGTGCGCGCGAGGTATGCCCTGATCTGTTCGTGCGTTTCGGGATCGCGCCAGACTTCCGCGATATCGACGAGAAGCGCCGGCGAAACGGCCGCGAGTCGATCAAGGCATGGCTGCCGGATCTGCAGCTTGGTGATCGCGAATACCTTCGCTGGAACAGCACTCAGGCTTCTCGCTACCTCCAGCGCCCTCTCCATCAGTCTTTCGGGTTCCACGACTTCGTCGACGAGACCGTGATGGAGCGCCTCTTCCGGAGCGAACGTCGCCCCCGACTCCGCAAGTCTCTGCAGGTAGCGGTCAGGAACCGCAAAGCGGACAATCTCGAACGCGACAGGCGGCAATGGAACGCCTACGAGCAGTTCGGGGATCCCGATCCGCCCCTTGCCGTCCGCCATGACTCTGAAATCGCAGGTCTGAGCCAGGATGCAGCCACCTGCAATTGCATGGCCGTTGATGGCGGCGACGACCGGGATGGGCAGTTCGAACAACGTCAGAAGGGCATCGTTGAGCAACGGAAGAAATTGGTCTACATAGGCCGCGCCGCCGTCCGCGAGCCGGAACAGATCGACGCCCGCAGAGAAGGTCGATCCTGATCCCGTCAGAACGAGTGCACGGGCGCCAGAGGCGCGAACGCGCCTGATCTCTTCGATGAGTGCATCGATGATCTCCACGTCGAGGGCGCTGACTTTTCCATGCGCGAGGCGGAGGATGGTGATTTTGTCTTCTTGTTCGATTTCGATCATGGGGGGATTCTACAGGGACCGGAATGTTGATGCTTAATGTTGAATTGGGATCGACCTCCATTCAACATTCAGCATTCAACATTCAACATTCGCTTTTGTCACAAAGCGGAGGGGGGCACGGTGAGCATGCCGTGCCCCCTCCTCGAGGCCGGGCCCCTCTGCCCGCCCTCCCCTGGAGCGCACAGGAGGGATGCGCCCCTTACCGCCCGGTCTCGCGTCGCCGCTGCTAATCGCTCAGGTTCCGGATGACCGTAGGAATGTCCAGATCGTTGCCGAATTCGCTGTTTGCCATCGGGCCAAAGCCTGATGTCCCGTCCGCCTTGCTCGAGCCCTTGCGGAAGAACGGCGGATCGTAAATGTCCTCTTCAGCGCCGATCTGCGGAGCGACTTCTTCGGGAGTCGGCCCTGCAAGCGAAAGAGTGACGGGCTCGGAACTCCGGTTGGAAGGTGCCGACATCGTATTCCGCGTGAGCGTCTCGCCCCGCGTAGTCAGGAATCCCTTGCTGGCCGTATCGAAGCCGGTCGCAATGACCGTGACCTTGATCTCGTCCCTGAGCATCGGGTCGATGACCGTGCCGAAGATGATGTTGGCTTCCTCGTCCGCCGCTTCCTGAATGACCGAGGCCGCCTCGTGGACCTCGAAGAGCGTCATATCGTTGCCGCCGGTGATATTGATCAGCACGCCCTTCGCACCATCGATCGAAGCCTCTTCGAGCAGCGGCGATGAGATCGCTCGCTGCGCCGCTTCGACAGCCCGGTGCTCGCCGGACGAAACGCCCGTGCCCATGAGCGCCATGCCCATTCCATGCATGATCGTTTTCACGTCGGCAAAGTCGAGGTTGATCTCTCCCGGCACGGTGATCAGGTCGGAAATGCCCTGAACCGCCTGCCGGAGAATGTCATCGGCAATCCGGAAGGCATCCGATAGCGAGGTAGCGCGCTCGACGAAATTGAGGAGCCGCTCGTTCGGAATCGTGATCAGCGTATCGACGGAATCCCGCAGTGCACGGATTCCGTGCTCTGCCTGAATGCGTCGCCGCTTGCCTTCGAACGCGAACGGCTTGGTTACGACGGCAACCGTCAGCGCACCGAGCTCGGCGGCGAGCGACGCGATGATCGGCGCTGCACCGGTCCCCGTGCCGCCGCCCATGCCGGTCGTGATAAAGATCATGTCGGCGCCCGAGAGCGTCTCGATGAGCCGGTCGGTGTCCTCGAGGGCGGCCTGTTTGCCGATCTCCGGATTGGCTCCCGCCCCGAGGCCTTTCGTCAGCTTTCCGCCGATCTGGATCTTCGTCGGGGCGAGGGAATTACGCATCGCCTGCAGGTCGGTGTTCGCGACGATGAACTCCACGCCGCCGATTCCGGCCTGGATCATCCGGTTCACTGCGTTCCCGCCGCCGCCGCCGACTCCAACGACTTTGATCTTCGCCGGAAGTTCGTCTTCCATGTTGATTTTCAGCCGATTCTCTCCCGGTAAATCATCAAAGGTAATCATTTCCGCCTCCGGACTTTTCTCTCGTTGTTGTCGACCGCTGCCACTCTCGCGACGGAAGGCCGATTTCGTCGCACGTCTCTGATCCGATGCTTCGTTGCTCCGCTCCTCGGAATCACTCTAGGCATGCATTCTCCCACCCTGAACATCGCTCAACTCTGCGCAAACCATTGTCGGAACGACTCGGCAACTCGCGAGAGCCCGGTGCGCGGTTTCTGCCGCACCCTGGTCTGCTGCCGGAAGCCCCAAAGGAGCAGCCCCGCCGCCGTTACCCATTCCGGTCCGTTCACCGTATCAGACAGCCCCCCCAGCCCGCGAGGAACTCCCTTCCGAGCCTGCTGATCGAACACCTGCTCGATCATCTCGATCATCCCATCCATCTCGGCCCCGCCACCCGCCACCACCACGCCCGACCGGATCTCCTTTTCGAGACCCACCTTTTCGATGTCGCGATAGACGAGTTTGGCGATCTCCGCCGCCCGAGGCTCGATGATGTTGGTCAGCTCGTGGCGCGAGAGGATTTTCGGCGGCCTGCCGCCCACGGTCGGAACCTCGATGGGCTCTTCGTCTGTAATCAACGATGCGAGCGCACAACCATGTCGCTTCTTGATCCGTTCCGCGTCCTCCATCGGAGTTCTGAGAACCACCGAGATGTCCGACGTGAAGTGGCCCGCTCCGACGGGAAGGACGTTCGTGTGTACGACGTTCCCCTCGAGAAACACGGCGTAGTCGGTCGTGCCCGCTCCCAGGTCGAGCAGCAGCACTCCCATCTCGCGCTCATCCTGAGTCAGGACCGCCTCGGCTCCGCCAATCGGCTCGAGAACGAGCTCCGTCACGGCGATGCCGGCTTTGTTTACGCAGGCGAGAACGTTCTGGTTGTGCGTGCGGGCTCCGGTAACGATGTGGACGTTTGCCTCCAGCCGCGAGCCGGTCATGCCGAGGGGATCGTGTATTCCGTCCTGTCCGTCCACGACGAACTCGCGAGGAATCACGTGAAGCAACTCGAGCTCACCCGGAATGTTGATCGAGCGCGACGCTTCGATGACGCGATCGATGTCCTCCCGCAGGATCTCCTTGTGTTTGCCCATGACAGAGACCACGCCTTTCGAGTTGATCGAACGGATGTGGTCTCCGGCAACACCTACGAAGGCGGATTCGATCTGGACGCCGGCCATCACCTCGGCCTCGTCGACCGCCCTCTTGATGGCATCGATCGCCTGATCGAGGTTGATGATGTTTCCCCGCCGGGTGCCCTTCATCGGCGAAGTACCTTTACCGATGATCTCGAGCTGTCCCCGATCATTCACTTCCCCGACCAGCACACACACTTTTGAAGTTCCGATGTCGAGCGCAACGATGTAGTTATCGGTTTTGGGCATTTGCTTCTTCTCCTATTGAATCTGCAGAAGGCTGAGGCATCGTGTCTTCGGTTGAAGACACCACCGGTGCCACGGCAATTGGACTGCTGACTTTTGGTGCGATGACTGGCGGTTTGATTCGGGGCGCTCGGGGCTTGACCACGATCCGGTCGTTGAAACGGAGATCGGCGTACTCGATTGCACCGGCGGAAAACCCTTCGACGGCGGCGACCCGATAGAGCGTGCGCCACTTCTCGAACGAATCGAGATCGTCGATGAATACGTAGGCGGCCAGGGCCCGGTCGAACAGGCGGAATCCGCCCGCCTCGAGCGACTGAATCTCCGATACTCGCGAGTACAGCAGCGGGTCGGATGTGCGGATCGCTTCGAGAAATTCGACACAGCGGGCGACCGCTTCCGTCCTGGTCTCGGTGATGAGTGGAAGCTCGGCGTTCCCTGTAGCCGGCGACAGATCCGCAAAAATTCTGCCCTTCGCATCCACATACCGCGGCGTGCCTTCGATGACCACCAGAGCGGACGGGGTTCTTTCGATGACGTGGATCACGAGCGTGTCCGGCAGCTTCTTCTCGACACGGATTCTCTCGACCCACGGAAGCGTCAGGAAGTCCTGCTGTACGGCGGCGATGTCCAGCCGGAACAGATTGCGTCCCCTGTACGCCGCTGCCACGCGGCTGATCGTCGCGGCCGGAGTATGGGGAGCGCCCGAAATCTCGACGCTCCTGATCGCGAAACGTGAGTCCTGCTGAGTGCGGTGATACAGCCAGAATGAGCCGACCGCGAGCAGCGCGACCAGTAGTGCGTTGGCTGCAACCATGAGAAGCCGCTGCGCCTGAAGCTGCCTGTGATTACGCCGCGTGCGACCCAGGTCGTTCGGCCTGAGGAACCGGTGCCCCGTCTCGAATGTACTCATGATGCAACTCCTGCGAGAGCTTCACCCACCCGATGAACGTCGCCCGCTCCCATGGTGACGAACAGGTCTCCCCTGCGAAGCACGGTACGGAGATGCTCGAGCACCCCGCCGAGATCGCGATCTATCAGTTCGATATGAGTCGCGCCGCGATGATGGGCGGCGTCACTGATGAGACTCGCCGAGACACCTTCGATCGGCTCTTCCCGCGCCGGATAGATCGGCGCGACGAATCCAAGATCGGCAATCTCCAGCGCTTCGGCGAATCCGGATGCAAAGTCCCGAGTCCGCGAGTAGAGATGCGGCTGGAACAGAGCTACGATCCTCCGCTCCGGATAGCTGCTCCGCGCCGCCTCGAGCGTAGCCCGAACCTCTGTCGGATGATGCGCGTAGTCGTCGACTACGATGGCTCCGTCAAAATCTCCCAGAAGCTGGAAGCGGCGCTCTACGCCACGGAATCGTCCGAGGGCTTCCGCGGCCGTCTCGAACGGGATGCCGGTCTCCAGCGCAACCCCGATTGCGGCCAGCGCGTTTCTAACGTTGTGCTCGCCCGGCGTGCGCAAGGTCACGCGCCCCAGCGAAGCTCCACTCCGAATCACTTCGAACGACACTCCACTCTCGCTGAACTCCAGGTCGACGGCTCGCAGATCGGCCGCCTCGCCAAGCCCATAGCGGATCGATCGCTTCGGCAGCGAACTGAGCAGCGACACGACGTTCTCATCGTCCGAGCACCCGATCACCGCTCCGTAGAACGGCACCAGCCGCGCGAATGCGGCGAACGTCTCACGTATGTCGTCCAGGTCGCGATAGCAATCGAGATGATCGGCTTCGATATTGGTGATTACCGAGATCGTCGGATGAAGTCTCAGGAAGGAGCGGTCGTATTCGTCCGCTTCGACCACGAGGTAATCCCCGTTGCCGAGCTTCGCGTTCGACTCGAAATTCCGCAGCACCCCACCCACGATGAGCGTCGGATCGAGGCCTGCCTCCGCAAGCACCAGCGCCGTCATTGCCGATGTGGTCGTCTTGCCGTGCGTTCCTGCGATCGCAATCCCCCTCTTGAGCCGTGTAATCTCCCCGAGCATTTCCGCCCGGCGGATCACCGGAATGTGCGCCTCCCTCGCTGCGTGAACTTCGAGACTGTCCTGTTTGATCGCAGACGAGATGACGATCAGATCGACTCCATTCACATGTTGCGCACCGTGACCGATCTGCACCTCGATCCCCAGACGCATGAGGCGCTCGGTGACCGCGGAGCTCTTCGCGTCACAGCCGGAGATCGTCAGATCGTAATTGCTCAGAATCTCGGCGATGCCACTCATCCCGATTCCGCCAATGCCGACGAAATGGATAGTCTTAATATGGCCGAAATTCATAGCTTATAGATGGCTTATATAGGTTCATTTTAAGTGTGTTGCGCCTCTTATTGCAATTAATTTCTCTGAATCTTTTCAATTATGTCGACGATTTTCTGTGACGCATCGGGTACGCCGAGCTTTCTGGCCTCGAGACCCATACTTCGGGTCGCTTCAGGCGTGGCGAAGATCTCTTCGATATCCGAGGCGAGACGCTCCGCGGTGAGCTCCCCTTCCGTGATCACCCGCGCGCCTCCCGCTCGCTCCATGACCCGGGCATTGGCCTCCTGATGGTTGTTGGTGGCGAGGGCGAATGGAATGAGCACCGCGCCACGCCCGGCAGCGCAAAGCTCTCCAATGGTCATCGCCCCCGCTCTCGAGACGACCAGATCCGCCGCGGCGATCTCGTTCCACATTGCGTCGAGATAGGGAACCACTCGAGCGCGCTCGAAAGGTGTCCCCTGATACGCCGCAGCGATCCTCTCGTGATCCAGCGGTCCCGTCTGGTGCACGATCTCGAGCACGTCTGCGAGTCCCTCGAGGAGAGGCAGAGCTGTGGTGAACGTATTGTTGATGATTCGCGAGCCCTGGCTTCCCCCGAAGATCAGGAGCCGCTTCTTTTCGGAGGTTCGATCCACGTCTGCCGGAGGAACGTGGAAGAAGTCGCGGCGGACGGGATTGCCGGTGACCTCACCGCGCCGTTTCATTCGCTCGAGCGCTTCGGGAAACGCGACTGCCGCTTCCGTGACCATCCGGGCGAGAATCCGGTTCGTGAGCCCGGGAAATGCATTCGATTCGTGAATGATCGTCGGAATTCGCCGAAGCGCTCCCGCCATCAGGACCGGACCGGATGCATACCCTCCCACTCCGAGAATTGCAACGGGCTGGTAGCGGTTGATGAGCCTGTGCGAATTGATCAGTCCCATCGGAAGCAGTGCGACGTTTCGGACCGTCTCGGTGATGGATTTCCCCTTCAGCCCGCCAACCGAAATGAACTCGAGCGGAAACCCCGCTTTCGGCACGATTTTCTTCTCGAGCCCGTACTCGGTACCGACGAACACGACCTTCCGCGACGCGTCGCGCGCCAGGTACTCCTCCGCGATCGCGATCGCCGGATAGATGTGTCCTCCGGTTCCGCCGCCTGCGATCATCAGAAGCCTGCCGTTTCGCTCCGCCACTTCACTCCTCCGGTCCATGTCGTTCAACTGTGTTGATGTGAGTACTGAGAAAGATTGAGCAGGATCCCGATCGCAAGCATGCTCGTGAGCAGCGAGGATCCGCCGTAGCTGACGAGCGGCAGCGGCATTCCCTTGGTTGGAAGCAGGCAGAGCGCAACGCTGACATTGATCAGCACCTGAACGGCGATCATCAGCGTGAATCCGAGCGCCGCATAGAACGCAAATCGATCGCGGCTGTGTCGCGCTACTTTTGCTCCCCTCCAGACGAGCATTCCAAAAAGCAGCAGCAGCCCGAGCGCTCCCGCAAAACCGAGCTCCTCCCCGATGATCGAGAAGATGAAATCGGTGTGAGGCTCGGGCAGGAAGAAAAGTTTCTGCCTTCCGTTCCCGATCCCCAGTCCCGTGAGACCACCCGTACCGATTGCGATGAGGCTCTGCATCGCCTGAAATCCCGAGCCCAGGGGATCCGCCTCGGGGTTGAGAAACGACAGCAGTCTCGCCCGCCGGTAATCGGCCGAAAGGGCGATCGCCGCCGCGGCAGGTATCAGCAACAGCGCGAAGGTGAAAATCCGCCGCCAGGACAACCCTGCCACGAAGAACATCCCGGCGGAGACGACGAGAATCGTCGCGGCCGTCCCGAAGTCGGGCTGGAGAAGGATCAGACCTGCCACGATTGCCAGCACGCACCCGATCGGCAGGAGGACGGAGGACAGGTCATTGACACGCTCCTCTTTCGAAGCCAGTTGCGAAGCGAGAAACAGAATGATGACCGGCTTGGCGAACTCCGAAGGCTGGAACTGAAACATCGGCAGGATGATCCAGCGGTGCGTTCCGTTGATCGACGGCTGAAACAGCACGAACACCAGCGCTGCGATGAGCCCGCCCACGAGCGTATAAACGACTGCCTGAGACTTCAGACGGCTCGTGTCGAGATGCATCATGAGAAGCATGAGCGCGGCTCCCGCGACGGCCCAGACACACTGCCGGGCGAGGAAGTAATACGGATTGTCCGTACCGATCCTCTGGCTGGCGATCATGGCCGAAGCGCTGTAGATCATGACGAGCCCCAGCACGAGGATCAGCATCGCGCTTCCGAAAATCACGCGGTCGTAGGCGAGCTTTCGACTCATCGAACGCCTGCTTTGTATGTGGCCGAACATTGAATGTTCGGCCCTTCGTAACCGGCACATCTCGCCATGGGGGCCGAACGTGCAATGTTCGGCCACTGTTTCATCAGCTCGGTATCAGAGCGCATGGACCAGCTCCTCGAAGTGACGCCCGCGATGCTCGAAGTTCTCGTACTGATCGAAGCTGGCGCAGGCCGGCGAGAGCAGCACCGTATCCCCGTCCGCCGCGTGCTCGTGCACATAGCGGACGGCTTCATCCATCGTCCTGGAATTCACGATCTCCCCCACACCTTCGAGCGCCTCGGCGATGCGCTCCGCTGCCGAGCCGATCGTAAGAACTGCGCGCGCCTTCGTCGCCATGAGCTTCCTCATCCGTTCGAATTCGCCGTTCTTGTCTTTCCCTCCGAGGATCAGAAATACGCGGCCGTCGTCCAACCCTTCGAGCGACTTGAGCGTCGCATCGACGTTCGTACCCTTCGAGTCGTTTATGTACCGAACCCCATTGAGATCGCGGACAACGGCCATCCGATGCGGCAGCCCTCGGAAGCTTCGGAATGCGCGCTCGACCGACTCCGGCCCGACGCCCGCAGCATCGGCAGCCAGCCAGCTCGCCAGTGCATTCTCCAGATTCGCGATGCCGGGTATCAGAAGCGCGCTGCGCGCAATCCGTTCCCTTCGGCCTTCGACGGCGAGCACGAGATCGTCGCCATCGATGAATGCACCCTGTTCGAGCTTGCGTGTCGAGGAGAACCCTCTCACCTTCGCAGGAGTTTCGGGTTCGGCGGTCCGGGGATCGTCGGCATTCACGATTGCGACATCCGAAGACTTCTGATTCCGGAATATTCGATACTTCGCGGCCGCGTAGTCCTCGAGCGTAGCGTAACGGTCCATGTGATCCGGCGTGATGTTGAGCAGCACCGCAACGTCGGCGCGAAACTCATCGACGGCTTCCAGCTGGAAGGACGAGAGCTCGATCACATAATCGTGCGGGCCCCTTTCGACCGCGCTGACCAGCGGCTGCCCGATGTTTCCGGCAACGATTGCCTCCCGTCCCGCGGCCCTCAGGATCTCCCCCGTGAGCGCGGTCGTGGTCGACTTTCCGTTCGAGCCAGTGATCGCGATGACCGTTCCGTCGATCTCGCGGAATGCAAGCTCGATCTCCGAGATCACCGGAATCGCATGGCTGCGAGCTTCCTTCACGAGCGGAACACCCGGCGGCACACCCGGGCTCAGCACGACCAGGTCGATACCCTCAGGAAAGTTCGCGTGCTGCTCCCCGAAGGCAGTTCGAACAGATGGGTCGAGCTCCGAGGCCAGGAGAAGCAACGCTTCCTCTTTCGGGTCGCTGATGACGACAGAGGATCCCCTGCGCGCCAGATAATTGGCCGCGGCAACCCCGGACTTTCCTGCCCCGATGACGAGAACGTTACTCATCCGGACATCTCCGGGGAGGCGCCGTTGGTAGAGAGGGGGCGAGAGCTCCGCCATCCAGCGTCTCGCTGGACGCTACGACTGCTGCGCCTCGGCATCTCTCGCTCCTCATCCCACTCCCCTCACCCCTCATCCCTCGCACCCTTACTTACCCCTACCTGAGCTTCAACGTCGAAAGACTCAACAGCGCGAAAATGACTGCAATGATCCAGAAACGCACGACGACCTGCGTCTCGTTCCAGCCCGAAAGCTCGAAATGATGGTGCAGCGGCGCCATTCGGAAAACGCGGCGACCCGTGAGCTTGAACGAGATCACCTGGATGATGACCGACAGCGCTTCGACGACGAACAGACCGCCGACGAACAGCAGGAGAATCTCCTGCTTGATCATGACCGCGAGGCAGCCGATCGCACCTCCCAGCGCGAGCGATCCTACGTCTCCCATGAAGATCTGAGCCGGGTGGGCGTTGAACCAGAGAAAGCCGAGCGAAGCTCCCACCATGGCTCCGCAGAAAACGGCGAGCTCCCCAGACCCGGGGACCCACGCGATACGCAGATAGTCCGCGACCCTGAAGTTTCCTGCGGCGTAAGTGAGAATCGTGTAGGTAGCGGCCGCAACGAGAGTCGATCCGATCGCCAGACCATCGAGACCATCCGTGAGATTCACCGCGTTCGACGCTCCAACGATCACGACCATCAGGAACGGGATGTAGAGAATCCCGAGCGTGATCAGCCATCCGCTGACAAACGGAAGAGTGAGTCGCGTCGGGTCATCCGTCGCGACATCCGTCGTGATGGTC
Source organism: Thermoanaerobaculia bacterium (assembly GCA_041748075.1). Classification (GTDB taxonomy): domain Bacteria; phylum Acidobacteriota; class Thermoanaerobaculia; order Gp7-AA8; family Gp7-AA8; genus JBGSYJ01. Next base: position 105,262 of record JBGTDX010000081.1, read on the forward strand.
GGAAGCGTGAGCCTGACAGCCTCGGCATTGAGCTGAGGCAGGTAGACGATTGCGAGCCCAGCCACGAGCGCCACAGCAAACTGCATGGTGAACTTTTCTTTCGCTGTGAGTCCGAGGTTGCGCTTCTTGATCAGCTTGCGATAGTCATCGACGAAACCGATCGCGCCGTACGCGAATGTGACGAAGAGGACGATCCATATATACGGATTCGACAGATCCGCCCAGAGAAGTGTCGGAACCAGAATCGCGACCAGAATGAGAATCCCGCCCATCGTCGGCGTTCCCGCCTTCTGATGGTGCGACTGCGGCCCCTCCTCACGGATGAACTGCCCCAACTTGATCTGCGACATCCTTTTGATCAGCCAGGGACCGAGAATGAACGAGATCAGCATGGCCGTAATGGCCGCCATCGCTGTACGAAACGTGATGTACCGGAAAACGTTGAATCCGAAAACGTACTCGCGGAGCGGATACAACAGGTAATAGAGCATCGCTATCCCTTTTCCTCGAGTATGGTGACGACGCGGTCGAGACCGATCCCGCGTGACGCTTTCAGTAAGACCAGATCGCCCGTCCCAATGAACGTGGCGAGGAACTCGGCAGCCTCTGATGCTTCACCGAAGTGGTGAAGCATCGAGGAATCGAAGCCAGCTTCGCGAGCGCCTTCGAGCACGGCGCCCGAGCGATCGCCCACTGCGACGACAACCTGAACATTCCTCGGGATCGCCCGTCCCACTTCCCTGTGAAATTTCAGCTCGTCGCCTCCCAGCTCGAGCATGTCGCCGATCACGGCAATCCGACGGCCTTCGCAGTCGGCTCTCGAGAGGAGCTCGAGCGCCATTTCCAGCGCATATGGATTGGAGTTGTACGTATCGTCGTAGAGCGTGGCCCCACGCCAGTCGATGAGCACGCCGCGGTGGTAGGCCGGCTGAATGATGGGGATGGCCGCCTCGATCGCACCCCAGCTGATATTCGCCACACGTGCCGTTGCGATCGCCGCGAGCAGGTTCTGCAGATTGTGCCTTCCCGGCTGACTGAGAACCAGACTCCGAGTGGATCCTTCGGCGACGAGCGAGAACTCGACTCCAAGCAGGCCGCGATCCTGGATCTGGGTTGCGCGGTAGTCGGCATCTCCGGCGACCCCGTAAAGGATCCGCCGGCCGGGAAACCTCTCGCTCACTCTGCGAAGGCGCTCATCATCCGCATTGATCACGATGGTTCCATCCTGCCGCATGTTCTCCAGCAGCTCGGCCTTCGCTTCCGCGATTCCATCAATCGAATCGAAAAATTCGAGGTGAACAGGCCCTACGTTTGTGAAGACTCCCACATCCGGCGGCGCGAGGCTGGCCAGCATCGCAATCTCCCCCTTGTGGTTCATTCCCATTTCCGAGACCACCACGTCGCTTCCGTCGGGGGTATTGGTCAGGCAGAGAGGAAATCCGATCTCGTTGTTGAAGTTTCCCCACGATCGCCATGCGGCCCGTTCGGTGGACACGAGAGCGAAGATCATCTCCTTGGTCGTGGTCTTGCCGGCCGATCCGGTGATCGCAATGAGCGTAAAAGGAATCTGCTCGCGGATCGCCCGGGCGAATCTCTGCAGAGCCGCCGTCGTGTCCTCGACGAGAATCAATCCCTTGTCTCGAGGCAGCGATTCGGGAACGTGATCAACGACGCCTCCGACGCCGCGCTGGAGGGCGTCTCCCAGAAATCTGTGCCCGTCGAGACGCTCTCCGCGGATCGCGAAGAACAGACTGCCCTCCCGCGCTTCACGGCTGTCGATGACGACTGCAGAGGCGATGACCGAACCGCCCTGGACGACTTCGCCGCCGATCATCGACGCGATCCGTTCGATGGTCAGCGAAGGCATGCCAACCCCCTCCCGCCCGGTTCTGAGTTGTGGGTTGTGAGTTGTGGGACACGCCCGCCCGGCGAGTTGTGGCGTGTAAGACGTGGGACACGCCCGCCCGGTTGTGAGTTGTGGGTTGTGAGTTGTGGCAGCGTCAATGACGAATGACGAATGACGAATGACGAATAGGGACCGGGGAACGACGAGCGAAAGGGTTCCCTATTCGTCACTCGACATTCGTCATTCGTCAATCGGAATGTTCTCTTCCGGCTCCGCCGATCGCTTGACACGGAAATCGTCCCCTTCCCCCCAAACTGCCCGACGATTCCCACGTCCCCACCCGCGCTGCACCTCGCCGGCGAAGCCGGAACAGAACACTCACCTGATGAAGTCAGGAAATAATACTTCTTTAACATGCTGCATTCCACACAATTTTTCATATCAATAGAAGCCAGACTTTAAATCTCTATTCTCGTATTCTTTTTTTTGAGCGCCAGCTCCGCTTCCTCGCGGTCGTCGAAGTGAATGATCTGATCTCCCACCACTTGGTAGTTCTCATGTCCTTTGCCTGCGATAACCACGACCGTGTCGTCCCCGGCGGAAGCGATGGCCTCTTCGATCGCGGCGCGCCGGTCCTGAATCCGAACGCACCGCGCCCCTTCGGTGCGGCGCACTCCCTCTTCGATCTGATCAAGGATCGATTCCGGATCTTCCGATCGCGGGTTGTCGCTGGTGAGAATGATCTGATCGGCGAACTCCGCCGCCATTTCTCCCATGAGAGCCCGCTTGCCCTGATCGCGATCCCCCCCGCACCCGAAAACGAGCGTGATGCTGCGGCCGGGCGCAAGATCCCGGACCGCTCGCAGCAGCTTCTCCAGCGCGTCGGGTTTGTGCGCGTAATCGACCAGGACCACCCCGTTGTCGGAAGGCACGCGTTCGAATCTTCCTCTCACTGCTGATAGTGCGGCGATTCCCTTCTCAATAGCCGCAATCCCGATGCCCGCGGCGAGCGAGGCGCCGACGGCGGCCATCCAGTTCGACAGATTCGGGGCACCGATCAACGGCGAGTCGACCCGGCACTCACCCGCCGGCGTCGCGAGCGTTCCGTGCAAACCGTCGATTCCGATCGAAAAGCCGGGCGCAGGATGGATGTCGGCTCCTTCCTCCATGCCGAAGCTCAGCACCGCATCGCCGAGCTCCGAAGCCAGACGGACACCGTGGGCGTCGTCTATGTTGACGACGGCCACCCTCTGGCTTCTGTCGATCTGGTCGAAGAGCATCTTCTTCGCCCCGAAGTAATCCTCGAAATCTCGATGGAAGTCGAAATGGTCCCTGGAGAGATTCGTGAAAACGGCCGCCGCAAAGGTCAGCCCGTGCGTTCTCCGGAGCGCAAGTGCATGAGATGAAACTTCCATCACCGCGTAGCGCACGCTCTCATCCACCATCCTGGCGAGCCACTGCTGAAGTACCACGGCATCGGGCGTCGTCCTGTCGGCGAGCTCCCGAACCCTGCCGGCACGGTATTCGATGGTACCGATGAGCCCGGGCGGCGTGCCGGTTGCTTCGATGATCGACTCGATCATCTTCGTCGTCGTGGTCTTCCCCGAAGTTCCCGTCACGCCTATGAGCGAGAGCCTGGTGGCCGGACGTCCATGGAAGTTGGCCGCGATGACAGCCAGGGCTGTACGCGCATCCTCCACTTCGATGTGCGTCACGCCTTCCACCGCCTCCCCCTGCGATACGAACGCAGACGCTCCGCGATCGATCGCGTCCCGGATGAACCGCGCCCCGTCGTGCACGAACCCGGGTACCGCCACGAAGAGCGATCCGGCGCCGCATTGCCGCGAGTCCGCGGATACCGCAGAGATCTCGACCGACGCGTCGCCGGCAATGCGAAGCACGTCGACATCTTCGAGCAGCGCCTCGAGCTTCATGTTCCGCTCTCCTGGACCGGCGACATCAGCAAATCTATCTTTCCCCCGCTGGATGGATCGCCGGCAGCCGGCGTCTGAAAAATCACACGGCCACTCCCGAAAGTCTTGACCATGTATCCCGCTGCGGTCGCTTCAGCAACCGCGCGGCGGGCGTCGAGACCGCGCAGATCAGGAACTGTGGATGGACGTGAGTCCGCCGCAGCGTCTCGTGGCACGACCGTTTCTCTCGACGACTCGCTCTGCGAAAATGCAGCCAGCTTGACCGGCGGCAACACGATCTGGCGCTCCGGCAGTGACGGTTCGACGCGCAGATACCGGAGAGCCTGCTCGGCAATCTGCCGGAACGCGGGAGCAGCGACGGTTCCTCCGTACTGAGCGCCCCTCGGCTCATCCACCACGACCAGAATTGCGAGGCGGGGGCGGTCTGCAGGAACGTATCCGACGAACGAGGCTACGGTATGGCTGGGATGATATCCCCCTCGAACTGCCTTCTGGGCCGTGCCGGTCTTGCCGGCGACGGCGTACTGCACCAGTCCGGCTTCCTTCCCCGTGCCCCTCGTGACGACTGTCTTGAGCATCTCGTTCAGGATCGCCGCGGTCTTTTCCGATACCACCGGACGCGACGGCTTGCGGGGTGGTTCGTAGATCGTGTTCCCCTCGTTGTCGACGACACGCTCGACGATTCGCGGCTCGACCGTATTGCCGCCATTGGCAATGATCGCGGTGGCTCGAACGAGCTGAAGCGGCGTAACGGCGATCTCCTGGCCGATCGAAATCACGGCGTTCGAAAGTTTCGACCAGCGCGCCGTCTTGCTGAGCAGGCCGGTGCCCTCGCCTGGAAGTGTCAGTCCTGTCTGCTCTCCGAAACCGAAATCGCGAAGATACCGATAGAGTCTTTCCTGGCCCAGCGCCAGGCCGACGCGGATCGTACCGACGTTCGACGACCGCGCCATGACTTCTTCGAACGAGATCAAACCGTACTGGTGTCCATCATGCTCCCGGATACGGGTGTTGGCGATCTCGATATATCCGGGACCACAGTCGACTATCTGGGACGGTGTGACGATCTGTTCTTCGAGCCCTGCTGCGGCAGTGACGATCTTCAGCGTCGATCCCGGTTCGTACAGATCCTGTACCGGCCTGTTTCTCCAGGCGTCGGGACCGAACTGGCGGAAGTGGTTCGGGTCAAACGTCGGATAGGACGCCATCGCCAGAATGGCACCGTCGTTCGGATCCATCACGATCACCGATCCGCCGACCGCACGGTACTTGTCGACCGTCTCCCTGAGAGCTCGCTCGGCGAGAAACTGAATCACTTCATCGATCGTGAGAACCACGTGCTTGCCATCGACGGCGGCGTTTGTTCCCTCGCCACCGACCAGATACATACCTCGGCGGGCATCGCGAAGCAGGGTGACCTTGCCGGGTCGCCCCTTGACGAAGGAATCGAACGAATACTCGACGCCGGCAAGACCTTCGCCGTCGATTCCGACATATCCGAGGACGTTGGCAGCCATGCTTCCCTTGGGGTACGAACGGCGGTGTTCTTCGAGGGCGTAAATCCCGGGCAGTCGAAGTGCCCGGACAGCGGTGCCGACTTCGGGAGTCACCTGCCGTGCGATCCACGCGAACTCGCCGCGCCCCCGCAGCCGTCTCTCCAGCTCGGAGCTCGACACGCCCAGCCCCGGTACGGACGCGAGCAGCTTCGCTGTTCCCTTCCAGTCCACGACCGCCTGGGGATCCGCATAAATCGATTCCACGTTCACGCTTTCCGCAAGAATCCGCCCACGAGCATCGCGGATGGAACCGCGAACGGGAGTCAACGAGAGAGTGCGCTCCTGCTGTCTGGCGGCGCGCATAACGTAATGGTCGTGCCGGACCACCTGGATCTGAATGAGCCGCGCAGTCACCACGAGACCCCAGGCCGTGAGGAATGCGAAGAGCACGATCATGCGTCTGTTGGAGAGCGACATCAGAAGCTCTCCGATACAGACTCGATGTCGCCGCGTTCTGGTTTGGCCGCGTTCGTGTCGAGATGTTCTTTCGGGGGTGAACCACCTCCGAACATGCAATGTTCGGCCAGGTGGAGGCGAGCTTTCGTCATCGCTGGCCCGCCCCGCCTTCCGGGGCGATCCGGACGAGCCTGTCGGATGCCGTTGCGCGGAGCCCCAGGGAGATCGCCTTGGACTCGACCGTACCGAGCGCGGTCAGCCTTTCGACTTCGAGCCTGAGGTCCTTGTTGCGATTCTCGAGAGTTTCCTGGGAAGACTGAAGTCGCGTTGCCTGACGGCCCAGACGCATGACCTCGATGTTCTGCCAGGTGAACAGAAGGAGAAACATCCCGAGAGGAACTCCGAGCGACAGAACGGCGAGAAGCTCACGCAGGCGCTGGCGGTCACGCTCGCGGACGATATGTGCATTCTCGATGGGTCGCTTCTGCGTGTACATGATTCCGCCGCGCGAAACCAGCGAACAAGGGTGAAGATCTGCCTACAAGCACGACCGAAGTCCCATCACACGCACCCACCCCATCACGCACCACCCCTCCCGGCTCCCCGACGCACACACACCCAGCCCTTCCCCGAACCTTCACCCTTGCTGCCTGGCTTCCCGCTCCCTCCCTTGTTCTGCCCTACCACCCAACCACCCGAGTTCTGAGTTCTGAGTTCTGAGTTCCCACCCGCACGTCCACTCACAACTCAGAACTCACAACTCAGAACTTCTCAACGTCACAACTTCTCAGCGACTCTCAGCTTGGCGCTCCGCGCCCGCGGATTACGCGCTGCTTCCTGTTCACCTGCTTCGATCGGCCGGCGTGTGATCTGTTTGATCACCGCCTTCGCTCCGCAGCCACAAACCGGCATTCCGGGAGGACAGGTACATTTCCCTTCCAGTCTGCGGAACAGTCGCTTGACGATCCGATCCTCGAGAGAATGAAACGAGATCACGACGATCCGTCCGCCGGATACGAGTTGCCCGATGGCAGACTCGAGGAATTCTTCCAGCTCGACGAGCTCACGATTGACCGCGATCCGCAGCGCCTGAAATGTCAGCGTCGCCGGATCGATCCGATCGCCGCGAGGCTTCTTGACCGCCCGGATGATCCCGGACAACTGCGCGGTCGTGGTGATCGGCGCCTCGATGCGCGCCGCGACGATTGCGCGGGCAATTCTCCGAGCCATCGGCTCCTCGCCGTAGTCGCGCAGAATCGAGATCAGCTCACCCTCCTCCGCCGTGTTCACCAGATCGGCGGCGGAGTCGCCGCTCGCGCTCATTCGCATATCGAGCGGCCCGTCGAACCGGAACGAGAACCCCCGCTCCGCATCGTCCAGCTGCATCGACGAGACTCCGAGATCGGCCAGAAGACCGTCGATCTCTTCGATCTTTTCTCTCTTCAGTATTTCAATGAGCGATTCGTGGCGACTTTCGATCAGTGCGACTCTGTCGCCAAACGATTCCAGCCTGCGGCTGGCCAGCTCGAGCGCCCGGGGGTCGCGGTCGATTCCGACCAGACGCACACCCGGATAGCGCTCCAGCAGGCCCTCAGCATGCCCCCCCAGCCCTACCGTCGCATCGACGAGCACACCCGCGGAATGAACCGGCCGGAGGTACTCGAGAACCTCGTCCAACAGAACGGGCGCATGTTGAAAGGATGAAGGCGGAAGGATGAAGGATGAATCGCTCCCCCTCCCCTGGTCGTCCTCGTCTGAGTCCATTCATTTCTATCTTTCTCGCCCCTGCTTCACGAAAACGGTGGAAGCCAAAGGATTAAGGATGAACACATACACTCACCCGCCCACACTTCTTCATCCTTCATCCTCTACCTGCCACCGTGATCTTTCATCTCTCATTTTTCGATCACACCCCGTGCAGCTCGAGCTCCTTGTAGTCGTCCGCCGTCAGAGGCGTCTCGGCCAGTCGCTTCGTCATCCGCTCTTCGTTCCAGACCGTCAGATGATCCTGATTGCCGAGCACGACCACGTCATCGGAAATCGCCGCTACGTTCCTCAGCACCGCAGGCACGAGGAGCCGCCCCTGAGCGTCCAGCGTCCCGAGTTGCCCGAAGTAGTTGACCCGCTCCAAGAGCTTCATCTTCGCAACCGAGCTGGAAGGGACCTTCGCCAGCCTGGCCTGGTACTCCTGCCAAACCGGATAGGGGTAGATCACCGCGCGATCTCCATCGAACGACGTGATGAAGCAGTCGAGCCCATATCGTTCTTCAATGATCCTGCGGAAGCCTGTCGGAACCTTGATCCGGCCCTTATCGTCGACTTTCGCCGGGGCATGCCCCATGAGCACATCGATTTCCACGGTTTGTAGACTTCGTTTTTCTCTGGATGGATGTTTTGTGGGGAAACCGTACCACTATTCTCCACTTGTGTCCACAAAATTCCACCAGTTGAAGAAAAAAGGGTGGAACCGTCTCCGTCCCGCCCTCCCGGCCCTCCGTTTTGTGCGCGAATCGGGCTCCAGGGAGAGGGTACAACCCTGCCAGCTCTGCGCACACCCTAGTCGAACTTCTTCTTGAGGAAACTCGAGAACTTCGTCGAGACGAGCTTGTCGGCCGATCCGAGGACTTTGCGGATCATGTCGAGCACGTCACCGTCGCCGCTCCAGTGCTCGCGGATGATCGACGCGTCGATCTCGCTGAACAGGCGATTCAGGATGAAAACCCCGAACACCAGATCATCCAGGAACCCGACCGCAAGAAAATCAGGAATCACATCGAGGGGAAAGAAAAAGTAGGCCACGCCGCTGCCCAGCAGGATCTTGTGTCTGGATGCGACTCGCGGGTCGTTCGCCATTCGCCAGAGCAGAATGAACACGTCGGGTACGAGCAGCAGATACTCTCCGAGCTTGCCGAGTTTCGCGGCCCGAGCTTGGAGGTTTTCTCGCAGGCGGTCGTAGAAACGGTTTGCCCGCTCCTCGGATACCTCGCCAACTGCATCGATCGCGTCCTGCCCCGCGGAAGATCCGGTTTCAGTCGTCATTCCAGCTCCTGATCGATGGATTTCACTTCACTGAAGCAGGTGGGGGATCTGCTCCTCCCGGCCCGATCCTGACTATAAGACCGCCGGCGATGATCCTCACTTCTTCCACTTCGGCATCGACGAACGATGGCAAGAATCGATCCAACCGCAACGTCAGAGTCATCGTCTCAGGATGGAGCTCCACACCGTCTGCGAGAGCCATCGACCCGAACAACTGGAACAGGAGTCTCGGTAACGGGATGAAGCCAAACGCCGACACACTCTCGAAGGGAACGTCGATAGAAGACCCGCGCGGAACAATCCGCCGGATCGCGAGCCGGAACGGCAGTGAGATTCCCTTGACGGCCTTCCCCGCAATTCCGATCTGGCCGGGCACGAAGTCGAGACGGAGATCGGTGAGCGGCACCTTGCGAGCCGCCACCTCCTGGCGTGCGAGCTCGGCTACCCTGGCCCCAGAAATGCGAAGCTCGATCAGATCCCATTGAATAAGGCGTGTCATCGTAGTTCAGGCTGCCCAGAGCGGTGCGCCCCGAGCGCAGCGAGCTCTCCCTGGCGCGGCTGGTCCATGTGTCATCCTGAGCGCAGCGAAGGATCCCCTGCATCGAGGCAATCCCGGAAGTCTTCGGGTATCTTTCGCAGTGCCGAGGGTGACACGTCGGCTCATTCCTCGCCCCTTTTCTGAATTCTGAATTCTGAATTCTCCATTCTCTTATATCATCGGCCCTCGAGATGCCCAGACGAACCGACCTCCAGTCCATCCTCATCATCGGTTCCGGCCCCATCATCATCGGTCAGGCAGTCGAGTTCGACTACTCCGGAACGCAGGCCTGCAAGGCGCTGCGCGAGGAGGGTTACAGGATCATCCTGGTGAACTCGAACCCCGCGACGATCATGACGGATCCGGAGTTCGCCGACCGGACCTACATCGAGCCGCTCACTCCGGCGACGCTCGAGAAGATCATCGAGCGTGAGCGTCCCGACGCGATTCTTCCGACCGTGGGAGGCCAGACTGCGATCAACCTCGCGATGGCCCTCCACGAATCGGGAGCGCTGGAAAAGTACGGTGTGGAGCTCATCGGCGCGAGCTACGAGGCGATGCAGACCGCCGAGGATCGTCAGCTGTTCAAAGAAGCGATGGGAAGGATCGGCATCGAAGTGGCCCGTTCCGGCTACGCCGCCTCCCTCGATGAGGCCCTCGAGATCGGCACGACACTCGGCTATCCCATCATCGTCCGCCCTTCATTCACCCTCGGCGGCTCCGGCGGCGGCATCGCCTACAACATCGAGGAGTTCCGAGAGATCGTCACCCGCGGGCTCGAGCTCTCTCCTGTCCATAAAGTGCTCATCGAGGAATCGGTGATCGGCTGGAAGGAATTCGAGCTCGAGGTCATGCGCGACAAGGCGGACAACGTGATCATCATCTGCTCGATCGAGAACTTCGATCCGATGGGCGTGCACACAGGAGACTCGATCACCGTCGCACCGCAGCAGACCCTTTCGAATACCGAGTACCAGGCGATGCGCGATGACGCGAAGAAGATCATCCGCGCGATCGGCGTCGAGACGGGCGGCTCGAACATCCAGTTCTGCGTTCATCCGGTGACGGGACGCCGGCTTGCGATCGAGATGAACCCACGCGTGTCGCGTTCATCCGCGCTCGCCTCGAAGGCAACCGGCTTTCCCATCGCGAAGTTTGCCGCGAAGCTCGCCGCCGGTTACACGCTGGATGAAATCCCGAACGACATCACGAAGAAGACACCCGCATCATTCGAGCCGGTGCTCGACTACGTCGTCGTCAAGATCCCCCGCTTCGCCTTCGAAAAATTCCGCAACACCTCGCACACCCTCGGCCTCTCGATGCAATCCGTCGGCGAGACCATGGCGATGGGGCGAACGTTCAACGAAGCGATGCAGAAGGCCCTGCGCTCCCTGGAGATCGGCGTGTCGGGTTTTGAACCGGTTCCTCGCGCCGCGAAGTCCGACGAGTCCCTCCACTCAGAACTCAGAACTCAGAACTCAGAACTTTCGAGGGACGATCGCCAGAAACTCCTCGACTCCCTCCGCACGCCGACGCCGGAACGTCTCTTACAGATCGGTGCCGCGCTGCGAGCAGGCTTCACCGTCGACGAGATCTACAAAGCGTCGTTCGTCGATCCCTGGTTTCTTCATCATCTCGACGCAATCGTGAAGATGGAAGACGAGATCCGTGATTCGGCCGGAGCGATCGGGAGTGCGTGTCATCCTGAGCGAAGCGAAGGATCTCCTCGAGACTTGCAGGGCGGCGAATCAGCGGAGGGGATCCTTCGCTTCGCTCAGGATGACACACCACCCTCCCTGCAATCTCTCCTCCTCCGTTGGAAACGCGAAGGCTTCTCCGACAGACAGATCGCCGATCTCACCGGCACCGACGAGGCCTCCATCCGCGCGCTTCGTTACCGACTCGGCGTCCGCCCCGTCTACAAGCGCGTCGACACCTGCGCGGCCGAATTCACCGCGTCGACGCCGTACCTCTACTCGACCTACGAGACCGAGTGCGAAGCCGAACCGACAGACCGCAAGAAGGTCATGATTCTCGGATCGGGTCCGAACCGCATCGGACAGGGGATCGAGTTCGACACCTGCTGCGTGCATGCATAGTTCGCCCTGCAGGAGATCGGCTTCGAGACGATCATGGTGAACTGCAACCCCGAGACGGTATCAACGGATTACGACACATCCGACCGTCTCTACTTCGAGCCGCTGACGCTCGAAGACGTGCTCGAGATCATCGAGATCGAAAAGCCCGCGGGAGTCATCGTGCAGTTCGGCGGACAGACGCCGCTGAAGCTGGCGAAGGCTCTCGGCGAGGCGGGTGCGCCGATGTGGGGCACGTCGACCGACTCAATCGACCTCGCGGAAGACCGCGAGCGTTTCGGCGAGCTGCTCGACCGGCTCGGCATTCTCTCGCCGGAGCACGGCATCGCGAAGACAGCGGAAGAAGCGTATGCCGTTGCCGACCGCATTGGCTATCCCGTCGTCGTTCGCCCCTCATACGTCCTCGGCGGCCGGGCGATGGCGACGGTCTTCGATCACGACGCTCTGCGTCAGTACATGATGTACGCCGTCGAGGCAGCTCCCGGGCAACCGATCCTCGTCGACCGGTTTCTCGAAAATGCGTTCGAGATTGACGTCGATGCGGTATCGGACGGCAACGATGTCGTCATCGCCGGCGTCATGCAGCACATCGAAGAAGCGGGGATTCACTCCGGCGATTCGACGACGGTGATCCCGCCCTACATGATCTCGCAGCGCGACCAGGACCGGATCCGTCGCCGCACCGTGGAGCTGGCGAAAGCGCTCAACGTCGTCGGCCTGATGAACGTGCAGTACGCGATCGCCGGCGGCGAGCTCTACGTTCTCGAAGTCAATCCGCGGGCCTCGCGCACGGTGCCGTACGTATCGAAGGCAACAGGCGTTCCCTTCGCAAAGATCGCCGCGCAGGTGATGGCCGGAAAGTCGCTCGCCGAGCTCGGACTCCGTCACGAGCCGCGCCCGCCGATGTATTACGTCAAGGCACCGGTCTTCCCCTTCAATCGCTTCCCAGCCGAGGACACCGTGCTCGGGCCCGAGATGAAGTCGACCGGTGAGGTGATGGGCAGCGCCGAGACGTTCGGCGAGGCCTACTCCAAAGCGCTGCTCGCAGCAGGCGTCGCATTCCCGTCGAGCGGCACCGCGTTCATCTCCGTGAACAACTACGACAAACGCCCGGTCACCGTGCAACTCGCAAAAGAGCTCACAGACCTCGGTTTCGCGCTCGTCGCGACGAAGGGAACCCGCGACTTCCTCGAAGCAAACGGAGTCGCAGCGTCACTCGTGTTCAAAGTCCACGAAGGTCGCCCGAACATCGTCGACCTGATGATCAACAACGAGATCGCCCTCATCATCAACACGCCCATGGGCAAGTCGGCGTTTTTCGACGACACCTACATCCGCCGGACAGCCCTTCAGCGCAACCTCCCCTGCATCACGACGCTATTCGCCGCCGCCGCCTGCGTCGAAGGCATCCGCGAAGGCCGCCTCGGCGCGAGCGAGACGAAGAGCCTGCAGGAACAGCACGGCCTGACGTAGTTCTGAGTTGTGAGTTCTGAGTTGTGAGTTCCCGCCCACCCCGTTGCAGACCGTCGTCGTTGACTCTCCCTCGCCCCGCGTGAGCGGGGAGAGGGTGGCGCGCGGACTTGCGACGATGTGACAATCGCGAGCACGCAGCGCGCCGGGAGAGGGGTGTATCGGTGAGACCTGCTGGAAGGTATTAGCCAACGTCTCACCATCGGCACCGGATCCTCGTACAGATCGCTGAACTAGAGCAGTCGGCAGGGTGCATCCCAATCCGGGCTATCGGTCAATGCGCCGGTGATTCAAGCCGTTCGATCCGGGCTCGCAGTTCCGACAGGGTCGCCTCGAGGCGGCGTTGTGTTTCCTCCATCGAGCGCTGTGTTTCCTCGAGCGTGAACACGCGACGATCGAGCTCCGCGTGGGAGAACTTGATCATGGCTTGTGTTTCCCTGGATGAACGTTCGATCCTCTCATCGAGGCTGGAAGCCGTGCGCTCAAGCGTCTCGGTGACCTGATTGATGGACTCCGCGAGCAGCCGGAGCTCGTGTCGCGTCGCCTCGTTCGAGACGTCGAAGTGCCGCCGCGTCTCGGCGTGCTCCTGCCGCAGGGCATGGAACAGGCTCTTCAGCTCCCCGTCGGTCATCGGCTCATTCTACATTGACCGGCGCGCGATCTGTAAACTGAGCTTCCTCCGCATTCACGGCCAGAGAAGCGACAAGTCGATTTCTGCGACATTGAAAGGCTCGGCGTGTATGCGATCTCCGGCTCGATGGGACTCGATCTTCGCCCACCTCTGGCCTTCGCGGCGGAAGACTTCGAGCGTGCGGTCGGCGGGATCGATCAGCCAGAGCCACGTCACTTTGTGATGGGCATAGGCCGGGCTTTTCCGTTGACGGTCAAGCTCGAAAGTGGAAGGCGAGAGGATTTCGCAAACCCAGTCGGGAGCGATCGTGAACGCTGGCTCGTCTGGCAGCGCGGGAAGTTTGCCACGATTCCATGCGGCGATGTCCGGCACGAGAATGTCGTTGCCGAGATGGAGCTCGGGTTCGTAGAGGATCCACCAACCTCCCGGGCCGCTCGCTCCGCGGTCGAAGGCATCGTAGAGTGCGCTACTCAGGGCCATGCCCACTCTAGATGCCGGATGCGCGGACGAGGCGAGGCAAAAAGCTCGCCTGTGACGATTTCAGCGACCTTTTGATCGGGGACTTTCAGAAGATCGGCGTATGTCGCGGTAGTCTTGACGGTCACAAGAGAATGCTACCTCGGAAGTGGCGGTCCGGGGGTTCGAATTGCGCGATTGTAGGAAAGCCGGCGACCCCATTCAACATTCAACGCGGCAGCACTGAATCCTGCGGTCAGACCGCGAGGTGTCCGGAAGTACCGCTCGATCGAGGAGGCGAACACCGATCGCGAAGAAAACCGGTAACTGCTAAAGCAGGCGAGACTCCGGTGCAGACGTAGCGTCACTCTGAGGTCGACCGCGCAAGCAAACTGCCTTCCCCCGCGTTCCGCAACTCCGCGCGTGCTCGCTCGACCTCGCGACGGAGAAGGGGTTCTAACTCGAGTGCGCGTTTGAAGTATTCTTCGGATCGAATGAGATCGCGCTCGTCGAGCGAGCGGCGCCACCGAATGCGCTGAATCCGTCCTCGCATCAACCATGCTCGAGCAGACGGCAACGGATAGTTTGTGATGAAGCGCTCGAGCTCGTCGTCCCCCTGATCGAGATACCGAATGGCTCTACCGTCGTGAGGTTCATGCATCGCCATCAGGCGGTACCACTCCTCGCGGATGAGCTCAGAGCCCGAAGAGCCTCGCACGACTGCATCAAACGACTCGAGGTCCTGACGAGCGAGCGCCAGGACCCGTGACCGAGTGACGCCGTCTGGCGCCAGACGCGCTTCCAGCAGCCGCACCCTTGCCCGCCAGCCATAGTCGATCGGAAAGTCAGAATTCAGCCGGATTGCCTCGTCGAGATGCCCCAGCGCTCGGGTGAGCGAGCCGGAGACATCGGCTCCCTTCGACGAGCGGAGCTCGGCGATCGCATACAGGTTCCAGGCACACACCGATCGGGGCTCGGCCAACGCGGGGATCCGGGCAATCAACGATTCCAGGATCGTCACTGCTTCGAGGTGGAACGGCTCAGGGTCTGAACCGCGGAGCGATGCTTCAGTTCCCAGGTGATACAGCACGATCGCGAGGTTGTTGAACGCTCCAATGTAGTCCGGCGCGACACGGACGATCTCGCGATAGTGCTCTGCGGCTTCCCCAAGGACCGGTCGAGGATCGTTCCCGGTCAACTTCATTTCATCGTATCTTTGCAGCAACGCCCTTCCGAGCGAATGGCGCGCCTCGAGCGATCGGGGATCGAGTGCGACCGCGCGTCGAAGCAACCGTTCTGCGCGGGTTCCATGGCCTGCGCCCATGCGCCAGTGGGTCAGTCCGGCCTGTACCAGGACAGCCGGATCATCCGGTGCGATCTCGACAGCTTTTTCAACCGCTTTCAATGCATTCTCGTGGTCTGTAGAACTCCCGCTGCGAAAGGCGAGGAGTGACCACGCGGACGACAGGGCGATCCAGGCCGAGACAAGGTCAGGGTCGGCGACGAGAGCCTGCTCGCAGGACGCCCGAGCTTCCGAAAACCGCGCGTCGAAGTCCGCGGGGATCTGGGTGGAGAATGGTCCGGCGATCTGCATGTGAGCGGCGGCGATCTGGCATAGTCCGTCGAGGATGCGCGGATCACTCGGCGCGATGATCGCTGCCTGTTTGTAGACACGGCGCGCTCGCTCGAAACTGCCGGTAGCTTCGCCAACACTTCCCGCGAGACGCAATGCCCGGGCCGAACGGACATGTGCTTCGGCCTGAAGCATCCGCGCTTCGTTGTTCCAGGGATACCTGGCAATGACCGCGTCGGTGAGACTGGTTGTGCGTGCGTCATCGCCGTCGATGAATGCGATACGAGCCTCGACCAGAGCCGACGGGTGCTCGATTGAAGCACGGGCAATTCCGAGCAGAGGGATCACGGCAGCTCGGTAGCGCTTCTGCAGATCGGCGATACGGGCGCGGCGAAGCTGCTCCGACGGGATGCGCTCTGCGTCGGAAAGACCTCGTGCGTATTCTTCAATTGACGCTGCCGCGTAGTAGTAGGCAACCGAGGGCTCCCGAAGCCCACTGTTCCAACTGCGCTCGAGCAACTCGAGGGCCAGCGCGGCGTCGCCTGCCGCAAGGCGCGCTCGCCCTTCCGCATAGGCCACGGCAGCGGAGAATTGCGGGGGTATCCCGCTTGCCAGGGTGGCGATCTCGCCCTCCGCTCGAGCCACCGCGGAACGCGTGTCGTGAAGAGGAAGCGCTCGATCGTGATCGAGAAGGCGCTCTATATACCGCACTCGATCTTCGAGCCGGGCGGTTACCTCGGCCACCGCACGCTCCTTGTGCAGCCTGGAGATCTGATAGCCTCCCACGGCTCCCGTGATGAGCGTCGCGAGCACGATCGCCGCGGCGAGCGCTCGATGACGCCGCAACAGCGAATGTGCGCGGTACATCAGCCCGGGAGCACGAGCGGTGATCGGTTCTCCGGCCAGCCACCGCGCCAGATCGGCCCGCAACGCACGCGCCGAGTCGTAACGACGCTCGGGCTCCTTCTCGAGGCACGTTCCGGCGATGATCGCGAGGTCACGGGGAACTGACTTTGCGACCCTCTGAAGCGGTCTCGCCGGCCGGGAGATGATCTGCATGATCACATCGGTCGGAGTCGCGCCGGAGTACGGGGGAGCGCCGGAAAGCAGCTCGTACAGAGTCGCGCCGAGGGCGTACACGTCGCTGCGGCGGTCCGCGGGCAGACCCCAGGCCTGCTCCGGGGAGAGGTACTGCGGTGTGCCGATGATCTCGCCCGTCGCCGTCGTCCCGACATCTTCGATCGAGCGGGCCAGGCCGAAGTCGACTACGTACGGATGGAGCGAACCGTCTTCCCGGCGCTCAACGAGGATGTTTGCGGGCTTCAGGTCACGATGGATGACACCCTCGGCGTGCGCCGCTTGAACCCCGTCGGCAACGTCGCGGAGAACGCCGATTTTTTCCTCGAGCGTCAACAGCGGCGAAAGGACGCCGAGCTGCTCGCCATCGATCCACTGCATTGCGATGTAGAGCCGCTCGCCTTCCTCCCCCACATCGAAAATGTGGCAGACGTTCGCGTGGTCGATGCGTGCCTGCGCGCGGGACTCGCGCAGCATGCGGGCGCGATGCTCCGGGCGATCGTCATGCAGAAACTTCAGCGCGACTGCCCGCCCGAGCTCGCTATCCCACGCACGATAGACTCTTCCTGAACCGCCGCTGCCGCAGAGGCCGTCGATCCGGTACCTCGCCGGCGCCGGGGGGGTCCGCGATCGAGAATCCGTTGTGTGTGAGTGCTCCATCGATTGCCTGGGAATTTCCGATATCATGTATCAGATCGTTGTTCCCTGTCGACGGAGAGTAGCCAATGCGAAATGCGGATGAAAACGAAGCATTCGAGTCTGCGGTTTCCCGTCTTCCCCATCCCGTGTTCGTGGTCGACAACGAAAGCCGGCTTCGTGCGATCAACACGGAGGCGAAACAGCTCTGGGTCGAAGAGAGAATGGACGAATCGCAGATTCAACGGAGTCCGTTGCATCCATTCTCGAAGGTCATCCTGGCGATTCGCGCGGAACAGGTCGGCGAAGATGAGGAAACAATGGTGCTTCAGTTGTCCGGCGGGACGCGGTACGAAGTGATCCATTCGACGCGCTCACCGAAAGGTCAGGGGCGGTGGCTGATGCTGATTCTCCGCCCCTTTCCCACCGAGCTCATGATTGACCGCGCCGCGCTGGCTAGGCGATGGTCGCTCACCCCGAAAGAAGCAGAAGTGGCGGCCGCCTGCATCGCCGGGCGTACGTCCGAGGAGATCTGCGAAGCGCTCACCATCACGCGCGGGACGCTCAAGACACACATAGCGCGTCTGCTCGACAAGGCGGATTGCGCCAATCGCTCGCAGCTGGTCGCCAGGTACCTGTTCGGCGACTGACCGCTCTCATTGGGTCCGGTGCGGCTATCCTCAGAATCACTGAGCCGAGCTCCCTGGTTCCAGCTTCGCCTCGAAAGAGTTCTACGGTCACCCTCATGTGAATGTTTTTGCCCCTTTAATCCACGCGCAGAATCGAATCTGCCGTTCCGTTGTCGAGCGTCGAGGTGAGCACTACGACTGCTCCGTTTCCTTCGATCACCTCGAACTCGAGCTGCATGTTGCTCAGATCGCCGAGAGGCCCTCTAAGGTCATCTCCCAGAATCTTGTGGGAGATTTGATTGATCTGCAGGAACTGCCGCGGACTGAGCGAGAAGTTGGCTGATCTGATCGCCTGCGCGGCGGTGCTCTGATTGCCCGAAATGTAGCGAAGTGTCGCGCGGACGGTGACCGCTTCTCCCGCCGTCTCGACCAGAATCAGATTCGTCCTGAACGTGTTGGGCCTCCGAGCGGACACCGTCGACGCAGCTGCATCGTTGATTCCGCCCAGTCTTCTCGTTTCACCATCCAGACGGATGCCCGAATCGAGCGCCAGGGTCGGCACTCCCGACCCGAACGTCGCTGGTTCTCCGGCAACCGTCGTATACGTCCGGCTGGTGATCGCAAACGTCCCGCTCGCAGGAGTGAACGTGATGTAGCCGGCGTCGTCTCCGGAGATGCCGAAGATGCTCACCAGCACATCGTTGATCATCCTGGACTCCGAGGCCTGGAGCTCGAGATTTCGCTCGATGACCGATCCGGTGCGAGAGTGGAAGCGCATCGTGCCCGAACCGGAGCTCTCGCCGCTGTTCATGATCGCGACGTCCGTACGGAAATAGGTGTCATTCGCTCCGCGAAGCGCTCCAGCCACGGGAATCAGCATGGGGCCGGTCGCTTGATACCCGTACTGCCTCGACCAGTCCGCAACCGCCCACGTGTCGCCGCTTCGTCTGTCGACCGGAGTCGCGTATGCCAGTAAGCGGCCCTCGGAATCTCCTTGGGTGGTGATGACGGCGGACACACCTCCTGCCGGCACCGAGCTGTTGAGAGGCAGCAGACCGAATCCAGCGAGCGATTCCTCCCGGCTGTCGAGTGCCACCCCCTGCTCGTTGAAGAACTGGATCGTGGCCGTCGCCGGCAAGCCGGTCGCTTCCTGAAGATAGAGGTTCGTATGCGTCGTCTCCGAGCTCGTGAGGCCGGTGAGGAAGATCTTCTCATTCGCCCCGGCGGAGCGGTCGGAGCGGAACGCCGGAATGGTCGTCCCGTACGTTCCGGCGGGGTTACTCGAGTTGAACACACTCGCGCTGACTGCAACCGAGCGCGCATCGTTGCCGCGGAGTTGCAGAGACCCGACAGCCGTCGAGTTCTCGAAGATGGTCCGCGCGATGTCGGCGTAGGTCCTCGATGACTCAGGCGAGAGATCGAATGACGGAAGCGACCTGAAAAAGGGTGATCCGGAGGGCCGAAAGTGCAGTCGCAGCCCCTCGAGCTTCACCGACTTGAGAAGACTCGTCAGAGTTACGTCCGAGATGAAGGTGCCGACGCTTCCCTGCACATGCGCCACTCCGGGAAGGAAGATGGCCACCTCGCCCTCGGCGAGTGGAGGCACCTGTCCGGCGGGCGTCGCCGCGGTCGCCGTATGCGAGACCACCGCCGATGTCGAGCTCGAGCCGATGCCGGCGAAAGGCGTCTCCCCACCGTTCTTGCCTGACTGTTCAGTTCCCAGCCTGTACACCAGGGTAAGCCTGGCGTTGAACGTCCCGGCGTCACCACCGTCAGGCCGGAAGGTCGGATCGATCGTGAAGGGAACCTCGACCTCGCGGCCTGGCTCGATCGTGATCACCTCCGGCGACGGAGTCATCCAGGCAACATCCGAGCTGACGACACCCGTCAACGTGTCCGACCCGGTGTTGGTGAATGTAGCAATATCGTCAACGCTCGAGGCGCCGACAGGAGAGCTCACATCGACGCGGCTGGTCACGGCGACGCCGATGACATCTCCTATGGGGGCATTCTCCGCAAGGAAGATCACTCCCACCGACGTTCCCGGCTGCACTCCTGCACCGGAGGCGACAGATCTGCCGTCATGTCGTCCCTGGGAAACGGGAAGGGTCGTGATCGTGATCCGTTGAGAGGCACCAGGGGCGAGATCGAAGGTCTCGGGAGTCTGTGTAAAGAACGTTCCCTGCCTGGTGAGATTGACGGTCGTCGGCGAGCCGCCGATGTTGCGCACTGTATACAGAGTGGTGTCGCCACCGGATGCCGATCCTGCGATCGCTTCGGGGAACTCCGTGATGACGACGCGGGGCGCAAACTCGAGCAGCCGCGTCGCCTCGCGCTGGCCGCTCGGATGCGTTACCGACAGGGTGACGGTGTAAGGACAGGGGCCCGCGAAACTCTTCGAGGGATTTCTTTCGCTCGAGCCTGTGCCGTCGCC